>NZ_CP041235.1:1200000-1800000 GCF_014905115.1 Sulfurimonas sediminis
GCAAGCACTTCATTATTGTTCATGTTTGACTGCGTACCTGAACCTGTCTGCCATACAACAAGTGGATAGTTTCCATCAAGTTTTCCTGCCAACATATCATCTGCGGCTTGTGCAATTGCATCTGCTTTTTTAGCATCAAGTTTGCCCAGGTCTTTATTAACAAGTGCAACAGCTTTTTTCAGGTATGAAAATGCACGAGTAATTTCATACGGCATTTTTTCTTCACCAATTTTAAAATTTTGAATACTTCTTTGTGTTTGTGCACCCCAATAAGCATCTTGAGGAACCTCAATTTCACCCATTGTGTCTTTTTCTATACGAGTCTTCATTCTCTAGTTTCCTTCAAAAAAATTATTTTCTTTTAGTGTGTCTATTAAGTCTTGAACCGACTTGCAAGATTTGGCAAACATCGCTTTTTCTTTTTCATCTAGTGTTACTTCAATAATTTTTTCAGCACCTTTGGCACCAAGCATTACAGGCACCCCCGAAACTACATCACTGTATCCGTATTCACCTTCAAGACATACCGCACAAGGGTGAATCTGTTTTGTATCTTTTAAAATTGCATCTACCATAATCGCTGTTGATTTTGCAGGCGCATAATAAGCGGAACCTGTTTTTAGGTATCCCACAATTTCAGCACCGCCGTGACGTGTTCTGTCAACAATTTCGGCAATTTCTTCACTTGTAAGCACATCTGACAAAGGCACACCCGCTACAGTCGAGTAACGAGGAAGAGGCACCATATCATCTCCGTGTCCGCCCATAACCGAAGCACGAATCTGTCCGCCGCCATAACCAAGCTTCTCTTGAATAAATGCAGCCATTCTTGAACTGTCCAGAATTCCAGCCATTCCGATAACACGGCTTCTGTCAAATCCACTCTCTTTCAGCGCTACATAAGTCATCGCATCAAGCGGGTTTGAAACCATGATAACAACTGCGTTTGGAGAGTATTTTGCAATACCTTCAATTACCTCTTTTGTGATTTTCGCATTAATCATCAGTAAGTCATCACGACTCATACCGGGAAGTCTTGGACTGCCGGCAGTTACAACAACAACATCACAGTCAACCAAATCTGACATCTCTTCAGCAACTTTTACCACTGTATGACTTCTCACAGCAGAAGCTGCCTGTGACATATCTAATGCCTTCCCTTTTGCTACATCTATTTTGTTGTCACGAAGAATAATTTCATGACATGATCCAAGCATCGCAAGAGAGTATGCTACTGTTGCACCAACATTACCAGCACCTACTATCCCTACTCTTTTTCCTTGACTCATATATGCTCCTTAATATTAAATAGTATGATGACCAGTACAGTACACTTAAACAATATGTGCGAACACATAACATTTAAGTATATTCAGACATCGAAAGTTTTAGATGAAACAGCATTCATCTTTTGTATATAGCACCTGTAAAATAAGAGTTACATAAAAAAGAGGAATATCGTGCATAAGTATACCTTACGCACGATATAATTCAACTTAGATTGAATCAATTATTGCATTCAATGTTGCAGACGGACGCATTGCTTTTTCAGCTTTGGCATCATCCGGGTGGAAATAACCACCGATATCTTTCGGAGAACCTTCCGCAGCAGCAAGCTCAGTAAGAATTTTTTCTTCATTTTTCACAAGTGTTTCAGCAACTGGAGTAAATTTCTCTGCTAAAGCAGTATCTGCAGTTTGCGTACTTAATGCTTCGGCCCAGTAGCGTGCCACCCAGTAGTGAGATGCTTTATTATCTGGTTCGCCACATTTTCTGCTTGGTGCTTTATCATTATCAAGGTATCCTTCATTTGCTTTGTCGAGACCTTCTGTTAATGCACCTATTTTACTGTCTTCACTTTTTTGATACATCATTCGAAGTGATTCAGCAAGTGCTAAAAATTCACCAAGAGAATCCCATCGTAAGTGCCCTTCGTTTACAAATTGCTCAACATGTTTAGGAGCAGAACCACCGGCACCTGTTTCAAATAAACCCCCACCAGCTAATAATGGAACAATTGAAAGCATTTTTGCAGATGTTCCAAGCTCTAAAATAGGATACATATCTGTCAAGTGGTCACGAAGAACATTGCCAGTTACAGAAATCGTATCTTTACCAGCTCTTACTCTTTCGTTTGTAAATCTTGTAGCCGATGCTACATCCATAATTTTTATATCTAAGCCAGTAGTATCATGCTCTTTAAGATATTTGTTTACTTTATTAAGTATTTGTGTATCATGCGCACGATTTTCATCTAACCAAAATACTGCTGGATTTCCTGTAAGTCTTGCACGCTCAACTGCTAAACGCACCCAATCTTGTACTGGAATATCTTTTGTACGAGACATTCTCCAGATATCACCTTTTTCACACTCAAATTTCATAAGTTCTGTGCCGTCTTCGGCAGTAACTGTAACTGTACCACTCTCTTCAAGTTCAAAAGTTGTCGGGTGAGAACCATACTCTTCAGCTTTTTGTGCCATAAGACCAACATTTGCAACATTTCCCATAGTAGTTACATCATACTGTCCATTTTTTACACAGTCAGCTACCATCTCTTGATGGAACATTGCATAGGTACTGTCCGGAATAACAGCAACACACTCATCAGCTGCACCTGTTCTGTCCCACTGTTTACCACCTTCACGAACAACTACAGGCATAGAAGCATCAATAATCACATCGTTTGAAGCATTGAAGTTTGTTGTCCCTTTGTCAGAATCAACCATAGCAATTCTTGGTGCATCTGCATCAACTACAGCCTGGAATGCAGCTTTAATTTCTGCTTCTTTTGAATGACCGGCAATTTTTTTCTCTAAATCACTCATACCAAGATTTGGATTAACTCCTAGCTCAGCAAACAGATCTGCATATTTATCAAAAACTTCTTTGAAGAAAACCTGAAATGCATGTCCAAACATAATCGGATCAGAAATTTTCATCATTGTAGCTTTAAGGTGAATAGACCATATAACACCTTTTTCTTTTGCTTCGTCAATTGTTTTTTGGATAAATGCTCTTAATTTTTTCACTGACATAAAAGTACCATCAAGGACCTCTTTATCAAGTGCATCAATAGTTTTTAATTCTTTACCGTTTAATGCAATTGTTACTTTTTGCGCTTTGTCCATAGTTACTGACTGCTCATTTGCATAAAAATCACCGTCACCATTCATGTGAGCAACGTAAGCTTTTGAGTTTTCGGCAAAAGGCTTGAGTCTGTGCGGATGTTTCTGTGCATATTTTTTAACAGCATGTGCTGCACGTCTGTCAGAATTTCCTTCACGAAGGACAGGGTTAACTGCAGAACCAAGACAAGTGCTGTATTTAGCCTGAATAGCTTCTTCTTCAGCATTTGCAGGATTTTCCGGATAGTTCGGAATATCATATCCTTGAGACTGAAGTTCGGCAATACAGTCTTTCAATTGACCAACTGAAGCAGAAATATTTGGAAGCTTAATAATGTTAGCTTCCGGTTTTTGCACAAGTTCACCAAGTTTAGACAATTCATCTTCTCCAAGACCCATTGCCGCTAAAACTCTTCCTGCTAATGAAATATCACTAGTTACAACTTCTACACCTGCTTCTTTTGTAAAAGCATTTACGATTGGCAATAAAGAATATGTTGCTAAAGCCGGAGCTTCATCAATTTTTGACCAAATAATTTTTGACATGTTCTGTCCTTCTGAGTTAATATTTATTCATAAATTATATATTTATGAACTTTACGAATTAAATAATAACACTTAAGAGAAACAAACCGTGCATTGACAGGGAAAAGTTCACATTATCTTTCTTTTTTGTTTCATTTTGTAGCACGCTTTATGTTGCGTAAATGTGTAGAATAGTTACATGTAAAGTCATGTGTTCCTTTTTTGGATTTCATAAAATAGAGATAATCTGTTTTTTTAGGAAATACCGCAGCCCGTATGGCATCAATACTTACATTGCAGACAGGAGCAGTTGGAAGCCCTGCATGTCTGTATGTATTGTATGTTGTAGTATCATTTTTAATTCGGTAGGGTGTGACCTTTTGATGCGAATACTTTCCGTAGTTAAGCGTTCCGTCCATTTGCAGTTTCATTCCCTTGTTTATTCTGTTGTATATAACAGAACTCACCAAGGGCATCTCTTTTACACTGGCTGATTCTTTTTGAATTATTGAAGCTATTGCTACATATCGAAACCATTTTTTTTCATTATAATTGCCGAAAAACTTCAGCGAGAGTTCTTTCATTTTTCTGTGTGAGCTGTTTAGTAACACTCTTATAAGTTCTTTTTCCGTAATACCCAAAGGAAGTCTGTAGGTGTCAGGAATAAAAACGCCCTCTTTCATTGGAGCATGCTTGTCAAATTCATCTTGCAGTTTTTGTCTGTTGAGATGCAAATTGCTTGCCAGTTGATTTAAAAATATATAAGTGGTCTCTCCCGGAATAAGTGTAACATTTTGCAAAGCTGCCTTGGATCTTGTCAGTTTATATAAAAAATCCGCTTTGGTGTTTACCCTTGTCTGTAAATTTATCCATCCGCTTTGAGGGGAGCCAATCATCCGTAAAAGAAAAGAATCGATTTTGCAGACATCATAATTTTTAGACTGCAATTGTGTTATAATTTTATTAATAGAGCCTGCAGGAATATAGAGGACTTTGGGTGTATAAATAGGTTTATTAAGGTAGTACATGAAAGATAATGCAATCACAAAGATTATTGCGAAAACATACGCGAGTATAGTTGTTTTTTTTACTTTCATGTTTCTTCTTCTTGTTGGTTTGTTTATAGTTTTACAAAATGGATTATATCTTGATAATGTTTCTATATCAAATATTCATGCAAAAAGTATTTATATCAAATGGGATGACAGACTTACTGTTTCTGTTAAAACCTTAAAAATTGACAGACAAAACAACAAAACAGCCAACAGTATCAGTTTTAAAGAGTTCAGCAAATATCTTAAAATTGTTACGCAAACAACACACTGGTTTCGCTCTCTTGTTGTCAGAAACATAGTGTTTGGCAACGCCACAGGCTCTTTTAAATACACGAGTAGCGAGCAGGGTTTTTTTGTTTTTCAATCTCCGGATTTTGATTTTGAATCGAAGATTTATGCAAAAACAGATCTGCTCAGAGTCGCAATAAAAAAGTTTCAAGACAAAAAAAGGGCTGTCAATATAAAAGGCAGTGTTATTTTTGATACACAGGCGCAAAAAGTATACACAAAAATTGACCTTGATATTCATAATGACGCAAACCTTACTGTTTATGCAATTGCAGATGAAAAACAACTCATCTACAATGTTGTCAGCAACAAACACATAACTGATATTTCTCACCTGATAAAAATCGCACATTTGCCAAAAGAAGTAATATACTGGGCATATACTGCCATTAAAATGCAATATCTTGATATTCAAACATTTCATGGTTTTATTGATTATAATGATTTGCAAAATGCTTATAAAAACATATATATCCAGGCAGTTGCACAAAAACTCATCTATACATACAATCCAAAACTCGACGCCGTAAAAAGCAGGCAGACAAATCTTGAATTTAAAAAGGGGATTTTATATATAAAACCTCAAAATGCTTTGACGTACGGAATGAACTTAGGAAAAAGCTGGCTTAAAATTGACTTCAATAAAAAAGAAGAACTCTTAACACTGCATTTGCTGTTTGAGGGTATGCTTAACAAAGACATGTTACATGTATTGAACACCTACAAAATAAAACTGCCTTTTTTACAAAGAAAAGGCACAGTCAATACTGACTTAACGATAGAGGTCAATCTTCATACAATTGATGTAGATGCCAAAGGAGACTTTTATACCAAAAAAGCAAACTTTGACTATCTTGGACTGAATATAGATATTTTCAATACACATATACATCTTGATAATTATGATGTGCTGATAGATAAAATGCAGGCAAAATACAAAGAGATTGCTGCGGCAAATGTATATGTAAACTTTAATGCAAAGAAATCAACAGGAACAATAGACTTAAACTTTCACAAAATAGAGACACAGGGTCTCTCTCTTGATACACAAAAAGGACCTTTACATGTAGCTTACCGTATTCATCCAAAGCAGGATACGATAGATATAGATTCTTCAAAATGGCAATATGAAAACAAAATTATTACGCTAGAAAAACTCTCAGTAGATTTTGATCTGAAAAAACTGCAGACAAATATACCCGCAACATATTTTAATACCTGGAATATAACAAATGGATATGTTCATGGAACAATAGACCTCAAAGCATCTAAAATAAATCTTGATGTAGATCTCTTAAAGCTACAGTACAGCGGTATAGAACTCACACAAACAGTAACACCCTTACGAGTACAATACGACAAAGTTTTATCTGTCTCTTCGCAAGAAGATATATTTTTCAATGTTAACGGATCACAATACAAAGCAAGCAATTTTTATATAAATTTTGACAAACAAAGTATCTATTTGAAACATACATTTTTACAAATCAGTGATTATATCAGTACAAAAGTCTATGCCCATTATGATTTTGATTCAAAAAAAGCACATATAAGTTTAAATGATTTTGTATTGAAAAATCCGAAAACAGATGCCATACTCTATAAAAACAACAAAATAATGCTAGGCGGGTATATTGACGGTGAAAACATTACAATAGATTCACGAGAACTTGATGCTTCTTTTGTTTCCAATGAAAAACAATGGAAGTTAACACTCAACGCTCTTGAAATTCTTGCAAAAAAATCACGTTTTTTACAAAAGTATAAACTCAATGAAGGGAAAATCAGTTTTTATAAAAAAAGCGATGCCCCCCATACTCAGTTTAGCGCGACTTTACACTATCCTTATCATTTACTGGTCAACAAAAACAAGGAAGTCAGTACCTACACGGTAACAGGAGAAATTACAAAAAAGCAAAAAATTTATCTCAATGTAAACAAGAAAATGCACATTAAAATAGACAAAGATATTGCAATCAAGATACATGATGCCGGTCTGAATGTAGATGCTATTGTCAAATTTACAAAACAAATAACAAGACAGTCAAATGCAAAAAAAAGCAACTTTAAGCTTTCCGTAGATGCGATAGATTCCTATCTTTATCTTGGCAACAACCGATACGCTGTTTCAGATACAATGCATCTGCAATATTACAATAATATCTTAACAGCACAACTCACTCATAAAAAAGGAAATGCAGGATTTAAGCTTGAAAACAATACTTTTCATCTTTATGGAGAAAACTTTAATGATAAATTTATGGAAAAACTCTTTGCCCCGTCTAAATTCAGTGGCGGGAGTCTGGACTTTTCTATGAATGGAACACTTGAAGACTACAAGGGTGTTTTTTACATGCATGATACTATAATGATTGACTATAAACTTCTAAATAATGTCTTAGCTTTTGTCAATACAATACCCTCTCTTGTTACTTTTTCACTGCCGGGTTACAGTAAAAAAGGTTTACATGTGAAGAATGCCTATGTAAAATTTCATGCAAAAAAAGGTGTTTTTGATATTTCAGATATTTATCTTGAATCCAAAGAGTTGACAATACTTGGAAAAGGGAGTGCGGATACCAACAAGAACAGTATCAATTTGGTTTTAAATCTAAAAACAGATCTGGGAAGTAATCTCTCAAAAGTACCACTTGTCGGTTATATTATTTTTGATGGAAAAAGTATATCAACCACACTCAAAGTTACAGGAAAACTCAGCGATCCTACTATAAATACCATGGTTGCCAAAGATATTATTGTAGCACCGCTCAATATCATCAAGCGAACCCTTACCTTTCCTTTTAAAGTACTTCAAAAACTCTTCTAGGAATTTTCACTACTCATTTCGAAGAACAGTCAGTATATCTACTTCACTTGCCTTTTTGGCAGGATAATAAGAAGAAGCGACAACGATACCAAAAGCACCTGCGACAATAAAAACAAAATCATGCAGTGTCAAGTCCAGAGGAAGTCTTGAGGTAGGATAAACATCTTTTGGCAAAGAGACAATATCAAAAGTACTCAGCAGCCATATACCACTCAATCCAAAAACAATACCGGCTAAAATACCGGTAATTCCTATAACAATTCCCAGATACAAAAATACCTTTTTAATTTCAGATGTTGTTGCACCCAAAGAGAGCAAAAGTGCAATTTCGCCTCTTCTGTTCATTACAGTCATTAAAAGAGAAGAGATGATATTGATAGAAGCAATAAGAATAATAAGCATCAGGACAATAAAAAGAGAGGTTTTTTCCATCTCCAAAGCAGCAAAAAAATTCATATTGTCTTCCCACCAGCCTTTTACTGTTACACTGATTGGCAGCACTTTTTTTATTTTTTCTATATCTTTTCGTGGATATTTGGAATATATATGAATACCGTCATATTCATTTGCAGCCATATGCTCTATGGTCTGCATAGCCTCGAGTGTTGTGTAGGAGTATGCTTTGTCATAAGCCGAAAGTCCTGAATCAAAAAACGACTTGATCTTAAAGCGCTTTATTTTTGGAGTAACAGAGAGTCCGCCCGGTTCTACATTTGTAAAAATATACATCAGTTTATCATTTACATGTAAATTAAATTCTTCTTTAAGAGTTTTTCCTACAACAACATCAAATTTTTTAAAGGTGTGCCCCGTAATTGCCTTGGCAAGTACCGAATTGACTTTCGCTTCATCCTCAAGATTGACACCAAAGAGATATCCACCTTCGAGTCTCGAACCGCTTCTGGCCATCACGGAGGATTGAATGTAAGGGCTAAACTGCAAATGAGGAAATTTTGCTTCCAAATCCATAAGCAGATTGCTGTTTACAGCACCGTAAAATTTTGGAATAATGGTCAGAGGGTAGTTCATAACAGTCAGTTTGTCTTTAAACTCTTTGTCAAAACCATTCATAAGGGCCATGGCAATAAGAAGCACCATGACACCGAGCGTAATTCCTATAAAGGCTAAAAGTGCAGATATAAAGATAAAAGGCTGATCCTTGTCAAAGCGTAAAAATCTTTTAACAAGGTAAGAAACTATTGATTTTTTCAAGAAGCAAAAACACCTTTTTTCGGACCGCTTTTTCCGCAGCATTGTTTATACTTTTTTCCGCTTCCGCACGGACAGGGGTCATTTCTTGCTATTTTTTTACTCACAACAAAATCATCTTCTGCATCAATGTCTACATTGTCATGATGGTTAAGCCGCATCAATGCTTCTTGTGCTTTTTTCTCTTCTTCAAGCTGTTTGGAAATTCTGGCAGCCTCTTCTTCCGGAGACTCCATCTGGAACTGTATAATCTGCAAGGTTTTAATTGTATTGAATTTAATATCATTAATTAATTCACCAAAAAGACCAAAACTCTCTTTTTTATACTCAACAAGAGGATCTTTTTGATTATATGCACGCAGACGAATACCTGTTTTCATATTGTCCATTGCATAAAGATGCTCTCTCCAGGCATTATCCAACTCTTTGAGATAAAACTCTTTTTCTATATCTTGCCTTGTCTGCTCATCCAACACGCCCATTTTCTCATCATAAGCAGTTTTTAACAGTTCTGTAACTTTTGCATATAATTCTTCATATTCCAACTCTTTTAGCTGTTCAGTGTCCAGATCAAAATTCATCTCTTCTTTAAGTAACTGAGAGAGCTTTTCAGGATTAAAATCTTCTTTATCTGCACCGGAAAATATATCCGAACGAGCTAAAAGATTTTCAACATACTCTTCTCTGATTTCATCGATTTTAGCAGCAATATCATAATCATCACTTAAAAGCTGATTTCTGAATTTGTACACGATTTTTCTTTGCTCATTTGCAACATCATCATACTCAACAATTTGCTTGCGCCCTTCATAGTGCATATTTTCAACTTTTTTCTGTGCTTTTTCAACTGCACGGGTTACCATTCTTGATTCTATATATTCACCGTCTTCAACACCGAGTCTTTCCATGATGGACTTGATTTTATCACTGCCGAATATTCGTAAAAGATTGTCTTCAAGTGAAAGATAAAACTGTGTTGTTCCGGGATCACCCTGACGCCCGGAACGTCCGCGTAACTGGTTGTCAATACGGCGGTTTTCATGTCTCTCAGTTCCGATGATGTATAATCCACCGAGCTCTTTTACTTCATCACTCACCTTAATGTCAACACCGCGTCCTGCCATATTTGTTGCAATGGTTACAGCACCCTTTGCTCCTGCATGTTTAATGATTTCACTCTCTTGCGCATGGTTTTTTGCATTTAAAACAGTATGGGCAATTTTTTCTTTCTTAAGAATTTCATGTAAAACTTCAGACTTTTCTATAGAAGCCGTACCTATCAAAATAGGTTGTCCTGATTTGCTTAGTTTTTTAATGGTTTCAATAACAGCTGCAAATTTTTCTTCTTCTGTTTTGTATATTAAATCATTCAAATCTTTTCTTGCAATCGGAATATTTGTAGGAATGGAAACAACATCCAAATTATAAATCTGTGCAAACTCTGTTGCCTCTGTTTCGGCAGTACCTGTCATTCCCGCAAGTTTGTCATACATTCTAAAGTAATTTTGAAAAGTAATATCTGCAAGTGTTTGTGTTTCTTCTTTGATTTCTACACCCTCTTTGGCTTCAAGTGCCTGATGCAGTCCTTCAGAAAAACGGCGCCCTTCGCTTAATCGACCCGTAAATTCGTCAACAATAACAACTTCCCCGTCATTGACAACATAATCAACATCTTTTTCAAAAAGATAATTTGCTTTTAAAGCCTGGTCAAGCATGTGTGGCAAAGAAGCATTCTCTGCACTGTAAAGATTTTCAACACCAAAAAGCTCTTCCGCTTTTGTGATACCCTCTTCTGTAATTAATATTACTTTGTCTTTTTCATCAACAGTAAAATGTTCTTCTTTATTCAATTCCAAAGCAACTCTGTTTGCTTTGAGATAATCCTGCATATTTCTGTTTGTAGGACCTGAAATGATCAAAGGCGTTCTCGCCTCATCAATTAAAATAGAATCCACTTCATCAACAATTACGAAATTATGTCCACGCTGTACCATCTGGTCTTTTGAATAACTCATATTATCACGTAAATAGTCAAAGCCGAACTCATTATTTGTACCGTAGGTAATATCTGCATCATATGCCGCTTTTTTTTCAATCGGGTCATGCATATCTTCTAAAATAGTCCCTACACTATAACCCAAAAAGTTATACAACACACCCATCTCTTTTGCATCACGAGAGGCCAGGTAATCATTCACTGTTACCAGATGAACGCCCTTGCCTGTCATTGCATTGAGCGTAATGGCAAGTGTAGCCACAAGGGTTTTTCCCTCACCGGTTTTCATTTCGGCAATTCTACCCTCATGTAAAACCATACCACCTATAAGCTGAACATCAAAATGGCGCATATTCAAAACACGTTTTGCAGCTTCTCTTGTAATGGCAAAAGAATCATACAGCACATCATCAAGACTCTTTTCACCACTGCGTACACTTTGTTTCAAATCTTCAAAAGCATTTTTGAGTGCATCATCACTTAAAACTTCATATTTGCTTTCAAGTTCATTAATCTTTTTAACTTTTTTCGCATATTTTTTTAATTCTCGGTCATTTGCAGTACCAAATACCTTACCCATGAATGCTTGTAGCATTTGCAACCTTATTATCGTTACTATATAATTTACTATATAATAATCGCTGAAATTGTTCTTATTTTATCACATTAAATCTAATAAATAGTATAAATGAATAATTTGCTATAATTTCTTTTTAAAGGAGAGAAATGAAAAGAATAATTTTAGCTGCATTGCTAGTAACATCTGGCTATGCAAGTATAAAAAATATAAACAGTTTTGAAGCAGATTTTTTACAAAAAATAGTAGATGACAAAGGAGTGAAGATAACATATACGGGGCATGTAACAGCTTCTAAACCTCGTTATGCTCTTTGGCAGTATACAAAACCTGTGCAAAAAAGCGTTTATATTTTACAAAATAAAATTGTAGTTATCGAACCGGAGTTAGAACAGGTCATCATTAAACATCTTAATGGAGATTTTGATCTTTTTAAAATTATTCACAATGCAAAAGAGATTGCCAAAGGGAGTTATTTAGCGAATTTTCAGAATAAAGCATACATCATAAAAACAGAAAATTCCATAATTAAATCTATTTCATACAAAGATGAACTTGAAAATGATATAAAGATTGTATTTAAAAATCAAAAAATAAATAAAAAAATATCGCAAGATAAATATGTACCGGATATTCCGGATGAGTATGATATAGTCAGTGAGTAAATAGAAACGGAGAAAATCCCCGTTTCTGCATACAGCTAGTTAAGCTTGGCAAAAATGGATTTAGTCCATTTATTGCACTGTGAATTTAATTCAGCTTGACAGAAACGGATTTAGTCCATTTCTGCATACAGCTAGTTAAGCTTATAATCTTTTATGAGGTTGAAGTTTAGATATTTATAGATATCGTCTTCTTTGCCTTCTATTTTTTTCGTCAATTCCAAATACTCTTCTTTTGTCGGAATTTTTCCAAGAAGTGAACATACAGCTGCAAGCTCAGCAGAACCAAGATAAACCTGTGCTTCTTTTCCTAAACGGTTGTCAAAGTTACGTGTTGATGTTGAGAACACTACTGCACCGTCTGATACACGTGCCTGATTCCCCATACATAATGAACATCCAGGAACTTCCGTTCTTGCACCTGCAGCACCAAAGATTGCATAGTAACCATCTTCAAGAAGTTGTTTTTCATCCATTTTTGTCGGAGGACAAACCCATAAACGGGTAGGAACAGCACCCTCACCTTTTAGGACTTCACCAAGTGCACGGTAGTGACCGATATTTGTCATACATGAACCAACAAATACTTCATCAATTTTATGCGGACGTTTAGGATCGGCTAAAATCTCTGAAAGTGTAGCAACATCATCCGGATCATTCGGACATGCCAAAATCGGCTCTGTGATTTGATCTAAATCAATCTCAAGCACTGCAGCATACTCTGCATCTTCATCTGCTTTCATCAGTTCAGGTTTTTCCAACCACTCTTCCATTTTTACAATACGACGCGCCAATGTACGATGGTCTTCGTATCCTGCATCAATCATAGAATTTAAAAGTGCAATATTTGATTTCAAATATTCTATAACAGGTTCTTTGTCAAGCTGTACAGTACATGCTGCTGCAGAACGCTCTGCCGATGCATCTGAGAGTTCAAATGCCTGCTCAGCTTTTAGATCAGGCAAGCCCTGAATTTCCAAAATACGTCCGGCAAAAATATTTTTCTTTCCTTTTTTCTCAACTGTTAAAAGACCTTCTTTTATAGCTTGGTGAGGAATAGCATTAACCAAGTCACGTAATGTGATTCCCGGTTGCATTTTACCTTTGAATTTTACAAGAACTGATTCTGGCATAGTTAAAGGCATAGAACCTGTAACTGCTGCAAATGCAACGATTCCAGAACCACCAGGGAAAGAGATACCTATAGGAAAACGTGTATGTGAATCTGCACCGGTACCTACAGTATCCGGAAGAACCATTCTGTTTAGCCATGAGTGAATAATACCATCACCAGGACGAAGCGCAACACCTGAACGGTTTGCAATAAAGTCAGGCAGTGTATGGAACATCTTAATATCTGACGGTTTTGGATACGCAGATGTATGACAGAAAGTCTGTAATACCAAATCAGCATTAAATCCAAGTGCGGCAAGTTCTTTGATCTCATCTCTTGTCATAGGACCTGTTGTATCTTGAGACCCGACTGTACTCATTTCAGGCTCACAATACATACCCGGACGAACACCATCCATTCCACATGCTTTACCAACCATTTTTTGTGCTAAAGTATACCCTTTACCAGTATCTTCAGGCTGATCAGGTGTCAAGAAAATATCAGCTGGAGCTTTTCCTAAAACACTGCGTGCTTTGTTTGTAAGTCCACGACCGATAATAAGTGGAATACGACCACCTGCACGAACTTCATCAGTAATAGTATTTGGTTTTAGTTTAAATGTAGCAATGCATTTACCGTCTTTATGTGCTTCACCTTTATATGGATAGATGTCAATAACATCACCTGTTTCCATTTGAGAAACATCAAGTTCGATTGGAAGTGCTCCTGAATCTTCTGCTGTTGCAAAGAAAATAGGTGCGATAGTTCCACCAAGAATTACACCGCCGGTACGTTTATTAGGAACACCTGGAATATCCTCTCCCATGTGCCACTGTACTGAGTTGATACCTGACTTACGACTTGAACCGGTACCAACAACATCTCCGACATAAGCAACAGGATGCCCAAGTTCTTTAAGTCTGTTGATAGTGCCTATAGGGTCTTCCATTTTTGCAGCAAGCATAGAGTTTGCATGTAAAGGAATATCTGAACGTGTAAATGCTTCAGAAGCAGGAGATAAATCATCAGTATTTGTTTCACCAGGAACTTTAAACACGGTAACAGTTAATTTTTCAGGAAGTTCAGGTTTTTTTGTAAACCAGTCAGCATCTGCCCATGCATTTAAAACGTGAGTTGCTGCAGTCACACCTTTTTTATGTAACTCTTCAACATCATTAAATGCATCATATACAAGTAGTGTACTGGAAAGTGCTTCAATAGCTGCTGCAACAACTTTTACATTTTTTGATGTCAAAGCATCAATTAATGGTTTCACATTATAGCCACCAAGCATCATACCAAGCATCTGAACAGCTTTTTCTGGCGGAATAGCCTCTACATGATGTTCTTCACTTGCCAATTCGTTTAAAAATGCTGCTTTGACATAGGCTGCATCATCTACACCCGGAGATACACGATTTTCTAAAAGATCCAGCATCTCTTCAACATATTCACCTGTTTTAATAAACTCGATAACTTCTACTGTCTGTTCAGCAGTAAGAGGTAATGGAGGGACACCAAGTGCCGCTCTTTCTTCTACATGTGCTTTATAGTCTTCTCTAAATCCCATAATACTTCCTATTGTAAATTTAATTTGGGGACATTATAGCTAAAAGAAAAGTAATCATATCGACAGTGTTACGAATCTATACACCTATATTTTGTAAAATTACCTTGATGTATCGAAAGGTAACACTAAAGTCCGCGTTTTGCAATTTCAGTGCAGATGATTTCTCTGTCACTACCCATATAGTTGTTTTTGAGCCATAACAGATAAGAGTCAGGCAGTTCACTGTAAAGCATTCCTTTGTATTGCCCAAAAGAAATTCTGGCACTGCTTTGCGTAGTATAAACAACTTCTTTAACCAAAGCTTCTACATGTAACACAACAAGAAGCTTTACAAATTCCTGATATTCAAGCTTTTTTCCAATACTGAATGTGTAGGTAGCAAAATCAAAGTACCCTTTTCTTTGCGCAACAAAAGCTTCTATTTCCTGTATCTGTTTGACAGATAATTCTTCCAGGTTCTTTACATGTACACGAAAAGAATCTTTTTGTTTCATGAATATGAAATGTGGTTTTGGCATTATAATATCTCTCTGACACCCTTGGCATTTGGAGAAGAGAGCACTCCTTCATTTTCAAGCTGTTCTATCACTCTTGCAGAACGGTTATATCCAATCTGGAGTTTTCTTTGTAAGTAAGAGATAGATGTTTTTCTGTCACTCAAAACTACATTTTTCGCCTCTTCGTACAAAGGATCAAGCTCTTCATAACTTTCATTAGAACCCGAAGCAGAACCGCCTTCTGCATTTGTCTCTTCTATCAAAAAGCTTTTGTCATAATTTGGCTCTCGCTGCGCTTTAATAAAATCTACAATCTTTTCTATCTCTTCTTCTGTAGCCCAGGGAGCATGCAGGCGTACTAAAGCCGGTGAACCAGGAGGCGTAAAGAGCATATCTCCACGCCCCAGAAGTGATTCTGCCCCCATTTGGTCTAAAATGATTTTAGAATCAACCTTTTGTCCTACTCTGTAGGATATACGAGAAGGCAAGTTTGCTTTAATAAGTCCCGTAACAACATCTACAGACGGTCTTTGTGTCGCGATGATAAGATGAATTCCACAGGCACGTGATTTTTGCGCAAGTCTTGCGATAGAGAGTTCAACATCTTTGCCACTTGTCATCATCAAGTCAGCCAATTCGTCAATAATTACAACGATATAAGGAAAATGCTCACCACCCTCTTTTTTTACTTTTTCATTATAATTTTCAATATTTTTTGTACGACTCTCAGCCATTAGTTCGTAACGCCGTTCCATTTCACCTACCATGTTGTTAAGTGAGACAATAGCCTGTTTTGGTTTTGTAATGACAGGAGTAAGCAGATGCGGGATGTCATTGTATATGGAAAACTCCAGCATTTTTGGATCAATCATTAAAAGACGCAACTGATCAGGTGAATTTTTATACAAAAGTGAAAGTATCATAGCATTGATACCGACACTTTTCCCGCTTCCTGTCGTTCCAGCAATAAGTAAATGTGGAAGTTTTTTCAAATCTGTAATAAAAGGCTTGCCGACAATGTCTTTTCCAAGCGCTATAGTAAGTGGTGAAGCGGAATCTTTAAAAAGTTTGTCATCTAAAAGCTCACGCAGATAAATAGTATCTACTGATTCATTTGGAATCTCTATCCCGACGACATCTTTTCCCGGGATAGGTGCTTGAATACGGATAGTCTCCGCAGAGAGTGCCATTGCCAAATCATCTTGTAAGTTAAGTATTTTACTCACCTTAACATTGGCTGCCGGCTTAAACTCAAAAGTAGAAACAACAGGACCTGCATAGGTACGTACAACATCTCCGTCAATTTTAAAATGTGCCAATTTTTCAATAAGATAGCGTATCTTGTCATCTAACTCTTTTTCGTCTATATTACGCGTTGTTTTACTTGGCTTTTGCAAAAAATCTACAGAAGGCAGTTTAAAGTTTTTAGGTTTTTCAACCTTTCCTTTTTCGATATTAGCTAAGAGTTTTGTATTTTCTTCAAGTTCATCAACGATCACAGCATTTTTATGCTCTTTTACATCTGCGGCAATATCCAGTATCGTTTTTTTTGTCTCACTTATTTCTTCTGCCACTGTATGCTTTTCTTCTTCATCCCCTTTTTTTGTCTTCACTTCTTTGTCTTTTCTCAGATAGGCCGGTTTGTCTATCTCTTCTTCTTGGACTTGTTCAGCATGCTCTGTCTCTATCTCCTCTTCTTTTTGCATGATTTCATCTTGTTGCAAGGTCTCACTATGTTCCTTTTCAACAAAAGTTGCTGTATTCTTCGGTTTGTTGGATTTGAGTGAAGATATGACTACATGTAAGATCTCCGAACTGCTTTTATCAAAAAGAATCACCATGGCAACCGCTGTAATGATAAACCAAAAGACCCATAATCCGAAAACACCGATATAGGGAGATAAAAAGTCTACAAAATCTGCACCGAATTTTCCTCTGTATTCATTTGTAACAAGCAGGGCCTGTGCGATAAGAGAAGAACATAAAAGCAAAAAAGAAGTAACACTCAGTTCTAATTTTCTAAAACCAAAAGATGTATCTTTATACAGGAAATACAAAGGAAACAGCAATATAAAGAGATATATAAACGATATATAACCAAAATAAAGCTGGTTGTAAGAAGAAAAAGCAGCACCATAACTGCCCATCAGCCCAGTTGGACCAAAAAGAGTTGAAAAACCGAGATAAATTAATACACCAAAAATGACAATAAACAGAGTATCTTTCAAGCTAGAAAACCTTTATAGTAAGAAGGGATAAATAATATATAAAAGTATATCCTATAAATAATTTACCAGACTTAATTGCGAAATTTTTCCCACAGTTGAGAGCATCGCCTGATAGTTTAAGTTGAGTTGAGACAAACGCAAAGAGGCCTCTGCAATGTCTGTGTCTATTACTTCAGAGCGCAGGGTCATTGTACTGACTTCCAGCAGACTTGTTCGCTCAAGTGAAGTATTTAAGGTATTTGACTGTGCACCGACAACCGAATGGCTTCTGGACACATGTGACTGCAGTTTGTCTATTGCTGCAAGCGCATTTTCTATCCCTTGATTTCGCATATTTCCGCTAGAACTGTCCGGATAAAGTTTATGATCTTCTACAGCAGTAATGGCCTCATCAAGGTTTTTAAAAAAATCTGTTTTTGGATCGACAACAGTCAAAGCATTGTTTGCGTTAAAAGTCATAACAGAAGCATCTGCTGTAAAATTGTCACTGTTAGCATCATAGAGTGCTATTGTCGATTGTGTCTGAGTAGCAGTCAAGTCAGTGAATTTCAACTTTCCGTCATAGGTTAAAGAAGTATTTCCCTCTGTGTTTGAAGCTATTATCGCATTATCATAGTCATTTGCTGTAGTTCCGGCAGGTAAATTATTTGTTACCACCATATTGACAACATCCATGAGTTGCTGATAGGTTACATTATCTGCAGCTGTTGCTGTTCTTGGGCTTTGCATATTAAAAATATCATAAGATGTATCAACAGTACCATCGTTGTTAGTATCTATTGAAAACTGAGAACCTGCGCTTTTCAATTCAATCGTTGCTGTATAAGAATTCCCGTTAATATCCTTACCTGTTAGGTTAAATGTAGTGCCATCCAACGTTCCTGCTGTTCCTTGAGAAAGATCTGCTACTTCAGAAATCTTTGTAGATGGAGAGGCAAAGGCATTCGTCTCTTTGAGAATCTGAGGTACGTTTGAAGTGAGTTCTGCACCGCTTTTGGAAAATTGTGTTCTGTCATACACTATCCCTTCAATATTGACAGCAGCACCCGAAGCCGGTGTAAAACCTGACTGGATAAACTCTTTGACATAAAGGCTTGATGTAGCTGTACCGTCTTTTATTTTTGCATAATCTTTTTCACCGACATCCAGCAAATCTATATCATCTACAAGCGCATCATTGTTTTGGGTATCACCGTTCTCATCTGTTGTCAAATCAAAATCAACCGCCCCAACCATATGAAAATCTAATTTACTGGAACCTTTTTGCTTATCTTCAACAACAATCTGTCCATTTGCATTCAGACTCACATTGACCACGTTTATACTGCCGTTGTTTCCGTATGCTTTACCTATTTCATCCATCAAATCACTTACTTTTGCCGTGTCGTCAAACTCTTTTCTTACTTTAAAAGCGGTACCGTCACTTCTGGTCCCTCTGATATAAAAATAATTTTTGTTAACTGTAGTTGTATCATTATCAGCATCACCCATCAAATCTCTAATGCTGCTGTCTGGAGTAATTATTCCCCCGTTAATCAAATCATTGTTGATTACATTTGTTGTAATTTCTCTTTTTGTATTTTTTTCTTCACCTAAAAAAAGTTCTGCTCCGGTGAGATTGTACTTTTGTGTTGAATTTGAACCAAGCACAGAGTTTATTCCTGCATCATTTCCCTGATATATCCCGTTTGCATCTATCGGTTTTGTATTGATAGCAGAGCCAGAAAAAAGAAACTGCCCGTTAATCGAAGTATTTGCCAGATTTTTAAAATGTTTTTCCAAACCCCGAAGCTCTCCGGCTATGGCATCAAGAGAGTCCGGGCTGTGCGTGCCGTTTGCGGCATTTATAAGCAGAGTTTTCATTCTGTCAAGTGAAGTCTCAAACTCATTGAGAACAACATCTGTCTGATTTGAAATTTTATACCCGCTTTCTGTACTCTTTTTCACCTGCCCTATTGTAACGAGCTCATTGTCAAGCCGCATAGTTTCCGTAAATGTTCTTACATCATCTTTGGCATATTGAATTTTCAATCCTGAGGCAATCTGCTTATTTACATCAAAAAGTTCATTGTTTATTTTTAAGTTATTTGTAGCATACAAACTGTTGTAATACATACTTGATGTTACACGCATAATATCTCTCCGTTTTCAAAATATTGTTTAGTTTCTGTCATTTATTGGCAAAGTATAGCAATAAAAGTTCCATTTAATAGTATTATCGGCCAAATATTATTTACTTTTAAGTAAATTCCTACTATCATTCCAACTTCAACAGCTGATTTGCCAGAGTGATGGAACGGTATACATAGCGGATTCAAAATCCTTTTTGTGATTCTATGAAGATGCCTGTTTTACGATAGTTTGAAATTTTTAGTACATAATTTAGGTACACAACCTAGCAAAATAAGCCGATGTGATGGAATGGTAGACATGAGTGATTCAAAATCACTTGCCTTCGCGGCGTGGCGGTTCGAGTCCGCCCATCGGTACCACTTTTATTGAAATGTTGAATAGAAATATCTAATCGCCTCTTCTCTTGTAACATAAGTCTTAATGCCTTCTTTTCTAATTTTTAATTTTCCTTGTCTTATTCTAAGTTTAGCGGTAGATCTGCTTATAACCCCATACTCTTCTAACTCTTTTAGCGAAAATTGCAGTCTTTTTGGTAAATCTTCAATTTTTTCAATTTCAAGTTCCATAATATTGGCTCCTTATCAAAAATTACAAAGTTGGTATATCTATATTCATATTTTGCTCAACTTTAAGCAAATCACAATAGTTATCTGACTCTATCTGACTTTCTTTTTTCTCCTCAATACCCCCAAAGTAGGAGTTGTCTGAAGTTATCTTGTTATCTGATACAAAATCAGTAATCTCACCCTTTTTAGAGATATTTTCTATTTCGATTAAAATATACTCATCTCTGTTTTGCTTCGCTTTGTTTTTAATAGCTTGCCAGTGTTTACTTTTGCCCGCTTGAATTACTTTGTTAACCTTGTCTTTGCCGTAGCCCATACTGGTAACATGCTGCAATATTAGAGAGTAGGTACATTTTGGATTATTAGTTATAAACTCGATTATCTCATTTTTGATTTGTTGATCTTCTTCTGTTTCGCTTGCCTCTTGGAAATCAACTTGAATTAGCGTGTGACTATCAGCAACATATCTAAAAGCTACATCTTTTAAATTGCCAGTTCTTGCTTTAAAATTCTTAAAAATAAAGGTGCCTTTAAACTCATTTTTTGATAGAATATAAGCATTACCAGTATCTTCCTGGAAAGCTGAGCTACCTGCGTATACAAGCTCTTGTAAATCCTTATTTGGCTTATTAGTATGGTGCAGGAACAACACCGTAGCACCTCTTGCCCTTAAGCTTTGCAAAACTTCCATAATTTTACTCACATCTTTGTTTTTATCCCGATCACCGCCATTCATGAAGTTTTTAATACTATCGAAAACGATAAAGACATCTGTTAAGTCTGTTTTTTGCAATTGTTTTATTATTTGCCACATCTGAGCTTTACTCGCACTACTTTCGTGAAAATAACGGAATTTTGAACCCCAGTGCTGTTTTAATTTATGTATATTTCGCTCTTTTATTGTAGCTGCTCCATTGTCTCCATCAAAATATATGACCTGTTTTATTGTTTCTTCTATCAAGAAAATGTTGCACAAAGCAACACTGATTAAACTCTTGCCGGTTGCAGGGGGTGACGCAGTCATCGTTAGCTCATTTTTAACTATAAAATTTTTAAACAGATAAGTGAATTTTGTGTTTTCGATTTTTCCAACATTTAAATCGAAATTATCAAATAATTTATCAAGTTGATCTAATGTTTTTTCGCCTTTAAAATTCAATATACTTTTTAAAAATTGGATCTCTTTTTCAATTTCAATCAAGTCATTATCATCAATAAAATTACTCAATTTAAGCATCTCAAGTTGTTTGAGTCTTGCTCTTTGTGCCTCTTTCTGTTTTACTTTTGCCTCAATTTTTGCTATAATTTCATTATTCATTTTTTAAGCTCCTTTTTTAGTAGTTTTAGAAAATCAAAACTAACTGTGTGTTGCCGCACTCGGTTAGTTCACCTTTCATTTCTGGCAAGGCGTAAGGATTATAGTCAAGTACATCTTCCATGCTAAACCCATAGCTTGCACATAAATTTTCAAAATCTATGAGATCAAAATCAAAATCTAATATAGCCTCTTCCCATATCTTTTTCAGATTTTGTTTCAATTTTTCAGCACTTATCTTTTTTAAATCAGACAATTGCAAAGCTCTCTCTAACTCACTATCATAAACTTTTATATTGTCATGTAAGATAGAGAACTTTGGAGGTGCTGCATATTCATTGTAATTTTGGTTTGTTGTTATGTTTTTCATATTGTTGAGTAGTCGCTGGATTATAAAATTAGCTGCATCATCAATATTTTCGCATGTCAAAAACCTTTTAACCGCTTTAAGATGTTTTTTATTGAGTGTATTCCTTAGCATTTTTGCAGCGGTTGAAAATACTGCATCGAAATCGGTAAAAAATATTTTTTTAGCAATTGCTATTTTTTTTACATCTTCTTTTGCAAGTTCTATCACTGCGTTATAATTTGACAGTAAATCATTTACAGTATTGATTTTTCTACTTTCTCTCAAAATTTCGACTAAAGTAAAAGTTTGCACTTTCTCTCCTCTTTTATTTTTAGCATTTTTACTTACTTATGAGCATAAATTAGCTAAAATAGAATGTATCATTCTGAAATGGTATCAAAAATATTATCTCATTGTCAAGAATTTTTTCTCTTATTTATCTTATTTTTTTTAAATATAGAATGTTTTATGCTATAATATTGGTAATTTTAGTTCAAAGGACAAATATGATTGGAGAACAATTAAAAAAATTAAGAAAAGATTTTAATTTAACGCAAGCTCAACTTGGCAAAGAATTAGGAGTTGGGCAAAGAACAGTTAGTGCTTGGGAAGCTGGTGTTAATGAGCCTCCTGCATCAGTTCTTATTACAATATTTAAAACTTGGGGTGTTACTCCAACATATTTTCTTCTTGGAAAACAAGATGAATTAGAATATCTGCTTGGCAGAGTAAGAATAATTGCAGAGGAAGAGCATAAAGAAAAAGAATTAGTTAAAATTTTGGAGTCTTTTATTCAAAAATATCATTTTGAGCAACTTAACTCTATTGTTAGAAGCTTTAAAATCGGAGATTTGGCAAAACAAATATCTGAAGCTTGGAGTGGAAAAGGAGAAAGAATGCTGATAGTGCTTTACTATTTTATAGAGCATTTAGAATCTCAAGAAGCCCACCAAAAAATTGATAAAAAACTTTTTATTGATATACTTAAAAAATTTAAAATTCCTAAAAAAATACAAGTAAAACATTTGTTTACATTAAGCAGTAAAGACAAAAAAAATCTAATTGAATGGGCTGAAAACAATCTCGATGATTTAGATGCAGCAACACTGTTTGCTGATATTCCTAAAACTAAAAATTTCATACAAAAAGAGGTTAATTTTTTAAATCGTCATTTACTTTAACATAATACTTCACAAAATATAAAAACCCTTCATATGTGATTTTATCACTTGGAAGTGCATCAGAATTGATAAGCTTCCAAGCTGATTTTTTCGATATTCCTTTATTCAACAAATCTATAATTTGATTCTTGTAATTATCCATCCTGCTCTTTCTTTTTATTTTTATTTTTTCTAACATATTTTTTACTCCATATCTTTTATACTATCTTCATAATTCCGTCTAATCTGATGCACCTCACTAATAACATAGCCGATAAGACTTTTTAGCTTTCTATCTGTCTCGCTACGCATAATCTGCTCAAGCTCACCAATTATGCCTAATATCAAGCTATATGCCTGTGTTTCAGCATCCGCCTCTATCTTTTTGAAGTTATCAACCACAATACAGTTGTAAGCATCCATTCTAAACCTTTCCATATTAAAATCACTCCCCTAAAAAACCAATCAATTATTTGCAAAACATCTCTCCTTTCCCATACCAAAACCAACAAAGATTTACATCATATGTCTCAATTATGCTTCGCAGCACTCTGTATGACAGTTCATACTGCCCATTCTCCAGATAACTATAATTGCGTTGCTTCATTCCAATTTTACTGGCAAACTCTTCCTGCGATAAACCTAAAATTTTACGGATCATCTTTATTTTTTGATATGCTTCCATATTTGTACCTCACTTTTTACTCTCTTTATCTATATTCATAATCTATTACGGAACTACCAAATAGTAGTTTTTTAGTAATTCAACACTAAAGAACCACTAAAAAAACACTAAAATCGCACTAATTTAAGTTTTTACTGCTTTTTTACTACTTTCAGACTATTTTTACACTAAAAAAACACTACTTTTTTAGTAGTTAATTACTAAAACATTTAAGAATTATTGTTTTTTTATTAGAAAAACAATAAAGAAACATTAGAGTTTAAATAGTTTGAGCGTTTTATTGTTGTTTCATTAAAAAAATAATGAATTAACAATGTTATTTTAATAATTTGCATACCAGAGCTTTTTTTGCCCTGGCATGGCTTTACCAACTAATAATAAGATCCACACTTGCTGTTAAGCTCCCAGAATCACATATCTTTTTCTTTGTAACACTGTCATAAGTACATCCACTGTCACCATACACATTTGGATAGAGATTTACTGTCTCATATCCACCTATCCCTGTTTTATTCCAGGGAGAAGTAGATGATACTTTTGTGGTTTTTGCGGTATCTGTATAAAATTCCATTCGGTAAGTACTTCCAGTTCCACCTGCTTGCATCGCATAGTTTGTTGCATTGGTTTTTAGGGTGTAAGCAAGCCCATTACTGCATGCCACTTCAAAATTAATAGGGTTCATCATCACACCTGCTGTATCTTGTACCGCTGGAACAATTCCTATGTCATAACTGCTTTGAAGTGAGCGAACATCACAACCTTGCACATAATCAATAGTTACTGGTACACTTGTACTCGTACTTCCTGCAAAAGCGATAGTTGCAGTTGCTGCCATTGCTAAAATAGATTTTTTCATAACTCTTTTTCCTCCTTATTACCAAGATATAGTGACATTGAGTGTATCACTATATGTTGCAGCTGGTGGTGTTGGCGTATTGTCTGCTAACACAACTTTTGCATAAACATTGATAGTGTCTGTGCCACCTGATCCTGATCCTGTTACAGTGTTGCCACTTGTAATTGCCATCTCTTGAGTCATAGCTGCATCTTTGTAAAGTCTATATGTCAAGTAGTCTGTACCATTGACAGCTCTGCGAACTTCGCCGTTAGGGTTGCTCCCACCATCTACACTTGCAGTCCAAGCTAAGCCACTGTTGCAAACTATATCTACATTAAAGTTTCCAGTAGAGTCACTAAAACCTGTAAAACCAAGTGCTAATGATGGTGAGTTTGAGATGGAACATGCTTGTTCTGCTGTACCATTGACTGTGGTACTTCCTGTTGTGCTTCCTGCATACAGTGATGCAGTTGCAAGTAGTGCCAAAGATATAAATATTTTTCTCATCGGTTTACTCCTTTTTTTATTTGCATTGATATTTATAATCGCCTCTGTTTGTATGTACTGTGCCATCTTTTTTTACATGTTTCACCTCCTTTATGTGGTTTGGTAAGATGTAACTCACCGCTTTATCTTCATTGATAGATAAGATTTTAAAGTGTGTATTGCCTCTGTTTATGAGTTTTAAAGTCGATTGTTTGCACTCAAGCTCTAAGAGTGGATTTGGCGATGATGGGGAGATAAACACTGGAATTGAGAGTGTTTTTAAAACCTTTGTCTCACCCTCAACTGGATTGATATTTAACTCTTTGAGTATCAACCTATATGCCTGTTCAGTAGGTATTAAATTGCTTCGTTTTTTATACACTTTTATCTTTTTTGGTGCTTGTATAATTTTTGGATACGCTACAACCTCTTTGGTGTATTGCAAAACATCCTCACCGTTTTTTTGAGTCCATTTTTTAAGATATACCTGGTACTTGCCACTGTCATCATCTATAACAAACTCTCTGTACTTTTTCCCATGTTCAAGTACGACTGGTATCGGATATATTTGTAGTGCAAATGCTGCTACACTTGAGAGCATCATTGATGCGATTAATTTATTCATCTTCATTCTCCATACAATTTATTTGAACTTCGTAAAGCTCCTCATCTATATTCATAATCTGTGTGCTGCAAGTTGCACCTTTGAGTTTTGGTGCAAACTGATCCATCTCTCCTAAAAAACTATCTACCCAGAACTCTCCACCAAAACCTGTAAAATACTCTTTGCCATTAAGCATAAAGAGATTTTCTTTGTAAGGTTTACCATTGAGTGTGATGATGCCTGTAATGCTTTTATACAGTGATGGATCAAGCCAGTACCCTTGTCCAGATTTTAAAGTGATAGAAGTGGAATTAAATTTATTGTGAGCTGTTGTATTGTAGTAAGGCGGTGTATATTTTAAATCATGTTCATTGAGTATAAATCCACTCTCAGCATAAATATTTTGCCCTATGCCACAATTTATACTTTGACTAAACACACAACCTACTGCACCGCTCACTCCGTAATCTGTCGCTTTTTCGTCATTGATTTTTTGAGTATTAATCCAAAAATCGTTTTTATATTTTGCTTGTAGAGATAATCTACTGCGATTTGTTTTATATCCCCAGTTATCTTCTTGCTCTTCGTATGAACTTTCAAAACCCACTCCCTTATTACCAATGATAGGCATCGATGCAGAGAGGTATTTTGTATCTCTATCGTTATATGTGGTTTTTGAGGCTATAAGATTAAATCTCTTTCTCGCATAACCAAAATTCCATACAAGCTTTGCTCCTACTCTATACTCATCTGTAGTTGTGTTAAAACTACTGTTAAGCGTAAAATTCAGATTTTTAGCAGCAGTTACACTGTAATCTACTCCGTAAATTTTCTCGCCGTTTTGATGGTATTTTAGGGATAAGTTTCCCCATCGCTCAAAGTTAAAGCCACTCTCAAGTCTAAAATCGTTTTCTTGCTCTTTATATGTGTTAGTAGCACTTAGATAAAAGTTCTTTTTAGAGTAGCTGTACTCCAAAATAGTATCTGCCTTTTTATCAAGGTGAAGTCCTACTTTTCCAAGAGGTGTGAGGTAATCAAGTAATAGTGCAATATTTGAGCTATCAAATGAAAATCCAGCAGTAAAATCTTTACTTATCCCTCTTCTGTAGTATCCTGCCATCTGGTAAGTGTTTTGCTCATCAATACCAACTGAAAAACTGTAATCTTCAAAACCCTCTTTTAATATCTTTGAGTTATACAAAAATGGCACTTCTATCTCTTTTTTGTTGCCAAAGCTATCAGTCATCACTATTTTTATATTGTTAGAAAAGTGGGTTATTGGTAGCTCTTTGAGGTTATAAATCCCTGCATCAAGAGTGAGCTTTTGCACTATCTTATCATTGTTATAGATCTCAATAGTTGATCTGTTGTTTATCACAAGCTGATAATCAAACGACTTTGCATTTCTCACTAAAGCGGTGTTTTGATAAAAGCTGACTCCATTTAGTGTGTATCCTTTTGTTAAAAAGCTCCCACTTGTGGCATAGATTTTTCCAAGTTTTATTTTTTTCTCATCAAACTCTTTTAAAGCAAAATAGTTCTCTAAACTATTTGTACCTTGTTGCTGAAGTCTCCCTTGCAGATAAAGCAGTGTATCGAATGTAAAGAGTCCACTTCCAAGTGTTGCACTGTAGAGATTGTTTTGTCGTGCAAGTGCATAATTAAGATATATTGATGAGCTTTTTTTAAAGTAGTGTGTATCATCCTGACTAAAACGCAGTTCTTTTGTCTCTAAGCATTTTTTCTTTGGTGTGATATAAAACTTATCATCATCTATAATCTCATACGACTCTGTAAAGCTTGAGATGTTGTTTGATATACAACTTCCAAACTCCACTGTTTCATCAGATACAAGCGTGCCGTTTTCATCGCTAATCATATAAGTGCCGATGCTATCACCACCTATAAAAAGCTCTAAAATCTTTGTATCTGCAAAAACAAAGCTGCTAAAAAATATAAATAGAGTGAATATTCGCAAATCTATTTCCTTGATAGTATCTGCTTATATTCATAATTTCTCTAGTATCAAATTGCTTCGCTTTTGGTATTAAATTGCTTCGCTTTTTGTGCTCAATTTATATAAAAAACTCTATAATTACATTCAAAATGACTGTTTTTAGCCGATATTTGTGTCAATTTTGAAGTAGTATTAAATTGCTTCGTTTTTAGGAGAGTGTATGCCGTTTTTATATATGCTAATTGCTTTATTTTTTTATACTTTTGCTACTGAACAGTACCAAGTTTCTGGGGTTTTGTTTGTATTGGTAGCAGTTGCTTTAACTGCTACTTACTGGGGGAGTTTTAGAGAGGCTGTGAGAGAGTATTTTTAAAAACTCTCCCACTTTTGCTTAAACTCTTTGTCAAAATCATCAAAGCGTCTGTCAAAGTCATCTTTATAGATTTTTTTAACTTGAGGTTGTTGCATTTTAGCGGATGCTTTAGATGCAGAGGCTACTGTTGTATTTATCTCCTCAGACTCATTTTTCAAACTTGATAGTGTATCAAACTGCTTTTGAGCTTTTGTCAAATCATCTCTTTGCTCATTCCACTCTTTGTTAAAATCATCACTCTCTTGCTGATAGGTGATCAAAACTCTATCGGCAATGATAAGTGAAAATATTGCTATTACAATTCCAAATAACCACTTCATTTTAAAACTCCAATATATCATTTGTTAAAATGCCATATTTTGTATGGCATAGTGCATCTCCATTTCTAAGTACCTCTTTTTTACCTTCAAGCATACTACACGCCTCTTGCAATTTGAAATTTAGGTACTCCTGGTTTGTTTTACAGATTTTACGAGCATACATCACTTTTTGCTGCTCTTTTTGGCTTAAATCTTTGTAACTAAGGGAAAATACCTTATTGCAAGCATCGACAACTGGTGAGGCAGATGCCCCAACCGCTAAAGTAACTGTAAGTAGTGAAATCTTTATTATCTTGTTCATCATCTCCTCCCTAAAACTAAAAACTGTAACTTGCTTTTAGATATACAGATTTTTCTGTATAGGCTTGTATTTCATCAAAAGCAGCACCAACGCTTACAACCAAGCCTGCACCATCGTTTCCACCTATGAAGCTGTTGAAATCATCTACCTGTGTTTTAAATACAACAAGCCCTGCTGTACCTCCAAAATTATCACTATCTGCGACATATCCATCAAAGCTATACTCTCCAATATATGGCAATGCTCCAAAATATCTTAGATTAAACATCGGTTTGTTGATAACGATGGTATCTTCCAACTTGACATCTAGTGGAACTCCACCAGCTGCACCTGGAATAAGTACACTTGTTTTTCTAAAAGTATCCCACTCGTTATGGAGTAGTCCACCACCAAAACCTAAAAACTGCCCACTTCCTAGATAATTTGTATAAAAAATGGCACTTTTGATAATTCTCTTATCGCCGTTTATCTCTTTATAACTCATAGTTGAAGAGAGATGCGGTGTGTGAATCATATTGATACCAGCCTCTTTATGACTGTTTGTACCACCTGCAACATAAATGCTACCACCTAATAAACCTTTTTCCTGCACACTCTCTTGTGCCATAACTCCAGTAGAGAGTAACCCCACTGCAACACTTGATAAAACTAAATTCTTGAACATGATGACTCCTTTGTCTAATTTTTTTGTTTGTTCATCTATATTCATAATTTTTTGTTTTTTGAAAAAGTGGTATTAAATTGTATATAAGTTCAGAAGCATACATATACCAATAAAAGATTTGCAGAGTTATGATCAGTTTATTCCTGTAATAGCATTTGTAATGTTTCCTGCAACTGCAGGAGAATATCTAAACAGCATCTATTATGTAGGAGGTAGCGTATGGAATTAAATACAAAAATTAAAACTCTCTATAAAGAATTACAGCTTCCAATGTTGAATAAGCATCATCATGCACTTTCGAACAGAGTTGCAAAAGAGTGATGGAAATATAGTAAATATCTTTATGAGAATTTAAAGTTTGAAGCAGATAACAGAGCATTACGATTTCGTGCAACACTTACAAAAATGGCAGGCTTTTCAACGATAAAAACGCTTGAGCAGTTTGACTTTGATTTTACAGTTGGTGTCAACAGAAGCCAGATAGAAGAACTCTCTACGCTTGAGTTTGTAAAACAAAAAGAGAATATTATTCTGCTTGGGCAGTCTGGTGTCGGAAAAACACATTTAGCTATTGCGCTGGCATATGCAGCAGTACAAAAACGCATTAAAGCAAGGTTTATTACAGCAAGTGATTTAATCATTCAGATGAGCCATACAAAGAAAGAGAAACGGTATGACTCCTTTATCAAACAGGCGATCATGGCTCCATCACTGCTTGTAATTGACAGGATAGGCTACTTCTCAATGAAGTAGGATGCACATCACTTTTTTTAAGTTATCTCAAAACGCTACGAGAGAGGTTCTACCATTGTTACATCTAATCTTGAGTTTAGTCAATGGAGTGAGATATTCGCCAATGATAGTTGTCACTACTGCCTATTGATTAGCTATCCAAAAGGAATGAATTCAAGCCCTCTCTCCATTTTTTTAGATCATACCATCCGCAACCAACACAACCTTTTTCTGCTTCTTTCCCAACACTTTTAACTTCGGGAGACCAATTTTCATCGCCTTCATAAAAATAGTTAATTCCAAAAGGCTTTCCTCGTATATCAGTTTGATAGCATTGTCGGCATACTTCTCTTTTTTGTAAATTTCTTTGATTTGTCAAAAGTTGAAATTTATCTTTTATTTCTTGGTCACTCATATCATCAGGGTTAATTTCTTTTGTATTTTCATCCCATCTTATTTCTGGAAATTTATGATCTGGAATCATGTGAGTTGACTTTGAAACTATTCTGTCTTCGTAGGCATCATAAAAATTTAATACTTTTAGGATTCTTTTCCGTAAATTTGGGCTCCATGTTTCATATCCTGTTGGTTCTGCTTTATCTATTGGTATTAATAAGTCATGTGTTGTATTGATCTTACAGCTAAAACAGTACATTTTTGTATTTGTTGCCATAAGGTATCCCATTTCTTTGATATCCTGGATTCTTCTTGCATTATTTGAACTTTTTGTAATCTTATCAACACATTTACGGCAAGCCCAATTCCCTTTTGCCATCGCATCAAAATAAGGTTTGGTTACAGATTTATCATTATGATCTGCTTTCCACTCTTGTAGTTCTTTACGATACCATTCAACTCTTTTTTCTTTTTTAAAGAAAGGATATATTTTTATAAGATAGGTTAGTAATTCTTGTGGTGTTTCTATATCTATTCCTGCTCGTCTGTACCGATAAGGAATCCATCCTTCCCAAATTTCACCATCCTGATATTTAAATTTTATACTGATATACAACTCTGATGCTTTTGAATGCTCTTTTAGCTCTACAATTTCAAGAAAATTAATCTCACTTGATAACTCTTTTAGTGTATTTAAATCCATATTATTCTCCTATATTTTGAAATAATTCATGTATGTTGATTGCTAATGCTTTAGCAATTTTTTCAATATTTAATAATGTTATATTCTTCTCTCCACGTTCTATCATTCCTATATAGGTTCTATGTAAATTAGCTTTGTATGCAAGTTCTTCTTGTGATAAATTTCGATCTAAACGAAACTCTTTTACTTTGGATCCAAATTTTATGAGTATTTCTTTTTGCATTGTAAATTTCTTTTTAATGGAATATAGGACAACTTGCCAAAATTTTATTCTAATGCTACCTATAAGTCTACATACTATAGTTAGCATTTTAATCTCTTTTCAAGTTGTTTTTGGATAATATAATCAGTAAAAAAAGATTAAATAAAGGGTACAAATAATGAATTTTGGAAGCGTGTGTTCTGGTATTGAAGCAGCTAGCTTAGCCTTTAATCCACTTAATATAGAAGCAACATGGTTTTCTGAAATTGAAGACTTCCCAAGTAAAGTTCTTAAACATCATTATTCAAGTATCCCCAATTTGGGTGATATGAATGATTTGCCTGAGCTAATACTTAATGAATCTATTGAAGCTCCTGATATCCTGTGTGGAGGTACTCCATGTCAGGCTTTTTCTCTTGCAGGTTGGCAACAAGGATTAATTGATAGTAGAGGACAACTAACGTTAAAATTTATTGAAGTTGCAGATGCTATTGATAAGATGCGAATAAAAAATAAAAAACAACCATCTATTATATTATGGGAAAATGTTGAAGGTGTATTGAGAGATAAAACAAATGCTTTTGGAATTTTTATTGCAGGATTAAGTGGTCTTGGTGAAGAAATTAAAATTAAAAGATGGTCAACATCCGGAGTGCTATTTGGACCAAAGAGAAATATTGCATGGAGAGTTTTAGATGCAAAATATTTTGGTCTGCCCCAACAGAGAAGAAGATTATTTGTTATAGCAACTCCTAAAAATATTAATCCAGAAAAAATTATTTTTGAGCAATTAATGGAAAATTATGAAACTTTTTCAAATCTTGAAAAACTATATAAAAATAAAAATACATTAGATAAAAATCTTTTTACCCAACCTGAATCATTAAAAAATGAAAGAGTTAGGCATTTTAATGATCATAAAATTGAAATTTTTAGAGAATATACAGATTGTCTTTATTCTGCATATGGCACAAAGTGGAATGGAAATGCAGCGGCATATAATGGTTCCCTATACATTTCTCAAAATGATAAAATACGGAGGCTAACTCCAATTGAATGTGAACGATTAATGGGTTTCCCAGACAATTATACACTACTGGATAAGGCAACAGATACCGCTCGATTTAAAGCTATAGGAAACTCTTGGGCAATTCCTGTTGTTCAATGGATAGCAAAGCAAATTCAACACTATAAAAAATTAAATAAGTCGGTAACTTGGATAGATGGTTTACTTCCATATGAAGAGACAGATTTATATAAATTATATTTATTTCCTAAAGATATTATAAAAACTACTAAAGGTGAAAATATCAATGTATCTCCTGCGAGTAATAATATAAAATTGGGAAATATTTTTGATATTGTGCATTTATCAGCACCTGATAAATTTTATATTAGCGCCAAAGCAAGTCACGGAATTTTAAGACGAAAAACTACGCGTAACATTAATATGAATCCATCTTTAGAAGAGTTGTTTATGAAAAACTGTATCGCAGTTTTTTAGTGCAATAAACAAGTATAGAAAGATTGTCTTTTTTTGGAGTATAGAATCAAGAATCCATATTTTATTGAGCGTAAAAAAAGAGGGGGAGGCATTATAATATATGTGGTGTATTAGCAGACTATGATACACAAAAAAATAATTTTTACTTTTATACTTTGTAATGCTATTTTATTGAGTGCTGAAATAGCTGATACGATGAACTGTGAAGTTTCAACAACACCTGCATTCTTTGAATATGTTAAATGTAAAGAAACAAATAAGGTTGTTAATGTAAATGAACTTATACGAGATGGTTGGGTTGCAGTAAATGTTCACTCTTTTTATATTACCTTTAAAAAAGTAGCAAATTCTTTTTATGCTATGCAATGCTTGGAGTCTTCTCAATTTCCAAATTACATCGGAGCCTGTAAGAGTAATTTATTTACAAAGCCAAAAACTTGGTTGAAAAAAGATGCAAAAAGGAATGGATGGAAAGTTAATTGTGCTATTGGTGATACTGTTTTTTACTACAAAATGAGGCAGTAATATCTACCTCAAAACCTCCTAAACCCGCTCTTAGACTGAGGATACTCTTTTTTTGAAGGAGTAGCTTTTCTTTCAGCTTGAAAATGGCTCAAAGCCGATATTACAAACATATTTGCCTCTATCCAGTCTGATTTGTTGATAGCAACTGCATAAGTGTCAATGTTGTACCAGCTGTTTTTTTGCATATTGTTATAGGCATATTGCAGAACAGGAGAGACTGACAGTGCATCTTTGTCTATCTGCTCCCTTATTACCCCTTTGCCTGTATAGTCTTTGTGTTTAAGAGAAAAATTGTATCCAAAAATAGCTCTATCATCCACTACACAAAGCTTTGATGCAAATTTATAACCTTTGATAAACTGCCCCAGCTTAGAAGATACAAGTACTCTGGCTTTTGTAGAGTGTTTAGTTATAGGGTATAATTTTGTAATAAAAGCATCGCTATCCATCACTTTACCACCTTGAGAGACGCAGTAGTTTTGAAACTGTGTTTTAAAATGCTTTTTATACTCTCGTGTCCACTCTCCAGTAGCATCAAGCTTTGTGGATTTTGTGGCATGATGCACAAAATAGCCCTTATCTTTATCCTCATCTAAACCTATATCATCAAAAAACTCAACCACACTGTATGAGTGTAGCTCTTGTGGTGTTTTAGGGGATGATGCAACACATCCGCTAAACAAAATCATTGCAAGTATTGTAACCATTGCAGGTATTAAATTGCTTCGCATTTTCATCTCCTAATAATCAAAGTATTCTGTTTCAAACTGAGGTGTTTTACCCACTTTTTTGATAAGCTCTTTATACTCAAGTATCAGATGTTTATTGTCTTTGACAATATCTTTAAAGATTTTTTTCCATGCTTGAGACTTGAAGATATAGAAATGTTTTTTATCTGGCATTATTGCTTTTGTAGGCATAAGCAGTGGTGTAGAGAAAAAATCGGTATAGATATATCCAAAAGCTACACTTCGATAACTTTTGCCATCTTCGCTGTAAACTTTTTGCTCAAAATCCATCATCTTATATGCAAATTTGAGATCTCTTTTTACGATTTGTGTTGCTTCTTTTTGCAACTGCTCCATTTTTACATAGATTGGATCATCTTCATAATCTGGGTTGTATTTGATAATATCTTCGTGATACGGGAAGAGTACCTTATCTACAAATAGCTTTACAAAATTATCAAATGAATGTGTTTCACTCTCATCTTCATACGCACTGTATGTTCGCAGCATCTCAAACTGTTTTGCATCAGTGCTTAGCTTGTAGGCATTACCAACATCAAACACACCCATTTGAAAGTGTTTTGCAAAGTCGATATAGCGATCCTCTTTATAGACATCAAATGGAAGCTGAAAATATGCAGGAGTAAGTATTGCCATCCCTTTATTGTTGCCGTAATATCCAAAAAATGGCTCACCATCATGCATCTTACACTCTTGAGCATAGCTCATACCTGTTTTATAGGCATATTTTAAAGCTTTATCGTCCATCTTATCATCAAGCCAGCCACCTTTGGCGATGCAGTATCTATCAAACTCTCTTCGTATCTGCTCGTAAAAATCACTTATGACTTCTAAAGAACGGCTATAACATATATTTTTATGTGTTGGCACTATAGAACTACAGTCAAGGATAATCTTGCGGATATACTCATCACTGTAGCTAAGCGGGAGTGAGTGCATAAATGCTTCAAAGTCCATATTTTTATACTTAGACATTTCCCCTTTTTGTACTACTCTTTTATATGGTTTTGGAGAGATTGACTCTGGTGGTTTAGGAAGACATCCGCTCATAAAAACAGCTAAAACTGCAATACCGATTATACTTTTTACTCTCATAACTACTCTCCTTAAATCTGAATTTTATGATACTTCGCAAAATCACAAAGTGCAGCATTAAGCTCACGCATACACTCAACTACCTGTGTGCAAAACTCCGCTGCACTGATATTTGCATCTGCTGCCAACTGTGCATCTTGGTACTGCTCTGTAAAGTGTTGCAACTGGCTTGAAGTGGTAGCAAACCGATTTACTATCGCTTCATCCTCGATAATGATAGGCTCATCTATAAAATCACCAACTTTTGACATGTTTGACTCCTTGTGTTTTAATCTCATCTATATTCATAATCTACTTCACAACATCAAGCATGTTTTTTAAAATATCTGTAGAGGTACTTGCTTTTGCGATTTGGTCTTGTTTGATAGAGTAATTTTTGTTGTGTACTATTTTGTTGGCAAGTTGCATCGCTAAGCGTGCCATATCTTGCTTGTTTTCCCTTTGAAACTGATTGATAGCTCTTTTTACGCTCTCCACAAACTTTTTGCTTTGTGCCTCTCTCATAGAGCGGTTAAAACTTTCTTGAACACTATCTGAGGACTCAATTTGAAATGAGATTTTTTGATTGAGCATTATCCCCTCATTTTTAGAGAAAATCACATCGTTATAGGTAGTTTTTACTCTTGGCAAAAGAAGTAGATCTTTTTTTCTTGGTCTCCAAAAATCGCTTGGATCTTCTAAGTATCTCTCTAAAAAGTCATCTTTTTTATGAAACTTTTTGTAAAGGTACTCCCGTACTCTAAACTGCAACTCTTCAAGTGAGTAGCTGCTGTTTTTGTTGTCAATATTTATATTGCTAAATGCTTCGATATAAAGTTTTATGAGCTTTTTGAAGTAATCATCAAACTTGTTGTGTTGATTTGTTCTTGATAGCTTAATTCCGTCTGCATCTAACACTCTATCAACTACTGCTACATTTTTACTCGACATTTCACCACCAAAATCACGCATAAAAATCAAGTCTCCGTAATAGTGTAGTTCTCTAAGTGTTGAGATCTCAATGATAGGCTGTGATTTTTTCATCAGTAAAAATTTTCCCTCTTGCGGTTGGGCATGGATGATGTAGTTTTTAGAGAAGAATTTTAAATCGTTTTCAAAAAAGTTTTTGATTGTAAAAACAAAATTTCCTCGCCATGCTCCGCTAACATCAGCATAAAATCTACTCTTGTAAAACTCCAAAGAGATAAGATATTGCGGTATATCATTGCTTCGTACCATTACATCCGCTTTTGGGAGTCCATAGATGCTAAAGAACTCATTAAAAAGCTTGTTGTACTTTTTGCTAAATTTCTTCATCAACAAAACACTCATTCCATATGCCTGGTGCTTGTACCCCATCCTTGTACCATTGTCTATTGCTCCATTTCTTGAGAGATTATTTCCTATTTGTTGGTTCGTATAGGTATCCATATATGAGTAAGAGTTGAGCTTTTGCATCATCTGCTCTTGCCTCTCCATTGCCACAAATGAGTCTGGTAAATCAACTTCTTTGATTACAAGCCACTCCAAAAAAGTTCGTGGGTCTTGCATATGGTGGTCTATAAACTTCTCTATCAAATAATCCACCTCTGGCATCATCACTGTTGCTTGCATATCTATCACTCGTTTAATGCTTTTTGAGTAGGATTTGCTTTGAGAGGTCTCTTTGGATAGTGTTTGCTCTTTCTCTTTTGATTTGGACTTTTCACTTCCTTGAGAAGTTTCATACCCACGCTCTTTTGAGATGGTTTTTGATTTTTCATCGGTTGTAGTTGTGTCCTGGCTTTTTTGGTGTGATTTATCTTTTGTTTTATGTTTAGACTCATCAATACCAACGGAGTTTGCAAGTAGCATTGTGGATAATGCTACTATTAAAAGTGCTGCTACTTTCATATCTACCTCTCCATCTCTACTGTATTTTGTTTTGTTCTTTGAGCTGCTTTTTGTGCTGTTTTGTCCTGCTTGATTTTTTGTAACTCTTGCTTTAACTTCTCCTTTGGTTTTGTCGCCTCTTTTGCTGTTACTTTTTGCTGCTCTTTTGAGAGTATCTTTTGAAGATCAAGCTTTTGTATAGCCTCTTTAGCAGCACTGGTAATAAGAGAAAAACGCTCTTTTAAATTTTTGGCATCATTGCCCCAGGTTTTAATGTAGAGTTCACTTTTGTTTTCAATACCACTCATACTGGAGAGGATATAGCTAAATGCTTCTGCTTCCCCCTCTCTTGCACCTCTATCTTTATGAAGGTTGTCATAGTTAAGAGTGCCATCTTTAAACTGTTTGCCGTGTATTTGATGGTGTCCTAACTCATGAAAAAGAGTTGATATTTTTTCGCTTGTTGAGTATGATGGATCTACTACAATTTTATTCTCATCATAGCTGTAATATCCCTTAGAGGAATTTCCAGTTGGCTCATGTGAGACATTAACATTGAATTTTTGACTTATCTCATCGCTTAGTTTTTGAAATAACGACTCATCAACTGCAACTTTTGCTCGATAGTCAAGCGTTTTATATGCTCCTATCTCTTTTGCAGTGGTTTGATTAACATCAAATACAGTTCCAGCTTTAAATTTTAAACCTTTTTCTATATTTCCTCTCTCATCTCGTTTTGGGATTTTTTTACCCTCTGTATCAAGCTTGTATTTTCTATTCTCGTCCAATTCATATTTTGTATAACTTACTGGCACTAAGATAGAGTAGCCTTTCTCTCCCTTTTTAACACTAACTTTTTTACCATCGCTGTTTTTGAGTTCATTCCAGGTCTTAAACGATGCCACATGTTCCACATTTGTACCTCTACTCATCGCTTCATCAGCTATGAGCATCTGGTTTCTTAGGGAATAGTTGTGAAATTTTCCTGCAAATTGCAAATAGTTTTTAATCTCCTTCTCTGTCTGTTTTGAGTCAAGATTTTTGGCTAAGAGTTCAAATTTTTCATTGATTTTGTTGCTTAATTCATCTGCTTTGTTTGGCTGTTTACTCTTGTTCATGATCCACCTCTGCATCATAAAACTGCTCTATCTGCTTATCGCTAAACTCATCTAAATTCAAGTTAATATCCCATGCAAATATCAACTCACTCTCCACTTCAATAGGTACAGCATCTACATCTGCACCTTTCATTTTTATAATCGCTTCAACTCTTTGCATCTCATCTCCCTCTGTCTTGCTCTTTTTCCCGTTTTACATCTTTGATTTTTGCTTGAGATTTTGATTTTCTGTTTTTAGCATCTTGTTTTATCTCTTTGAGTTTTGCTTTAATACCTTTTCGCTGCATTTTTTGCTTCGCTTTTTCCATAGACTTCACTTTGTTCTGCTTATCTTTGGCGATGGTATTTTTAGCATTTTGCACAATTTTTTCTATCTCATCTGTGGATTTATCCCACTGCTGCGGCTCTTGTGTTGGTTGCCACTCTTGAGATTGTGTAGCTTGTTGTTGATTTTGCTCTGGTTTCCACTCTGTTTGTTGTGTTTTTTCTGACATTTTGTACTCCTCGTTTTATTTCTCTTTTTCAAATTCAGCTTTTATGCTTCCGTTATCTTGCAAAGTGCAAATTACTTTGTAATCCTTACCAGCTTTACTTTTTCTAGTAAGCTTTATCTCTTTCCCATCAAGTAGTTTTTCTGCTTGATTTTTTGTGAGCTTTTTGCCTCTAAACTCTTTAAATACAAAGCGACCACTTTTTTTATATGTTTTTGCAGTCTCTACCAACTCATCACTACCTTCTTGCTGCACCTCATTATCAAAAACAACACTGATAAAGTATTTACTCTCTTTATCTAAAAAGATGCCATGCATCTCCTCTTTTAGAGGTGTTTCTTTTGTAGATGCAAACAGCTTTTCAAGGTCATCAGCATTTAAAACTCTTCCAAAAAATTTGCTTTGATCTTTAAAGATAGAGAATATACATCCTGATTGTTTGTTATCTTTGAACTGATTATCGCTACACTTAAAAGTTTTATCTGTCTCTATCATAGTTGCATCACATAGCGGACATTGTATAGCTATCTCTTGCCTCATTGAAACTTTTTTCTCATTTACTGCAACCTCTTTTCCGAGTTCATTAAAAATTTGAGGTATCATCTCATCCATAATAACTCTGTCAATATCATCAAGGGCATCTTCAAGCTCAAGCTCACCTCTGCGTATCGCTTCAAAACTATTCTCCCAGTTTGCGGTTAATACAACACTTTTAAGTTGTGTCGGTAATACTTTGTAAAGTTCCCAACCAGACTCAAGCAGTTTCATCTGCTCATCTTCACCAGAAGTTGCTATCATTTTGTTCTCAATGAGATCCTTAATAATTTGTTCCCGTGTTCTGTCTGTACCTATACCCTCAGCATTTTTGAGTTGTTTTTTTACCTGCTTCATCTCTTTAATGTAATCTGGATCATCACTCTCTGCAATGAGCTTATCCACGACTCTTGTAACATTAAGCAGTGTATCAAGAAGTGTTTTTGTATTGTAAGGTTGCGGACATTTTGTTTTGGATGTTTTGAGATCCACCTTGTCAAGCATAATAGTATCGCCCTCATTAAGCGGTGTATCACTCTGAAAAGTAGTATCTTTGATTTCCATATCGATAAAACTTCGCCACCCTTGTTTGAGTGCTTTTTGTCCCGTTAAATCAAACTTGTGCTCTCCTACCTTTGAAGAGACAATTAGCTCTTGTTTCTCTATCTCATCATCTGGCAAAAATGCTACTGCAATACGCTTTGCAATAAGCTCATATGCCTCTTTAATCTTTGGAAGTTTTTGTTTTTCCCAAGTCTGAATATCTGTCTCTGTTGGAATTTTTGCGGTAAGTGATAAGGGGGTGTGATTTTGTTTAGCAGCTTTTTTGTCGTTAAACAGATATGTTTTGTCGCTAAACTCTGTCTTAATTTGAAAATATGCAGATGCTGTTTGAAGTGCATCGGCTACCTCTTCTTTATCTGCAAGTGCAAAGTATCTACCATTTGTACCTGGATAAGTTGTAAATCCTTCTTGCCTAAGATAATCTAAAATTTCATTACACTCTCCGTAAGAGATTTTATATTTTCCCATCATCTCACTTGCAAAATCTGAACCACTAAGCGGTAAAGGTCTGTTTTTTGTGGATGAAGTTGATGTTTGCATCTTCTCAACGATACAAGTTGTCTCTTTCATATCTTCAATAATTTTATCAACTTGCTCTTTTTTATAGTAGTTTCTTTGCTTCTCCTGCTTCACGATAGGATTTCCATCTTTATCAAAATCATCCACATCTTGATAGTAAAAATGTGAAAGTTCAAGCTCTCCCTTAATACCCTTTACTTGCCAAAACTCTTTTGGTTGAAAGTTTTTTATCTCATTTTCTCTGTTTCCAATTAAAGAGATAATAACTGATTTGACTCTTCCAGTATAAAATGGCTTATTATAGTTATCTGTAAGCGTTTTTGTAATTTTCATCCCTGTAATATAATCAGCGATTGAACGGGCTTGTTGAGATGCATACAACCTTTGAAACTTATCATCATCGTATGCTTTTAACTCTCGCATAGCTTTTTGAATAGAGTCTTTTGCTTTAAAAGATCCTGTGTTCCATAACCTTTTTATGGATACTGATATATCAGGATTGATTTTAAAAATCATATCCCTTCCGATTGCTTCCCCCTCGCCATCTGCATCAGTGGCGATAATAATCTCTTTGAGATCATCTCTACTAAGCTGCTCTTTAATTATCTCTCTTTGACGCTCTTTATAGCTGTCTGAAGTAGGGATAGATCTGATTTCATCTCTCATATTCTCCATTTTATACTCATCTGGAGTTTGAAGTTTTTGATAGAGTCCATAACTTGGATTGATCTCTTTTGGTTTTATTTGAGAAAAAAGATGTCCTGCCGCCCAGGTAAAGATATATTTGTCTCCCTCGATATATCCTTGTCTTTTCCCTAAATCTGCAAGCTTTTGTGCATCTGAACCTAAAGTTGCATCACCAAGTGTTGCTGCCATATCAGATGCAGCCTCTCTTTTTTCGGTTAATATTAAAGTTTTCATAGCTGTTTCTCCTTTAAAGTTTGAGCCTTATTTTGATCTGTCATTTTCGACCTCCTTTGTTTTGTTTTGTGGCTTCATCTTATATTCATAATTTCTCTCAATTTTTTTCTCTTGAGCTTTTAGAATGTGTGCAGTTCTTCTAAGTGAAGCTGTTTTATTGAGTTGTCTAATAACTCTTTGATTTTGGCGAATAGTTTTTAGATCTTTTTGAGTATTGTAGATTGCTTTAGAAGTTGTCTTTAGAGTTTTCCATGCGATTTGGGCTGATAATTTGAGTGTAAATTTTGTGGTAGCAAATGCAAGTGATAAGCCAAATGCTATAAATTTCTCCTCTGTTGTTCGTGGACGAAATGCACGATATGTTTTTTTAATATCTTTTGCAAACCTTGATGCTATACTGTAGGGCTTTAAAAATTTCTCAGGAGTATAATCACTTATTTTTGCCCACTTATTCATCCATTTATCCACCTCTTTTGAGTATCCACTTATGCCTTTTATGGTTTTACTTGGCATAGACTGATCTACTAATTTGTCAAGATGTTTTGTACCCTCAAATGAGTCTTTATATTTTAAAAACTCTTCACGACTTACTACTAATTTATAACTGCTTCCCTCTTTTTTTACTAAGCCTTTAGATTTAAGTTGTTCAAGTCGTGCAACCTGTAAAGTAATATTTGCTTTAATAGCACTAAGAGGGATATACTCTTGCTTTAATGCTTTTGCCATCGCCTTATCTGGATCAAGCTCACCATGTTGCAAAAGTGTGGAGTCGATAATCTCAACTTTTGTTTTTTGTTCTATTCTTTTTAGTCTCTCCAGCTCTGTAAAATTTGATTGTATTTTTATCGTTTTTTGTAGCTTGTCATCAAATATCGTTTTATTGTTAAAAATCTTTTTATTCTCCTGATAGAGTTTGTTTTTTTGCTCTCTAATCCCTTTGAGATCTTGGTAGAGTTCACTTTTTTTCTCTTGTAAATCTACAGACTTTGTTGCATTTTCTATAATGGAATTTCTAAGCTCCTCATATTTTTCTAAATCAATAATATAGTTGTTGTTGCCCAAAGGAGTTGCTATACCTTTTGCTGCAAGAGACTTTAATCTTCCCTCAACTCTTTTTCTCCAATAATCTTTATTTTTTTTACTCATTTTGCTTTTTCTGAGATCATGCTCAAAAACGCTTCCACCCAAAGTTACCTGTCTTTTTATTTACATGTTTTAAAATAAACTCATCTGCTTTTTGAGTACCTGTGTAGTTTCCTTTTTTGTATTTTTCATCTATTGACTTTGTGCGTTTTTTGTTTTGTTCAATGACTGCCTCTTTCTCTTTCTCATCTTTGGTATATTTGAGTTCAATGGCATCTAATGTATTCATCCATTTTTTACCTTTTGCACCTTTTTGAATTGCTTTTTTTGAACCCATATAAACTATGTGTATATGTTTGTTTGTTCCATCTTCGTTTTGATGGATTGCAACTAAATAGTCTAGTTTTTTCTCCTGCTTGTTTACTTCTGGCATCTACAATATCTTGTGCCATTTTATGCATCTCTTCTTCTGTTAAATTATCGGTTTGAGGATTATAAATTCTTACATCGTTTGCTTCAAACATCTTAGTCATTTTGTAAGCTGTTTTGTTGTCTATTTTTTTACCCTCTGCATTATATAAATGCCTGATTTGCATATCATCTGCTTTGCCATTTCCTTTTTCAAGATACTCCAAAGTTTTTGCGATATTAGTTGATCGCTGCGTTTTTTCAATCATCCTTTCTCTCCTCTTTTTGAGGAGTAATATTTTGATCTATTTTTTCATCTGTGTAATGCTTTTGCAATAGTGCAACACTATTTCTCCAAGCAATATTTTTTGCTTTAATAGCATCTTCTTTGTTTCCAATATTTACACCATGGAATATAGTAATCTGTTCTCGTGCCGCAATGGTATAGAGTGTATTTTTTGCCAATAGTGAGTTGTATCTATGCAACTCTTTTGTAAGTAAGTTTTCTATATTTTCAAGCCGTTTATCCATAGCTGAGAGATGATCGCTAAACATCCCATTGATATACTTTGTAAGTGCATCTCGTATCACTTCACTTTTTGTTGTTTTGTTGATCCTTGCAAGCTCTTCTATTGCAAAATGGATACTATCATCCACTAAAATATTGATATGTGCCATCTATTACCTCCTAAACACCTATTTATCTATATTCATAAAAAGGTGTAATATAAAAAAAGAGAGGTGATAATATGCATCTATCCCCAAATCTGCAAGATTTGACCCGCCCCATACTATGTGGCTGACTTGCAAGATAAAAAAGTTCGCTTTTTTATCTGCTCTTCGTCGTGCTTCGCACTCCGCTCTTTGGTTCTTAGGAGAAAAGTCGTTCTGAGATTTTTTGGTGAAATTATGAATATATATGAAACCAAAATATAAGGAGTTATTGCTATGGCAATTATAGATAATGTACTCAAGAAGTACATGACAAAGACATCTACAAAGAGATGTAATGTGAGTATTAAGTTGGATGCAAATTTGTGTGATAATTTAACCATAATTTGTACCACACTTGGTATTACAAAAAGTAAGTTAATCGCAGATATTGTTGAGGCATCTGGAGTCTCTAAAAAAGCTCAAGATTTGAAATCAAAATCAGATACAAGAGAGAAAAGTATTAAGGAGAGTGATTATGTCTCGTAAAGCTTTGCATGATGATTGGATATTTCGTGCATCAGAAAATATAACAACAAACCTTAAAATGGAGTACAAGGCATATCTACTTTATGCTTTAATTATAGGCTCACCTTTAATCCTCTCAATGATAGCATATTTTACTCTAAAATATATGACATACAGAGAGTTGATTATGCAACGCATCGCAGTGCAAAATTTCAACTGGATTGATGGTTCTTTTTTAGTCTATTTCGCAGTTGGAATTGCACTTACTTATGTAATGCAACTTGTCTTTGGAAGAAAAATCTATAACTATGCACTTGAGGAAAATAAACGCATCCTCAGTGATGAGTATGTAAGAGGTGCAAAGTTTGTATGTATTGATGAGTTTAATCATCAATTTGCAGATACAGCAGATGATGAGATGATAAAAATACAAATCGTTGAAGAAAAATGTGACAGAGAGTTCTAAACTCTCTCCCTAAAAACCAAAAAAAGGATAACTATGAAAACAACATTACAATTTCCAAAAAATGCTACAAAGCAACATATAGGATATATCGGCACTACAGGTGCAGGAAAAACACAAGGTTTGATGCAACTTTTTGATAACTTTGAGGACTCAAAAAAAATTCTCATTGATGTTAAAGGTGATTATACGGCAACACGCAAAAAAGAGGATGATCTCATCTTTTGTCCATATGATAAGCGTACTATTGGATGGAATATCTTTAATGATATAAAGACATACTTAGATATTGACAATATTGTAGCTGCTCTTATACCAGATAATCCAAAGACAACGGACTCTTACTTTGATAATGCGGCACGAAGTGTACTCAAAGGTATTTTTATCTACCTCTCCAAAGAAGAGGGTGTAGATAATGCCAGCTTGTGGGATGTGGTTACTTCACCTGATTTGATTTTACATATCGTAAGAAATGATAAAGAGGCATGCTCATATATGGAGATGCACCTTGGCAAAGAGGAAGAGCTAGATAAACAAGCTAAAAGTGTACTTGGTACAATGCTTGCACATATAGGAGTTACACTTGAAGCACTTTCAAAAATTGATGGCGATTTTTCCTTTAAAGAGTGGACAAAATCAGAGAAAGATAAAAGAAGTATCTTTTTACTTGGTGAAGAGAGTGTTTTAACTTCACTATTGCCACTTTATCGTGTTGCAGTAGAGATTGTTGCAAGTGAGCTATTGTCGATGCCAGATGATACTACAGGCAAGCGTGAACTCTTTTTTTGGCTTGATGAACTTCCAAAGCTTAAAAAAGTAAGCAAAGTTATAGATCTTATGACACTTGCTCGTTCAAAAGGTGGTCGTGTTATCTATTCTATTCAAACACTTAAACAACTTTCAGAAGTATATGGAAAAGAGGGAATGTACACTATTTTAGATACTTCAAACACGCTCTTTATTTTTAGAACGACCGATGCAAATGAGCTTGAAAATATTCTGGGAAAACAAGAAGTCCTGGAGTATTCAGAGTCAAGAACTTGGGGGCCACATGATATGCGTGATGGTGGTAGCCACTCTAAGCAGAAAAAGACAAAACCACTTGTACTGGCATCTGATATTCAAAGACTCGAAAATCTTGAGTTTTATATCAAATCTATTGCTCCTGACATCACAAAAGCAAAATTACAATATATTGGGCGAGAAGAGAGAAATCCTAAGTTTGTACCAAATATTGAACAGATCCAAAAAAGAAGTGTTGATGATGAAGATAGTGAAGCTAATGAAAGTGAAAACAGAGTCTCAGCAGATGATTTTATGGATGATATAAGCTCCCTTTAGTTTAAGGGGAGTAGTATAAAAGGACAAGTGGACTCCCTAAAATGAAATTCAATAAAGAGTTTCAAATATTAATTCCAAATCCAAAAAAAGAGTTCATGGGAGCCCACATCTCCTTTTAATTATCCAAGATGAGCTACATAAGCCACAAAACCCCAAACTAACATTACCTTCCAAAATAACTGATTTGTAAGTAACATTCCAAACATTTCGCCAAATAAAAAGTTTAACATCTCGTACTCCTTAGTTTATATACATATATTATAACTATATCTATATAATAAAATGCTTAAATTAAATATATTTATGCTATATTTATAAAAAGTTTTTTTGGAATAATAATGAGAATATGGAATAAAATATTTAAAGATAGTGAATTAGCAGAACACTTAAAAGTTAGCCTACAGGCAGTACGCCAGTACCCTAAAGATAAACTGGAATTGATGAGACTTGGATTTGCATGTAAAAAACTGGAGATTGATTTTGAAGAGTTGTTGCAGATAGAAAAAGATAAAAACTCTCTCCCTAAACACCATAAAGATATATAAAAACTATCAGATAACACTGATAACCAAGATAACTCCTATTTTAGGGGTACTTAGGGAATAGTGAATATTCAGATTACTCCAGACAACTACCTATCTACCCTTATATGGACTATATTTTGAATAACCATTTTCATATCTATACTTGCCAATAGCAATAATTGTGATAATGAGTGTAAATGTACCTAATATCAAATTAAATATCATTTTATAAATCCTCCAAATTTTATTTCATATACAAACTAAATATAAAAATTATCCAACTGCCAATTAAATACTTCCATAACTTATTTGTTTTATCCTCTAATTCAGTATTTATTTTCCAGCAGTTTTCTTTTGATTTTTCTAAACCTGTAATTGTATTTTTTAAATTATACTTCTCTTCAAACATATTGCTCAACTCGTGTGTAAAATCAACTTCTTCGATTCCATCAATGACATTTTTAATTTTCAAGCTATCAATTTTATCAATAAAAAAGCTATCATCGTTAATATTAAAACCAACATTTCTATACAGCTTGTCTCGTCTCTTAAAGTTCTCTTCATATGCATCTACTGGTGAAAGAAATCCACTTAACGAGTATTCAGGAATATATTGTTTAGCAATTAATAGTAGCTGATTAATAGCTATTGTTCCAACTCCATAAGATCTGTATTGAGGTTGAATCATAATACTATTTTCAAATGTGCAAGCATTATCGAAAGAAGATCTTATTTTCCAAGAATTTCCTTGTCTATTTAAGCTATTTCTTTCACACCTACCACTTGAGTTCACGACAAATAAGTATTTAATTATCATTGAAATATCTATATTTCGATGATTTTCATTCATACTTGCATAATCAACAACAGTATATTCTATTTCTAATGAAAAATATAATCTTTCTCCCTCTTTCCTTTTAGAAGAATAATATTTTTTCTCTTTAAAACTTTTTACTTTTTCCATTATATAATCTATCCAAGTATTTCTAATACTTTTTTCAACTCCTCTTTTGATTTGTTTGGAAATAATTTCTCTAATTCTTCTAATTTATCTTGCTCATTTTGCTTGGCAACTGGTTTTTCATCAAATATATCATCCAACATTTCATCTAAAGTATCACCAAAAACTTTATAGAATAATTGACCATAAACAGCATCCGTTATAGTTTTATTTTGCTTGTGCCCTAAAATTGCTCCAGCAATTACATTATCAGTTATTCTCATCTTATTTTTTAAATAAACAACTATACAATTTCTAATTTGATGCTTAACTATTGAAGTATTAAGTTTCTTCCAGTGATCATGTAGAGTACTTGCACTATAAGGTTTACTTTTGTCTTTTTCTTGAGTAAATACATATCCATTCTCCTTAATACCAATACTCTCAAGCATCTCTTTAAGTCTATGAGAAAGCTTATATGTCATGTCTTTATTTGCTTTGTTTTTTTCTTTTGGAATTAAGTATGTATTATTTTTAAAATCAATCTCATGCCACTCAAGGGTTAAAACTTCATTTAATCTTCTGCCATGCATCAAAAACATAAAGATTTCTCTTGCAGGTGTAATCCTGTACGATTTTAATTTTTTAAAAAGGAGTTTAATCTCTTCAAGCTCCAAATCTAAACCTCTCTGATTATTTAATGGAGACAGATCTCTTTGAAGAGCGGGAGATGATATTTCATTACCAAACTTTTTAGCTTTCATATTAAAATACTTAAACACAGGATTAGTAAATTGATATACTTTTCTTGATGTTCTTTCTGATCTTCCTGCCTTCTTAATATTTATAACAGCATTTTGAATATCTTCCTCGTCAATCTCTCCTATGGGCTTATTTAAAATAGACTGTAGCCATTTATTATGAAAACTCTCTCTTTCTTTATAATCAAATTCCCCTTTATCGTCTCTATGTTTATATTGATCTATCTTATACTGGATATATTTTTCAAAAACATCTTTATATAACATTGTTTTTGAAAATTCTTCTTGATTTATTTTGTAAGAAGATAAATTATCCATCATCTGTTCATATTTTTTAGCTGCTTTTTTGACAGCATTGAGTAATGTTTCTGAGGGTGAAAAATCTAATGTTTTCTTTTTTGGTAAAATCTTACCATTAATCATTTTACTAGCTCTTACTTGTATTTTATAAGGCTTAGTAAAAGTTATATTTGAATTAATTATTTTATTGTTTTTTATTTTACTTGATGGTATCTGCCCATCATTTTTATAGTATAATCCGCTTGTATTAACTTTTTTAAGATCAAACCTCAAGAACATATCGCAACTCCATAAAAGTACATAACTTGGTACACAACTAACTATATTTTGGTGTGTTTATTATATCTAACTATACCTAATATGCTTGTATGACATGCCCTTGTTTACTTTAGTCATGTACAATTATGACCACAATAACTAAAATGGTATCTGGATTCAAAATCCGCCGCCTCACGGCTTAGGGGTTCAAATCCCCTCTCTGGTACCACTTTTTACAGTTGTTAGTTCTCAAAATGAGAGATACTTATGTTATTTCTAAAAATCATTCTTCTACTCATCTCTTTTTCAACTATTTTCGCTGCCAACACTCTTCAAAGCAATTATTTTATAAAAAATGACTTTATTATGCTTTCAGATATTGTATCTGTAAATAAAGAAAATGATAGAAAACTTTTTGATATAGATAAAAACAGACATTCAAAACGCATACAAAAAAAAGAACTGTTAAAAATACTTCACAAAAACGGTTTTGACAATTTTACTTCAAAACACAGTTACATACAGTTCACAAAAAGAAGCCCTATCGATACAACATTTATAAAAAACAGTATAAAAAAACACTATACAAAAAAATATAAAAATATAAAAATATCTGAAATAACGCTCTTTCCCACACATTATATGGAAGAACTTCCAAAACGCTACACTGTTCATTTTAACACAAAAGCACACTTGTCCAACAAGGGCATTTTATATATAAAAACAGATAATAATAAAAAAATATTTTTTAAATATAAAATTTTAGCCACTGTTTCCATTTTGTTTGCCAGAAAAAACATCAAAAAAGATAATGAACTCACCAATGTAAATACACAAAAAAAGAGTATAATACTAGATAAATTCAAAGCAATGCCCTTACAGGGTTTACATGTAAAGCACTACCAGAGTAAGCACAACATCAAAGCAGATGATGTTATAACAAAAAGAGATGTTGTTGGTTTGTTTTTAGTCAAACGCGGCTCGAGTGTCAGTGTTAATTTTAACAACAATGCAATACATATCTATTTTTCTGCAAAAGCACTTCAAAACGGAAGACTTGGAGACACTGTCAGTGTCATAAAGAGAAATGGGAAAAAAATAAGAGTTGTTATAACCGGAAAGAACAAAGCAGAGGTACAATGAAAAAAAGAAAAATAGTAGTTGCAAGCAGTGGGGCCAGTGGTGTGAATCTTGGTCTGAAAATCATTCAACTTCTTCCTGAATCTGTTGAAAAACATTTTATCATGACAGAAAACTCAGAAAAAGTACTTGTACATGAAATGAGTAATGTGACTGCCCATAACAATAAAAACATTGCAGCCTCTGTTGCATCCGGCTCTTTTGGGGTTGATGCTATGATTATCGCACCGTGTTCTATGAATACGCTGGCAAAAATAGCCTGTGGAATTTCGGACAACTTGATTACACGATGTGCTGCAGTTGTTATTAAGGAGCAAAAAAAGCTTATTTTAGCACCAAGAGAGATGCCTTTTTCGGCTATTAATTTAGAAAATATGCATAAACTTGCGAGTCTGGGCATTATTATTGCACCGCCCGTCATGGCATATTATTCAAAGCAGCAGACACTTGATGAAATGGAGAATTTTCTCATTGGCAAGTGGTTTGATTTGCTAAACATTGAAAACAGTTTATATAAAAGGTGGCAAATTGAAGAGTCGTAACATCGCTTTATACCCAGGAACATTTGATCCCATAACAAATGGGCATTTTGATATTATCGAACGTGCAAAAAATTTATTTGATGAAGTTATTGTAGCTGTTGCAGAGTCAAAAGATAAAACCCCAATGTTTCCTCTAGAACAAAGAATAAAAATGGTTGAAATAGCTGTTAAAGATATCAAAGGTGTCCGTGTTGCAGGCTTTGACAATCTTACTATAGATCTGGCACATGAGCATGATGCAAGGGTGCTTATACGAGGGCTTCGTGCTGTAAGTGACTTTGAGTATGAGTTGCAACTCGGCTATCTCAATAACTCTCTTGATGAAAACATAGAAACAGTCTATTTGATGCCAAAACTCAAGCATGCTTTTATTAGTTCTTCTATTGTTAGAAACCTTTTGAAGTTTAACGGAAAAACGGAGCACCTTTTACCAAAAGAAGTACAGCAGATCATTGGGAGTCTGCGCTGATGTATATTGCAATAGAGGGTATTGATACAGCTGGAAAAAGTACACAAATAGAAGCACTGAAAAAGCATTTTCCTGACGCAGTCATCACAAAAGAACCCGGTGGAACCACCATAGGGCAAGAAATTCGCAAACTTGTTTTAAGTGCAAAAACACAAAGCAAAAGAGCAGAGTTTCTTCTTTTTCTTGCAGACAGGGCTGAGCATATAAAAGAGGTGATAGAACCAAACCTACACAAAATGATTATTTCAGACAGAAGTGCTGTAAGTGGTGTCGCCTATGCGCTCACCCAGGGAAATATCAGTAAAAAAGATTTGATCAGTCTGAATGATTTCGCAACAAAAAAAATATATCCTCAGACAATCTATTTGCTGCGTCTGACAAAGCAGGAACTCGAACATAGACTTTCGCAAAAAGAGCTTGATGGTATTGAGCTTAGAGGCAGTGAATACTTGTTAGAGATTCAAGAGAGTATCAAAGAAGCAAGTCTTCTTCTGGGTGTGCCATTGATTGAAATTGATGCCACAAAAAACAGAGATGAAATCACAAAAGAAATATTAAATAATATTAAAAATGAAACAATGCTAAAAGGATAAAGAATTATGATTAAATCACTAAGAGGTATGAATGATATACTTGATGAAAACGAATCAAAACGATTTACTTATTTTTTGGATGTGGCACAAAACATTGCCAGAAGATATGGTTTTCACTATATAGAAACACCACTGTTAGAAGAGACGGCGCTTTTTAAACGCAGTGTCGGAGAGAGTAGTGACATTGTCGGTAAAGAGATGTACCAGTTTATTGATAAGGGAAACAATGATGTATGTTTGCGTCCTGAAGGAACAGCTGGTGTTGTGCGAGCTTTTATCCAAAAAAAATTAGACAAAGCAGGCGGAATCCACAGGTTTTTTTATCATGGTCCTATGTTTCGTTATGAAAGGCCACAAAAAGGACGCTTAAGAGAGTTCCATCAGTTTGGCGTTGAAAGTTTCGGTATTGAGAGTGTGTATGAAGATGCAAATATGATCATGATGGTCAGTGATATACTCAAAGAACTTGGTATCGGCTATAGGTTACAAATTAATTCACTTGGGGACAACAACTGCATGCCTCAGTACCGTGACACCCTTGTCTCTTATATAGAAAGTATTGAAGATGAAATTTGTGAAGACTGTAAACGAAGAAAAAGTACGAATCCCATCCGTGTTCTTGACTGTAAAAATGAAAAGTGTCAATCTTTATACGAAAATGCTCCAAAACTTTTACATTCACTATGCGAAAGCTGTGATAATGACTTTGAAAAACTGAAAAAAATACTTGATGCAAATGACATCAGCTATGAAGTAGATACGAATCTTGTACGAGGACTTGACTACTACTCCAAAACCGCTTTTGAATTTGTCAGTGACAATATAGGCAGTCAGAGTGCTATTGCCGGTGGTGGAAGATATGACAGACTTGTAGAATTTTTAGATGGTCGCCCTACTCCTGCTGTAGGTTTTGCGATGGGCATTGAAAGACTGTTGGAACTTATACAGATGCCACAGGAATCAAGAGAAGGATATTATCTCGGTGCTATGGATGAAGAAGCTGTAGATACAATAATCACACTAACGCATAAAAAAAGAGCGACAGACAAAGCCGTTTGTGAGTACAAAGCAAAAAACCTCAAAAACCATCTCAAAGGTGCCGATAAAATGAATGCAAAATACTGCTGCGTTATCGGTACAAACGAAATGAGTGAGGGAATAATTTGGGTTAAAGATTTGGAAAAGAAAACTGAAAAGACAATTTTTCTCAAAGATTTCTAGATGGAATGGGTTCATGGTTTATGGCACTTTTTAGATGAATTTGTAGAATATTTTGCCGCACTCATTATAATAGCAATCATTGCTCTTTACATATACGACAGATATGTGCAAAGACAGCATGCTCTGCTTATAAACTACCCGATTATAGGAAGATTTCGTTATTTTTTTGAGGCTCTCCGTGAACCACTGCGTCAATATTTTGCAGAAGAATCTTTTTATGACTCCAAAGACAAGGTTGACTGGGTGTATACAGCAGCCAAGAACAAACCAAACTACCAGTCATTTTCCGTAAGCCAGCCTTTTTCAGGATCAAGATTTATCTTAAAACATGCTACAAGTGTTTTAAACGATGATGAAGTTGATCAAAACATGCAGGTGGTTTTTGGAAAGAACAGAAAACACCCTTTTGTATCGCAAACACCGATTATCCGTTCTGCTATGAGTGATGGAGCCCTGTCTCCAGAAGCAGTAAGAGCCTTTAGTTTAGCGGGAAGAGATTCCAGCCTTACAATCAACACAGGAGAAGGCTCTCTTACTTCCAACCATCTGTTTACCCTTAAAGTAGATCCGAACAATTCAAAGTATCTTGAAGTTGTCAAAAGTACCCCTTTTGCAGAACTTGCTTTTAAAATCGGAGATTTTTTCTTTAATAAAAAAGTAGCGCTGAAATGGTACAGAGATATTTTACTGAATGAAAAAACCCAAAATACCTATATTTATGATACCTCCAGCCATCTTCTTTTTCGTGTGAACTGGGAAGCAGCCATAGAATATTTTCCGCAGGAAGTTCCCAAAGAACTGCCGGATATGATTTTTCAAATCAGTTCGGGTCTGTATGGTGTCAGAGACAAAAACGGTAATTTTGATAAAGAAAAATATAAAAAAATAATGAAGTTTTGCAAAATGACTGAAATTAAAATAGCCCAGGGAGCAAAACAGACAGGCGGAAAACTTGCAGGTTCAAAAGTAACAGCGGACATAGCCTACTACCGTGGTGTCGAAGAGGGAAAAGACATCATTTCTCCCAACAGGTTCCCTTATGCAGATACGACAGAGGATCTTTTAAATTTTATTGAAAAACTGCAAAGACTCTCAGAAAAACCGGTTGGATTCAAAATAGTCATTTCAGACATAGCTTCTGTAGAAACACTGGTACAGAAACTTGCCAAAAGAAAAAGCTATGGTGAGTTTATACCAGATTTCATCACAGTCGACAGCGGTGAGGGCGGCAGTGCTACTGCTCCGCTTGAGCTGATGGAATCAGTAGGTCTCACAACAAACAACTCACTCTATATCCTGGACATGCTTTTAAAAAAATACAACATAAGAGAAGATGTCAAAATAATTGCCAGTGGAAAAATTCTAACACCCGATGATGCTGTCATCACCTTGTGTATGGGTGCTGATGCCATAGGCATTGCACGCGCATTTATGATGAGTGGCGGGTGTATCCGGGCAAAAATGTGTTCTGGTTTTGGAACACATGTCTGCCCGGTCGGCATGGCAACACAGGATCCAAAAAAGAGAGCCTCCTACCTTGTAATAAAAAAAGGCAAGGAGATAGGACACTATCATAAAAATCTTCTTAAAAGCATGAAGACTGTCATGGCAGTAATGGGCATTAAAAACATTAAAGAGCTAAACAAAAGCTTACTTACCTATAAAAACAGAAGTGGTGAAATATATTTTGATATTGACAAATATTTTCAGCAAAAATTTAAAATACGAGGATAAATGATGAATAATTTCGGCCTTGATATCTGGGCAAACAAAAACTTTATTATAGAAGACGGTGAAATCAAACTTAATTACAAATCTATGCCTTCTTTGCTAGATATAGTAAACAATATACGAGCAAACGATGTGAAAGGACCTCTGCTTTTACGATTTCCTCATCTAGTTAAAAGACAGATTAAAACACTCTATAATTATTTTGAAAAAGCTATTGAAGAAAATAACTATAAAGGCAAGTTTAAAGCTGTTTTTCCGCTCAAAGTAAACCAGTTTCCGGCAGCTGTTGAGGCAATTACATCCCAGGGTGCAAAGTATAATTACGGACTCGAAGCCGGAAGCAAGGCTGAACTGATTTTAGCAATGAGCAAAGTGCTTGACGGGGCTAATATTACCGTAAACGGCTTCAAAGATGAAGAGATGCTGACACTGGGATTTATAGCAGCACACAGTGGTCAAAATATCACCATCACCATAGAAGGGCTTAATGAACTTGAAACTATTATTGATGTAGCTTCTAAATCCAATTTAAAAGTTCCAAATATCGGCATACGTGTCAGGCTACACAGTGCAGGCAGCGGAATATGGGCAAAAAGTGGTGGAATGGATGCGAAATTCGGACTAACTTCAACGGAAATCATTGAAGCAATAAAACTTCTCAAAGATGCAAATCTACTTGAAAAACTGACAATGATTCATTTTCATATCGGCTCCCAGATCGCAGACATTGCTCCCCTGAAAAAAGCACTCCGTGAAGCAGGAAATATCTATGCGGAACTGAAAAAAATGGGTGCTGATGCACTTTCAAGTATCAATATCGGCGGTGGTTTGGCTGTAGAGTATGACCAACATGAAAAATCACATGCACGCAACTACTCAATAGACGAATTCTCAAGTTCTGTTGTTTTTTTACTTGGTGAAATTATGGACAGAAAAAATGTTACACACCCAGATATATTTACAGAATCAGGACGTTTTATAGTTGCTTCACATGCTGTATTAATCACACCTGTTTTAGAACTTTTTACTCAGGATTATCAGGAAAAACTTTTAAATTTTAAAGATACAAATCCGCCTTTGGTCGAAGAGCTTATAGAGTTGAATAGACTCCTTAATAATGCCAACTGTATAGAATATCTTCATGATGCACTTGATCACATGGAATCACTTTTCACACTTTTTGATTTAGGCTATATTGACCTTCAAGACCGTTCAAATGCAGAAATTCTAGTGCATAATATTATAAAAAAAGCACTCTATCTTAAATCAGCCAACCCGACTAATGAACTCGAACAACTCCAAATCAAACTCCAAGAACGCTATCTCATTAATGCTTCTGTTTTTCAAAGCCTACCTGATTACTGGGGGTTGGGACAGCATTTTCCTGTGATGCCCATTCATCATTTAAATACAACCCCGCTCAGAGCAGCCTCTCTTTGGGATATAACCTGTGACAGTGACGGAGAAATAGGCTTTGATCCGGACAAACCTTTATATCTCCATGATGTCAATATTGATGAAGAAGATTATTTTCTGGCTTTTTTCAATATTGGTGCCTACCAGGAGACACTGGGAATGAACCATAATCTTTTTACACACCCCAGTGAGTATACAATTTCAATCAATGACTCCGGATACAATATAACAAATGCAGTAGAATCAAAAAGCATTTTGGAGATACTTGAATCAATAGGATACGACAAACATGAAATATTAAATCAAGTTAAAAACAAACTCGCAAATGCCAGCTTTATTACAGAAAAAGAAAAAAATGATACACTGCTACAGCTAGAAAGATTTTTATATCAAAATGGCTATTTAAGAACAACAAATTAAGGATGAGCATGGGAATATTTGCCGATATCAAGGAAGACTTTTCAAATGCGTACAGAAATGATCCTGCATTAAATTCAAAAATTGATTTTTTATTCAACTATCCTGGTGTATGGGCAGTTGCATGGTACAGAATAGCACACAAACTTTATACAAAAAACTTTACCCGTACAGCAAGGGCAATCATGGGAATAACCCAAATACTTACAAATATTGACATCCACCCTGCTGCGAGTATTGGTAAGCGTGTCTTTATTGACCACGGTTTCGGAGTTGTAATCGGTGAGACTGCCATCATCGAAGATGATGTACTCATATACCAGGGTGTAACACTCGGTGGTGTTTCTTTAACTCACGGTAAACGGCACCCGACTATCAAAAAGGGAGCGGTCATCGGAGCCGGCGCAAAGATACTGGGAAACATCACAATAGGTGAATATGCAAAAATCGGTGCAAATTCGGTTGTCGTCAAAGAAGTGCCTGATTGTTCCACAGCAGTCGGCTTGCCTGCACATATCATTGAAAAAGGGAGATGTAAAGATCCTTTTATGCACAATATGCTCCCTGATATAAACAAAGAGATGTTTGAATACCTTCTCAAGCGTGTTGCTATACTTGAACATATTTTAGTAAAAGAAAATAAAGATCTTCTAGATCAGGACCTTGAACTTGAACATATATATGAATCTTTTATAAAATCAATGAAAAATTAATTTTTCGCTCTTTTCTCAACAAATATATATCTTTTTTTTAGTATAATTTATCAAATATATTATAAAAAAGGGTTCAAATGCTAGCAAAACGCATAGATAAACTATCTGAATCAATTACAATAGCAATTACAGCGCTTGCACAAGAGTTAAAAGCAGAGGGCAAAGACATTCTCAGTTTTTCAGCCGGAGAACCGGATTTTGATACACCCAGAGTTATCAAAGACGCGGCTATAGATGCAATCAACAACGGCTTTACCAAATATACCGCAGTAGATGGAATTCCGGCTATCAAAGAAGCAGTCGCTGCCAAACTCAAAAGAGATAACGGTTTAACATATGAGCCTAATCAGATTATCATTAACAATGGTGCAAAACATTCTTTGTTTAACCTTTTTTCTGTAACAATTGAAAAAGGTGATGAAGTTATTATTCCTGCGCCATACTGGGTAACCTACCCTGAACTTGTGAAATATTTTGACGGGACTGTCGTAGAGATTCAGACAAGTGATGCAACTGCCTTTAAAATTACTCCCGAACAGCTCAAAAAAGCATTGACACCAAACACAAAAATGCTGATTCTTACAACACCTTCAAATCCTACCGGTGCAGTGTATTCCAAAGAAGAACTCACTGCTTTGGCAAAAGTGCTTGAAGGCACAGATGTTCTTGTAGCCAGCGATGAAATGTATGAAAAACTGATATATGACGGGGATTTCACTTCAGCAGCAGCAGTCAGTGAAGATATGTTCAAAAGAACAATCACCATCAATGGTTTAAGCAAGTCAGTTGCCATGACAGGCTGGCGTTTTGGATATATGGCATCACACCATACCGAAATTATCAAAGCAACAAAAAAACTGCAGTCACAAAGCACATCTAATATCAATACCATGACACAGTATGCTGCTATTGCAGGACTTGACGGCAGTGCCGATGAAGATATTGAAATGATGCGAAAAGAGTTTATCAAGCGTCGTGATGAAGCAGTAGAACTTTTTAATAAAATCGACGGACTCAGTGTTTTAAAACCGGATGGTGCTTTTTATCTTTTTGTCAATATTCAAGAAGTCAGTAATGATTCACTTGGCTTTGCGAAAGAACTTTTAGCATCAAAAGGTGTTGCTGTTGTTCCCGGTGTCGGTTTTGGAAGCGAAGGGTATTTCAGATTCAGTTTTGCTACAGGAATTGCAACTATACGAGAAGGGATTAAAAGAATCGATGAGTTTGTGCAGGAACTCAAAGCAAAGTAGGATAAACCTACTTTAGCTCGGACAAAGCCTTTATGACTTCTTCTAAATTATCCAGTGGAATATGCACTTTCCATTCCGGATTTTGAGCATCACCTGAGAGTGAAATGCCTATACTCGCTACAGTACCGCTTCCCTCACCATATGGCTCCTCAAGTTTTGTTACAGATATAACACCGTTTTTTGTTCCGCTTAACGGGATTGTTTTTGACATACTAACTCCTTGTTTTGTTTTTACTTGATAAGTCTAGCAAGTTTTGCCTGAAGTTTAAGCCATTGTCTGTGCCCCATCAAAGGAAAACCTGCATAAGTCTTGCCTGGTTCTTTGATAGAGTTTGTGATTCCGCTTCGTGCGGCAAATGTTGAAAAAGGAGCAACTTCCAAATGACCGGCTGCGGCAGCCTGCCCTCCCATAACAACATTTCTGCCAAGTTTTGTAGAGCCTGCAAGACCCGACTGCGAAACCATAACAGAATACTCACCGATTTCGCAGTTATGTCCAATCTGAACAAGATTGTCAATGCGTGTCCCTTTTTTTATCAGAGTCGATCCAAAAACAGCTCTGTCAATACTTGTATTGCTGCCTATCTCAACATCATCTTCTACAACTACATTTCCATTCTGATAAATCTTCTTATGCTCACCTTTTTCATTGGTCGCAAATCCGAATCCGTCAGAACCAATAACTGTATTTGCATGGATTATACACTCATTGCCAATTTGACAGTCTCTGTATATCGTCACACTTGGATATACAACTGTATTATTTCCGACAACACTTTTTGCACCTATGTAAACATGTGCCAAAATTATACAGTTATCACCGATTACCGCACCATTTGCTATTTCAGCTTTGGGAGAAATTTTTGAATTTGTCCCAATTTGAGGGAGAGGAAGTGTCTCTTCTTCTATAGGCGGTGCAAAATATTTTGAAAGTATGGCCATGGACCAATAAGGGTTTTTTGTTACCAAAGGAATACAGTTTGCAGGGAGTTTTGAAGCTAAATTTTCGGAAATGATAACTGCTGCAGCTTTTGTATTTTCGAGATCTTTTACATATTTTGAGTTGGACACAAAAGAGATTTCATTCTCTTTTGCATCTTTAAGAGTATTTATTCCTACAATATCAATATCATTGTCGGCAATACTACACTCTAAAATTGAAGCTATTTCACTCAGCTTCATCTTTTTATCTCTCTAAAGCAACAGCGCCGCTTCTGACTATCTCTTTTGGATTATATTTTTTAATCGCCTGAAGATAGTGATCGACTCTTTTAGGCTCGTCAGCAACCATGGTTATAATGACATCATTGCCTACATTGACTATTTTTCCGTTGTAAGCATTACAGATAGCGCTGATATCGCTTATGTTTTCTGTAATAGGAAATTTGACCAGTGCCATCTCTTTTTCAACCAAGTCAGCATGTTCATAAACCCGTAAAACAGGAATGAGTTTGTGTAACTGTTTTGTTATCTGTTCAATCACACGCACTGAACCTGATGTGACAATTGTCAGACGGGAATATTTACTCTCAGGAATCGGGGCAACAGTCAAGGATGTAATATTGTAGCCGCGTCCGGAAAAAAGATCGGTAATTCGAGATAATACACTCGCTTCATTGACAACGATAACGGAGACTACTCTTCTTTCTGTATTGTCAGTCATTATTTACTCTCCTTTTTCTCTAATAACATCATATTAAACAGACTTCCTCCCGATGGAACCATCGGCATAACATTTTCAAACCGTTCTACTTTTACATCTATAAATGCAACGATATTTCTCTCTACAGCCTCTTTTAAAGCGGCATCAAATTCCTCTTTTGTGGAGACTCTGTACCCTATTCCACCGAAAGCTTCCGCAAGTTTCACAAAATCAGGCTGTACAGAAAGGTCTGTCTCACTGTGACGTTTGTCATAAAAAAGTGTCTGCCATTGACGAACCATTCCGAGAAAATTATTATTCAAAATGATGTTAATAACCGGCAGTTTTTTCTCAACAGCTGTCATCAATTCCTGACAATTCATCAAAATAGAGCCGTCTCCGGTAAAGTTGATACTTGTTTTTTCAGGAACAGCCGCTTTGACACCCATAGCTGCCGGAAAACCAAAGCCCATAGTTCCGAGTCCTCCGGAACTTATAAACTGGCGGGGTCTCGTAAACGGATAAAACTGTGCCGCCCACATTTGATGCTGCCCGACATCTGTTGAAATATTTGCATCATCCCCTAGAAGTTCACCTACTCGTTTTACAACCCACTGTGGCTTGATATTTTCTGTATCTTCATGAAATGTCAGCGGATGCAACTCTGCAAAGTTTTCTATCGTTTCTCTCCACTGTTCATAGTTGTCACTGTTTACCATGGAAGTGAGTTTAAGCATCTCATTGACAACATTTTTCACATCACCCACTATAGGATAGTTGGCATTGACGAGCTTTGAAATACTTGCAGGGTCTATATCTACATGTATAACCGCAGCATTTTTTGCAAATTCACTTAACTTTCCGGTAACACGGTCATCAAATCTGGCACCGAGGGCAATGACCAGATCTGTTTCGCTCATCGCCATGTTTGCCGCATAGGAACCATGCATGCCAAGCATGCCTATAAGCAAATCATCATCATACGAAAGTGTTCCTCTGGCCATAAATGTCTCAACCGCTGGAATACCGGTCGCATGTACCAAATCTCTTACCTCATAGGCTGCATTTGAGTTAATGATACCGCCGCCGAGATAAAACAAAGGACGTTTTGCATTTGCTATCGCCTCCATAGCTTTTTTGATTTGACGGGGATTGCCTTTGACATGTGGTTTGTATGTTTCTAAATCCAGCTCCACATCATAATCAAATTCTGCGATCTGTGCCGTTACATCTTTTGGTATGTCTACATGTACCGGACCGGGACGACCTGTTCTGGCTATGTAAAAAGCCTCTTTGAGAATACGTGGCAAATCTTTTGCATCAGTAACAAGGTAGTTATGCTTTGTACAAGAACGACTAATACCCACCGCATCGATTTCCTGAAATGCATCAGTTCCTATAAGGCTCATTGGAACCTGCCCCGATATAACAACTAAAGGAATAGAATCCATATAAGCATCTGCCAAACCTGTTACTGCGTTTGTAAATCCGGGACCACTTGTTATCATAGATACACCGACTTTTCCGCTGGCTTTAGAATAACCTTCTGCAGCATGGACTGCTGCCTGCTCGTGACGAGTCAATATATGTTGAAATTTATCTTGTTTGTAGATTTCGTCATAGACATTCATAATTGCACCACCGGGGTAGCCAAAAACTCTCTCTACACCTTCTGCAATTAAAGCTTCAATGACCATCTGTGCGCCACTAATTTGCATGAAAAGTCTCCTCTATATAATATATAATTTTAAAAATTCGCTAATTATACTTTAGGAGAGCTATAATTGAGGTTAAAGCATTAATCTAAAATTGATTTCACAATCATTGAAGGCCGCCACATAGAGAGCGAACCTTTTTTTAACTGTTCTATATCCAATTTTGTATCTTTGTATCTTTTTTTAAATATTTCAAATAATATTTCTATTTGGTCGTCAACTCCAAAATTTAAAATATAATTTTTAATACCGTTTTCTATCTCTTTACGATCTCTTTTTTCTCTTATGGCTGTTTCAAGTTGATTTATATAAGTCCAGGCAAATATCGTTGCCAGGGCTGTAATTTTTGAACTGATATCAAAATATTTATGTAAAATATTTTTTACCCCGTTTACATCACCGACAGCCGCAAAATTGTTTGCTTTGATCAGATCAGCATCCCACTCATTTTGAAGTTTTTCTCCTGCTTTTGTTTCCTGCAGTTCTTCATATTCTGCCATCATATTATATGCCGTTTGATAATCACCACGCTCTACAGCATCATAAAATTTCTGCTTGTTCTGTATCTCTTTTAACATAAGCTCCACTTCATCTTTAAAATCTGTAAATGTACTGAGCAGATGCATCAGTTTCATAGCAGCTATGTTTTCACCCTCATATATTAATTTTTGGATTTTCATATAGAGAGTATCGGCATATTTTATCATCGAGTCATACTCCGGAAACTCCTTCAAAAAAGGGTTCTGTTGAACAAGAGCAGATGCCAGTTTAAAATCTTTTTTGCCAAGAGCCGTTCTGAATCTTTTATAAATGGCACCCTTGGTTAAAACATCCTGAATAAAAGTTGTTTTATTGCTGATACCTCTGTACGGGGCCAAAACTTCTTTGGCACGTTCCATCTGATTTGGCTGCAAAGCATATTTCAGTGCCTGAAACAAATCTTTTTTCCATCTGTCTTCTAAAAGTTTATATATTTTTGATTCTTTGTAAACCGGATATTGGTTTGCCAGGCTGTATGCCAGTGCCAGTTTTCCGTTTTTTGCGAGTTGTACAAATTTATCATACTCAGCATAATCACTGACTAGTTTTTGTATCACTCTGTTTTTGCTGGGTATTTTCATAAAATTCTTCAACATTAAGAGTGCCTGTTCTTTTTTGCCGTTTTGAAAAGCTTTTTTTGCCTTTTGTAATGTGTTTTCCCATAAGTTTGAAACTAAACTATATATATCCGTATAGCGCAAAATAGGATTCTTTTTTACTTCTTCTTCAATTGCGTCTATATCCTGTTTCATTAAAAGGTTTTTTAATGTATCAACTTTTTCAAATATGTCATAATACATCAAAAAGCCGTCTTGTGTTCCAATGATAAGATGATTATGCTCATCATCAAAAGCCAAACTGGTAATGGGTGAAGTAATCTTTATAAATCTCGGTGCTATCAACTCATATGTATTTAAATCATATACTAAAATATATCCTAACTTTGTACTTAAAAACAGAAATTTATCATCACTGCTGATTGCAAGCTGTGTAACATCATCATGAATACCTTCTAATCTTTGAATGACCTTACTACTGTATATATTCCAGATAATCGCTTTTGAATTTTTATCAATACTGACCAGTTTGTTTCTGCCAAAAAATTTTAGTTTCATAACTGGTGCAGAATGAGCTTTTAACTTTTCTTTCGGCGTCATTGTTACAAGATTGAACAGTGTGATTTTTCTGTCATAACTCGCTATGGCTACCCAGTTTCCATTTTTTGAGCAAGAAACATCATTAATAGTATCGGCATGATGAGGAAGTGTAAATACAATCTTTCCGCTTTTGACATCCAATGCAAAAGTTTTACCGTCTTCTCCGCATGAGAACATATATCTGGAGAGCGGGTCTATCCCGACACAGGAAACTTCCCCCTGGTGTCTGGTAACTCTGGCAATAGCTTTTTTGGTTTGGGCATTGTAAAGTCTTGACTCTTTTGCATCTGCTGACATTGTTGCAAAATAATTGCCGTCATAGCTGTAATCTACAACATTGTTTTTATAATATTTGTGTTCGATATTAACTTTAAATCCGCTTTGTACTTTCAGGCTGTCTTTGTCATAAAACCTTACAGTAGTTTTAGAATCTATAACAACAAGACGCTTGTCTTTTAAAATTTTTATAAAGATTACAGGGTGTACAATACTTTGACTTTTAACAGTTTTCATTTTCAGTCTCTCAAATAACCCTCTTTTGCAAGAGCCTCTTTAATTTCTTTCTGGTGTTGCTTTCCTTTTGTCTCCATATGCACAGTCACATTAGCATCTCCATAATCCAGCGATACGGACGTTCTGTCATAAGAGATATGCACAATATTTGCATTTAACTCTTGGAGTATCTGCGTAAAACGCATCAAAGAACCCGGCTTGTCAACCAATGTTACGGTAAGTTTCATTTTGCGATGAGATTTCAGCAGACCCTTTTCTATAATGACAGAAAGGAGCGTAACATCCATATTGCCCCCGCTGAGAACAACTGCAACATTTTTGTTTTTTAGATAATCCAGTTTATGATGCAGTAGTGCCGCAACACCGACAGCTCCGGCTCCTTCTACAACAAGTTTTTGTTTTTCAAGTAAAAACAAAATGGCACTTGCTATCTCTTCATCATCTACACTGATTATTTCATCTACACATTCCAGAGTATGTTCAAGTGTAACAGATGAAGTATCTCGCACTGCTATACCGTCGGCTATGGTTCTGACACTTGTAGAGTCAACAGCTCTTTTTAAATCAAAAGAATTCTTAAATGCAGGAGCCCCTTTGGCACTTACACCAATTACTTTTACAGCAGGGTTGACAGCTTTGAGAGCACTTGCCATACCGGCTATAAGCCCACCGCCACCGACAGGAATGAGTACAGCGTCAAGTTCTTGGCATTTTTCAAGAATTTCCAAGGCTACAGTACCCTGTCCTGCCATCACCTCTTCATCTTCAAAAGGATGTACAAATGTCAAATGATGTTTTTGGCCATACTCTTTTGCATAGGCATAGGCTTCATCATAGTTTGCACCGGCAAGAATCACCTCTGCACCGAAATGTTTTACTCCGTCTATTTTTGTAAGCGGTGTCGATTCCGGCATTACTATCACTGCTTTTGTATCAAAAGCGGCAGCGGAGTAGGCCACCCCCTGGGCATGATTGCCGGCACTTGCTGCGACAACACCGCATTCTCTTTGCTGTGGTGTCAAAGTGGCTATTTTATTATATGCACCGCGAAGTTTGAATGCTCCTGTTATTTGCAGGTTCTCTTTTTTCAAATATACCTTGCATCCGGAAATTTCACTCAGATAGGGAGCATATGAAAAAGGAGTGTTGACAACAACTTCTTCTATACGTTTATGCGCATCTTTTATTTTTTGTAAAGGAATCAAAATCAGCCCTGTAGATTTCGATGATCAACCATAGTGCACTGGTTTTGTACAACTTTCATTCCTGCATCCTGTGCTTTTTTAGCGGCTTCATTGTTTACTATACCTTTTTGTGCCCAAAAAACTTTTACATCACCACGTTTTATACAGGCATCTGCAATGGCATCAAGTGCTGCGGGTTTTCTGAAGATGTCAACCATGTCAACTTCAAAAGGAATTTCAGCCAAAGAGTTATAAACTTTTTCTCCAAGAATCGTCTCCCCTTTTGGATAAACAGGAATTATTTTATACCCCTGACCCTGAAGATATTTGGCAACCCTGTGACTGTCTTTGCTCTCATCAGGAGAAAGCCCCAAAACTGCAATCGTTTTAACATTCTCAAAAATCTCTTTTATTTCATTCATATTTGAATTAACTGTAGGAAATTCACACTCCATAATCAAACCTTTTTTATATTTTGTCAAAAAAAATACTGCACAACACATTCTCATTAACATAGCAAATGCTTTTTGTAAAAAGATTATATCGAAAAACTATAAAGTTGTGAATTAAGTTTACACTCCGAATTATTGAAGTTTTACTTCATCACACACTATTTCAAAATTTCATGCATACTAAAAACTGTCCCAAAAAGAACAGGTTGGTGAAGCATATAAATCAGCAGGGAATGCTTTCCCAGAAAAGATACTTTTTTCGTAAAATAATTTTGTACTGTATTAAAAATAAAAAGTTTTTTGTAGCCAATAAAAATGCCAACAAGAACAACACCAAACCACGGAGTAAAAGGAACTAAATCCTCCGGATGCTTTGGCAGATATAGTGGCATTTGCAGGATATTATAGAGCCAATGCATATGAAGAGTGTTATTATAACTTAACACTATAATTGTGATCCCTGCAAGCAAAGCAGTTTTTGGAAGCTTTACAAATGCAAGCGCAAAAAGAGAAGCAAATGCAATAAAATGCAAGACACCAAAATAGATAAAACTGTGAGGGAATGTAAAATAACTAGCTGCAGAGACAAGCATAGCATTCGCAAGAATAAGAAAAAATCTTTTCAAGTCTTTTGTAAAGTTGTAGCCGCTTTCATTGACCAGATAAAGTGATACTCCGACACATAACAGAAACAGACTTACTATGATATAACGGAAATAGTGCCAAAAAGTTCCATGATAGATATTTATATCTATGAAATGAAAATTATTCAAATCGAAACAAAAATGAAAAACAACCATGAACACAATAGCAATTCCGCGAATAAAATCCAAATCAAAATAGCGTGTTTGCAGCTTATACATTTCAGTATTCATTTAAAACCCTTGCCTTCATCAGTATACGGTCAGAATTCTCAAACTTCAAATTTACTAAAAAAACTGCTTTATCCTTTTGTTTATAGACTCTGAAGACATCAACACTGCCAAGAGAGTCTACATCAAATTTATTGGCCTCTGACAACGGATAAACAGGTTTTTGCAATGATTCGAGTCTGTAAAGTTTTTTATTTTTGACTATATAGGTTACATAAGGGTTTACTCTTCTGTGAAGGGAGTGTGTTGTTTGCAAAAAGAGGACATCTTCATTTTTGTCATTATGCACAATACTGTTTTGCTGATAAAGCATTAAAGAGAAGTCCAGAAAAAGTACTCTCTTTTTTAGACTCAGGGAATTAAATCCATTGACCTGTTTTTCATAAAATGTATTACTTTTGTTTACAGAAGCATTGACTCTGTATAAATAAACCATCATAATAGATAAAATAGTTATAGATATCATCATCTCTATCAGTGTAAAAGCTTTTCTCATCGTATTCTTAACCGTAACAGTGATGAGGAATAGCGCTTGGTTTTCAATGTACTTCTTCCTGTTTCGTAGACAGTTCCTGAACTGTTTTTCTTATTTGGATCGTTATCTTCTTCCTCGTTTGCAGATTCATCAAACATGGCTGTATCAATACTCTGCAGTGTTTGATACACTATTTCTATATCTGTATGTTTGAGTTCTCTTCTAAAATCATCATCCAAATCAAAGTCTGAAACCAACTCCTCCAAAGATATTTTTTCATTTTCAAAGCCATACTTTGTTCCTACAAGCAATGAAAGATATTGCGTGGCCGTTTCCTGATTTTTCACCTGAGAAAATATATGTGTGTTGTTGGCATTTATTTGCAGTAAAGCCATAATTACCACTGAAATAATCATCACAGCCACCATCACTTCTATAAGCGTAAAGGCTTTCCTGCGAAGATTACATGTAGCGGTACAGAACATTTTATAATCCGATACGGATTGCTTCATCCAGTGAAGTTTCTCCATTTAAAACCATATTGGAGAGTTGAAAAGAGATACTTTGCAAACCGTCAGCTTCCAGTGCTTCTTTGATGCTGTGCTCATCCGCTGTAGTTTTTAAAAGATCTTTCACCTTGTCATTCATAATCAAAAGTTCGCCTATGGATCTTCTGCCTGTGTAGCCACTGTAGTTACATGCGGGGCATCCTTTTGCTTTAAAAATTTTGCTCTCCTTTGGGATATTGTAATCATCGGCAAAATTCTCGGCTATGACATCTTCTTCTTTACACTCAGGGCACAATACACGAACCAGCCTTTGTGCCAAAATACCTAAAATAGAAGATGATATTAAAAACGGTGCGATTCCCATATCGACCAGTCTTGATATCGTAGCAGATGCTGAATTTGTGTGAATTGTAGAAAAAACCAGGTGCCCTGTCAGTGCTGCACGCACCGCAATAGATGCGGTCTCTTCATCTCTGATTTCTCCTATCATTATGACATCAGGGTCCTGGCGTAAAATTGAACGCAGAGCACTAGCAAAAGTGAGTCCTACTTTTTCATTCACTTGAATCTGCGATATGCTTTCTGATTTGTACTCCACAGGGTCTTCAACTGTTATAAGATTTTTTTCAGGAGATTCCACTTCCCGCAAGAAAGAGTGCAAAGATGTTGTTTTACCACTTCCTGTCGGTCCGGTCACTAAAATAATTCCGTGTGAAAGGCGCAACAGACCTTTGATCTTCTCAATCATCTCCTGATGAAATCCAAGCTCTGTTATCTGCGGTATCTGTGAACTTTGCATCAAAATACGCATAACAACTCTTTCACCGTAAAACGTAGGCAGTACCGAAACCCTGATATCCAGTATCTCACCTGCAATTTTTATCTGTGTTCTTCCGTCTTGGGGAATACGTTTTTCCGAAATATCTAAATTTGAAATAACTTTAATACGACTGATGATAAGACTGACAACTTTTTTGTCCAAATCTGCATTTTTACTCAGCATTCCGTCTATACGAAATCGGACTTCACCGCTTTTTTCTTTGACCTCTATATGAATATCCGAAGCTCTTTTTTTGACAGCCTGATAAAAAAGTGCATTTACAAACTTGATAATTGGCGCTGATTCTTCACTCGTTAAAATATCACTCGATGTTCTTAAAAAATCGGTCAGAGAGATGTCTTCTTGTTCACTTTCTTGTGAAGAGTCTTCTTGCATTGTCTCTATTGCTTTGTCTGTGCGAAGTTCCAAAAAACGGTTGTAAAGTCTGTCATACGAGTCTTCATCAAGCATCTTGAGAGGATATTTGATTTCTAATTTTGTATAATAATTACTCGCTTCAACCAAATATCTTTCACAAACACATGCAATGACTTCTTCTTCTGTTTTGCTAAAAAGAAGATAGTTTTTAACACTGATCTCCGTTGGTATACCCTCAGGTTCACATACCTGTAAATGTAAGTCATGAAGCACTTCTGTATTGAGCATTAATAGACACCTTTGACATGCACTGCAGGTTCTGTACTCTTTTGTGTCTTTTCATTTTTTTTACTTGTTATCTTTTTAAAGATTTTTTCATTATACTCTTTTTGCACACTTGAAAGGACACCCAAGTCTCTTTGCAGTTTTGAAAGTTCTTCACTTTTATCTATGACATAAGGAGTCAGAATGACTACTAAGTTATCCTGCTCTTTAATTGTTTCAGTAGATGCAAAAAGATAGTCTCCTATCAATGGAATATCTCCCAACAAAGGAACTTTTGTCTTTGTTTTTCTGTCAAGGGATTTTACAAGACCGCCTATAATAATACTTTCACCGCTTCTTAAAATCGCCTGTGTCTTCACCTCTTGTTTGGACGTAACAGGCTGTCCCGCTGCATCAGCGCTTAAAATATTTTCCAAAGACGCTTCAACATCCAAAGTCACCTTGTCGTTCGAGGATACTCTGGGTTTGATTCGCAATGTCAGACCGATATTTTCTCTTTTATAGTTGTTTGTCACTCCTGAAACAGCATTTGTTGTTGCACCGGATATGATAGAGATGGTTTTACCGACATAGATGGAAGACTGTTTATTATTGACACAGAGAATTGAAGGATTTGATATTGTTTTTGATGCACCGTGACTTTGTAAAAAATCAAGTGTTGCCCCAAGAGCCAATGCACTTTTGGCTCCAGAACCGATAGCCCCCAGATAATTAATAATCTGTGTTGATGCCAGATTTTGCAAATTAGCATCACCAAAGTTTGCACTCATTGCATAAAGACCAGATGCAGAAACATCTCCTGCAGCAAAGCCATACTTTATTCCTAAACTTTCAGCATTGTTTTTATTGATATTAATAATTCTCGCCTGGACATATACCTGGTATTTTTCCTTGTCCAGTGCATCAATAATAACCTTGATTCCTTTTAACATCTCAGGATCAGCAACTGCGATGATGGCATTTATCTCTTCATTTGAAGAGATATTCGGTTTTGTGGTGAGACCTTTATAGGTTTTATCAGAAATAATCTCCTTCAAGGTCTTGATTACATTTTTCACATCAGAGTTTTTAAGACTGTAAACTTCAACTGTTCGGCTAACATTCGATTCCACATCAAGTTTTTTTGCCAAATCTTCAATTTTTGCTACATTCTTTTTATTTCCGATAACAATCAAACCGTTTATATTTTCATCAAAGATAATATTTACTTTATCCGAAGCGATCTTAGGATTAAATATTGACTTGCTTATGTCCAATAAACGGGCCTGAATTTTTCCGGCATCTGCATGTTTTATATATATCAGTTTTACAATAGAGTTGTTTGTTCTTTGAATATCTTTGATGATTTTTTTAATAGTTTCTATATTTTTTGGATAATCAGTTATCAAAATCGTATTGCTCTCTTTTAATGTCATCAGTTTTGCAGTTTTTGAAATAAGATAACGAATCTTTGCCGCTATAATATCTACATTTTCACCCTCTACTTTAATAGCCTGGGTTACCATCAAAGATCCGGATACTTTTTGGTTTGGTTTGATAACATCCGCATTAGACCTTGCAACCTCAGAAGAACGGACAACTTCATAATAAGACCCATTACGTACCAAAGAGTAGCCTTTTGACTGTAAAACGGAAACCAGCATCCCCATTAATTCATCATCATAGATAGGTACGGAACTCACAAGATTGACACTTCCGTTTATTTTATAATTCATTAAAATATTTTTATGTGTAATTTTTGCTACCAGTTTTACAAAATCATCAATGGCCAAATTTGAAAAATTAACATTCACCTGCTCTCTTGCCTGAAGAGAGAATGTTAATAGTAGTATCAACGCTATGTGCTTAATGAATTTCATATATCAATTCCTTTTCTGTGTTATTTCTTAAAACAACCAAGCTTATTTCACTTAATTCGTTTATATTTTTATATATATTCATCACTGCTTTATATGATGTCAAATCAATATTATTTGCTTTAATGATAATATCACCTTTTTGCAATCCGAGTGCTGCAAATTTTGAATTTTTATCTATTTTCATTATTTTAAAACCTTTAATTTTTCCATCTTCCATGACTTCCTTTATGGCAATTTGTTTCCAAATCTTTTGAGGATTTTTTTCGAAAAACTTTATATCCTGTCTTGATATATTTGTCACACCATTGTCTGTTTCATCATGCGTAACCTTGTTTATATTTACATTTTTAATTTTTTGTTTCACAAAATGCAGTATATAGTTTTTGCCGTTTTTTGTAAAAACAACATTATCGTTATTGATTTCTTTCAAAATATAGCCATTATATGTTTCACCCACTCCGATAATAGAAGTTTTTTTCAAATTTGATTTCATTGCCACTATGGCATATCCATAATTTTTAGAACCGTAAAGACCGATCAGAGTCATATCAGTAATGCTTCTGTGCGCACCCGTTTCATCTGTTTTTTTATACCCCTTGGTATTTGTGTGTAAAGGAGTAAGCATATTTGTAAAATTTACTCTTTGATATGCCGGACGATAATTCTTTTTTATCTTTACATCTATGCCATTGCTTGGTAAATACCATAACAGCACGAGCGCAAGCAGTTTGGAAAGAGCTATTAAAATCAACAATTTTGTAATGATTTGCAACATCTTGGAATTAGAAACTTTGTTCATAAACGAAGCCTCCATTTTTATCTTTTTTCAAATTTCGCAGTGTTGTACGATAATGAGTCAACATTTTTTTGGAAGGTTTTATCAAAACCTGCAAAGTTCTCTTGACAAGGTCAATATTTATATCAGCCTCTCCAAACTCACCACTGCATTTGCCCTTTACATGTAAAGGATCAAATACAGTATGGACAAGATACAAACTCTTTACATGTAAAGGTATAAATCCTGATGCCATATCTGATAAGACCAAACCTTCAACTTCTACACTGTTATACAAAAGAAAAAGATTCAGTTTTATCTTTTGTATTTTTGCAGTTTCGAGTGATTTCACATATAAAACAGCATTTTTTATTTCAAGCGTAAAACCTTCATCACTGAGAGTTTCATCATTCAAAACAATACCTTTTTTTTGCAGTTGCTGTTCAGCAAAATAGTATATATTTACTTTTGGAGAAAAATAGATAAATGCCATCATAAAAAACAGGACATACAACAGGAATAAAACCAGTTTTTTTACCATTTTATCTTCACCTCCAGCGTTGATTTGTTCTCGCTGATTCTTTTTATTTTCAGCATTGTTATGTTAAATGTTGTATTGAGAATTTTACCCATTAAAAAATTCAAAGCTTTTATATCCATATTTTGAGAACTGATATGTATCCCTGAATTTGTTATCTCTTTTTTTATGTTGGAACTCTTTAAAACAGGATTTGACAATATATGTAAAATCTCTTTTTTTTCTTTTTCTTTGTTGGCAAATGCTTTTTTTAAAGCACTCGTATCTAAAGCAACTTTCAGCGTTTTTTCATAGAGAATTTTTTCCTGCTGAAGCTCTTTTTTTGCATCTATTAGCTTCAGAGCAAAAAACAATAAAAGCAAAAGTAAAAAGATGCCAACGTAAAGAGGATTTAATCGGTTCATAAAGTTATCTCCAAAGTCAGTACTGAATTTTTCAGTTGGGTTTTAGCCTGAATACCTTTGCGTTTCAATGCTTCTGTAATTTTTTTGCTCTGTGTAACACCTTTTATAATCACTGTTAACACTTTGGAGTCAAATCCTATGTAGGAAATTTTTTCATTTTTTGCAAGATGCATTTTGAGAAAATATCCTATATATTTTCTCAGTTTCGTCTGTTTTTCGTATATTTTACTCAGTTCTGCATGAATTGCCTGATTTTGCATCATGGTAGGCTTTAAATTATACTTTGCAAATACAGCACTCCTTTGATCCGCAAGTGTGGCTGCTTTGTCCATAGTAATAAGCCATTCCCCGAAAATTATCCCTGTGATAAACAATAAAACAAAACCAATCTTATAAAAACTGGACTTTTTGAGAATATGATTAAACTGCTGTAAGACTATAGCATGACCGGATGGTTTAAAGTCATCCAGTTTAAGAGTACCTGCTTCTTTTATCCAAACATCGGGTACAAGAATCACTATACCGTTTTTCACTACAAGTGCCTGTTTCTCATTGACTCTACAGGCCCCTTCCATGGAAGAAAATTCACTCTGCGCAAAATAGATATTGACAACATTTGAAGGAGATATCCCTTTTTGTGCCATCAGTTTCAAAATCATTTTATCTTCATAGGCAAAAACTATATACTCGTCATTTTCTTTATAGGCATAGTAGCTGTAGTGACCCTCAGGCAGAATGTCTTCAAAAATGGAAGGAAGCAGTTTTTTTACTTCCCTTATATATTTCACAGGTAAAGAAATTTTCTTTACCCAGTATAAAGACGGAGATAAAATAACATTTGTTTTTTCTTCCATCTGCACTGGTTCCATGAAAGGATCCAACAAAATTGTTTTGTAATTATTCTTAAATTTTGTAAACAAAGTTTGATCCTTTTTTGGTTTTTATGTTGTATTCAAATTTTATTTCAGCGTTTTGCTTGCCCTGTGTAACCAGAAGCGTCACTGTTATAATTTTTTGCAAATCACAACTTGCATTAAATTTTCTTTTCAAATTTTCTTTTTCTTCTGCCGTCAATTTCTCACAGTCCACAAAAAAATTATCATCTTCAGCATCAGTGTTTTCCTGCTCATAATAATTCCCTGACATTATATTAAAAACATCCCTGTTTACAAAGTTTAAATCAATTACATAAGCAGAATTTTTATAATTTCCAAAATTAAAGATATTATGCAGATTTATATATTCAACGCTGTTGTCATGATAGATTTTTTTATAATACTCATTTAACTCTTTTATCTGTTCGTCAGAACTTATATAATCTCTAAAGAGATAAGGATTGTCATCAAACAGAGCGCTGTTATACATTCCGTCTTCTTTTATGCCGCCTGTTAAATCTTCAAGGAGATAAAGATACTCACTGTTTATCATTTTTGCATTAAAATAACCGATAAGTGCATTTTTTAGAGCATTCTCTCCTTGAGCTGTGTTCTTTTTGAGTGCATTAAAATTAAATTTAGATCGGGCACTCTCGAGCTTTACTTCTACCATTATATCTGTACTTAAGGGGACAACTGTGCTGTATTGTAATAAAAATGCACGAAAGGTCTGTGTGTCATTTATATCATCAAGTTCGGGAGTTTCTTTTAAAATTTTCATCATATCATCCAAAACAGCAGTAGTCTGCAATAAAAATTTCTCAGATGAAAGATTCTCTTTTGCACTGTTGATATGCCCGAGTGAGACCCCTATTGTAATTGTAATTGCCATAATGAAAAACATCGTTATGAGTAGGGCTATCGCATTTTTTTTAAACATTTACTGAATACTCATAGAAAAAATTGGCAACAACATAGCTGAAACGATAAATCCGATAGATCCACCCACAAAGAGCATAAGAGCGGGTTCAAGCAAAGTTAAAAGCAGAGAAATCTTGTCACGGTTCTCTTCAAAATAGAGTTCTGAAACATTATGCAAAATTGTTTCAAGTTCTGACGTCTCTTCTCCCAAAGCTATAGACTGGATAAAAGCATAATCAATCTTTATATCTGATTCATTGAGTGCATTTGAGAGCAGTTTTCCTTCTACCACTTTCTTTGAGGCGGTTGTAAACAGCTCTTTGAGCACAAGATTGTTTAAAATATTTGTTCCGAGGTTGATAGTACGCACAAAAGGAACACCCGATCGGACCAGCAAAGATGCCATATAAGAGAAGCGTGCCAACTCACTTTTTTGTATAATCTCTCCAAAATACGGCAGTTTTAAGAGCAGTTTATCGACCCAGTAAGCAAAAGAGTGGCTCTTCTTGCGTGCGAATATAAACATGACAATACCGCCAAATAATGATGCCAAAATGATTTTAAAATTATTTTGAAAAAATGTTCCCGCTGCAATGACTACTTTTGTAGGTGTAGGCAGTTCCTGATGCATATTGACAAATATTCCTGTAATCTGCGGCACCACAAAGGTCAGCATAAAAGCAATCATAAGCAAAGAGACAATTATCATAAAAGAGGGGTACGCAAAAGCACTTTTTATCTCTTTTTTAATGCGTTCCTGTTCTTTTAAAAATTTTGAAAGTTCCAAGAGCACTTCATCCAAAACGCCTCCGTTTTCACTGACTTTGATTGAGTACTTGAAAAACTCCGGAAGCACCACTACTTTTTGCGCTTCAAGTGCTGAGTAAAAATCTTTTCCCTCATTCAGATGTGTACTCACTGTAGATAAAAAGAGTTTCATCTTTTTGTTGTTTTCATAATGTGTCTGTACGATTTTCAGTGCAGAGACTATACTGATACCCGAACGGATATACATGGCAAGTTCACGGGAAAGTCCGGACAACTCTTTTGTACTTATCCGGTATTTTCTTGAAAAATGTATAGAGTCAAAAAACGACGGGGCTTCTTCACTGATTTTTTGATAAATAATCTTTTTGGCTTTAATCTTGCTCTTTGCCTCTGCCAAATCAGAAGCTTCAATCTTGTCAGATACTTTTTTGCCAAACTCGTCAATTCCGCTGTACTTAAATATCATTGTATTATCTTTGTCATTAAATCTTGTTTTGCATTTACTGCTTCTTCTACACTGCTGTACACTTGCGGAGGTTCAAAATAGGGTGTAAAATCATATACACTGTTTTTATACTCTACCAGTACCTGATCACCGACTCCCTCACCATCCACTTCATATGAAAAGCAGACATCTTCTTCAATGTTGTCCTGGTTAAAATAGCCTGTATTCTCTTTTTGCATTGCACCAAGATCAAAGTCATAGCGATAGACTTTTACACTTTTATCAAGGAAATTTTTTATCTTTATATCCTGCTTCTTTCCGTCTATAAGTACAAAACAATTCTTACAGTTATCCAAACAAACAAATTTTACACTCTCTTTATGCGGATAAGATTGTAAAAACTCTTTTAAATTTTTAAGTGACAAATTTGTACTTTTTTCGCTCAGCTTTTTAAAATTGCCTATGACCAAAGTATAGACAACTCCCATTATCACTATGACTATCATAAGTTCAATGAGAGTAAAAGCTTTTTTCAAAAACAGTATCTCTTATTTACACTGACTGAGTTTTATGTCTGCAGCTTCTTTTGTTCCGCCCTCTTTTGCATCTGCACCAAGAGAGACCAGTTCCACTTTGCCGTCATTATTCATATAGATAAAATTTCTTCCCCATGAGTCTTTTGGAATCTCATTGTCTTTAAAATACCCACTCGGTGAGTAGTTGGGATATTTTTGCGGATCCGGGTTTTTTACAAGGGCTTCAAGCCCTTCATCTGTAGTAGGATATCTGCTGTTGTCAATTTTAAACATATCAAGGGCACCATTGTAAATACTCTTCATTTGCACACACACCAGTTTTCTTTTTGCCTCTTCACCTTTTCCCGTAAGACTTGGCATTATCATGGCTGCCAAAAGCCCCAAAATGACGATAACTATCATTAATTCTATGAGCGTAAAACCACTCTTTGATCTGTTTTTCATGCTTTATTACCTTGTTCTTTTTAATTATTTATTATAGCAAAAAAATGTGTTAACTTTTTGCCCTCTTTGCAACTGTTTCTCTTTTATCGTAAAAATACTTCCGTTTTGTCAAAATAGCGTTCAATGTTATCAAAACTATGGCTTCCACCCTCTTCTATAATGAGCTCAGCTTTTGAAAATTTATCTGCCGCTTCTTTATAGTTCAGTGTTTCATCTCCCTTTTGGAGTAAAAGCAGAAAGTTCTCCTGTTTTGGTTCTTGTACTTCATACTTTTTGAGCATTTGCAGATGAGACTCTCTCCATTGGAAACTGCTGCCGTCATAAAAACTCTGCATAAACCCGAGCGTTTTTTGCAGTGTAAAATACGGATAGGCTGAAGGATTTATCAGTACTGCTTTAAGATTATATTTGTGTGCAAGATATGTTGCATAGTACCCGCCCAAAGACGAACCCATCAAACTGACTTTTTCTTGTGAATTTTTTATAATTTCTTCCAGTGTCTGTATCGCCAATTCGGGGATATAGGACAATGAGGGTGCCATAAATTTTTCATTTTTGTTTATAAAATATTCTCTAAAAAGTTTTGCTTTATGCCCTTCTCCACTGCTTGCAAAACCATGTATATAGATTATCATCTTTTCTCACTCCTTTGTATGATTTTTTGCATCTCTTCTCTTCCCAGTGCATAAGCTTTGTCAATATCTCTAAATGAAAAAACTTTGATGTCTAGCAACTTTTCATTGCATAAGTATATACTGCACAACTCTTTTTTTGGAATATATTTTGACTGCCATGCTGTGTGTATGTTTTTTTTAAACCAACCGAGTATAGTTGTCGGTATCTTTTTGTATTTGGGAAAAAGATTGATACCGACAATAGGATAACCGTACTGTTGCAGCTGTTCAACCGGAAAATTGTCTACAAGCCCGCCGTCTACAACCATTCTCCCCTTTACATGTACAGGGGCAAAGAGCGGGGCTACAGAGCAGGATGCCAAAACCGCTTCTTTGAAAATGGCACCCCTGTTATAATAAACCGGACTTTCATCTTCCACATCACATGCCGTTACATGTAAAGGTATTTCAAGTGCTTCAAAACTCTCTTTGTCTATGAGTTTTTTTATCACTTTGGCATTGTGATTGAGTTTAAACAGATAGCCATGTCCCAAAGAGAGTTGAAAAACTGAGCGAAACTCTTTTGATTGTATCACTTTAAAAATATATGCAGCACTTCTCCCACAGGCAAGAGATGCTCCGATCAAAGCACCTACACTTGTCCCACTGATAGCTTTAATCTTGATACCGTTTTCTTCAAGCACAGAAACTACACCCAGTTGATAGGCTCCGCGGGCTGCCCCTCCGGACAGACAGAGTGTTATTTCTCGCGGAAATTGATAATTTTCCATTCACCCTCCAGTGTTTCCACAATTGCAGTGCAACTCTCAACCCAGTCACCGCAGTTTAAATGTAAAAGTAAATCATATCCATAATCACCTAAAACTGCCAACCATTTTTTTGTCATAGTGATAGAATCAAAAAAATCTCCGTGAGTCACTAAAAATTTATTGCCGCTTAAATCTTCATATTCCATTTCATTTTCAATTTTCAGCTTCTCTCCAAACAACCTTTGAATAATTTATGGAAGTATAGTCACTTCATATTACAAAACGGTCACAATTGCGTTTTGTAGACAAATTCGAATTTATTTAGGTATAATTTTTCCATCTAACAAAAAGCGAGGCGTAACAACATGCAAATACGAATATACTTTTGTGCGGTTTTATACAATGAGGATTCTGAAATAATTCAGATATCAGACATCAAAAAACAGGCAAACAAAGAAAACAATCCGGATGTGATTTCACAGATTCAAAACTCAAAGACTACCCTGTCTGCTCTGTATAAAGACGGATGGAGACTCATAGAGGTTGTTCCTTCCCATGAAACAAACGGGTACAGACTTTTCTTAGAAAAAGAGTAATAATATCTCTTTTTTTGAGATATATTAAACACCCAGTTTGTAGAGTTTCTTTCTTTCACTTGAACCTGCGATATTAAGCTGTTTTCTGTATTTTGCTATGGTACGTCTGACCATTTTTACTTTGAATTTTTCTTCTATCAGGGCTAAAAGTTTCATGTCACTCAGAGGTTTTTCATGGCTTTCATTCTTAATAAGTCCAATGAGAAACTCTTTGATGGCAGCATTACTGACATCTTCATCAATGGCGGTTGTAAAAAACTCTTTCATAGCCAAAACACCTCTGTCACATGCTATATATTTGTTTGCAATGGCTCGTGAAATGGTTGAAGGGTTATGCCCAAACTCATCGGCAAGTGTTTTGAGGGTCAAAGGCATAATTTGCCCGCCTGTAAAAAATTCATACTGATACTCAACGATCATCAGCCCTACTTTGTACAGCGTTGCTTTTCTCATATCAAGGGCATCTACAAGACTTTTTGCCTCTTTGATTTTTTGCCTTACAAATTCATGTTCAACTCCATAAGAGGTGTCTATGTTTATCACAGGGTAATAGGCATCATTGAGTTTGACTTCTATCTGCTGTTCATCATTAAAATATATCATCAAATCAGGAATGATCTGCGCAGAATCTTCCTGATATTCGATATTTGGCGGATTTTTGAATGTTGAGAGTACATGCATAACCTCGTTAAAACACTCTTCTTTGGAGTAGGCATGAATATTTTGCATGTCATTAATGATTTTTACCGCCAAACTATATGCCTGATCACTGATTTCACTGTTGTCGAGTTGAAACAAAAATGACTCAGCCAAATTTTTAGCACCTATGCCTACAGGTTCTACATGTAAAAAGCGCAGACGAATCTTTTCAAAAGTTTCTCTGTCTATACTGTTTTTTTGGCAAAATTCTTCTGTATTACCGTCGTAGTAGCCATATTCGTCCAAATTTTCGATGACATACAAAGCTACTCTTTGTGAAACGGGTGTAGGAAAAAGCGGCGCACCTATCTGCTCATCTAAAACATCATAAAGTGTTCGACTTTGAATAGTCAAGGCTTCTATCTGCTCTGTTCTGGAGTTGCTCACTCCGCGAGAAATTATTTTTCTTGGAATCTTTTTTTCAAAATCCTCTTCAAAGCCTGATTTCACTTCTATCACAGGGTTGGCTTCGACAAAAGGAGTCATAGCTTCCCCCAAATCAGAAAGACTCGAATGCAAAATAGGAAGCCAGTTACGCAGGGTATTTGAGAGTTTATGTTTTGTTTCAACGCCCTGTGTCTGTCTTAATGCTCCCATATTTTCATGAATTCCTAAAGCTTGAAGCTTTCACCGAGGTAATGTGTACGGACATCTTCATTTTGTCCGATTTCATCACTGGTTCCCTGCGCAAGCAGTTCGCCTGACTTTATGACATAAACTCTGTCACATACATCAAGTGTTTCGCGTACATTATGGTCTGTTATAAGTACACCAATATCATAAGAAACCAGTTGATGTATGACTTTTTGTATATCCATAACAGCAATTGGGTCAACACCTGCAAAAGGTTCATCAAGCAGTAAAAATTTCGGTTTATTCACAAGTGCCCGCGCAATTTCTACACGACGACGCTCTCCACCGCTGAGGCTGATTCCTTTTCTGTAGCGTATCGGCTCAATGTTAAACATATCAAGCAGTTCTACAATGCGCGCTTCTTGTGCTTCTTTACCTTTTATGCCCACTTCAGCGGCTATCATTAGGTTGTCTTCAACACTCAAATCTTTAAAAATCGAAGCTTCCTGCGGTAAATAGCCTATACCTTTGAGCGCTCTTTCATGTAAGGGCATCCCGATAAGATCTTCTCCGTCAAAATAAACTTTTCCCTCTGTTGCTTCTACCAAACCGCAAATCATATAAAAAGTAGTCGTCTTTCCTGCTCCGTTTGGTCCAAGCAGTCCTACAACCTCGCCACTGTTGACTTCAAGACTTATACTTTTTACTATTTCCAAATCTTTAATTTTCTTTTTTAAGTCTGTTGCTTTTAATGTGTGCATATTGTATACTCTCTTGCATCATCTGAAATTTTTTCTATCTCTATCGTCACTGTTTCAATGCCGGCAGAGACTAAAATATCCACCAATTCATCACTTCCCCACTCTATAAAATGCAGACCCGGTTTTTCCAACTCTTCAAGCATTCCCAAAGAGACAAAATGATCAAGCCCGTGATTGTATATATCATAATGAAATAATTTTTCTCCATAACATTGCTGCAATGAAAAAGTAGGCGATGTCACATCTTCACTCCATCCGAGTTTTTTTGCTATATTTTTTACCAAAGTCGTTTTGCCTGCAGCCAAATCACCCTTTAAAATAACAACACCTTCTTGTAGTTGACTTATAACCCTCTCTGCCAAAGAGTCTAACTCTTCCAATCTATATGTATATGTTTTTTTCATAACTTGTTTGATGTTTCTATGATTTGTTTTAATTTTATTTTCGGTCTTGCTTTTGCAAGGGCTTCTCTTGCCATTTCCAGCCCATCTTGTATATCTCGAGCCAAGCCTCCTACCATCAATGATGCTGCAGTGTTTATAAGCACTATATCTCGTTGGGCATCTGTTGCTTTTTCATCAAATACAGCTCGTAAAATATTTGCATTTTTGAGTGCATCTCCACCCATTATGGCTTCTAGTGGCGCTCTTTTAATACCATACTCCTGCGGGTCAATAATAAACTCTCGTGTCTTGCCATCTTGCAGTAAAGCCGCATAGGTCACATCACTGATGCTGATTTCGTCCATCCCTTCGTTGGAGCTCACAACCAAAGCCGATGTAGCTCCGTTTATCTGCAGTGCTTCTGCCATTTTTGGTACAAAAGCTTTGTCAAATACGCCCAGCATTGACTTTTTCACACCGGCAGGATTTGTCAAAGGTCCGAGTATATTAAATATAGTTTTGTCAGGGATGCTTTTACGCACCGGTACGATGAATTTCATAGCCGGATGATGGTTTTGTGCAAACATAAAAGTAAAACCTGTCTCTTCAAGAAGTCTTGCACTCTGTTCAATACTCAAGTCAAGCCGAACACCCAGTGCTTCAAACATATCGGCACTGCCGCTTTTAGAAGTGATAGAACGACTTCCGTGTTTTGCAACGGTTGCCCCACAAGAAGCAGCAAGCAGCGCTACTGTTGAAGAGATGTTGAAACTGCCTATTTTATCACCGCCTGTTCCGACAATATCAAGCGCATTTTCTCTGAGTTCATCAGAAACAGGCAAAGCAATGGCAAAACTGCGCATAACCTGTGCAGCAGCGGCAATTACTTCCACAGGAGTACTTGCATCAAGTCGTATACTGAGTAAAAACTCACGCATCTGTGCATCACTCATTTCATGCTCAAAAAGTGAAGTAAATTTTACTAAAGCTTCCTCATATGTCATGAAATCTCCTTTATATACTGATCTTGCAAAGATTTTGGTGTTGATTTTGTTGTAGGAATTTGCAGCACTTCATACTTTTTTGATTCATTAAGATAGTTTATAGTAATAATGCTGCCGACTTCCACATTTTTACTCGCCTTTGCAACCACGCCGTTTATTTCCACAACGCCGTTACTTATCATATCCTGTGCAACGGAACGCCTTTTTGTAATATTTACCGAATTTAAAAATTTGTCTATTCTCATTTTTTATCTTTCATCTTTGTATATTTTAAATATAATTTGTTTATTGTAGACAAATCAAACTGAAAAGAATGTAAGAAAAGAAAAAAGTTGGAACATTTTTTGCATTAGATTAATTACTTTGCATCAGTTTTTCAAAATCTTCGCTTAAAAGCGGTTTGGAAAAAAGATACCCCTGATACAGGTCACACTCTATTTTTTCTAAAAAGTCTCTTTGTTCCTGTGTTTCAACACCTTCTGCTACTGTTGTGAGATGCAGATTTTTTGAAATATCAACAATACTCTTCACTAAAGATGCCTGTTGTTTGTTGTCAAGTTCCGCTATAAAAGACTGATCTATTTTTAGCTCTGTTACGGGAATATCACGAATGTAGCTTAATGATGAGTAACCCGTACCAAAATCATCTATAGAAAAATGAATATTGTATTTTTTGAGCGCATTGATTGTGACAATTAATCTTTTTAAATCCTGAGATGTACTCGTTTCAGTAATTTCAAAAATCAGTTTTGTATGAAAGCTGGCTACATTGTACTGACGAATAAGACGTTCAACTACAGGGATGAAATCTTTGTTCAAAAGCTGTCTTACACTAATGTTAATCGACATTTGATGCAGATGCATTCCTGTGCTTTCCCATCTTTGCAGCGTTTTTACAGCTTCTTCCAAAATATATTCGCCTAACTCTATAATATAGCCCGTACTCTCAGCTACGCCGATAAACACTTCAGGACTTACCTGCCCGAGTGTGGCACTCTTCCATCTTGCAAGCACTTCACAGCCGATAATTTTATTTTTACAGTTTATTTGCGGTTGGTATTGCAGATATATTTCATTTTTTTCTATGGCAAAATGCAACAGTCGTTCTACATGTAATTTATTTTCTATGATTTTACACAGTGCATCATTAAATATGACGACATCATCCCTGCCGGCACTTTTAACTTCATACATCGCAATATCTGCTTCTTTTAAAAAATCATGGGCATTGAGTTTTGGGTTGTTTATGATACTCACCCCTATACTTGCACTAATATGAAGAGTGCTGTCTTCTATAAAATAGGTCTCTTTGATTGTGTGTAAAATTTTATTTGAAAATTCTTTTGCCTGCGCAAGGCATCTCTCTTTCGTCTCAAGTGCATCACTTAAAATACAAAATTCATCTCCACCCAATCTGGCAACGATGTTACTGCACCTGTCAGCCAATTGTGTCAAACGTTGTGAAACTTCAACAAGAAGTTTATCTCCGACATCATGTCCAAGGGTATCATTGATTGTTTTAAAATAATCCAAATCTATTAAAAGCAAATAGGTATATCTGTTTTTGTTTTCTCTTACAGAACTGTCCAGGTACTCTATAAAATAGCGTCTGTTTCCAAGTCCTGTCAAATAATCATGATATGCCTGAAACCTGCTTTTTAACAAATATGCATGTGTATTTTTTGCAGCATATAAAAGAACCATACTTAAAACAACAGTGAAAAATGCAAGAATATACGAATAAAGTTCTCCAATTGCTATGAAATAGACAACAAGCGGAAGCATTAAAAACGAAACTGTTGCTACAACAAGTTTTTTCTGTGAAGCTAAAATAGTTGCCGCAACTACCGCACTGCCGAGTTGTGTTGCAATAGCTATATAATGCGCACTGATAGCATCTTTTGAGATATAGTATAAAAACATTATTGTCCATAAGGAAAAGTATATAAACATAAAATATTTTACTTTTTCAAGCCATCTGTCTTTTTGTGATATAGTCATCTTTCTCGAATAGTTTCTATACAACTTCCATCCCCAGACTGAAAGCAGTAAAAAAAGGACAAACCAAAGTATTTCAACAATAATTGAAGAGTAAAGATATCCCATGACTATATATCCGGGACCTGTTCCTAAAAACAATAAAATAACAACAAGTATCTGCTTATGCATAAAGTTATAAAAACTAATATTATCATTCGTTATCAAAACATATCTCTCTTTGCAGGTTTCTTATCATTTTATCTAATAAAAGTGTATAATTCAAGAATGTTAACCTTTACACATCAAACTATGACACAAATCACAAAAGTATTACAAAATCACATCAACACAATGCAAGCAAAAGAGATAATTTCATTTCAAATACTCAATCCTGACATTGCAACTTCTTTGTATAACGGCACACGCATTACATGTAATGATCAAGAGTATATTTACCGTGGCTATAAAAGTTGGATGGATTTGGCACATTTACTTAGGTGCAGAATGCTGACACCGAAAATTGCTGATGAACACACCGTAATTATGCGCTATGAAAAACTTGATGAAGACAGCAGCTTTCATAAAAACATCACAGACAAAGAAGAAAAATACGGAGAAAACTCCATTTTCGGAAAAATTCACAAAAATGAAGAGGCTTCTTTTATTTACAGTTACTCACAGGCATTAAAAAATGTACATCTGAACAAAAGAGTACGTATTTTGAATCTCGGGGTAAACAGTGGAGACGAATTTGAAGTCATAACCTCTTTGGTAGACAACTTTGAAGCGCTTGAACTTGTCGGCATTGACTACTGTGAGTCTGCCATAGACGCGGCAAAAAAGAAGTTTAAAGACTTTGCCAACATCTCTTTACATGTAGCCGATATAAACAGTCTCAATGCGCTTGATTTGGGAAAATTTGACCTCATCATAAGCATAGGAACACTCCAAAGCTCAAACCTTGCATTTAACAAAGTTTTGATGTCCATAGTCCAAAACCAGCTTAAAAAAGAGGGAGCCATCATACTCGGCTTTCCAAATTGTCGCTGGGTAGATGGAGAGATGCTATACGGAGCACGCGTAAAGAATTATGCTTTTTCAGAAATGGGATTGCTCTACAAGGATGTCATCTTTGCAAAAAAATACCTGCAACAAAAAAAGTTTCGCGTCACTGTTACGGGAAAAGATTATATATTTGTAACGGCTACATCTATTCGTAAAGATTAAGAAGCAAATCCTGATGCAAAAGTATCTTTTGCAACCACTATCTGTTTTTGCCGCTCTTTGCGTTTTGTATCTTTTTCTACAAAAATCTTCTTGCGTGTTTTAGGGTCGAGTTCAGTATAATACATAACAGCAGAATAGGTACCGGGAGTCGGCGTAAAGACCTGCGCCTGCTCAGGATTCATTTGTAACTCTTCTGTGGTAAAACGCTTCAACTCGTGCATGTCTTTCTCCTCACATCCCGGATGGGCTGCGATGAGATAATAGGTCAAAAACTGTCTCTTTCCAGACTCTTTGTTGAGTTTGTCATAGAGTTTTTTAAAATCTATCAGAGTCTGTTTGCCCGGTTTTCCCATAAGCTCAAGTACATGCTGTTGTGTATGTTCGGGAGCTACTTTCATCTGCCCTGATATATGATGCTCTACCATCTCTTTGAGATAGCTATATCCATGCTTTTTATCGGCTGTTATCAAATCATACCGAACACCCGAAGCCACAAACGCTTTTCGCACACCCTCCACCTGACGAACCTGGCGTAAAAGATTTATGTTACGGGAGTGATCAACCTTCATTGACTTACACAAATGGCTGGCATCGACACAACGCTGATGGTCACAGGTGCCGAGTTTGAGCTTTTTGTTACACTCATAGCCGTACATATTTGCCGTAGGTCCACCGACATCAGAGATGATGCCCTTATAGTCTTTGTATTTATTGAACTCTTTGGCTTCTGATAAAATATTATTTTCAGAGCGTGTTCTAATAGTTCTTCCCTGATGCACCCCTATGGCACAAAAGTTACACTCTCCCCAACAACCGTGATGTGTCATGATAGAAAACTTAATCGTTTCCAGACATTTTACCTTCCCCTCTTTGGCATAGTAAGGATGCAGCTCTCTTGTAAAAGGCAGATTGGAGTTTGCATCCATCTCATCTTCATTCAGATAGTCACAGGGAGGATTTTGGATGAGGTATCGGCTATCTACTGGCTGACAAAGTCCCTTTGCTGATATTGGGTCATTATTATCATAAAAAAAATCAAAAAGATCTATATATTTCTCTTTATCATCTAAACACTCTTGATGCGAAGGAAGTTGAATATACTCATATACAGGCTCTTTTGATATATAACATATTCCCCGTATATCTCTGTAATCTCTCTTTTCATCTATAGCACGGGTTAACTGTTCTAGTGCAATTTCTCCCATACCGTAAATCATCACATCTGCCTTAGAGTCAAACAAAATAGGCTTTTTGAGTTTATTGGACCAGTAATCATAATGGCTCACCCGTCGCAAAGAGGCTTCAATACCTCCTAAAACGATAGGCACGGTATTTTTAAAATAACGCCGTATAAGATTAGTATAGACTAAAACTGCTCTATCAGGTCTTTTGTTGTTTTTTCCACCCGGAGTATAATCATCGGAATTTCGAAACTTTTTGGTGGCTGTATAGTTTGAAACCATACTGTCAACGCTTCCACCACTGACACCCCAGTACAAACGAGGCTCACCCAAACGCATAATATCATCAGGAGTGTCAATGTCTGGTTGTCCTATCATTCCTACTTTATAGCCCATTCTCTCAAGCATACGACCAACCATAGCAACCCCGATAAATGGCGAATCTATATAAGCATCTCCACTCACTAAGATAACATCACAATAATCCCAACCCCTAGCATCCATCTCTGAGCGTGTTGTTGGAAGAAAATCTTTTGCACTGAATGTAACTGTATCTTTTTTGGGATTGTTATTTCTTTTTTTGTGTCGTCTGCTCAAGCTGTGGCCTTTTAAAATAAATATTGTTCCGAATTATACATCTTTATTCTCCACAATGTGACCACATTCTAGAAATTCTTATTTTCTTTTCATCTTCTTTTACTTCATAAACAAGTCTATGTTGTATATTTATTCTTCTTGAGTACGAACCACTTAAGTTCCCTACTAATTTTTCATAAGGAGGCGGGTTTTGAAAAGGATTTTTTCTGATGATTTCAATAAGTTCTTTAGCTTTGTTATCTAAGTTAGCACTTGATAATTTTTTAGCATCTTTTAATGCCCATTTACTATAAAGTATTTTATACTCTACCATTCAACATTTTCACTAAATTCTTCATCAGGTGCATTCATTGATTCTTGAATTGAAGAAGCCATATTTGGTATAGTATTTAAATACAATGTTTCTTCTATCGCATTCCAGTCTTCTTGAGAAAGCATAACTACATTATTTCTCTTCCCGGTAATAAGCACTGGTTCATGAGTTTTTGCTGTTTCGTCCATAACATTGTAAATATCTGCTCTAACTTGGCTTACCGACATAACTTTTGTCATAGTTAACCCTTTAATTCATTTTCTGCATTGTACTAAATATCGTACGCTTTGTCAAGCTGTAATATTTTTTAAGATAACGGTCGAAGATATCCGATAAATTACCGCTAGGTAATTTATTGGCTACTGTTTTGTTAGCGTTGAGCTTCTTATCAGTTTTTGGAGGAGTAGCTCTTCTACATTTTGTCTTGAATCAAAGATAGCCATTACATAGACACTGTCACTATCAACTTTATACATGATTCTCCAAGGAGAACTTATAAGCTCTCGATACATTGTGATACCTTCTTTCTGAAGTTCAGGTACAACTCTACCTCTTAATGGTAAAAAATTACTAGAGTTAGCTTTATTTTTTATCTTTTGATAAATCTCTCTTGCAATACTCGGAGAATCTTCTTTAATATAAGCAACAATATTTAAAAGGTCTTCTTTCGCATTTGAAGTCCATTGAACTTTATATGTTTTACTCATCTGTTAAGAAGTTCCTCAACAGATTTAAACACATCTTCTTCTGAATGAAGGTTCCCCTCTCTTATATCTTCTTCAGCAAATGAAAGAAGTTTAAGTATCGAGATAGCATTTCGCATATCTTCATAACTTTTTGGGTCTTGAATAACAGCTTTCGCTTCGCCATTTTGAGTAATAATCATCGGTCGGTGTGTTTCGTTAATATGTTTGAGAACATCAGCTGCTCTGCTTTTTAAATATGTAATAGGTTTTATATCTTCAACTATTTGCATAAAATCTCCTTCAGTCCTTTTATTGTACCAAATTAAGACTTAATGTGCAAATGTGATGCTAACGACTCACTTGAGAAATAGTTTTTCCGCTAGGGTAAACTATTTCTCTCCAAGTTTTTGTTAGATAATTTAAAACTATCTGATAGCTTCATGTGATATTATTTCTATTTTTCCAGAAATTTTTTGAGTAAGCGGTTCTAAGAGTTTATTACCTTTTACAGCTGATTTAGTACTTTTTCCTAATTCTAGGAGCCTGTCGGATTAACCCACTCAAAACCAATAATCAGGTATAATAAATATAAATAAGAGAATATTCTAATAAGGCTTTGACGATATGAAACCCTTCATAGCAGCTAACCGAAATCAGCCATTCCTGATGCCTCCGAGTATAGAAGAGTGGCTTCCAAAGAGGCATTTGGCACGCTTCATTGTAGAGATAGTCGAAACACTCGATCTCAATGATATCTACAAACACTACAAAGAAGGTGGCAAAGATGCCTATGATCCCAAAGCAATGCTTTCGCTTCTCTTTTACGGATATGTGCGGTGAGCGAAGCGAGGAAATACTCTTGGGGTGCAACAGGAGTCTTTTCAAGCAGAAAGATAGAACAGGCTACCTACGATTCTGTACCATTTAGATATATTGCTGTCAATACTCATCCCGATCACGATACCATTGCCAACTTCCGCAAACGTTTTCTTTCCCAGATATCCGATCTCTTTGTGCAGATACTTGAGGTAGCACAGAAGTCGGGCGTACTTAAAGTAGGCAAAGTAAGTCTTGACGGTACCAAAGTCAAAGCCAACGCTTCCAAGCATAAGGCACTGAGCTACGGACATATAAAAAAACTGCAATCCCAACTCGAAGCAGAAGTGCAGGCCTTGCTTGAAAAAGCACAAGAGGCAGACAACAGTAAAAGCGATGAAGGAGTGAATATCCCTGAGGAGCTGGAACGAAGAGAAGAGCGTCTTGAAGTCATTAAGGAAGCCAAAGCAAAAATAGAGCAACGCGCCAAAGAGCGCTATGCAAAAGAGAAAGCACTCTATGATGAGAAGATGAAGAGACGCAAGGAGAAAGAGAAGCTCACAGACAAGAAGACAAAAGGCAAAGTGCCAAAAGAGCCTGTCGAAGAAGTATTGGATAAAGACCAGGTCAACCTGACCGATGAAGAGTCTCGTATTATGAAAACATCAGGCGGAGGGTTTGAGCAGTGCTACAATGCCCAAGCCTCAGCAGAGCATGATTCCCGTCTGATACTCCATACCCATGTTACACAAAACACCAATGACAAACAGGAGGTTAAGCCTACACTGCAATGGTATGAGGTACATCCAAAACTCAAACCTTCCGCTGCATTCAATGCGGATGCAGGCTATTTCAGCGAAGAGAATATCAAGCTATGTGTAAAAAGCAAAATGACACCCTATATCTCATTTGGAAAAGAGCAACACAATCAGCCACTTGAAGAGAGATTCAAAGAGGCAGACCCTTTGCCTGATAATCCTACTGAAGTAGAAAAAATGAAACACCGTCTTCAGACCAAAGAGGGTAAAGCTATTTATGCCCAACGCAAATGTGTCATAGAACCCATCTTCGGTATCATCAAACAGGTAATTGGATTTAGGCAATTTATGCTCAGAGGGCTTCAAAAGGCACAAGGTGAGTGGCGTTTGGTATGCATGGCATACAATCTGAAGAGATTGCATACGATAATGGGATAACAGGAGACAGGGATGGCATATATCGAGCAATATATGAAGGATTTTAGAGAATATTTTCTACATTATCGCTCTAAAAATGGTTTTTTAAAAATATGAGAGATTATAGGGAGTATTTTTGGATGGGTATCCGACAGACTCCTAGAAGTTTATTGAATGCTGCTATATTATACAATGCTTCTTTTAACTGAGGTGTTGTAATTGATATAACACCTTCTGGTGAATCCACTTTTATAATACCTTTTATATTGAAATCATATTCATCATAATCCATTTAATGTTCCTTATTATTTATCTAACGGGTGTTCAACTCTCCAAGTACTTGTTAGCTTTTTTAATCAAGTATGTTCTTTCTTAGCTTATCGGCTAATACGTCTGCTTTTTCCATTAAGTCAAAAATTTCTTTTTTTACTTGTAAAAATTCTTTGTACTCATCAGGTGTTTTTTCTTTTAAAAGGTTTAAATTAATTTCTTTTGCAAATTTCTTTTGATACATCGAAAGTAACTCAATCAATTCATCCTTATCACAATATATTTCATCAAATTGATTAATAAATTTGTCAAACTCTTTACTGCCTTTTTTAGAATTACATTTTTACAACATGGCACTAAATTACCAATTTGATGTCCAAACCCTCTTAGTTCCCCATTCTTTATTAACCCAACAAGATGATCCCATGTTTCTGCTTCATCGTTGCAAAATACGCATGTTAAATCTTGATTTGGGTTTTGTCCTAAAAATTCCAATGCTTCATTTATTTTTGTTTCGTCATAATCATCACTTGGTGCGATTGCTGATGCAAAAGCATGATTTATGGTTGTACGTCTTTTTCCATAAACTGAATATGTATGTAAATGGCGTTTAATATCTTCTTTTTTCATAATGTTCCAATGTTAAGCTAACGGCGAAGCTGACCCGTTTAGGGCTCAGCTTCGCCGTTGGATAGTTTTGTTTCTCCGCATTTACTCTTTTTGCATCTTATCCCACTTATGGCTGCAGTAAGAACACATTCCATTGTCTATACTAATCTCCATATCTTCATAACTAATTTCTTCACCACAGTTTGGACATTCATACATAAGATAATCTGATATACCTTCTTCTAGTACATATTTCTGCTTTTCACTTAAAGTATTAATTCCTTTATCTATAGCAAATTTTGCTATATCCTTTGCAAGACTAGCATCTAAATTTTCAATAATCTTTTCTAAGTGTTCAATTAATCCATCTTGTTCTTTTATCATACTTTGCTCCATTAACTATTTATTAACATACATTATAGACAGAATAACATTAAATCACATAATTAACTATTATTGGCAGTATATGTTAATTATTGAAAAGTGTGTGTTAATTGTTTTTAAGCAGTATCAATACTTAATGAAACCATTAACATTACGCTAATGCACTTTTGTATATACTTTTCATATGTCAAAAATATTATTACTCGAAGATGATGAAATACTCTCAGAAACCTTGATTGAACTGTTAGAAAGTGAATCGTTTGAAGTGTTACATGTAAAGGATGGGGAGGCGGCGCTTGATGCTACTTTTGAAGAGAAATTTACTCTGTTGCTTTTGGATGTGAATGTTCCTTTGTTAAATGGTTTTGAACTCCTTCACAGTTTACGCCAAAGCGGAGACACTACCCCTGCTATTTTTCTCACCTCTTTAAGCGATGTTGCCTCCTTGGCAAACGGCTTTGATGTCGGTGCGGATGACTACATTAAAAAGCCTTTTGATTTTGATGAACTCCTCATACGCATACACGCACTTTTAAAAAAAGCCTATCACACCTACCAAAACGAGTTACATATAGATGATTTTCGCTTTGTTATTGACAAAGATGAGCTTTATAACAAGTCTGATTTTATACCGCTTTCTCCATATGAGTTGCAAATTACAAAGCTTTTTTTTCAAAACCTCAACAAAACAGTCCAAAAAGAGCTTATACTCGAAACCCTCAACGGAAACAAAGAGATGAGTGAGGGAGCCTTGCGGGTTCATATCAACAAACTTCGTAAAATCGGACTTCCCATAACAACCATCAAAGGCATAGGATACCGTCTTGCATCATCATGAAAAACTGGCATTTTTAAAATTTTTTCTTGTCTATTTTGTCAGTATCGCCTTACTGATTTTAGCTGCGGGATATTTTTATTTTCAACAGATACAAAATCATCTTCTCAAAGAAGAAGAGTTTTCACTCATCGAATATGCCAGACATATAAAGATGGGAAGACCATTGGATAAGTACAGTCGGGAGTATCATTATACTTTTAAAAACATACCAAAATATATTGACATCAAAAACTTCTCTATTGGAGAAACAGAATTTTCAAAACTTCTGCCAATACATTTACATGGAAAATATTTACAGGTATTTAAATCAAAAAAAAGTTTTAATGAAAAACGTTTCAGTTTACAGCAAAAAATAATAGCCATTCAGATTTTGCTCCTGCTTGTTTTTGCATATATCAGCTATATACTTGCAAAAAATGCTTTACAACCTCTACGGGAGAGTATTTTGACACTTGACAAGTTTGCAAAAGATCTCATTCATGACCTAAACACACCTGTCACTTCCATGCAGTTAAATATGAAACTCATAGAAAAAATTCCACAACTGCACAATACTAAGGCCCTGATACGATTAAAAAAGAGTATCAACAATATTTCAGAGCTTCATGAAAATCTGACAATACTTCTGCAGGAGGAGACTTTTCAGATACACAGCCAAAATATCTGTCCTCTCATTCAAGAGGTTGTTGAGATACAAAAAACGCTTTACCCAGACATAACTTTTCAGATCAAATGCACTGCATTCAAAGCAAAAATAAACAAACATGCCATGAAACAGATCCTACAAAACATCCTCTCAAATGCCTGCAAGTACAACAAAAAAGACGGCAAAGACGGCTACGTAAAAATCTACCATAAAAACAATGCCTTATACATAGAAGATAACGGCAAAGGCATCAAAGAACCGGAAAAGATATTTGAACGCTCCTACAGTGATGAAAACAGCAGTGGTCTTGGGCTTGACATTGTAAAAAGACTGGCATATGCTATGGATATAAAAATAGTTGTGCAAAAAAACGAGCCTGCAGGCACACGCTTTGTTTTAACTCTGCCTTAGGAAGTTGTATACCCTAAAACATACTCAAGTTCATATATGTTATTGACAATATACTCAAAATCACTGTAATTCTCCTCATCTGAGACTATCAGCAGTTCATCACCGATTTGCAGGTTCATTCTTGCATCAGGCATCAAGTATATTTCATTCCCTCTTTTAAGCAGTAAAAAGACTACATGCAACATCTCATTTCTGTCAGCACGGGATCTTCTTAAATCTGCAAGGCTTATATTTTCACCTTTTTCAAGTCTTAATGTCAGTGCATACGCATTTGCGTCATTGAGCACAGTTTCAAAGTACATTGGATTCATCCCTGTGATGTTGTTAAGCATATGCACAATAATTCTGGCCCATTCATCATCTTTTTTGCGTGCTTCTTGTATAAACAGGTCAGCCAGAGGTCTTGCTATATAACTGTATGTCGCATCAGCCAGTATCTTCTCCACGATATATATTTTGTTAATTTTAGATGCCTGAAATATGTTTAAATCATCCAATGTATTTTCACGTGCCATTGTAAATATTTTTGGATTGAGCTGTTTTGCCTTGTTTAAAATAGTAAGATTCAACAAATCATTTTGTGTTGCGGCTATAATGCAGGCACTCTCTTTAACACCGAGTTCAAGCAGTCTCTGTATATCATCATCATCCCCGAAAATAGTTGTATTTTTCTCTTCTATATAGCGCTGTGAATCAAAATCTTCAATCACATACTCTATACCGGCTTTTTGCAGTCCTTCCTGAATCGCTTTACCCATTCTCCCTTTACCGTATATAATATATTTTCCCAAAGGGAACTGGTCTCTTTTTTTCAGTTTGAGTATGTGTCCGTACATCCACATCTCCAAAAGCCAGATATAGGGTGCCGTTATACCATAGTAGATGCGTTTTGAAATAATATCAAAAGGATTTTTTACATGTTTTAAATCCATACTTTTAAAGTGTTCAAGCTGAGCCTTTGAAGTCGCCTTGACAATAATATCAATTTTTTTATTAAGCAGTTTGGAGATGGTGGCTATTTTTGAATTCACCATATCATCTTCAAAAAGAGAGATAACACCTGCACAGTTTTTTTGATGAATTCCGGCGATTTTAAGCATTTTTTGATTTGTTGCATCGCCTACAAACCCAGGAACATTTGGATAAAAATTTTCCAATATCAACTCGTCTATCTTCTCCTCGTCTTTATCCAAAACAACCAGCCTGTAGTTATGTCCGTTGAGTCTGTCAATAATACTTTTTGTTATCCCGTTATATCCAAGAATAATATAAAAGGGTTTGTTAATGTTTCTTACATGATTTCTGAACGAGTTTCTGTTTAGTGCTTTTTTGAGTGCCTCATCCTGTATCAGAGAGACAATCGCCCCTATCCCGTAAAACCATCCTATCACTGTAAAATAGATAGAAAAGCTCACCCACATCCGCTGTTCATAATTAAAAGTATACGGCGCCTCTCCAAAACCGATAGTACTTGCCATATAGGTCACAAAATAAAAGGCATCAAAAAAAGTCATCTGATAAGGGTTCCCGTTGTTGTCAGTTCCTTGAATCAACACTAACCCGAGTATGGATATGGCAAAAGTAATGATAATGACTAAAAAAGGTGTCCTTAGCCTTTTAAGAACAATCCATACAATCTGTTCATTCATCTTTTGCTATCTTTTTGATTTGAGTGTATCGCCAACAAAGAGTATAACCGAGACTATATTTGCCAGGAGCGCTCCGCCTGAGAGTGAGACAATCGCTGTTGCGGCCTCTATATTTACATCACCAATGACATACATGGCAAAAGCCCAGACGGTTGCGGACGCGATAAGCTGAATATCTGCTACAATACTTGTTGCCAGTAAAACCGCTCCAAGCTGTGTTCTGTCTCCCAGCTTGAGAACTGTGGCTATGAGGTTGACAATAATCGCGGCAAAAAGCTCATAAGAACTGTGCTGTTCAAGTACCGTAGGCTCTCCGTAAAAAAAACCGAAATTGACCGTCATGGCCAAGATAAAAAATGACCCGGATATAATTTTATGCATATTCATTTCTTAATTCTCCAAAATAAAAAAACACCTAAGCGTGCTTCTAAAATTCTACTCTTATTAAAATTAATTGTATATTTAATCACTCTACATTTTACATTAAAGAAATACTTTGTATAATAAGTAACAGAGTATATAAACCAATCAATATAAAAGATGAGCTATGACAGATATTACATACCCTTATGAAAATATGCAGGACTATACACTTCCAAGTTTGCTAAAACGTTCAGTAGAGCTGTACGGACCGAAAAAAGTTTTATCAAAGGTTGATCAGGAACCTATGAGCTATGAAGAGTTACATGAAAATGTACATGCCATGATCAAACTTTTAAAGAAAAACGGTGTCAGAAAAGGCGATAAAGTTGCCCTGCTGAGTGAAAATATGCCTAACTGGGCTGTTGCCTATTTTTCAGTTACCTATTTTGGCGGTGTCATCGTTCCCATACTTCCTGATTTTCACCCCTCTGATGTTCAGCACATCATCAGACACTCTGAGGCAAAAGCTGTTTTTGTGTCACAAAAGCATCTGCAAACCATAGAAGAGCTGGATAATTCCAATATGAAGTTTGTTATAAAACTTGATGATTTAACACTCATAAATGAATTGACAAACCACAGTTACATTGCAAAACTGACACAGAGAATGGCTTCCAAAGAACTTCCAAGACCAAAAGAAGATGATATGGCGGCGCTTTTGTATACCTCAGGAACGACAGGACACTCAAAAGGGGTCATGCTCTCACATAAAAACCTTGTTACCAATGCAATGAGTGCTTACAAAAATGTGACTGTCTTACCGGAAGATACTTTTCTTTCCATTTTGCCTTTAGCACACACTTTTGAATGTACTGTCGGTATGATACTGCCGATTTTACATGGTGCGGACATTGTGTATCTCGACAAAACACCTACTCCCAATGTCCTTATAAAAGCCTTTGCCAGCGTCAGACCGACTATGATGCTCAGCGTGCCTCTCATCATAGAAAAGATATATAAAAATAAAATACTGCCGAAATTTACCGGTTCATTTATTATGAAAACGCTCTACTCCATCCCTTTTATACGCAAACTGCTCAATAAAGTTGCCGGAAAAAAATTAATCGAAACATTCGGAGGTCGGATCAAGTTTTTCGGTATAGGCGGTGCAGCACTCTCTCCTTATGTGGAAAAATTTTTGGCAGAAGCCAATTTTCCATACATTGTAGGCTATGGTCTCACCGAAACATCTCCACTCATAGCAGGAGGAAGAATCGGCTACCCAATCAAAATAGGCTCTACCGGCTTGCCGATGGTTGGCGTTGAGGTGCAAATAAAAGATCCCAACCCGCAAAACGGTGAGGGAGAAATCATCACAAGATCACCAAGTATAATGATAGGCTATTACAAAGATGAAGAGCAGACAAAAGAGGTCATCAGAGATGGTTGGTTTTATACCGGAGATTTGGGTTATATAGATGAAGACGGATATCTTTTTATCAGCGGAAGAAGCAAAAATGTCATTATCGGTCCCGGTGGAGAAAACATATATCCAGAACAGATAGAGGCTATCATCAACCAACATGAGGCGGTTCTTGATTCCCTTGTGATGGAAAAAGACGGAAAACTCGTTGCAAGAGTGCACCTGGACTATGAACTTATAGATAAAATGTTTAATGCCCACAATATGCCCGAAAATGAAGTCAGAGAAAAAATTGCTGAGTATCTGGAAAACATGCGCATAGAGGTCAATACACAGTTGGCTTCATTTTCAAAAATTCAAAAATTCATAGAGCAGATTGAGCCTTTTGTAAAAACGCCGACCAAGAAGATAAAAAGATACCTTTATACAGAATAGACAATAACGCAAAAGGAAAATATCATAGAAAATTTTAAAAAGGTTCTCCATAAAGACGAATCGGTTTTGGTACGGGCGGAAATATCAAAAACATTTTATTTGCCTATGATAAAACTCTATGCACTGGGGTCTTTACTGTTATTTATAGGATATGAGTATGAAATAGGTGTGATTGGCATTGTTTTGATGATTCGCACTTTTTTTGTCCATCTTGATGAAATAAAAGAGAAAAAATCCTACAACTGTCTACTCACACAAAAAAGGCTTATTATTTTAAAAGGACGGGTGCAAAAAGAGATTTTTCCGATTAACCTTGAAGAGATCAGAACGATTTATATCAAGCCTTTCAGTAAAAGCTTTGGCAAGATCATTGATGTTGGAACACTCGAAGTGATTACGACATCCGGAGGCAGGTATGTTATCAGCAATATAAAACAACCCTACCTCTACCACCGTGCAATCATCGGTAATATTGTCAGTGCAACGCACTACTCAAGCAAGTCTAAAAAGAGTTAAAACTGAGGCTGCACAAAAGGTACTACCTGCTTTTTACGGCTCAGTACGCCATCTAACCATGCTTTATGGTCTTGGAGTTTAATGTCAAATGCTTTTTCTATTTTTGACTCATCATCACTGACAACCAAAAGTTTTGAACCCTCTTTCATAATGTCTGTTAAAAGAATCAAAACAGTATGCAGACCGCCCTCTTCTTTCATCTTTTTCATATCTTCAAGCAGTTCTTCTTCACGAGGCTCGAGTACAGAAATATCTACCATTTCAAGTTGACCGATACCGACTTTTGTGCCGTTCATGTTAAACTCTTTATAATCACGTGTATTTAAATCACGGGCACTGGCACCATCAACAGCGGATTTTACTATAAACATCTCCATCGCCAGTTTTTTATAGTCTGTTACTCCGGCAATCGCTGCGAGTTCTTTGACCGCTTTTGTATCGACTTTGGTACATGTAGGCGATTTAAATATAACCGTATCACTCAAAATTGCCATCATCATCAGTCCTGCAATCTCTTTTGGTACTTCCACACCGTAACATCTGTACATTTCATATATGACCGTGTTTGAACACCCTATAGGGCGAATCCACGCTTCAAGAGGCGTATCTGTTGTCAAATCACCAAGTTTATGATGATCGGCTATACCGATAATCGTCGCTTCATCAATATCATCTTGAAAATGTGCCTTGTCCGTAGAGTCCACTATGAAAACTCTCTCACCTGCGACAGAAGTTTTAAGCTCCGGCAACTTACCGCCAAATGTATCTAAAATAAACTGTGTTTCTGCAGTAATCTCACCCTGGCGGGCAGGAATATACTCTTCTTTTTCAATTTGATTTTTTAAATAAGATAAGGAGATAGCACCAACAATAGAGTCACTATCAGGATTTTTGTGTCCAAAAACATATACTGACATTTTAAGCCTTTATTTTTTTTCGAATTATACTATACTTTTATAAAAACTTCACCAGTTTATCAGTCATTTCAAGTGCAACATAAAGAGACTGGTTTCTACGTTTTTTGATGCAGTTGCAACTCTTTTTCAAGATATTCACCGGTATAAGAACCTGTTTTTTTATGGTTTTTTGCCAATACTTCAGGAGAGCCTTCTGCTATGATGAGTCCGCCGCCGCTTCCGCCTTCAGGACCCATATCTATGATATAGTCGGCATTTTTTATCATGTCAAGATTATGTTCTATGATAAGCATCGAGTTTCCGAGTTCGACAAACTTGTGCAGTACATTTGTCAGTCTGTCAACATCTGCAAAATGCAGGCCTGTTGTCGGTTCATCCAAAATATAAAGTGTTTTTCCTGTATCTTTACGGCTCAACTCTTTGCTTAGTTTGATTCTTTGCGCTTCACCGCCTGAAAGTGTTACGGCATTTTGTCCCAGTGTAATGTATCCGAGTCCCACATCCACAAGTGTTTTCATTTTTTGATGTATCTTAGGAATAGGTTTGAAAAACTCAAAAGCTTCATCCACACTCATAGCAAGTACATCCGCAATTGTTTTGCCTTTGTAAAAAACTTCCAAAGTCTGCTGGTTATACCGTTTGCCGCCACAGGCATCACATTTGACCATAATGTCAGGCAAAAAGTGCATCTCTATCTTGTTTTCACCCTCTCCCTGACACTTCTCACAACGCCCGCCTTTGACATTAAAAGAAAATCTTGACGCAGTATAGCCACGAATCTGGCTCTCTTTTGTCTGCGCAAAGAGGTTACGAATCTCATCCATAACACCCGTATAGGTTGCCGGATTACTTCTTGGTGTCCGTCCGATCGGACTCTGATCAAGGTATATTACTTTATCGACATGTTCCAACCCTGTGATTTCCACACCGGCAACTTTGTTCACTTTTCTTGCATGATTGAGCAGCTCTCTTGCTGTCGGCAAAAGGGTCTGCAGCATCAGCGAACTTTTTCCGCTCCCGCTTACCCCTGTAATACAGACAAAATTGTTCAAAGGAATCTTCGCACTCAGCTTTTCAATATTGTTAATCGTAACATTTTTAATTTCTATCCACTTTTCCTGCGGACGTCTGTAAAAATACTCAATTTTTTTACGCCCGTAAAGATAATCCGCTGTCAGCGTTTTGGCCTTTTTCAGTTTCTCTAACGTGCCGCTAAAAACAACTTCCCCGCCAAATTTTCCAGCACCGCTTCCTATATCTACGATAAAGTCTGCGTTTTCTATTGTCTCTTTGTCATGCTCCACAACGATAACCGTATTTCCTTTTTCCTGTAGACTTCTTAGTGTTCTGATAAGCTTCAAAGTATCTCTTTCATGCAGTCCAATGCTTGGCTCATCCAACACATACATGACACCTGTCAATCCTGAGCCGATTTGTGAAGCGATGCGTATGCGTTGTGCTTCTCCTCCGCTTATGGTTCTGGCATCACGCCCCAAAGTAATGTAGCCAAGTCCTACATCATACAAAAAGAAAAGTCGTTCTTTGATTTCGTTTAAAATAGGCTCTGCTATCATTCTTGACTGTGTATCGAAATAGGAAAAATTCTCATCATTAGCAAAAAATTCATAGGTTTTTGCTATGGGCATTTCAAGGAGCTGTGCGATTTTCGTATCTGCTACTTTTACCGCCAAAGATTCGCGTTTTAGCCTGTGTCCGCCACAGACATCACAAACCTTTTCACTCATATAGTCTGAGAGTTCTTTTTCATCTTTTAACATATCGTACGCTATACGGATGATACCCGGGAAAATTCTTTTTACTTTATGGTTTTTCCACAAAAATTCCACTTCGTCTATATTTCCGTGTAAAATCGCTTTTTGCTGGTGCAAAGGCAATTCAGAATACGGTACGGTAACGTCAATGTCATTATGCGCACAAAAGCCCTTTAAAAAAGTAAAATAGTAGCCTTTGTTAAAACCGTAAACAATTTTTACGGCTCCCTTTTCTATACTCAGGTCACTGTCTATAATTTTCTCTGTATCAAGCGTATACCGTATGCCAAGTCCGTCACATTCGCTACAGGCACCTTTTGGCGAGTTAAAAGAAAAGCTCAACGGTTCAAGCGGTTCAAAACTTATTTTACAGTCAAAACAGGCATTGTGCTCCGAATAATGAATATGCTGCGGGCAACCGAGTTCTTCATAGTTGAGCACCTCCACTTCGAGTTCACCATAACTCTCTTTGAGGGCTTTTTCAACATCAGAGGCAATTCTCTCTTTGTTTTCTTCTTTTACTATGACTCTGTCAATAACGACCTTAATGGTATGTTTTTTTGTTTTTGAAAGTTCTATCTCTTCATCCAGGCGCACCATCACACCGTCAATCTGTGCACGTACATAGCCTTTATGCACAAGTGACTCAATCAGGTCCGCATACGCCCCTTTATTTTCTCTGACAAGCGGTGCCATCAGGACAAGTTTTGCACTCTCGGGGAGCTTTGCCACTTCGCCGATAATGTCCGAAGCTGACATCTGAGAAATCTTTTTACCGCATTTATGACAGTATTGAATGCCGACACGGGCATACAGCAGTCGAAAATAATCATATATTTCCGTAATCGTTCCGACAGTTGAACGCGGATTTTTTGACGTTGTTTTTTGATCTATGGCTATAGCAGGTGTGAGTCCTTCTATCTTATCGACATCAGGCTTGCCCACGCGGTCTAAAAACTGTCTTGCATACGAAGAGAGTGATTCCATGTAGCGGCGCTGACCCTCTGCATAGAGCGTATCAAAAGCCAGAGTAGACTTTCCGCTTCCACTGAGTCCGGTCATCACAATCAATTCATTTTTAGGAATTGTCAAATTGATATTTTTTAAATTGTTTTCTCGCGCGCCGGTGATTTTAATTACATCTTTTTTTTTCATTACATACCTCAAAAAATTCTATAGAGTAAATATATTACTATAATCAGATAAAGAACAGTTAAGAGTTTTTTTTGCAGAGATACATTTAAGATATGATGCTTTAAATGTATACCTGCATACACACCTGCCAATGATGCCAACCCTATAATGATTCCACTTGTATAATCAACATGACCGTGCAGTGTATGTGATATCAACCCAGAAACAGATGAAAACACAACAAAAAAGAGCCCTGCTGATGTAGCCTTTTTCAAAGGTACATGTAAAAATCCCACAAGGATAGGGACAAGAATCAGACTCCCGCCTACCCCTATGGACATGCTTATTGCCCCTATGACAAAACCTGTGACAAATAGCACTGCCTTGTTTACTTTTTTTTCATGCTTATAGTCATGTGTTTTCATAAAAAGGCGAATAAGTGCAAATACGGCAAATGCCAAAAAGACCATTTCCAATGTCTCATCACTGAAACTTGCCGTAATATTGCCGCTTAAAAGGGCACCGGTAAAACCGCCAAGTCCAATAATAACAACCATCAGGACATCAAGTGTGCCTTTTTTATTATTCAGATAACTGCCGTAAACAGAGCTGAAAACCATCTGAATAACCGAAATGCCTATGGCAATTTTTGTTTCATATCCAAGCAGCAGCAACAGTGGCACAAGAATTGTTCCACCGCCTATTCCGAAAAGCCCGGACAGCAAACCGACAAAAGTACCAAGCAAGATTAATTCAATCATTATTATCCATAACTTTTTTGGAATTATACCCCAATATAAATAATAGTTTAATTTTACTTTGTGTTTCATTCAAGTATAATCTATGAATTATAAGAAAGGTAGATAATGCTAGAGAGCTTAAAAGAAGCAGCAGAAAACTTTTGCGTACATCAAATCGGAGCTTCATGCGAAATAAAAGATGTCCCGACGAACAAGAGAACACTTATTGCTTACATAGATGTGCAGGCTCAAGACCAGAAGCACTACAGAGTGTATATAGCTTCTGACAATGATTTTATGCAGAAAGTTTCAAAACTGTTTTTAGAAGAAGAAAAAAGTGATGAAGAGACGCTCAAAGAGATGACACTTGAAACTGCGAATCTTATTATAGGAAGTGCCAAAGTCATTGCTGAAAAACTTGGAATTTCATATACAATGGGAACGCCTCATTTTGCAAAAGTCGGAGAATTTGACTTTAGCTTTGATGAGCGCAAAGTCGTTCATATAGACAATGCCGAACTCATTATTGCCATTAAGGAATTAGATGCCTGATACAAAAAAATTTGACCTGCAAGAAGAACTTTCATGGATGGACTACTCCGGTATACTCGATATGGAAGTTGAATTTATTGCTGATTTGGGAGAAACCGAATTGAGTGTTGCAGAAGTTTTAAAGCTTGAAAAAGGATCTATTATCGATTTAAAAAAACCGGCAGGAGAGAGTGTTGAGTCTTATGTCAACGGACGTATTATAGGAAAAGGAGAAGTGATGGTTTATGAAAAAAACCTTGCTATCCGTATCAATGAAGTGCTGGATTCAAGTGCTGTACTTTACTACCTGTCAAAAGAGAGATTATGATTAAAATTTTATTACTTTTCGTCCTGCCCTTTTCCCTGTATGCTTCAAAAATTTTAAGCTATAATATTTATGAAAGAACTGACAGAGCCGATGTCATGATTACTTTTGACACACCTTACACAGGGCAGATAAAGCAGAGTATCAGTAAATCAAAAATCATCATAAAACTTGAAGATGCCACGATAGAATCACCAAAAATAAAAAAAGTTTCTTCTGAGTATTTGCACTCATTGACTATTACACCGCTTAACAATGAAACTCTGATTGTTGCTTCGATCTCTCCATCAACAAAACTTATTGCCTCAAAAACATCTGACGGCTATGGATTGAGATTGCGCTTTGCAGACAAAACAGCTGTAAAATCATCAACTTTAAAAAAAGCACCATCCTCTTCTGTAAATTCACTCAGTGCACTGCCGACAAAAAAAGATGATACAATGTCTTCAAGTTATTATATTGTAGTTGCTATTTTAATCCTTGGAATTCTTATACTTTTATATATCAAGAAAAAAATGAAACCTCTGCCTGCAAATACGAAAACATCAAATAACAACTGGCTCTTTAAAGACACAAAGCAATCCCCTTTACAAAATGACAACACTGATATGACAGAACAAAATGTCAGTATACGGTTTCAAAAAGCCATAGATGAGAAGAACAGTGTTGTCATGCTTGACTTTGGTAATCAAAGCTACCTGGTTCTTATGGGCAACGGCAATATACTTCTGGACAAATTTACAGATAACAAGCCGGCGTCCCAACAGGAGTTTGACGAGATTTTACAAAGCAGGCATGAAGATTTAGAAAAATTTTTAGGTAAATCGCAAACATCACAAAAGCAGGAACCTCTTCAGGCATACAAAGAAAGAGCCGCAAACATAGCCTATGAAATGCAGTAAAAAACTACTTTTCGTTTGGTTTTTGACTCTCTCTTTTGAAACGTTCTTTAAGGAGTTTTTTAATTGTATTGACCTGGGATATACTTAACAAATAGCTCTCATTCATCAATTTGTTGATATGAAATACTTCTGTTACAGTAATTCCGTAAGGATCTTTTTTCTCTTTCACAACTTTTGCGTCATTAAAACTGTACAGATAAAGGTTCTTACGGGTTGTCTGTATGTAATACGTCACTACAATCTCATCAGAATGTTTCTTTTCCAATGCAACAACCACCCGTTGTTCCTCTGAATATTCACCCTCTTTTAAATGCAGTATGTTTTTCATCTCTTTTACAGTCAAAAAACCGACATAAAATTTATTGTATAAATCATGATATCTTTGCACTTTTTCAGTCATCAAAAAATTCATATCTATGACATATTTTTTATTTGCCCGTATTGTTTTGGTAATCCAGCTCATGGTATTGTAATACCTGAACGGATGAAGTTTCAGCATATGTGCTTCTATCATTTTCTTGGAATTTATTTTATCTTTTGGCAAAAGTTTTTGTTTGTCGAGTTTTGTAATATATTCTAAAACTTCTGCAGCCGAGAACTCTTTTGTAAACCATACCTTACAGTATGACGGGAACTGCTTGGCACCTGTGGCACCTTCATTTAAGATAATTAATGATTTGATTGTGTAGTTCGGAAAGATAATTTCCAAAAGTGCTTTTTTCTTTCTCAGCCTGCGACGCAGTTTCAATACAGACTTTACCAGTGTCATTTCAACAAAATAGAGTTCATTGTTTTTTGTCAAAAACATCGCATCAAATTCACTGATTTCACGGCTTTTTGTTCGGTAGACTATTTGTTCTTTCTCGCTTATGGAAAGAGTATTTGCATAGGCTTTGCATTTTCCCTGATGAAAACCCTTGAGTACAAATTTTGTTATATAGTCATTCTCTTCTGCGTAACGCAAAAGCTTCTCATAAATAAAATTTTCATACACTTCCCCCTCAAAGGAACGGTAAGAACTCAAATAGGACGGGTCATCCAGATCAATGCCTTTTTTAATCAAAGAGAGTAAATGTTTTGTGTTATAGACATAATGAAGCAGATTGTCTGCTATATCTTCTTTTTCTAAATTTTTAATTGCCGGAGAAATTTCTAACATCAGAGTGTCATCTCACTGTTTTTAAAGAAATCATCTATGACTGATCGGTATGTTGCTATATCGTCAATTGAATTTACTTCATTTCTCAAAACTGATGCGCCTCGATACCCTTTAGAGTAGGTATGAGTATGCTTTCTAAACATTGCAACACCGTGCTGTCCGTAGAACTCTATCATTTTGTCAAAATGCTCCATAATAATTTCATACTTGAGACTTTGTTCAATATGTTCGGTCCCGGTTTTAAGTTGGTGAAATATCCACGGAGCACCTACTGCACCGCGACCTATCATAACCCCGTCAGCACCGGTATGTTCAAGCACCCATTTTGCTTTTTCATAAGAATCTATATCACCGTTTGCAATCACCGGGATATCCACAGCCTCTTTAATCTCTCTTATTGCATCATAATCAACAGCTGCTTTAAATTTGCCGGTTCGTGTTCTTCCGTGCACTGCAATAAAATCTGCACCGCTGTCCTGCACAACTTTTGCAATATCCACATGGTTTTTCTTTTCAAAACCCAATCTTATTTTAACACTGGTCATATTTTTATTGGAAGTATTTTTAATAGTTTTTATAATATCTCCCATTAAAGGAAGGTCCAAAAGAAGAGAACTGCCGCTTCCATGACCCACAACTTTTGGTACAGGACAGCCACAGTTTAGGTCAATAATGTCAATTCCGTCCTGTTCGTTTAATATTTCAACAGCACGACGCACAATATCAACATCAGCACCCGCAATTTGTACAGAATACGGATCTTCCAAAGAAGATTTTTCCAGCATATGGAGTGTTTTTTGTGAACCGTGAGCCAGAGCATTTGAGCTCAACATTTCACTGACAGTCAAATCTGCTCCAAATTTTTTCACCACACTTCTGAAAGGAAGATCAGTAAACCCCGCCAATGGGGCTAATACATATAATGGCTTGTCAAAGGAGAGTTTTGTTTTTTTCATTATTAGAGAAACATATCTATACTGAAATTTTGTCCACACTCTTTAAGCGCACGATAGGCTTTAAAGTTCTGATACTCATCAGGCTGAGAGTTGTCAAGAATAGCATTGGCCGGTGCTATCATTTCAAGGTCATAAAGTGTATAAAGATACGCATCCACAGCATCTTCATCTTCTTCAGACAATGTTTCAAAAAGTTTTATTCTCTGTTCAGGAATCATACCGCCTTTAGAGAGAATCGAAGAAATTTCAATATAGTCTTTCTTGCTGAGATCAAGTTTTTTAAACAAGTCTATAAGCACTTCATTGCTGATTTTCAAAATATTTTCATCAGCATTAATTCTTGAAAGGATTACATGTAAAGCCTCTTTTGTTAAAAAGGATTTATATTTTTCAATGCCGCTCAATGGTGCAGTTTTGACATAATCCACATAGACCTCTTTACATATACTGTCATCATATTTGGTACAGTTTGCCAGAATATTTTCTGCACTTATCTGACCTTTTTTGTATCTGTTTCTTTCGTTTTGTATCACAAGTTCATTGTCAGACGGTAAATTGTACGGTTTAAGATCCACAACTTCACCGTTTTTGACATCTTGAATAATACACAGTACTTTTTCAATTTTTTCGTTATTAATTTTACCTATAATCTCTCCGACCGGGTGCATCTCACTATTTTGCAAAAGTGTTCCCAATAGAGTATATCTGTCAGTTTTAAATGTATAATTTCTCTCTTTTTTCCCCAGGTAGGCATCAATAACAGCATTAATAAGTTTTTCATAATCTTTTTCATATTTACGTAATCGAAAATTACCGATAATTGAATAGAATGTCATATGTGCCACGCTTGCAAGGTAGAGGATAAATATCGGTATGATTACCCATAAAGCGATAGACAGTGACGGCATAGGAATGCCAAACAGATCTATACTCATGTTTTCCTGTGTTACATATGCATAAACATACCAACCGACAAGTCCCATCCAAACCAATGCAGCTATTGTGTACCTTTTAATATACATTCTTCAATCCTTTATTTAGATTTCTCTACTATTTCTCTACAGTCAATGCAGTATGCAGCATGTGGTTTTACTTTCAGTCTTTGAAATCCTATCTCATCTTCACACATTTCACAAATACCATAACCACCGTTTTTAATTTTAGAGAGTATTTTTTCAATCTCATCCAATTCCTGCTTTTGCTGCTCTATTATAGCACCTTCTACCATAGAATTGTTATTTGCCGAAGCATGATCACCTTCATCATTTAAATCTAACGAGCTCAACTCACTTAGTTCTGTTCGGACATCCTGAATGTTTTTCTCTATCTGTTCTTTTCGACTCAGTAGTAATTCTTTAAAATATTTTAACTCACTTGCTTGCACTTATATTTCCCTTTTATTTATGATATGGATGATTGCTCAGTATAGCAAAACCTCTATAGATCTGTTCCAATAAAACCACCTTGGCAATTTTATGACTCATTGTTATTTTGCCTAAACTGATAACAGCATTGCTTTGGTCTAAAAAATCTTTTTCAAAACCATATGCTCCGCCTATAAAAAATTTTACGGACATTTTATCATTTAGTAGCTTACTAAATTCAAAACTGTCTACCATTTTTCCATCTGGATGCAAAGTTATACAGAAATCTTTCCCAATATAAGCTTCTAAAGCTTTGGTATATGCTTTTTGAGCGGCCTGTGGGGAAATTGTGTGTGCTTTTGTTACATCTTTTGAAAAAATCTCCGTATCTTTTACAGTTGCGAACCTTGATATCATTTTTGTCAACTCTTTATACAACGGATCGTAAAGTGTTTTTTCTCTTTTTGCTATAGAGACGATTTCTATATTCATTAGAGTAAACCGCTCCCGATTACATTGTATGTTACATGTTCAAATGAATCATTGAGTTTCACACCGCCTATAGCAGCTACATGGTGCCTGGATTTTGAGGCAATGGTATCGAGGGTATCACCAAGAAGACTTGATACATCTTTTTTTGTATCAGTATTTCTGTATGCACCAAGTCCGATATAATTTAAATCCATTGCATTTGCCTGCAGAACTTCTTCTTCATTATGCGTTGAAATGCCTAAAATTTTGTCTTCATTTATAACACTTCGTAAAATTTTGACTGCCTTGAATACATCTGTATCTATAGCTTTAAGATCCTCCTGCCCTACATGCACACCATCGCAGAATTCAACAAGCTCATAGGCATCATTTACTATCAAAAAACCGTCATAAAGTTTTCTGATTTTTATCAATTGTGCTTTAACAAAGGCGATGTCTGCATTTTTATTTCGATATTGTATAATTTCAGCATTCTTCTTTTTTGCAATACCTATAAAGGATTCCAAAGAAATTCCTTTTTTGTCAAGCATGTCCTGGTCACATAACGCATAGAGTCTCATATCAGTCTTTTTTCAGTAAAGTCAGCATATCAGAGAGGGTTTTTTTCAACTTGTTTCGATTGACAATCATATCAATAGAACCGTGTTCGAGTAAAAATTCGGCTCGTTGAAATCCCTCAGGCAACTCTGAGCCAATAGTCTGTTCAATAACTCTTTGTCCTGCAAAACCGATCAACGCTCCCGGTTCAGCTATAATTATGTCACCGAGATTGGCAAAAGAGGCACTCACTCCGCCCATCGTCGGGTCCGTAAGCACAGAGATAAAAGGCAGTTTGTGATTGGAAAGTTTTGCCAGCGCTGCCGAAGTTTTACTCATTTGCAGCAATGAAAAGGTTGATTCCTGCATTCTTGCTCCACCCGAAGCGCTGAGTATAATCAAACCCTGTTTTTTTTCTATGGCTCTATGAGCTGCCCGAACAATTTTTTCACCCTCTACTGAGCCCAAAGAACCACCCATAAAAGCAAAATCAAAAATAACAAGCTGTACATCCACCCCGTTCATTTTACATTCACCACTTACAACTGATGATTTTCTTCCTGTCTTTGCATAGGCTTCTTCAAGACGTTTTTTATAAGGTTTTTTGTCAACAAACTTCAACGGATCCACAGGCTCCAACGAAGCGTCATACTCTACAAATGTTCCCTCGTCTGCAAGCATGTTGAGTCTCTCTTTTACACCTATACGGATATGATATCCGCATTTTGGACATACATAATTTTGGTTTTCAACTTCTTTGTAGTACATCAAAGAGTGGCATGATTTGCATTTAATCCAATGCGATCCCGCTTCGGCTTTTTCCGGTTGTTTATTGTCAAATGTTTTTGTAAAAAGGTTTAGTAAATTCAAAAAAAATCCTTAAATTATATAAATAGACTCTATTATAGCAAATTAATGTTGATTTTAAAGAATTTTTGAAAATATTTTTTTCAGAAGAAAGGCAGATTTACTCATTATAAACAAGTAAATCTGCTTGAACTTATTGTAATAAAGAGTCTATAATGTTTCTTGCTGCCTCACGACCGTCATATGCCGCTGTAACAACCAGATCAGCACCACGAAAACAATCGCCTCCGGCATATATACCGGGTGTTGTTGTTTCGTATGTCTCTTCATTCACGATAATCCCACCCCATGAATTTGTCTCTATGCCGTTTTCAGCTAAGAACGACGGCACAACAGGATCAAATCCAAGTGACATTATAACCACATCTGCATTCACTCTAAAGTGTGAACCTTTTACCTCTTCCATGCGTTGGCGTCCTGATGCATCTTTGGCACCCAAAGTTGTTTTTACAACTTCGACCGCCACTGCACGTCCTGCTTCGTTTAATATAATCTCTTTGGGTGCTGCAAGAAATGTAAAATCCACACCCTCTTCCATTGCATTTTTATACTCTTTTTTACTGCCCGGCATATTTTTTTCATCTCTTCGATACAAACATGTGACAGATTTTGCACCTTCTCGTTTTGCGGTTCTCAAACAGTCCATCGCCGTATCACCTCCACCGATGACCACAACATTTAAATCTTTAAAATCAAATTTTTTATCATACGGCTGTTTGAAATTCTTTCTTTGTATATTTGTAAGATAATCCATTGCCTTGTAAACATTTGGTGCATTTTCACCGGCGATACCCGCACTTTTTGCTTTTGTTGCACCAACACCTATAAACATTGCATCATGTTCATTCGCAATAGTTTCAAACTCTATATCACGTCCCACTTCACTGTTGAGTACAAGTGTCAATCCGGCCTCTTGTAAAAGTTTCACACGTCTCTCAACTACTTTTTTATCGAGTTTGAAATTTGGAATACCATATGTCAAAAGACCGCCTGCACGGTCACTTTTTTCATACATGGTTACAGCAATGCCTGAACGCAAAAGATAGGTAGCCACAGAAAGTCCTGCAGGACCACTTCCTATAACAGCAACTTTTTTATCTGTTGTTATTCCAGGAAAATCCGGTGTATATCCTGCTTTAAATCCTGCTTCAGTGATATGCGTTTCAACAGAACCGATAGTAATCGCTCCGTGCCCGTCATTTAAGGTACAATCTCCCTCACACAGCCTGTCATGCGGGCATACTCTTCCCATAACTTCCGGGAAAGGAGAAGGCTCATTGGAGAGTTTAAAAGCAAATTCCAGATCTTTTTCGGCAATAGACTTGAGCCATTGAGGAATATAATTGTGCAAAGGACATTTGTTCAAACAAAACGGATCGCCGCACTGAATACATCTGTCACTCTGTGTTGCTGCCTCGTCTTTATCAAAGAGTTCATAAATTTCACCAAAATCTTTTGTTCTGTCAACAACCAGTCTTTTTGCCGGGTCAATTCTCTCAGTTTTTAGGTATTCGCGCATTTTAGTCTCCGTTCTCTAGATTAAGAGGTAATTTTGTTAAATTTTTAGGTTTTACCAGCCAGAAGTTTCGTACTTCCACTCTAAAGTTTTCCAGTAAATCTTCAGCTTTTTTGCTTTTTGTTTCTACTACATAATCTTTGAGCAGACGTTTGAGATAATGTCGTGCCTCATCTCCCTCATCTGTGTCAATTCTGACAGCTTCTACAAGTTCACTGTTTACATTTTCAATAAAATCATGATCTTCATCATATACAAAGCTCACTCCACCTGTCATTCCTGCACCAAAGTTGATACCGGTACGTCCGAGAATCACAACCACACCGCCTGTCATATATTCACAGGCGTTGTCTCCAGTCCCTTCAACAATTGCAAAGGCTCCGGAATTACGTACTGCGAAACGCTCTCCGACACTGCCGGAAATATAAAGTTTACCGCCGGTAGCACCATAAAGGCAGGTATTACCACCTGCTGAGAACTCTTCACCCTCATTTTTGGAGGTAATGATAATTTTCCCTCCGTGCATACCTTTTCCTATATAATCATTTGCAACGCCCTCAAGATAAATTGAAACACCCGGAATTAAAAACGCACCGAGTGCCTGTCCCGCTACACCGCTGAGATTCATTTTAATTGTATCTGGCTTCAATCCTTCATCCCCGTAGTATTTCGCAATTTCTCCGGATATCAAAGCTCCGAAACTTCTATGGATATTTTGGATTTCTCTTTTGATGCGTATCGGGTATTCAGGATGTTTAATCGCATTCATCGCCTCTTTGAGAACATCTTTTTCAAACTTGTTGTCATCAAAAGGCGGATTAAACGGCTGCTGATGCGTATTGACACCCTCTTCCCTGTGCAGGATTGCCGAGAAATCAAATTTCTTGGCAAAGGTATCGTCTTTGACACTTAGCAAGTCCACACGGCCTATCATCTCTTCCATGGTTCTGTATCCAAGTTCTGCCATAATAGCTCTGATATCTTCGGCCAAATATGTAAAATAGTTGATTACCTGATCAACATGTCCTTTAAAGAACTCTTCACGCAGTTTTTCGTTTTGTGTTGCGATACCTACAGAACATTTATTGACATGACAGATACGAAGCATTTTACAGCCTACGATAGTAAGAACACCTGTACCAAAGGCAAAAGACTCGGCACCCAGTAGAGCAGCTTTGACAACATCAAGTCCTGTTTTCAATCCACCATCTGTCTGTAACTCCACAAGTCCGCGCAGATTGTTTGCCTTGAGCGCATTATGTGCTTCAGACAATCCGAGTTCCCAAGGATTACCCGCAAATTTGATAGAGGTCAGCGGAGCGGCACCGGTACCGCCGTCTCCACCTGAAATAATAATTTTATCAGCATAGGCTTTTGCTACACCCGCAGCAATGGTGCCTACTCCGACAGTAGATACAAGCTTCACAGCAATTCTTGCCGCAGGATTGACCTGTTTTAAATCAAAAATCAACTGTGCAAGATCTTCAATAGAATAAATATCATGGTGTGGCGGCGGTGATATAAGTGTCACGCCGGGAACAGTATGACGAAGCTTTCCGATAAGAGCAGTCACCTTATGTCCGGGGAGTTGTCCGCCTTCACCAGGTTTTGCACCCTGGGCAACTTTAATCTGAATCTCCTCTGCACTTCTCAAATATGCCGGAGTTACACCAAAGCGACCGGAAGCAACCTGTTTGATTTTGGAAACTCTTTCTGTATTGTATCTTGATTTGTCCTCTCCGCCTTCTCCGGAATTTGACTGTGCTCCGATTCTGTTCATTGCAATGGCAATTGTTTCATGCGCTTCAGGAGAAATAGAACCAAGGCTCATTGCAGCGGATGCAAAACGTTTAAATATCGCTTCTTTCGGTTCGACTTCTGATATATCAATCGGTTTTCTGTCTGATTTCAAGTCAAAGAAATCACGAATAAATTTCAATCCGCGCTTGTTCACAAGGTTTTTCAACGTATCAAAATTTTCCTGTGTAGGATGCTTGGAAACAGCATGGATAGCATGAATGACAGCAGGACCGAAATCATGATGTTCCTGATTTGTATAAAATTTATAGTATCCACCAATATTTAAAGGAAATATTTTGTTAAAACCGTTTGTTTTAAAAGCATCTCTATGGGCTTTTTGCAGTCTTTCGTCTATATCTTCATAAGTCAATCCACTAAGTGTGCAATGCGATGTTGCAAAACACTCTTCTACTATGGTTTTGTCCAGTCCCATTACATCAAAAAGACCGGAGTTTCTGTAAGAGGCAATTGTTGCAATTCCCATTTTGGACATAATTTTCAAGAGCCCGCTGTTGAGTGCAGTGTGTACAGATTTGTAGGCTTCAGAAAATGTCATATTTAATGCTTTTGACTTTTCAAGCTGATTTGCCACTGTAGCAAACAATACATAAGGATGAATTGCCGAAGCGCCATATCCAAGGAGTACCGCAGCACTGTGCGAATCAATTACTTCTCCCGTTGTAGCGATAATAGAAACCAAATGACGAATTTTTTCATTCAGCAAAGCAAAATTCAAACGACCTATGGCCATTGCCATTGGAATGACTCTGTTTTGCTTATCAAATCCGCTGTCATCCAAAATGACAATGCGTGTTCCGTTATTTTTGACTGATGCTATGACTTTTTGAACCAATGCCTCAAGAGATGCTTTCAAATCTGTTGTATAGGTAGTTGAAAATGTGGCATTTTTATAAAACTCCTGATATCTTGGAGAGGAATCATCGCCAAAAGATTTGAGCACTTCTAACTTTTCAGTCGTTATTATCGGAGAAATGGACTTCAGCCTGTGTGCATGTGACGGAATTTCATCCAGCATATTATGCACTTCACCAAAACCGGTATTTAAACTCATTACAACTTTTTCACGAATAGGATCAATTGGTGGATTTGTAACCTGTGCAAATTTTTGTTTAAAAAAATCTGTAAAGTTGCGTTGTTTATCAGAAAAAGCTGCAAGTGGTGTATCGTCACCCATAGAACCCACGGCTTCTTTTGCCTCTTTTACCATCGGCTCGATAACCTGCTCAATAACTTCCTGTGTTACATTAAAGTATCTTTGCTTGGCAATCAGGTCGGCTTCATCAAGTTCTCTGGAGACAACATACTGCTCTTCAACATGCTCCTGCAGGTAAATCATATGCTCATTCAGCCATTTCATATATGGATTAGAGCCTTTGAGATAATCATCTATTTCATTGCTTTTGAGAAGTTTTCCAAATTTCAGATCAAGTCCTATCATTTCACCTGACTGCAGACGTCCACGCTCTTTTATCTCTTCTTCCGGAATATCCACAACCCCATACTCTGAAGCTATCAGAAGGTTATCATCTTTTGTGACAATGTATTTTGATGGACGTAAACCGTTTCTGTCGAGTACACAGCCTATGTATCGTCCGTCTGTTACTGAAAATGCGGCAGGACCGTCCCATGCCTCAAATACAGTTGAGTGATACTCGTAAAATGCACGAAGCTGAGGGTCCATATGCGGAGCATTCTGCCATGCCGGAGGAATCACTGCACGGACAGCTTTGAAAAAGTCCATACCGTTTACGATTAAAAATTCAAAAAAGTTATCGGCTGAAGCACTGTCAGAAGCACCGGGCTGCAGGATAGGAAGCAGTCTTTTAATCTCTTCGTCGCTAAATACTTCGCTTTTTATTGATTCTGATTTTATCGCTACATTGATACGGTTGGCTTCAACAGAGTTGATTTCGCCATTGTGCGCTACAGCACGAAACGGCTGCGCTAGACGCCATTCAGGAAGTGTATTTGTTGAAAATCTTTGATGAAAAAGTGAAAAAGAGATTTTAAAATTTTCATTCTGCAGATCTTTGTAAAATTCTTTGATATGCGTAGGCATGACCAGCCCTTTATATGAAAGAACTTTCGAACTCATAGAGGCTATGTAAAAATCTCTCTCAGAGATCATTTCATGTTCTGCTTCTTTGCGTGAAAGATACAAAAGTGCATCAAATCTATTTGTTGCCATGATTGAATTCGGAACAATGAAAAGCTGTACGATGTGCGGCAGTGAAGCCAGTGCCTGATCGCCTAGAGCATTGGTGTCAATCGGAACATCACGGTGCAAAACCACTTTTAAATCATTGTTGTTACAAATAGATTCCAGCGTTTGTAAATGCTTTTTCTCTTTGGTGAAAACTACAGCTACTGCAAATTGACCTGGCAGTTCTATACCTTTTTCTTTTGCTTCATTTTTAAGAAAATCGGTCGGCATGGAAAGCAGTAAACCGCTTCCGTCCCCTGTTTTTCCATCTGCAGCAACAGCACCACGGTGCATCATGCGTTCAAGTGCAGTCACTGCATCATTGAGCACTTTGTGTGAAGGTTTGTTTTTGATGTTGGCGACAAGACCAAAACCACAATTATCCTTAAATGATCTTAATAAATCATGATGTTCAACCATTTCAACTCCCAAATTTGTAAATTTTATATGCAAAACATATAAATTTAATCTCTTTTTAAAGAAACTTAGTCTATTTAGACAAAGCATGTAAATTATACTTTCTTTTGGTTTAAATAAGCATAATAAGTGTAAAATATTTTAACAAAAAGTAAAAAGTGTGTATATAGGAAGCAATTAGGTGCAAGGTTTTATCATTAATTTAAATCGCGTCAAAGATGAGGATTTAATAGTAAATATTTTATCTCAAAACAGCTTAGATACCCTTTACAGATTCTACGGCGCACGCCATGGTGTTATAAATATAGGTTTTAAAATTGATTATGAAATCGAAAACTCGGCAAAATCTACCATATCAAGACTCAAAGATGTTATTCATATCGGATACCCATGGATAAATGATTATGCTCTGCTGCGGTTATGGCAGGACTTTCTGGGACTTTTTTACAGACACCTCAAAGATTCTGAAGATATTGGCTCTTTTTATTTTGACTTGATTCATCAAGCTTCACAAAACTGGGACAGACAAAATCCTAAACGCATAGCGGTAGAAGCCTATGTCAAACTTTTGGAACATGAGGGACGATTGCATACAGATATGCACTGTTTTTTATGTTCTAAAAAAATTGATGGGGATGTCTCGCTCTTGCGTGCATATCTTCCGACGCACGAACAGTGTTCGCATACTCTTCCCATCAACAAAAAAGGGCTAAAAGAACTCTTTGAAAACAAATCTTCTCTTTTTTTAGGCAACAAAGAAGTAGATCGTCTGTGGAATGTTTTACTTGAAGGTTTATAATTTTGTCATCTTGTTATACTCCACAATCATTCCGTGAAATCTGGCATATATAAGGTTTAAATCATTACATGTAAAGGCCTCTTTTATGTCTGATTCCAAAAACTCTTTATACTGCATATAGTTTTTAAACTCTATGCCAAAGCTTTTTAACAGTCTTTTTGTATAGCTGTCCACGACCATTTCATCCCTGTAACAGGCATAGCAGAGAATGGCATCCGCACTCTCTTGTCCTATACCCAATTGCGACAAAAGCCACTCTCTTGTTACTTCTTTTTGAAACTGTTCAAAAGTGCCAAACTCTGCTTTGATATTATTTGCCAATGCTAAAAGTCTCGGTGCCTTTTGATTATAAAATCCACTCGGACGGATTTTTTCTTTTAATGTCTCTACATGTAAAGCGGCAAAGCTTTCCAGATCCAAAAATAATTCCAGATTTTTCAAAGACTTTTCTACATTTTTCCATGTCGTATTTTGCGTTAAAACAGCACCAATAACCACTTTAAAAGTTCCCGCATCCGGCCACCAGAGTTTCGGCGAATGCTGCAACAGATTTTTTGCTTCTAAAAATTCATATATCTGCAGAGAATTTGTATACATGTAAACCTTTTAAACCTTTGCACTAAGCTCTTTTTTTCGCTACCAAGGAAGCTGCACGAGTTTGTTCATAGTAGATAATATCAATGCACATAAAAGTTCATTCTCATACAAAAGATATTCCGGATTTTGAGGATAAAAAATTTTGTTCCATCTCTCTTTATCTTCTAACACTGCAAACTTCTTATAAAAGCAATCAAATCTTCTTTTTTTAATGGTTTTGAATAATAGTACCCTTGAAATATATCACATCCATACTCTTTAAGTTTATCAACCTGTTCTTTACTCTCTGTGCCTTCAGCCAAAATATCCATGGAAAAGTTTTTACCAATATTGATAATTGTTTTGACAAGATTCTTATCTTTGTTTGAATACAACAGTTCATCAACAAAAGCCTTATCAATCTTGAGTTCATTGATTGGAAGCTTTGTTAGAACACTTAATGATGAATACCCTGTACCAAAGTCATCTAAAGAAAGTAACATACCTTCTGCCCGTATCGATTTAAGTATCGGCAAGACATAATCCAGGTCTTCTATAGGTAAACGTTCCGTTACTTCTAAAGTAAGCAGTGATGTGTCAAACTGCACTTTATGAATCATCTCCAGAAGATTCTTGAGAAAATGATTTTCCATAAGTTGAACAATAGAAACATTAACAGAGAGTTGGAATGTTTTCCCAACTTCTGCATATATTTTTTTTATCTCCAAAAGTAAGCGATTTGTAATATAGTTGCCAAGTTCTAAAATCAATCCGGTTGCTTCGGCAACAGGAATAAAATCCGCAGGGGAAACAAAACCAAGTTTTTCATTTTTCCATCGCACAAGTGCTTCCACCCCATGGAGCGTTCCATCTGCATTTATTTGTGGTTGGTATACCATATAAATTTCATTTTTTTGCAAAGCACTTCTAAGTTCTTGCTCGATCGTAATATTTGCACTGTTTTTTTCTTGCATCTCTTTTGTAAAAAAAGCATAAGAATTTTTTACTTTTTTTGCCTCGTACATAGCTATATCTGCCAAAGAGAGCAAGGTATCAAAATCAGAAGCATCATCAGGGTATACAGAAACACCGACACTTGCACCCAGTCTTACTTCTATGTCTTCTATAATATAAGGCATGGTAATAACTTCTATTAACTCTTGCAGATTTTTATTTTGAGAATTATTGATAATGATAAATTCGTCTCCTCCCTGTCGCGCTACCAAATCTTTTTCTGTAAAAAAAGCTTGCAGCCTCTTCGCAACGAGAACAAGTATTTTATCTCCAAAAATATGTCCAAAAGTATCATTAATATTTTTAAAATTATCAAGATCAATAAAAATAACCTGTGCGCCCTTTTGCATAACAAACTTATTTGAATGATAAACATTTTCATAAATAAATGCTCTGTTTGGCAAATTAGTCAGCAAATCATGGGTCGTTTTAAAGAGTAAATCACGCTCTTTGGCGTTTTCATACTTTTCTATCGACTTAAATAAAAAATAAAACAGAAGCATCATAATTATATAAAGCATTACCAACAAAACAATGTCTTTGTATATCTCTTGTGTTATAGCACTATTGTAATGATACACACTTATCCAGACTTTGTATTTTTTATCATAATAAAGAGCTCCGTTTATAGGTCTTCCCTGCATATCTTTTGAAAAAAAAGAAAAAACTTTAGCACTGCTTTTTAATTCTTGCAGCGTTATATGATTCATTACTAATATCTGATTTATAACGGATGTACATCTATTTTTAGGGCAGGATTCTCCATAAAGTATTTGTGCATCGTGATTGTCTTTTTTATTGGAGTAAAAGAGGCGATAATAGCCCTCAGAAAATTTTTTAATTAACAAAATATCTTCATCAGGTTCTGTTTCAAAACCGGAAAAAAGATTTTTTTTCTGTGTATTAATTATAGCAATAGCCATGACACCGACAACTTTGCCGTTTTTGTCACGAATCGCTTTTCGCAGTGGTAAAATCCATTGTCCCAACGGTTTAAAAAAGAAACTTCTGCCAATCACTAAATGTTGACTTTTGAGTGTCTCCTGGAAAGAACTTTTTGCTTCTTTGATTTCTAAAGCATTTATTTTCTTTCCATGAAGTTCTTTATTTGATATAAGCAGATTTCCTTGCGGATCAAGATAGCCAAAACCTATGACCGCAGGATTCACCTCTTGCAGTGTATCAAAAATTTTTGTTTTTTCTTTAGGATCTTTTGAGATATGAGGATTAACAACCGTTGTTCCCACAACTTGCAGCATCGTCTCAGATTGTACCAAAAAATCATGAAACATTTTTGCAACATTTGCAGTGTCCTGCTCATTTTTTTTACGTACAATACTTTGTAACTCTGTATACTTTGTATAAGTAAAAGCAGCAAATACCACTGCAGAACTTATCATAATGACATAAAAAATAGTCCATTTGTTTTTTACTATATTCATAGTATTAATTGTAGCACAATTTTTTATGAAAGTCAGTTTTTATAATTTTTAACAAGCTTTTTTATAAGTTCAATTTATTGCCAAAAAAAACTTAAAAGTGGTATTTTTCACATAAGAACGGATTGTTTCTTTTAATGTTTTTACATGTAAACCTTTATACCTTATGGGTATCTTTAAAACTTACTAACATCTTTTTCTTGCCACAAGAGAAGCCACACGGGTATCTTCTCCTCGCAGATTCACTTCATCCCTTTCTTCATAGTAAATAATATCAAGCCCGATAAAGGCATGGAGCAATTCGTTTGTACGCAAAAGGTATTCAGGATTTGCCGGCTGATTAAAATCGCCGTGTGCCACAATAAACGTTTCAAAAATCAACAGGCCGTTTGGCTTGAGCGCTTCTTTTATCTGCGGCAACAACCTTCTGCTCAAATAGTTAATATTGATAATGAGATCGTACGCATTTTTCTCTAAATTATAACTGTCCAGATCAGCTTCTATTTTGTTGATTTTTTCATCATCTTTTACCTGGGAAAGTGCATAGTCACTAAAGTCCACAGCATCAACAAAAAAGCCTTTTTCTGCCAGAAAGTGTGTATTTCTGCCAATTCCGCAGGCAATATCAAGTGCTTTGTCTCCGCTTGCCAAACCAATATATTTTTCAACGACAGGTTCTACATTTTTTCGCATCGGCTTCTCTACATGGCGAATATTCCAGCGTTCTTTATCTTCTATCATTCTCAACCTTTCTTGTTTTAAGAGTTTTTGGAGGTGCCCTTCAATACCATTAAGTTTAGCATTTATTTGGAACCGGTACTTCAGTGCCGGCTGAGAGTGGCAAGACTATTGCAACAGCCGGCACTGAAGTACCGGTTCCGAAAAAGCATTAATTTTCTTAACTTAATGGCATTGGAGGTGCCCTTAATATGTTATTATATTGAAATTTTTTTGTATACACCTTTAACCGGCAAAACAAACATGAATTATTTTCAGGAAGCTTTAGTATGAAATTTTTTTTATTTTTATTTGTTTTCTTGCTTTGTCTGCTCCGTGCCGAATCCATAGATACAAACGCATCGTATCTTGATACTGCGCATAAAATAATTTCTGACAAAGTCACAGGCTATTCAGATACCCTTGATCAGACAATCAGCAAATTGTTCACAGGAAAAAAAGCACAAAATGCCTATGATGATTTTTTTAAAAATGAAAAATATTTCAATGAAACAGAAAAATCATTTGTCAGTGTAAACCTCAATACTCAATTTCAGTCAAAATACAGAGAAAAAACCACACTTAACATAAATGCCAACATTGCTTTGCAAAGAACAAACCAAAAACTTAATCTTTTTGTCTCAGGTATAAATGAAAATAAAAAAATAATAGACAAGAATGCTCCCACGGAACTTGGACTCAACTATTTCAGAGCAGACAGGTACAATATACAAAGCAGATATTCAATCGGAGTCAGGGGGTTTTATCCCTTTATCAGAGCACGCTATTATAAGATTTTTGCTGCAAAAAGTTGGAAGATCGAACCGATGCAGCTTTTTGAGTATTCAAGCAAGGATGCTTTTAAAGAGAGTACGTTCATCTATTTTGACAAAACACTTGCTGACAAATCACTTCTGAGGGTTACGCTGCAAAGAGAGACACAAACAAAAATCAAAGGAATGGACTATGCTGTTTCAACACAATATTACTGGAATTTTTACAAAAAAAATATTCTGAGCATCTCTGAAATATTGTCTGGAAACACAGAATATACAACAGAGACTTCTACACGAAAATACAGTGGCATCAATAACTATGCCACAGTCTTGACTTTTAGAAAAAACATATGGAAAAAATGGTTTTTTTATCAAGTCAGCCCCTCTGTGAATTTTCACAAAGAAAATGACTACAAAGCAAATTATGCGATTGCATTTTTAGTCAATCTTTATTTTGGTGATTTTGACTGAGATTTACGAAAGTCTTCTTTTGTAATCTTCATAGCCAAATTCTTTGATAAGCTCCATCGTTCCATTTTTGCGTTTAATCACCAAAGAAGGCAGTTTTACTCCGTTAAATGTAGTGTTCTTTACAAAAGTATAATGAATTTGATCCTCAAATATCACAGTATCGCCTACATGTAAAGGGGAATCAAAAGAGTAGTCACCCATAATATCACCGGCAAGACAGGTATTGCCTCCCAAACGGTAGGTATATTTTTTTTCATCTGCAAGACCTGCACCTCTTACTTCGGCACGATAGGGCATTGCCAGTGTATCAGGCATATGTGCTTCTGCTGATGTATCCAAAATGGCTATATTCATGCCGTTTTGAAAAACGTCCAAAACAGTGGACTGCAGATAGCCTGTTTCCCAGCCAACAGCCTCCCCCGGTTCCAAATAGACATCAACATCATATTTTTTACGAAATCCTTTGATTATCCAAATAAGTTTTTCAATATCATAGCCTTTTTTTGTAATATGGTGCCCTCCGCCGAAATTAACATATTGCAAATTTTTCAGATATCTGCCGAATTTATCTTCAAAAGCCGCTAAAACCTGTTCAAGCGCATCTACATTTTGCTCACACAGTGCATGAAAATTCAGTCCGTCTATCTTTTCAAGCAGTTTTTCATCAAAATTTTGCAGAGTTGTTCCCAGTCTGCTGTACAAGCCACAGGGGTTGTATATATCGACCGGGGAAGAGGAGACTTCAGGGTTTACTCTCAGAGAAACATGAATATTTTTGTTTATTTCTTTGACTTTCCAAATATATCTTTCCAATTGCTTTGGAGAATTAAAGACTATATGATCAGATATTTTGGCTATTTCTTCAATCTCATCATCTTTATATGCCGGAGAATATGTATGCACTTCTGCATCCGGATTGTATTTGCAAAACTCTTCACGCGCAAGTTTTGCCTCATACAGACCACTGGCTGTACAGCCTTTTAAATATTTAGCCACCAGCTCAAAAGTACTCCACATTGCAAAGCCCTTCAATGCAAGAATAATTTTGGCACCGCTTTGCTGCTGGACATATTCCAGAGTTTTTAAATTTCTTTCTAAAAGAGCTTCCTCACATACATAACACGGTGTTTTTATTGGATTCATTTACTTATTCTAGTTCTTGAATTTTCCATGGAAGTCCCTGTTTATTAAGCTCCTCCATAAAAGGATCAGGATCAAACTCTTCCATATTATGCACACCTGTTTTATACCAGACTTTTTCAAGCATCAGTTTTGCACCTATCATCGCCGGAACTCCCGTCGTATATGAAACTGCCTGAGAATTTACTTCTTTGTAACATGCCTCATGGTCACTCACCTGATAAATGTAGATTTTTTTCTTTTTGCCGTCTTTTACACCCTCTGCCACAATACCGATATTTGTTTTTCCTTTTGTACGAGGGCCAAGTGAAGCTGGATCAGGAAGCAGTGTTTTTAAAAACTCTATAGGAATGATTTTCTGCCCGTTATGCTCAACAGGTTCAATACCCAGCATACCGACATTTTGTAAACACTGCATATGCGTAAGATAACTCTCTCCAAAGGTCATAAAAAACCGAATACGCTTGAGTCCTTTTATATGTTTTACCAGTGATTCCATCTCTTCATGATAAAGCAGATAGGAATCTTTAGGCCCTACTTCAGGATAATCCCACACCATTTTTATCTCCATCGGCTTTGTCTCTATCCATTGCCCGTTTTCCCAGTATCGTCCGTTTGCAGAAACTTCACGGAGGTTGATTTCAGGGTTGAAATTTGTCGCAAAAGGGTAGCCGTGATCTCCTGCATTACAGTCAAGTATATCTATAGTGTGAATTTCATCAAAATAGTGTTTTTGCGCATAGGCACAAAAAACATTTGTCACGCCCGGATCAAAACCGCTTCCAAGCAGTCCCATGATACCTGCTTCATGAAATGCTTTGTCTTTTTCCCACTGTAATTTATACTCAAACTTTGCCTCATCGGGATGTTCATAGTTTGCCGTGTCAAGGTAGTCTGTTTTTGTTGCGATACAGGCATCCATTATGGTCAAATCCTGATACGGCAATGCCACATTGATTACAATGTCTGCCCGTACCTTGTTTATTAATTCAATTATTTCCTGGGTATTGTCGGCATCAAGAGCAAAGGTCTCTATATCTGCATCAGGCAGTTCTGCTCTGATGGCATCGCATTTTGATTTTGTTCTGCTTGCAAGTACAATTTTTCCAAAAACATTTGCATTTTGTACACATTTATGCACAACTACCCGACTTACGCCACCTGCACCTATTATTAAAGTTGTCTTCATTCTAATTCTCCCTAAAAGCATCTGCTAATGTAAAAATCCATATCATAAGTGTAACCAACAAGCTCAGTAAAACCAGAGTTGCTCCGGCATCTTTTGCCTGTTTTGCCAAAATATGGTACTCATTGGTCACCAGATCCACAACTCTTTCAACGGCACTGTTTGCAACTTCTGCCAACACAGGGATAAACAGTGAGATAAAAAGTATACTTGAGTGGACAAAGTCTACAGGTAAAACCCAGGCAACAACTCCCATCACCAAAAGCATGAAAAGCTGCCACTTAAATGATGTTTCGTTCTTTACTATATCTATAAAACCCTCTACTGCATACATACCGTTTCTGTAAAGATTGTGTTTTGGTTTATTCAGCTTCATATTTTTCTCTCATTTTTAAAATTATCTCTTGTAACTCTTTTGCTTTTGTGTTTATCGGCAGAGGATTTCCAAAACAGATTTTAACTTCTCTGCGCTTAAAAATATTCCTTTTTGCATCTTTTGGCTTGTATTTTGCAAAAGAACTGCCAAATATCCCCTTTCCTATATAAAAAGGAACGATGACACCCTCATAATCATTCGGAATTAACTCATACCCTCTTTTAAACTCATGAATGTTTCCGTCTTTTGATATTTCTCCTTCTGGAAAGAGTGCTACAACACTCCCTTTTTGTAATCTTTTATGCGCTTCTTTTATGGCATCTTTAAAGGCTCTGGGTGAGAGAGGAATTGCTTCTCCTTTTTTAAAAATCGGATGAAAAAATTTCCAGTTATATATATCTTTGTCCATCATATAGTTTATGCGTCTTTGCAAAGGAAGCTGCAGTAAAATCCAGTCAAGCCAGCTTACATGATTGCCAAGCAGCAACACAGCTTTATCCTGCGGAATATTTTCCAGACCGATATAAATATATTTATGCCTGAGTGCTGCAAACAGACCCATGAGTGAAAAAAACATCTCGATAACATATCTTTTATAGAGCTTTCGTATCAAATAAAGGCCGACAAAACCCATAAAATAAAAAAGCAACTCCGCATTCATCCCAAAATATGCAAATATCGTTGTAAGCAGTAAAAAAGTAAACATAAAAATATTTTGTATAAAATTGTTTGCCGCTAAAATAATCCCAAGATGCACACGTGAAGCCAGGTACTGAATTCTTGCATTTAACGGCACCAGAATAAATGCCGCAAAAATACCAAAGAGTGTAAACATAACTGCAATAAGTGTCATAGAGTGCAAAAACGGCACACTAAAAACTATAAGTGTAATAAGTGTTGCCCCTATCCCCGCCAAACCGACATTGATATAAAATCTTGAAAGTTTTGCAACCATAATGGAGCCGATAACAATGCCAATACCTGCAAGCGCCATCACACCCTGAACATAGATAGTGTTGGTTACATGTAGCTCATCTTTTGCATATTCCCCAAACACAGCCAAAACAACCTGTGATATAGACCAGAAAAGACTGAGTGCGATAATCGCATCAAAAATTTCTCTGTTTCTTCTGACTGTTTTAATGTTTCTGAACAAATAGACACCGCTCACATACTTTTTTAAGCGAAAATCCCGTTTGCTCGCTTCTATCATTTTATTTGGCAGTTTGGAGGCCAAAAACCATTCGATAATCGAACCAATCACCAAAAGCCAGCCCAAAGGAGCAACAGCCTGTAATATTTGCGATTGTGTCACTAAAGAATCATCATACATTCCCTCAAATAAAACCGTATAAAAAATAATACCGCCGAGAATTGCAACGGTTGTGATTGCCTGAACAGCACTGTTGGCACTGCTGAGAAATTTCACACCAACTAACTCTTTTATATAGCCGTATTTCGCCGGGCCGTAAATTGCACTTTGCATTGCAAGCAAAAAGGTTAAGATAAATGCAAAAACAAAATACCCATGATAATAGGCATAGGTAATACCAAGGGTAATAATAACCGCAAAAAGAGCAGCATACTCCATGATTTTGTTTTTGGCAAATCTGTCTGCCAAGAAACCCGAAGGAGAAAAAATCAAAATAAAAGGAAGCAAAACCAGGGCATTGACGATTGCTGTCAAGACAATTTGTGTACTGCCGTCATAAACCTTGAATATCGTATTTTGTATAATGATTTTGTGCCCAAGATCGGTAAAAGCATTGAGAAAAACCACTGCAAGATAGTTGATAACACCTGCTATTTTAAACATTTTCTTCTTGTGCTAAAAGCGTACTCCATCCTTCATAATAGCCCTGCTCTTTTTTTATTGCTTCAAAAAGTTCATTGACAACTTTTTTTACTTCCTCTCTTGTCACAGCATGTGTTTTAAGCAGAGCCACACCGTTTTCAAACTCTTCACTGCTTATCTCATCTTTAAAACTAAAACCTTCAAGGGATAAAGAGTTTAAAAATTTATTCTTTTGTGTAGGTGTATCAAAAGAGACATAATGCTCTACAGCTCTTGGAATTTCCAGATCATCCCCCTCTTCTTCAAGTAAAAAAATAATTTTTTCACTCTTTATATGACACAGTTCAAGTTCATTTGGAGCAAGATTTTTATAATGAAAGTCCCATTTTGTATCACGGACTACGCTGCTTTCATATATATAGTTTGCATCCTTGAGTAAATTTGTTACAATTGAATCCAAACCTTTGGAGTCAAGCGCATAAAAATAAAGTTCACTCCAGCCATCCACAGCCCTCGAACCCACATATTTTGCTTTGTCATCATGTTCCAATGCTATGATCAGGGACTCTTTGACATCCAGATACTCTTCAAAGCCTTCCGCACTCTCATCCAAAGCATCAAACTTTATAAACACACTGAACAGCCATCCATACTTGTTACTGTAGCCATAGGCATGCAAATCAATTTCTATAAATACTTTTTTTCCGTCTTCGTTTCTTATAAATATTTCTCTCATAGACTCTCAATCTCTTTTTTTCTTTATTATATCAAAGATTCTTCTTTTAAATCGATAATAATTATCACAATTAAGATTAGTTTTAAAATAAAAGTATATAATTTCTCCATTCAAAAAGGTTTTGATATTCAATATCACAATCAACAAAAAGGATTAAAAATGAAAAAGTCAAAAATCTCATTCGCCTTAGCGAGTATGTTATTAGTAAGCAGTGCCTCATTCGGGGATGATAAAACAGATATTCTTAAACTTCAGCAGGAAGTAAAAGACCTCAAAGAAATGACACAGATTCTTGTTGATGAAACAAGTGATTTGAAAACCGGTTTTAATTATACCAAAGTTGATGAAAAAAAGCGATATACAGGTTTGGGTAGTGCTGCATCTAAAGTTTACTACTCAAAATCACCGTTAAGTATCGGTGGATATGGCGAAATGTATTATTCAAGCAGCCAAAAAGGTGGTTCTGAAACACAGATAAAAAGATTCATTACATATTTTGGATATAAATTTTCTGACAATATCATCTTAAACTCGGAAATTGAATACGAAGGTGGCGGTGTAAAAGCTACAAGTACAGGTGCTACCGGTGATACAGTGGCCGTTGAATTTATGTACCTTGACTTCATAGGAAACAAAAACTTCAATGCACGTCTTGGTAATTTTCTTGTTCCTATGGGTTTAATGAATGAGCAGCATGAACCGACACTTTTTACAACGATCCAGCGTCCAAACACAGCGAAATATGTTATTCCGACAACATGGAACAGTTCAGGCGCAATGCTTTACGGTGAAATTGCAGAGGGTATAGAGTATAAGGCTTCCATTGTCACAGCACTGCAGATTACAGATACCGGAGACAAATGGGTAAGAAACGGCCGTGGCAGCGGGCGTTTGGTAAAAAATCCGGATGCAGCAGGACAGGTAAGAGTTGATTACACAGGAACAAGTGGTTTGCTTATCGGTGCTTCATCATATTTTTCCAAAGATCTGTTTATGTTTGATGTTCACCTTGATTATAAAATAGGCAATGCCAGAGTTTATGGTACCTATGCACAAAATAAAAGAGTAGATACCAATGCAAGTCAACAGGTGACAGCCAACTATGGCGGTTTCTTAAATGCAAGTTACAATATTGCTTCTTTGATAGGCACTGACAAAAAAACACCTCTTTTTGTGCAGTATGAACGATACAACCCTCAGTCAGAGGTAAGTAACGGGAGTACGGCAGGTGATGCTATAACAGATGTGACGCTTGGAATCAACTTTTTTCCACATGAGCAGGTAGTCCTTAAAGCTGAGTATGTTATCTCAGATAATGTAGCTACAGGGAACATCACCGGCATATCTTTAGGTTTTGTTTTTTAAAAAACATTCAGACATATTTTCTCCTTTATGGGGTTTTGCGGCAATTTTACTGCAAAACCCCAATTATTTTGCTAGAATTTTAAAAATAAATATTTAAAGACTTAAACTATGAAATATATTTCACTATTTATACTGTTATTAACACAACAATTATCAGCACAACTCCTTGTGTCTCCCATTGATGCAATGAAAGAGAACTTTGATCGCAACGCAACAATTACCAAAAAAAATATTCTTCTGACACATGACAAATTTAAAACAATACAAAAAAATGCAGGCGTAAAACTTACTACAAAAATTTACAGAGTTTATATAGCCAAAAAAAATGGAAAAATACTGGGATATGGTGTACTTGTCAACAGAAAGGTCCGTTCCAAGAATGCGGTCACACTCTATTTCTTCAAAGACTCTGTTTTACAGGGAATAGAAGTCATTGCCTTTAATGAAACGCTGGAATATCTTCCGCCAAAAAGATGGACACAGCAGTTTGAAAACAGAAAAACCGACAAGGTATTAAAACTTAATCGGGAGATAACAAATATCTCAGGGGCAACAATGAGCGCAAAAAGTCTTACAGACGGTTCGCGTATAGCATTTGCCATATACAACATGCTGTATAAGGACAAATAATTGCGTTTTACTCTTATAAAAAATCTAAAGAAAGACTCTACTATCAAGCCTATGCTCAACGGGTTGCTTATCTTCATGCTTTTCTATTTTGCTGCTGAAGTATTTGTGGATTATAGCAACTTTGGTCTTTCCTACGAACAAGTAAAATTTACACTTTTTGGAGATGAAGAAAACTTTTTAGAACCCATTTCTCAAGCTTCGTTTTTAGAATATATTCATACTAAAATATTTTTTATGATGATGATACTCCTCACCCTCAGTGCTGTGTTTATTCGCTTGAGTTCCAGGGAGAGCTTAAAATTTTTCTGTCTGAACAGTGTTATGATAAGTGCCCTTACTATGCTTATAACACTTCCTCTTGCATATTATACAAGTCCTTTTTTTACATATATCTATTTATTGACATATTATGTATGGCATTTGTGTGCATTTTACATGGTTTTGCATTCTTTATGGAGTCTTAATTTTGCAAAAAGCATATAACTTTGCCATATTTTATTTTATTCTCTTTTCACTGCTGCTGCTTCTGAGCAGTAGTGTTCTTTTTGCATCCAAAATCGGCTTTACAACCGAAGGTGTCCTAACATACTATCTTGGAAATGAGACACTTTTCATTGCACCTAAAACACCAGGCGGTATACTTAAAATTGTTCTGCCGCATATTTTTGCTTTTGGACTTTTTGTCATGGTTACAGTACACTTTTTACTCTTTACACACAAAAAAAGAACCAAAGAACTGCAACTGCTTACATCTGCTCTGTTTATTCTCTCATTTTTGGAAATCTTCACTCCATTTGCCATTATAAACGGTTTTGAGTCGCTTGCATTCTTAAAAATATTTTCATTTTTTTTCTTTGAAGTTGTCATACTCTATACTTTGTTTATACTCTTTAAAAGTATTTTATATGATTAATTGGCTACAATATTTGTTATGAAAAAAATTATATTAATACTTCTGGTCTTTCTCGGATACACTTCTTTGTTTTGTAATGACAATACGGTCTGTAAAAAATGCCATCCTTTGATTTATAAAGAGTATTACAACTCCATACATAGAAAATCATCCCTGGCCAATGATAAAATATATAAAGCAGTTTTTGAAAAAGAACATGCAAAAAAACAAAAATGCAACAGCTGCCATGCCCCAAGCGCAAAAAACCCCCAAGAGGAAAAAGAAGCACCCATATCGTGTATCTACTGCCATACCATTAAAAATATCGTAAAAGATGACACAGCAAATAAAAATATTTTAACAGGAAAGAAAAAAGACTTTTTCAGCGCGCAAAAAGACAAAAAAAATGAATCTAAAGTAAAATATGAAACAACAACTTCTTTCTTTGGTCTTATAAAACGCTCTAAAAATTCCCCTTATCATCAAATAGAGTACAACAATGAAAACTACTATAACGGCAATGTCTGCATGGGATGCCATTCACATGTAAACAACGCCCATAATTTTGACATTATCATGCTTGATGCATATATTGACCAAAAAGACAAAAACACCTGTATATCCTGTCATATGCCACAGGTAACAGGCAGTAAAACAACGCTGAGTGACAGTAAAACCCATGCCTATCATGGTATAGCCGGTTTGCACAGATTCACTGAAACACTTGGTAAATATATAGATTTTCAAGTACAAAAACATGAAAAAGGCTTTCAGGTCACCCTAAAAAATCTGACAAACCATGCTCTTTTCGGACAGGCATACAGAGAAGGGATTTTAAATGTTACAGTCATACGAGGCAAAGAAAAACTAGTCCAGAAACCCTATATATTTACACGTATTTTCGGTAAGGGCAATGAAGAAAGTATGCCTTTTGAAGCAACAAATATTTTAAAAGACACTCTTATTTATGCAAAAAAAAATATTCTCTATACAACAAAACTGCAAAAAGGAGATAAAGTCGTACTGACCCTCGGTTTCCGTCTCATCTCAAAAAAAGCAGCAAAAGAGTTAGATCTTCAAAATGATAAAAAACTCACAAAAATAAAGGTTTTAAAAACGGAAACATTCAGTTTTTAACCCGGATTATGCAATAGATCAACATAATCATCTATGTTTTTACTTATAATGAGCTTTTTATCTGCCTGTAAAATAATATAGGCAAGATTTTTTGCATTTAAAAACGCATATGATTTTTTTACCGGCATAACACTTGCAGCCGTTGCATATGCATCGAGTGTCGCCGAAGGAAGTTTTGAAACAAGTGTTATGGAGATGAATTTTTGCTCTGATTCTTTTGTTTTTGGATTAATGAGATGATTATACTTTTTTCTTTGTACATAACGGTTATAGTTGCCGCTTGTACTTACACCACTGTCACGCATGATAAATGTAACCAAAGGATGTGTCACATCCAGAGGGTTGTTAACGGCAACCTTGCAGCTGCCTATACATCGTATGTCTCCGCTCAGAGCAACCACTGCCTTCTTCACCTTGTTTTGCAGTAAAAATTTACTGACTTTGTCTGTCGCAAACCCCTTTCCCATACCGCCAAGATCTATTTTGACACCATTTTCCAAAAAAGCTTCATGCCTGTCAAATCTGAGTGCCTCAATGGAGGTAGAACTCTTTTGCAGCTCACTTTTTGCAGCAATACGTTCATTGGCACCAAATCTGTACAAATCTTTTGTAATAGTTCCTACAGCGATATTAAAATATCCCTCTGTCTCTTTATAGTATTTTAAAGAGAGTTTCAAGGCTTCGTAGGAGTATTGATTCAAAAATGCGTGATGGCTGTTGTTGAGTTTAAATATTGGCGTGTTCTTTTTATAGGTAGAAAGAGAATTGTCAACCCTTTTTATAATCTCAAAAGAGGGTTTGAGGAGCTTTTTGTCTTCTTTGTCAACTGATATTGATACAAAAGTGCCCATAAGTACTTTTGTACGTTGTATCATCTGTACATCGGCATTACATGTAATGAACAACGATGCAAAAAGAAAAAGTCTGTACATGAATTAGATGTCAATAATCTCATTGACTTCAAGTCCGAACCCGCCAAGTCCGACAAAGTCAGTCTTCTTCATAGACGTAATAAGATTCATTTTTGAAATACCAAATGATTTAATAATCTGTGCACCAATACCGAACTCTTTTATAGCTGCATTATCCTGATGGTGTGTTTTGTTTATAAAAACCAATAAACCGCTGTTTTGTTTAAGATACTCTATGGAGCTGATAAGGTTATTGTATTTTTCTTGCTGCAAGAACAGTTCACAATCCGGAATAACATTGTGAACCCGTACATTGGCAACTTCTCCGGCATTGTAAAAAAGTATGGCAGTGTGTTGTATACCATCATGGTCTTCAAAGGTATGTCGCTGTACTTTTACTCCGAAAAACTCTATCTCCTGAACATCTGTCTCTTTGACAAGTCTCTCGTTTGCAAGTCGGTATTCAACAATATCAGAAATAAATACCGTATGCAAATCATGCTTTTTCGCAAAAATATCTAAATCATCCCGGCGTGCCATTTCACCGTCATCTTTAATAATTTCACAAATAACACCCGCTTCGCTTAACCCTGCCAAGCGACATAAATCAACCGACCCCTCCGTATGACCTGTTCTTACAAGTGTACCGCCCTCTTTTGCAATGAGAGGAAAAATATGTCCCGGTTTTACCAACTCATCCGGTTTGGAAATAGGATTTGCCAGTATTTTTATAGTATCATCTCTCTCTTTTGCCGAAATACCTGTCAAAGCATTTTTGGCATCAACAGAGATTGTAAAGGCAGTTTCATACGAAGAAGTATTTGAACTCACCATAGGATTCAAATCAAGCCTGTCGGCAATAGACTTGGAAAGAGCAACACAGATAAGCCCCCGTGCGTGCATTGCCATAAAGTTTACATGTGCCGGTGTAGAAAAGGCAGCCGCATAGACCAGATCGCCCTCATTTTCTCTGTCCTCATCATCGACCATAATAACCATCTTGCCTTTTTTGATATCTTCTATCGCCTGTAAAACTCTCTCTGTCGGTTTCATATTTTCTCTTTCTATATTTGTTTTTTCTTTTCTTTATTATAGGAAAATTTGTATTAAAAAGAGTTCAAAAAAAAAATTAATATTTTTTGCAAAAAACTCTTGACATAAAAGAAATTTTTGTCTATAATTTCGCTCACAAACACAGAGTAAAAGTGTTTGAAACACCGCGGAATAGAGCAGTTCGGTAGCTCGTCGGGCTCATAACCCGAAGGTCACAGGTTCAAATCCTGTTTCCGCAACCAATCTTTAATCTACAAAGCATTGGGGTATCGCCAAGCGGTAAGGCACCAGTTTTTGGTACTGGCATTCGGGGGTTCGAATCCCTCTACCCCATCCATCTATATACTTAAACCAATCCAAAAAAGTCTAAAAACTCCCTAAAATACGAACTTTAATCTATTTTATAAATCTAATACAATATGCACAAATATATGGAGTATATATAATGAATAAAAATCCTATAAACAAAAAGATTATCTCTAAAATTGTAATAATCTCACAAGCAATTGAGGGTTATTCAACTCCAAATGATTCAGTGATTAAAAAAGCTCAATCACTTAGAGAGAAGTATGGCATCAAAGCATCAGTTAGTAGATAGTAAATTCTATTACGAGAGCCGTGATGTTTCAATCACTAAAATATGTTATACTTAGACAACTAAAGGAGGTAATTACAAATGCAAATATCTTTAAATATTCAAGATGATGTTTATCAAAAGCTCAAAAATGCTGGTATAGATATGCAATCAAAGATTAATGAATACCTTCTGTATCTAGTAGATAGAAAAGATGATTATTTGAACTCTAAACAGTTTCAAGAGGACAGAGCTTATTTTCACAAAATACTAGAAGATATAGAAAGTGGAAAGACAAAACCTCTTTCACATACAGAAGTATGGAATACAATAGAACAGCATACTAGCAACTAAGCATGAAAATTATCTATGAGCCAAGGTTTGTAAATTCTTTTAATAACATTTGGGACTATATCGCACAAGATAGCAAAAATAGAGCAAATAAATTTAAAAAAGAGATAAAAAAATTAATTGAAGATATACACCTTATGCCTTACAAATGTAGAAAATCAATTTACTTTGATAATGATAATATCCGAGACTCGATTTATAAAGGATATACAGTCGTATATAAAATTGATGACAAGAAATCAATCATTACAGTTTTAGGTATTAAAAAGTATAAGGCAGAATTGTAAGTCACTTTAATTTTTGGGGTATATACAGGGGTATATTTTTATTTTGTATTCAAAAAATATAATAAAATAGGGATACAGTGAATCCTTCTACCCCATCCACAATCGCAAATTTTAAACAAACAGACTTTATTATGAACGAAACAACTGATTTAACAACTTTAACTATAAGAATGGGTGTTTTTGTAGTTATTGCAGGAATATTCTATTTTATTTTAAAATCTAAAAAGAAATAAAATCAGTTAAAGAGAATTATAATTTCTCTTTAACCATGTTGTCCAGATAATTAAACAACTCCTGTGATGCTTTTTCTGCACCCCAATCCTAAAAAAACAGGAATTTAAAAGAAGAACAATAATTGCTTAAACTCTAAAAAACTAAAGTGATTACATATGGCAACAAAAACAAGAGAAAAATTAGCGAAAAAGCGTTCTATAAGAGGGTATGCAGATCAAGCCCAATCAAATCAACTTTTAAAATTGTTTTCAGAGGTGACAGACTATCGGAAACCTCAAGGTAAAAGACACCGACTAGAACATATTTTATATCTTTCAGTATTGGCTGGATTGATGGGAGCAACTGACTATAAGCAAATATCTATTTGGATAGAGAAGCATATTCAAAAAGAACAAGTTAAAAGATTATTAGGTGTAGAGTTTATATTAACACCAAAGAAAAGTTTGGTTTCTGATGTGTTAGCGAAAGTTGATAGCCAAGAAGTTGAAGTTGTTTTTAGGAAATGGATAAGAACCTATGTCGATACAAGAGGAAAGCACCTGAGCGTAGATGGCAAGGTTATGAATGGCAGCAAATACAAAGATAAGAGATCAATAGAAGTAGTTGGTGCTGTTTTATCTGAGATAGGGGTAATAATTGCTCATCAACAAATAGCAGAGAAGTCGAATGAAATACCTGCCCTTCAGGCTATGATAGGGGAATTGGGAGATGAATTTATCTTTACTTTTGATGCAATGAATACCCAAAAAAACTCTTGATGCTATCGAAAATAGTGGTTCAAAATATATTGCCAAGGTAAAAGATAATCAAAAAACCTTACTTGATAAAATAGATGAAATTTCAAGAGATATAAAACCGACAAATATTTACAAGGCTAAACCTGTCCAACAATCTAATGAATGGATTAATAGGAAGGTGTTTGTATATCAACCAACTACTTTTTATCATAATGGCATAACTCATATTCGCTCAATAATAAAAGTTATAAAAAAAGTAGAGTCAACAAATCATAAAACTGGCGAGATTACTAATAGCACTAGAATTCAATTCTGTATTGCAAATTTTCATGAAAGTGCAGAATTCTTTCACAATAAAATTTTACACCATTGGAAAGTGGAAACCATGCATCAATACAAAGATAATTCACTTTTAGAAGATGCTCATAATTGTCATTTAAATCCATTTTTAATGACTATTCTTAGAAGTATGATTTTGAATATTTTACACCTTAATGGTGCAAAATCTATACAAGAACAACTCATCAACAATAGATGGGATTTGGATGACTCTATCGCTCAAATATTAAAATTTAGTTTTTAGAGGATTGTGGTGCTTTTTCTGCATCTTTAAATACTTTTATGATTTCATCAACTTTATCACTGCCAAGCATGCGCATAGCTTTTGCTATATCATCATGCACCTGAATTCCACGAATTCAAAAAAATCAAAAGAAGACCACCTATACATCCCTAAAACAGGGAGGCTGTGTTGCAAAAGTGGGTGGCACAAACTTTAAGAGATATTTTCTTATAATATTTTACTGGAATTTTCTACTTTTGGGAAGATTGGGTTTTTGGGAGGATTACCCCATCAGAAGTTTAAAACATTTCCAAAATTTTATCTACTTGGCTTTTTTACTTTTAAGTTATTTCCATATAGATTATTTTATAAATATAATTCTATTAAATATCTTGTTTGAGCGGCAGTAGTTTACAAATAATCTTTTCTGTATATTTTCTTTTTAAAATATCAATATATGATGGTTCAATTGAATACAAATAAGGTAAGTAGCCTTTTAAATAATTTAAATCTGCAGAGCTTATTGTTTGTTTAATATATTGGTAAATTAAACTTTTTATCTCTCTCTTTTTATTTTTTCCAACACTAATATTTCCATCAGTTGTTAAGATTAATCCCGTTACTATCTGTCGTCTTTTTTTAGAAGTAAATATATTTTTATCTTCATTAACTACAAGTTTAATATAAAAAGATTTTAAATATTCTTTTAAAAGAGGTAAGATTTTTTCTAATTGATTTGTTTGATTTGTTGAAAAGTACATATCATCTGCATATCTTGTATAAATAATATTTAAATTGGTGCATATTTCGGATAAATAGCTATCTAATTCATAAAGTAATATATTACTAATAATTGGAGAAGAAGGAGCACCAATTGATAACTGGTTACTTTTACAAACAAACATATTAATCAAAGTAATGTCGTTTTTGGAAAGAGACAGTTCATATAATTCAATGTTTTTCACTAAAAATCCTCTTATATATTCACCTTTAATTGAAGGAAAAAAGCTTTTAAAGTCTACTCTTAGTAAAAACCTTTTATTTACATGATTAAGAGCCATACCTTTAATATTTTTACCATCTTGATATGAATATACTGATTCATGTATTGGAAATTTTGAGAATACTTTAGTAATTAAATATCGTTGATATTCTTTTAATTCTTTTGACGGTTGAGAAATAATCCTATTTCCACCAGTTCTTTTTGGGATATTATATGTTTTATATCTTCTTGAAGCTGAATATGCAAATTGATATATTTCTAAAAAAGGTTTTTCAAACTTTTCACTAAGTTGTTTTTGAAAAGTATTCATTTAAATATAACTCCTTGAGTCCTCTTGTCCGTATTCCAATTGTAATTTAATTAAGGTTGCCTTTTGTCTTTCTGTTAAATTTGTGTCAACCAATGTATAGTCTGAATCAATTGGACGAAAGTAAATTTGCTCTTCTTCTTTAAATCTTTCTATAACCTTAGCCACTACTAATAAAGAAATTAAAACAGTGAAATTTTTCTTTTCATATTTTGAATATTCTAAGTTATCTAAAAGCTCTCTAGTCATGTCTTCTATCTGTCTATATGATAGTATAGGCATTAATCGAATAATTTCATATGTAACTACTAATGGGAAAAATTCACTCTCCATAAATTTCAATGTATGTTGATGTGAAGTATAGTCTTCTTCAAGGTTATGTATTAGTTCCGCAAATTTATGATTATTATCTGTTGATTTAAAATCTATTTGAAGTGCTCTCATCTCTCTATCATTATGAATAACATCAATAATATGATTTAAATATGATTTTGCACCAGAGTAATTATAATCATTTACAACATAAATTTTTTCTTTTGTTTCATCTATTGCTGTAAAATATCCAAGTTCTGTATAAGAACCAACACTTTCTGGAAAAATAATTAATGAATAGGCTTGTTTAATAGCATTTAGTTCTAATTCTACTAATGCTGTTCTTTTAGCTTTCACTCCTTTTTTTAAGGCACTAAAATTCTTTAAATCATCATATATTGCTTCAATAGTTACAAATTTAAACTTACTTGATATACCACTGTCAATATATTCTATAAACTGTTCTCGGATAGTTTGGGGAAATTTGGAAATACTAGGAGTCTGTCGGATACCCATCCAAAAATACTCCCTATAATCTCTCATATTTTTAAAAAACCATTTTTAGAGCGATAATGTAGAAAATATTCTCTAAAATCCTTCATATATTGCTCGATATATGCCATCCCTGTCTCCTGTTATCCCATTATCGTATGCAATCTCTTCAGATTGTATGCCATGCATACCAAACGCCACTCACCTTGTGCCTTTTGAAGCCCTCTGAGCATAAATTGCCTAAATCCAATTACCTGTTTGATGATACCGAAGATGGGTTCTATGACACATTTGCGTTGGGCATAAATAGCTTTACCCTCTTTGGTCTGAAGACGGTGTTTCATTTTTTCTACTTCAGTAGGATTATCAGGCAAAGGGTCTGCCTCTTTGAATCTCTCTTCAAGTGGCTGATTGTGTTGCTCTTTTCCAAATGAGATATAGGGTGTCATTTTGCTTTTTACACATAGCTTGATATTCTCTTCGCTGAAATAGCCTGCATCCGCATTGAATGCAGCGGAAGGTTTGAGTTTTGGATGTACCTCATACCATTGCAGTGTAGGCTTAACCTCCTGTTTGTCATTGGTGTTTTGTGTAACATGGGTATGGAGTATCAGACGGGAATCATGCTCTGCTGAGGCTTGGGCATTGTAGCACTGCTCAAACCCTCCGCCTGATGTTTTCATAATACGAGACTCTTCATCGGTCAGGTTGACCTGGTCTTTATCCAATACTTCTTCGACAGGCTCTTTTGGCACTTTGCCTTTTGTCTTCTTGTCTGTGAGCTTCTCTTTCTCCTTGCGTCTCTTCATCTTCTCATCATAGAGTGCTTTCTCTTTTGCATAGCGCTCTTTGGCGCGTTGCTCTATTTTTGCTTTGGCTTCCTTAATGACTTCAAGACGCTCTTCTCTTCGTTCCAGCTCCTCAGGGATATTCACTCCTTCATCGCTTTTACTGTTGTCTGCCTCTTGTGCTTTTTCAAGCAAGGCCTGCACTTCTGCTTCGAGTTGGGATTGCAGTTTTTTTATATGTCCGTAGCTCAGTGCCTTATGCTTGGAAGCGTTGGCTTTGACTTTGGTACCGTCAAGACTTACTTTGCCTACTTTAAGTACGCCCGACTTCTGTGCTACCTCAAGTATCTGCACAAAGAGATCGGATATCTGGGAAAGAAAACGTTTGCGGAAGTTGGCAATGGTATCGTGATCGGGATGAGTATTGACAGCAATATATCTAAATGGTACAGAATCGTAGGTAGCCTGTTCTATCTTTCTGCTTGAAAAGACTCCTGTTGCACCCCAAGAGTATTTCCTCGCTTCGCTCACCGCACATATCCGTAAAAGAGAAGCGAAAGCATTGCTTTGGGATCATAGGCATCTTTGCCACCTTCTTTGTAGTGTTTGTAGATATCATTGAGATCGAGTGTTTCGACTATCTCTACAATGAAGCGTGCCAAATGCCTCTTTGGAAGCCACTCTTCTATACTCGGAGGCATCAGGAATGGCTGATTTCGGTTAGCTGCTATGAAGGGTTTCATATCGTCAAAGCCTTATTAGAATATTCTCTTATTTATATTTATTATACCTGATTATTGGTTTTGAGTGGGTTAATCCGACAGGCTCCTAGTTCCACCAAAAACAAAAACTATTTCTAGATATTCTTGAATAGATTTAAATGATTGAAAATAAAAATGAAATTCAGTAAGTCTTTTTCGTACAGTTTCGATAGAAAGTATAGACATTTTAGTTAATTTTTGTAATAGAATCAAATTCTATTACTTCATTCCTACTTTTAAGATGTGAAGACATTCTTTTAGAGATTTGTAACGGATGTTGCAAAGCTCTAAAAGAAGGGCTGCACAAACAAACTATACAATTTAATTCGACCAAGGCATTGCACCCGGCACAAGCTATAAAATCTACTTTGATTTAAGCCGGTAGTGTCATAAATCTTCTGTAAATTCAATAATCAGCTATTATTTTTAAAAAGGAAATGATAGATGAAAATTGATTTAAATAAGATAGAGTTCGATATGAATGAGTTTGGGGCATTATTACTTCAAGATAAGCAAGAAGGCTTCAGACGTATAGGTGAGAAGTTTCTCAATGCAGTATTGGAGATGGAGTTTGCAGAGCGTATAGGTGCTCAAAAACACGAGAGAACTGGAGAGCGAGAAGATTATCGTAATGGTCATAAAGAGAGAAGGTTAAAAACTACTCTTGGAGAGTTGAATTTATTAAGACCTTATGCTAGAGTAGGAAAATTTGATACTAAGCTTTTTGCAAATTACTCTAGAATAGATAAAGCTCTCTCCTCTATAATTGTTGAAAGCTACCTCAAAGGTGTATCAACCAGAAAAGTAGAATCTATTGTTGGAGAACTTGGAATTGAGCTGAGTCATGAAACTGTGAGCAGGCTCTCCCATGAGCTTGATGAACTCGTTACGGAATTTAAAACCTCTGACTTACAAGAACACTATCCATATCTTTACATTGATGCAACATATCTCAAAGTATTTGATGGGGTTAGGTTTGTTTCATCAGCCGTGATGGTAGCTATTGGTGTTAATACTACTGGCACAAGGGAAATTCTTGATATAACCCCAATGGAGAGTGAGTCATTTGCAACCTATACAGAGTTCTTTGATGGACTAAAAGACAGAGGGATAAAGAAAGTAGATTTGATTATTAGTGATGGTCACAGAGGAATTAAAAAAGCTGCCAAAGAAAGTTTCGTAGGCTCATCTTGGCAGTTCTGTAGTGTACACTTGAAGCGTAACCTAATGAAAATTGTAGCTAAAAAAGATTTAGAAGAAGTTTTAGATGATTTAAAAGAGGTGCTCAAGAGTAAAAGCTTTGAAGAAGCAATATCAGCTGCTAACTCAATGATCGCTACTTATGAAGATTCTAAACCAAGACTGGCAAAGTTTCTGATGGATAATTTATATGATAGTTGTACTTATTTGACATTTCCATCAACTCACTGGAGAAAACTACACTCTACAAATATAGTAGAAAGATTTAATAAGGAGATAAAACGCAGAACTAAAGTTATAGGTGCCTTTCCAAATGAAGGGTCAATATTGAGATTATTGGTACCACTTGCCATTGACACAAATGCTAAATGGTTGGGTAGAAATTATGTTTCGTGGGATAATTTGGTACAATTTCAAAAAGCTGAGGATGAATTTACAGAAATATTCTGACACTATCTTTAAGCCAAACTAGGAATGTTCAGATTAGTTTAACAAGTTTATTATTTTTTACAGCTTAAAATGTCTTTTATTGATTGAGTATTTAAATTTATTTTTTAATGAAAGTTAGAGTACAATTTCTTTTGTAGTCCCTAGGCAACTCCTCTCCTATATTTATATAGTGAAGAACCTATAGGTAAATCCCACGAAAAATAAAATAAATCTTAATCAATAGATTCAAAAGAACTGGAAGAAATATTGCTTAGACTCCTAAAACAAGGAGTTTACCATCAAATTAACACGCACAAAAGCCTTACTTGAATCGCTAAAAAGTATCCCAGACTATAGAGTAGATACAGGGAAGATAGAATATCCATTGCACGAAGTTCTTTTCATGACACTTTTTGCACTTATCAAAGGAAATACAACTTTTAAGGATATATTTTCATGGATGATATATAACAAAGACAATGCAATACTCAAAGAGATTTTTGATAAAGAAGAGATAACGATTCCTTCCAAATCAACATATCATCGTTTATTGATAAACACAGATAATAATGCTTTGGAAAAAGTATTTAGAGAGTTCTTTTTTCCATTCATTGCACAAGAAAATATTGCTATTGACGGGAAGTGGCTGAGAGGTAGCGACGTGAATGGTCAATACACACAGGAAAGACATAAAGCAATACTAAATATCTTGGATAAAGATATAAAAATAGTGTTTGCTCACAAGTTTTTAGATAAAAATAAGAGTAGCGAAATTACTGCACTCAAAGAGGTTTTAAACGATAATATTTTTAGCAATGAAGGACAGATATTTTCCTTTGATGCACTGCTTACTCAATCAGAGATTCTCAACACTATTGATGAGCAAGGTAACAGATATATAGCAAAACTCAAAGATAACCAGAAACACCTCAAAGAGAAAGCTATAAAGACCATAGAAGAGTTTAATCAGCCTACAGATAGAGTTGATGATGAAGATAGCTATTTAACTGAAAACAACAAAAGAGTCTCTCGAAAAGTAGAAGTTTTTCAAAATAAAAGTGCTGATTTAGTTATGTATCATGAGAACTTTCAAAATATTCAATCACTCATTAAAGTGACGAAAACATTAACAAATGCACAGACTGGTGAAGTTACAATTTCAACTCAATATTTAATGGCTAACTTTAAAACAACTGCAAAAGAGTTTCTTCAAAAGATACTGCAACATTGGAGAGTGGAAACATATCACTATCACTTAGATATGCTTACTGAAGAAGATGACCATATAGCATATAAAGAGCCTTTCTCTATAGCTATTCTTAGAAGTTTTACTGTTAATCTTTATCAGTTGTTTTTAAATGAGAACAAAGATAAAAAGGTACTCCTAACCGGTAAAACTACAATGGCAGATATTAAAAGAAATGCTCTTTATCGTGATGATTTTAGTGTTCAATTGATTGAATCAAACTATATTGATTAAGATTTGTTTTATTTTTCGTGGGATTTACCTAGAAGAACCTAGGGGAAATCATTTCTTTTATTTTACCCAAAGCATTTTATCTTCATTGTTAAATCTTTAAAACCAATCTAATCTTTTACAATATTTGTACTTTTATTTATAATTATTTCGTTTCGAAGTTGTAGTTTAATTCTATTAGAGTTCGAATCCCTCCTTGACATCCATAAACTAATTACATATCAATCTCGGTGCCAATTCGGTGCCATTATATACCTATTATATAGATTTTGCTATAATTCTTAAAATGTGAAAACCTCGATATATAGGGTATATGAGGGTATTTAGTGGATTAGTCAAGAGTTTCCCTCTACCCCATCCACAATCGCAAATTTCAAACAAAAAGACTTTATTATGAACGAAACAACTGATTTAACAACTTTAACTGTAAGAATGGGTGTTTTTGTAGTTATTGCAGGAATATTCTATTTTATTTTAAAATCTAAAAAGAAATAAAATCGGTTAAAGAGAATTATAATTTCTCTTTAACCATGTTGTCCAGATAATTAAACAACTCCTGTGATGCTTTTTCTGCATCTTTAAATATTTTTATGATTTCATCAACTTTATCACTGCCAAGCATGCGCATAACTTTTGCTATATCATCATGCACTTTTTTATGCGGCTCTTGCAGGTTTGCATAAAAACTGCTTTTTCCAAATAGTTTTTTACCTTCATCTACATACCATTTGCCTAGCCTGCACTGAGTATGATCACTCAATTCAAATTTCAATTTCCCTTCAAGCATTGATGAATATGCGTTGTTTTTATAGACCATATGATCAAGTTTTGCCATATTTGCAAAGAGTTCGTATCCTATAATTTCATTGTCTTTTGTGATAGCTTCACTGTTGGAAATTAACTGAGAAAGCGTGTCAACATAGACCTCGAGTGTTTGTTGTGAACTTATAGAGCGTTCTTCAATTTTTTCACTGTTTTCACTCATATTCATAGAATTCTGCTTGAGCACACTTATATTTGCTTCTACTTCACTTGTAGCTTTTTGCGTTCGTTCTGCAAGCTTACGCACTTCATCGGCAACGACTGCAAACCCTCGTCCGTGTTCACCTGCACGTGCTGCTTCTATAGCCGCATTCAGTGCCAGCAGGTTAGTCTGGTCTGAAATATCTTTAATAAGAGAAATCACATTAAAAATCTCTTCAACATTTGCATTCAGTTCCTCTGCAGAATGCCGTGATTCCGAAACCATCTCTGTAATACTGCCAATTGCATCTTTAATATTATCCGTAGAGTGTGTCACTTCTTTAATGACTTCGGATGTTTTGGCATTGAGTATATTTACCTGATTGACACTTTCAACGCTCTGGGACATACTGTTTCTTAAATTCTCTGCATTGTCTACTGCACCGCTTATCATCTCTCCTGACAGTGCAAGAGTAAGTTTGTTCTTCTCGCCAATTTCCGCAGCATGTTTTGCAGAATCTTCAGCTCTTAGAGCTTCTTCTTTTGCTTCAAGTGCAAGTGCTTCGACTTTATCCAAAAAGGCATTGAAATTTTTACTCGCCTGCCCTAATTCGTCTTCTGATACCACAGGAAGTCTTTTTGACAAATCAGCATCACCCTGTGCCAATTCATCAGCAACATTTGCAAGATTTACTATAGGATCAGTAATTGTTTTTTTGATAATGTACATTAAAAACAGCAAAATAAACAGATCAACCAAAGACATAATATATACTTGTCTCAAAAGAGAATCTTTGGATTGAGAAATGACACTGTTTACTTTGTTGATATCTTCACCAATCAGTGCATATGCAACAATATTGTCTGAAAAATCTTTTATAGGTTCTGAAACTATAAAATATTTATCAGTTATTTGTGGTGCATCTGTTTTTTCAATGGAAATATGAGCCAAATCATTAAAAAAATCTTTATTTACCACTTTTTCTTTGACTGCAAGTGTAAAATTACTGACTTTTGGAGCAGATTTTAAAGAACGGGCAGTTGAAAGGTATTTGTTTTTCATGACAATGGCTATTTCGTATCCGTTGTTTTTTCTCGCAGATTTTACTATAGAGTTTAAACCTTGCATGAACTCAACAGAACCAAGATATTCATGATCGACTATTACCGGAGCCAAACCACGCAGAACAAGCCCGGCCCGGCCAAGTTCTATAGCTACAATTGGTTTTTTTTCATTTTTTACCGCAACAATAGTTTTTCTGAATGAGCTTAAATCATCTCCATACTTATTTGGTTTCCATGCCCGTAAAAAACTATGCACATTTGCATCATGTATATGTATTTTAACATTTTTATAATTTGTGTATTTTTTAAATTTTTGAGAAAGGCTTCTTAAGCCATTGATGGCAACAGTTCTGTTGTTTTCCATCAATGAGCGTATAACACTGTAATTTTGCGATATGTTGATAGCATTGGTAAGACCGATATCTTCCTTTGCTTGCATTGCTTGCTTGTAAGTAAGATGCAGAGAAACAGATTCTGAAGCATAAACCTCATGTTCCAAGTCTTTAATAGAATAATAGTAGTTTACTAAGATAACAACAAACCCTGCTAAAATAGAAACTACCAAGGGTATGTGTATTTTTTTACTGATTGACATGAAATTTACCTCCATTCCTGTAATGTTGTATTTTTTACTCTTTTAATTCACCGTTTCCGTAATGTTTAAAGAGATAGTCAGTCACAATTTTTTCATCTTCTTTGCTGATAGGTGCTTTAAAATGCACAATCATCTTCTCTATCTTTTTATGCCAAAACTCTCGTGACTGAGGCCCTTGATTAATAATATAACCAAAAGAGTGACACATTAAACAGTTCGCCTGAACAGCATCAAATCCTTTACCCATTTTTATTTGATAAGATATATATGGAACTTCAATATCACCTTTTACCTGTGCAAACAGTGAACCTGCGGACAGTATTGCTATTAATAATAATTTTTTCATTTTTTCTCCTTAAACCACTTCTACTGTAACTTCATCAATACCGTTGTATTTGTATCCGCCATGGTTCCATCCGATATCTTTTGCAAATGGCTGTTCATCACCAAGACGATTAATTGCCTTTGCCATAAATGTTAGTTTACCGTATTTTGCAGGTTTGTATGCATATCTAAACTCTGTATATGCATAACGACCATTTTCCTGTTTTAACAGTGCTTTCTCCCATGTTTTTCCAGCATCAACTGAAATCAACACTTCTTTAATTCCGTGTCCATCATCAAAAGCCACTCCTCGCACCACAACATGTGAATTATGATAAAGTTTCATTCCATTTTCAGGATAGCCTATCACTGACTTTACATTCATATTTGTAATCGGTTTTGTTGGCTTGAATTTATGTTTTGGAGTTTCACATTCACATTTATTGTCTGGAACACGGTATGCAACATCCATAAAGAAAAGAGATTTATATTTATTTGTTACTGTAATGTTACTCAGCATTTTAACCCAACTGTCTGAGTAATATCCAGGAATAACCAAGCGAAGTGGAAAACCATTAAGATATGGTAAATCTTCTCCATTCATTTCATAAGCAATAATAACATGATCATTTAATTCTTCAATTTCTAATTCTCTTACAAAATTAGGTGTTTCATAGTATGCAGCATTGTCTTTTCCGTTAAAGCCTATCCAGTGTGCATCTTTTTTCAAGCCTGCTCGATTCAGTATATCACTTAAACGTACACCTTTCCATTTTGCACATCCCATCGCACCACTGCCCCATTGGATACCACCTGCAATTGGAGTAAATGCCGAACGAGAATTTCCACCACATTGTAAAACTGCAGTGACTTCTACCTGTTCAAAATCATTTTTTAACTCTTTAAGGGAAATTTCTAGTTTTTCTTCAACCAATCCATCTATTTTGATAGTATAAGTATCTGTATCAATATGTGTCGGAATATCCGGAAGGTGCCATCTGACAAAAAATTCATCATTTTCAGTGATGCCGCGTGCAAATGTGCTTCTTGGTGATTCCAAAAGCGGTGGTCTGTCCGAATAGGTTATCAATGGTCTTTTTTCAGGGAAAGCCATATCAGAGACTTTTCTACCATCAATTGGCTGGTGTGTTTCACCGGCTGATAAAGCAGTTGTACCTAAAATAGCAGCTGAAGCAACCATAGAAGTTTTAAGAAATTCTCTTCTTTTCATATTTTTCCTTATAATTGTTATTTTTGTTTGGATTATATCGACAAATATTTAAAATGACTTAAAGAAGCTTTTTTTTCAATCTTTTTAAAAGATTTTCAAGCTCTTTGCATGATGTTATATAATCTGACTTTATCGCTTCTATTTCTTGAATCACACTGTTTAATTGAGAAAATATTTTTGGAAAATTTTCTGTTGTTTTTTCAAGTTCCTGCATATTTTTCACTGATAAAACAATCTGTTTTATGATCATTTCGCTTTGATTCTTAACATTTAACAGTTTGGCTTCACTCTCACTTAAAGTTGTATCTATACTGCCGGCATGAGACTTTAAAAGCAGTATCTCCTTTTCAAAATCTTTTATCAAAGCAGACAGTTTATTTGATGTTTCTAAAACAATATCTTGCTCTTCAATTCTCTGCATATCTCTGTCTGCATGTATAATACTTTCAATTTCCGCCAATTTCATTTCACTAAAAACAGCTTCTATACTCTCAAACTTTTTATACAGTGTTCTCATCTCTTCTTGAAATTTTCTACGATATTCTTCTTGCATTTTCATAAACTGCGATTGTTGTGTTTGATGAAAAATGTTCATAATCACATATAAGATTAAAGCAAAGAGAAGAGGAAAAAGAGATTCTTTGACAAGAAGTAAAATATCTGCATGCTGTGTATGCAAAATAAAATGGACAAGTGTAGCAATCACTCCGATAACAAGCACAAGAGGAGCATAGTTAATTTTGTCCGGACGTTTCAAAATTGCTATTTGTCGTAAAAATAAAATGCCCATTACAATAAAAGCTATCAGTAAATCATTATGAAACATTTTGACATCCCTCCTCAATCGAGTTAGGATTTATTGTATCATAATTTATTGCAAAACGATATCTACTATTTCCTTTGGATCTTTTACCACAACACTATGTGTGCCATGCGCAGAAAATCCCCATGCTGCAAAAATAGCTTCGATACCGGCATTGTGTGCACTTTTGATATCTTTTGAATTATCCCCTACCATCCATGCTTTATCTTTTTTTGCATCATAATTGTAAAAATTCAAAATCTTGTGTATCATATCGGGATGCGGCTTTGATGCCTGTACTTTATCCGCACCGACTATCATGTCAAACAGATCGGCTACATGTAAATGTTCCAGCATTGTCAGGGCAAACTGTGTCGGTGCATTTGTCGCAACTGAAAGCTTTACCCCCTTTACATGTAACCGCTCAAGCATCTCTTGTACACCCTCATAAAGATAAGGATGTTCTATACACTGCTCTTTATAATGTTTTTCAAAAAGAATTCTGTCTTTTTCTTCATAGATTTCAGTATTGTAAAAAAGTTTAGGCAGATTTCTTACCTCTTTGTTAATAGCATCCACTATAAACTCTTCGCTTAGTGGAGGCAGGTTATGATTTGTTTTTCTTACATAATTGACTGAGATAGTAATATCTTTTTTTGAATCAATCAATGTCCCGTCCATATCAAATATAACTATTTTTTTCATGACTTCATCTTTTTATAAATTTCCACAAGGGCTTCAACAAACAAATCACTGTCATTTGGACATTTACAGACTCTGTACTCTTTAAATCCCAAATCCTGTGCTATTTCTCTGTACTCCACATCCAGTTCATAGTCTGTTTCCGAATTATCAATAGTAAAGGCGATAGGAAAAATGACAACACCCCTGTTTCTGACTGTTTTGAGTTTGTCCTCAAGTGAAGGTTTGAGCCACTCCATACGCCCTACTTTCGACTGGTATGCCAAATGCACCTCATGGAACACCATGTTTTCTTCTTGCATCATCTCTTTTAAAATTTCGACATGACGGTTCACATGTTTTTCATACACATCTCCCGCATCTATAATTTTTTGCGGCAGTCCGTGTGCTGAAAAAATAATATCAAAATCACGATACTCACTCTCCCCTACCGTTTTTTTAATATTTTCAATGACTGCTTTATTATATGTTTTATTTTCAAAAAAATGTTTTATTTCCACCAAGAGTGCATTGCCTCTACTTTTGTGATAACACTCTTCAAAATCCTCAAGAGAGGACTTTGTCGTCGTTGTCGAGTATTGCGGATACAAAGGAATCAAATATATTTTGTCCACATCCTCTTTAGCCAGTTTTTCCACTACTTCACAGGCAAAAGGCGGTGTATAACGCATGGCAAAATCAACTATAAACTTTTCACCCAGTTTTTTTTGCAATTTTGCCACAAGATTTTTTGTATGCCCCACTATAGGCGATTTTCCGCCAAGTTCTCTGTATATCTCCTGAGAGGCTTCCGCACGGTTAAAGACAATCAGTCCGCCAACCATTTTTCTGACAAGATTGCTTTTCATCGTCAGTATATTTTTGTCTGCAAACATATTCTTTAAAAACATTTCTACTTCATTCAGGTTGTTTGGACCACCCATATTCAGTAATACTATTGCCTCTTTTTTCAATCTTTATCCTATATATACACTCAGCCAGACAACGACTTTTTTTGTTTTGAGGAGCGTATGCTTTGTATTTGCAGCTATAAACAGAGTATCACCGCTTTTTAATTTGTGTACTATACCATTTATTTCCAATTTTGCACAACCTTTGAGAACGACAACCCATTCATCCCGCTTGTCAACAAATATTTGCGGTGTTTTAAGTGTGTTGCTGACAACTCTTTTAATCTCTACATTTTTTTTTGCAAGAAGTGTTTCAAAAGTCTCACTGTTAGGCTGCGGCAACGCATATTCAAAAATATTAGTCATATTCCACTCGCAGGCTTACTGCATACATAAACTGTTGCAAAGGCAGCATATCTTCATAGACTGTATAGAGTCGCTCTATTAATTCATCACCCTTTTCAATGAGATGCGGATCAAATTTTGTGTAGGTTGCCATGCCTTTGTACAAACTTAAATCTGCATGTTGCATATCGGCATGAAATCCTCTAGGAAAACGTTTATAACCTTTTTCAAGATGGGTGTAGTTTTTGTTTTTTGCTTTGATAACTTTAAGTATATTTGCAAGTTCGGCACGTTTGGCATCATTTTTAATGGTTGAGCGAAAAGCATCCAACATTGGTTTTTCAAACCATCGCACACCTGTTGCCACATAAAGCTCCTCTGTGGAAAAGTGCAGATAAAACGAGGAACTCTGCATGCGCTTGTGTTCTCCCTGCCAAAAGATAATGCCGATACGCTCTTTCATAGGCTGTGCTATTGCATTTGGACGTCTGGAGTCACGGTAGATTCTATACAAGGATTGATTGATTTTCGGTATTGCTTTAATGGTAGGTTCAAGGGCCTGAAGATGTTCGCCCATCTCAGTAACAAAAGCACGAGACGGGTTTAAAATCAGTTCTTCATACTCTTTTTTATGTGCACTAAACCACTCTTTGTTGTTGTTTTGTTTCAAATCAGCCAAAAACAGCAGTGTTTTTTTACTAAAACCTGTAAATTCCAATACGATTCCTATTTTACGAGTTTATCAATTTTTAGCAAGGTTAAAACCTCACTGCCATTAAGTTAAGAAAATTAATGCTTTTTCGGAACCGGTACTTTCTATGCTAAAGCATGACTTAGAAAAAAACTAAATTTTTTTCTGCAGTGCCGGCTGTTGCAATACTCTTGCCACTCTCAGCCCGGACTGAAGTCCGCGTTCCAAAAAAATGCTTCACTTACCAGTATTGAAGTTAAAACCTGAGTACCAACAAAGTTGCAACAGCTTAGGCTAATTTTCTGTTTCTAAACGCAAGAGCAATGATAACAAAGACTATTGCATAGGTTACCGGAACAAAATCAGGAATAGGTACCGGATCTCCTTTTGCATACGAGTGCATACCCGCAAGATAATAATTCACTCCGAAATACGTCATCAAAACCGATGTAAACGCCAAGAGCGATATTACACTGTAGTTAAAGTCATTGTAAATAGACTTGATAAATCTTACATGTATCACAACAGCATAAACCAAAATAGTCACCAGTGCCCATGTCTCTTTTGGATCCCATCCCCAGTATCGTCCCCAGGATTCATTAGCCCAGACACCGCCTAAAAAGTTTCCGACTGTCAACAAAACAAGTCCGATAATCAGACTCATCTCGTTGATTGCGTTCAACTCTTTAATAGAAAGCGAAATCTGTCTGTCGTTTTTTTCGTTTTTAACGATAAACAGCAACAGAGTGATAAATCCAAGCAGAGCGCCAAGCCCCAGGAACCCGTAACTTGCCGTGATCATTGATACATGTATGCTGAGCCAGTAAGAGTTTAGTACCGGTACAAGATTGGTAATCTGCGGGTTCATCCAACTCAAATGTGCCACAAACAAAATCAGACCTGCCAAAATTGATGTAGATGCCAAAGTAATAGGGGACTGTTTTGAAAAGACAAATCCTGCCAAAACTGTTGCCCATGCAATGTATGTCATTGATTCAAAACCGTTTGACCATGGAGCATGTCCCGATATATACCATCGCAGTGCAAGACCCAAAGTATGTGCAATAAAAAAGATACCTAAAAGTCCCAAAGAAACTTTTGTAATTTTTTGCATTTGAAATTTCGGTTTTAAAATTTTCACAAAACTTAAAATCAACAACACAAAACCCATAATGAAATACAATGGCCAGAGAATTTCAAAAACATTTGAATGGTTGTAAAAAATCTCTGCTTTTATTTTATTTTCACTCGGATAGACAGCAGAACCGTAAAATCTCTGATATTCGTCTATCTTTTTCAACCCTGCATCAGCGATTTTCCATTCTCCGTTTGAAAGGGCAGCATCGACAGCTGTAAAATAGGCTATCGCAATCATTCTGACTTTTTGAGCCTGCGAAGCATCAAATGTTTTTAAAGCCTCAATTGTTGCATACCATTTGTTATTAAGATCATTTGGTTTTGGCCATATTTTTAACAGTGAACCTGTAAAAACCATATAAACAACATTGACTTTTTCATCAATTTTCAAGGCCGCTTTGTCTAACTTGTTTCTGTCTTTTGGTGCTTTTCTTGAAGCCTGTTCAACAAGAGACAAAAGCTTGTAGCCTCGCATACCTGCAGGATCCTGAAAAAACTGTGCAAAAGAGGCATATTTTGCGTCTTTTTTTATTCCTATGGCCTCATTTATTCTTTCATCACCCGTTCGAATAAGTTTTATGTCTTTGTAAACATCCGGTCGTATCATCATGCCCAGTATGACCTGATTTGCACTTAATTCTGTTTTTCCGACTTGCAATGTAGCACTTCTGTGTATTTTTGCCAATACTTCCAAAGCAAGTGTATCTATCGGCTTCATACGCCCTTGTGTATCTTGCACTATCAAATGTCCAAATTTTTGCGCATGCTCTTTATCAAAAGAGAGTATGGTTTTTATAGCCGGATCAAGTTCAGCGGCTTTTGCCGGTGTCACTGCAAATGCCAAACCTGCAATCAGCAGTGCCGGAACTATTTTACACTCACTCGCTTTTTTTGCTTTTGCCGAAAGTTTGGCAAATCTGTGTTTTTTGGAAAGAAGTGCCCAAAACATTCCCAGAGCCAATAAAAAATACCCTATATAAGTCGGCAGTGTTCCGGGGTCATGGTTTACCGACAAAATTGTTCCTTTTTCATCCATATCATAAGAAGACTGGAAAAATCTGTAATTTCTGTGTTCCAAAATATGGTTCATATATATTCTGTATTTCATGTCAATTCCCATTTCCTTATCTATTAGTTCTACTTCACTTGCATACGATGCCGGACTCATAGATCCAGGATATCTGTCAAGCTGGAAATCCAAAAGTTTTAATGTAAAAGGAATTTTTATCTCGTTTGAACCATAGGCAACCCTTACATGTAAACCATTTATATCCACTTCACCGGGAACACCAAGCATACCTTTTTGTGAGTATACCAGGACTTCTTTTTGTTTGTCACCACTGTGAACCAAAAATTTAAGCGCATCTACACCCGAAGCCCGCAGTATCGATTTTGGATTTGAAACCACTTTTTTATGTGCATGCAGCATAAAATCACGCAGAACAAAACCGCCCAAATCACTGCTGTAAAGAACTCTTGTCTGAAGTGCCTGATGATCATTTGCACCCAAACTGCCTCTGGAACGGTCAGCCATTTTCATGTATGAGAGTTTCATATCATGCTTCAGATACAACCTGCCGTCTTTTATATACAAAGACAAAACCGGTTTATCAAAATGTTCACCTGAATTAAAATCCAAAATAAAACTTCCCGCATTATAAAACTTGCCCTCTTCGAGTGCTACAGGTTTTCCCTGCCCACTGCCTGTAACCATAAGTTTTGCTATTGCCTTGCCGTTTTTATCTGCCACCAAAGTTTCTATGGCATTAGGAATATACTCAACAAGTTTCACAGCAACCTTTTTATTCTCAAGCTTCAAAGATGTCTCAAAATCGTTATCTCCTCTTTTTGAGAGATATAAAACTTTAGAGAACTTTTTTGTGTCACTGCCGTCACTGACTTTTATGCTTATATAGGGATCAGCACTTACAATCGAAGAGGCACTGCCTCCTTCACGAATATGCATAGTCCCCTCATAACCAAAGTACCGAGTCACTGCTGCACCGACCAATATCACCAAAAACGCAATATGAAAGATAAAAATAGGCGCTTTAGAGAGTTTGTACATCTTAAATCGAAAGATGTTATACAAAAGATTAAGTGCCAATAAACCCAGCAAAACCTCAAACCATCGTGCATTATAGATTTCTGCTTTTGCAGTCATCGTTCCATAGTCATTTTCAACTATAGTCGCATACCCTATTGTAAATGCAAAAATAAGCATTAAAATTGCCATCGTATGCATTGAACCAATCAAAGAGAGAATTTTTTTCATGTTTAACCTTTTAAAAAAAATTATTATACTTGCAATAAGATAATAATAAATTAACCTAAAAACAATCACGCCTTTTTAATTTACATTTTAATTTTTACTTCAAAACATTTTTTCTGCACAGTGCATAAATTGACACTTCCGCCGTGTGCCTCGGCAATCTGACGGGAAAGAACAAGTCCTAACCCATTCCCTTTGAGCTTTGTGCTTTTAAATGCTTCAAAAAGCTCTTTTTCATTCTCTATAGCCACACCACTGTCGCATATCTTAAAGATGTGATATATTCCATCATTTTCATAGGTAATTTCAACCCTGCCTTCGTCGTTTTCATCCTCTTCTATCGCATCAATGGCATTGGTGATAAAATTTGCAAACAGCATTTCAAGTAAATCTTTGTCTGCATGCATAAAAAAATCATCTTTTGGAAACACAAACTCTATCTCTTTTGAATATCCGTAATAGGCTATCGCCATATCCAGGGACTCTTTTAGCTGACTCCACGATATAAGATCTTTTTGTGCCTGCACACCTTTTGAAAACATCAGTGTTGCTTTAATGATTCTCTCAATTCTATAAACTGATTTTTGTATCTCTTCGACTATTGGAATATTTTCAGGAAGGACCCGTTTTTTGAGTGTCGAACTCATCAAAGAAATTGCACCTATCGGATTTCTGATTTCATGAGAGAGATGTGCTGCCATCTGCCCCATGGTAGCAAGGTTTTCTTTGCGTTTTTGTTCTGTTATATCTGTTGCAGAGAGCATCACTTTGTCTTTATATGAAGAGCTTTTGACAAGGTAGGAGTGTGCATTAAAAGTAATTTCATAATCTTCATCACGGTACTGTAAAAGCTTTAAAAGCTCCCATAACTCCCGTGCATGGGAATTTTGCAAAAAAACAGTGTTATCACTGTTAAGAATCCAAATAGCATTGGGGAGAAATTCTACAACCTTTTCAACGGTATCTTGCAGGTGTGCATACGAAGCCTTCAGCTCATTAAACTCATTCTCAACCTTATAAGTCTGCTGAATAAGAACATCAAGTTCTTCGGGAGTTATAGTTGCCATTAAGCGCTGAGTCCTGTCAAAACCTTATACAAATCATGTGCATCATCACTGCCGGCAAGTTCGCGTATGGAGTGCATCGCCCAGGTTGGCAGTCCTACATCTATGGTGTCTATTCCTATACGTGTTGCCGTGATAGGTCCTATGGTGGAGCCACATCCCATATCGCTTCTTGTCACAAAATTTTGCAGCTTTACATGTAAAGAAGCAGCGGTATGTTTGAATTTTGCTATTGTTTTGTCATTGGAGGCATATCGCTGATTTGCATTGACTTTTATGACAATACCTTTGTTTATATGGGGGGCATGATTAGTGTCATGTTTTGTCGGATAATTTGGATGAATGGCATGGGCATTGTCTGCACTGATCATCAAAGAGCTTCTTGTCATCTGCATATACTCTTCATAATCATCAAACATTCTGTGCAGGGTATTTTCTAAAAAGCTGCCCCCTGCTCCGCTCGTCGACTCACTCCCGACCTCTTCATGGTCACTTGCGATAAAAAGCACAGGCTTGTCTGCATTTACGCTGCAAATACTTACCATACCTGTATAACAACTCAGCAGATTATCAAGCCGCGCACTTGCTATAAAGTCATTTCGCAGGCCTACAAATTCTGCTTTTTGTGTATCATAAAAGCTCAACTCACTTGCATAAACTTGCTTGACATCTTCAATACCGTTGTTTGCAAGCTGCCATTTGATAAATTCGTCAAAATCAAAATCTTCATTTGTACTCAGAACCGGACAGATATCTGTCTGTTTGTTTACCGTTCTTTCTTTGTTGGCTTTGTCATCCAAATGAATGGCAAGTGATGGAATAACTGCTATGGGCTTTTGCACATTAATCAAGGTACTTTGCAAAGTCCTGTTTGCATCAAGATAGCTCACCCTTCCGGCTATTGACAAATCTCTGTCAAACCATGGATTCAATAACAGTCCGCCGTAAGATTCAACGCCGAATTTCACCACACCATATTCTTTTATCACAGGATTTGGCTTGAGTTTCAGGTTGGGCGAATCGGTATGTGCCCCGACCATCACATAGTTTTTCTCTGTTTTTGGATAGGTAAAGGCAATGATTGAAGAGCCATTGCGTGCGACATAATACTTTTGTCCTGCTTTGAGTTCCCATTTATCTGCTTCATCAAGCCTGGTAAATCCCGCATTTTCAAACATCATCGCCATATTTTGCGTCGCATGAAAAGGCGTAGGCGAAGCATCCAAAAAGCCTAAAAGTCCTTCGTTAAAATCTTGTTTGTTCATATTTTCCTCTTATACTCTTTGAGAAGCTTTTGCATACACTTCCATTTCACTACGATTACCGACAGCCACAACTTCTATGATGATTCTGTCTTCTACTATCTTATAGACGATTCGGATTTTTTTCCCATCAGCATACATTTTTCTGCAACCTGAGAGGTTGTAACCGTTTTTATTTCCTAAAAAATCTCCTAATTCAGGAGAATTTTGAATTTTTCTAAACTGTTTAATAATAAGTACTTTTTGTACATGAGAAAATTCTTTCAAGTCTTCATCCACTTTTGGATGAAAAATAAGACTATAACTCATCTAAATCAATTCCATGGCTTTTTGCCAGATCCTCTAAGCTGACATACTCAGAACGAGGTGTTTTCTCCCGCTCTTTTACAATATTATAAATCTCTATATGCTCCATAAGATCCAGTGCTTCTTGCATACGCTCATACTCTTCTATCGGTAAAACAACCGCTTCAAGTTTATTGTTTTTTGAGATGACAAAACGCTCTTTTACTTCATTTTTCAAGTCACTCAAAACTGTTGCAAAACCTCTTGCCATTTCACTGGCAGAAATAATTTCATCTCTGGTATATGCTATCATTTTCACATCCTATTTTATGTAATATTTTACATATTATAGCACATATTATTAAATGTAAAAACTTTTTTAAGCTATAATATCCACAAATTCATTGCCCTCTAATGCCGTAATCAACTGCGAGTTTACATGTATGGCGGAATCTATGACGACATTGTGCAGTTTTGAGACTATGGTTACTTTTAATGGTCTGTTTCCCGGATTTTGTCTGATGATTGTATAAAGCTTTTCCAGCACATCAAAGTTACTGCTCAATCGCACAGCCAAATTAATTGGCTCCGGCGGGGCTTCTTGAATCTCTGTTTTTACTTTTTTTGTCTCTTTCTTTGCCTGTTTGAGTGTCATTAACTTTGTAACATTCAGGCGTGGTCCAAAATCGGTATGGGTTACTCTTGCTTTAAAAGCAACCGGTTCTTCGAGATCCATTTCACTGAGCTGTTCGAGTTTGTCCGAAAAAAGCATAATCTCAATATTGCCGTGAAAATCCATGAGATTGACAATACCGAACTGGTTGCCTTTTTTCGAGATTTTTTTCGTTATCTCTTCAACTTTTCCGATAAATATAGCAAAAGAACCGTCTTTGATACTCTCCAATTCCGAAGAGAGCGTATAATTGAGTTCATCCAACTCTTGGCGAAAATCATCCATCGGATGCCCGGAGACATAAAAGCCCAGAGTCTCTTTTTCAAACTCTAAAATTTCTTTGAGTTCATATTCGTCTGAATTTTTCAGCTCAAGTTTTACGGTTGTAATCTCTTCATCATCTCCAAAAAGAGAACCGACTGCATTTTTCTTTGCTTCACTCGCTTTTTTTGCCGTCTCCACAATCAGTTCTATTTGATCCAAGAGTGCTTTTCTTGAGTAGCCGTATCTGTCAAACCCGCCTGATTTTATAATGGCTTCAACAACACGCTTGTTTACTTTACTTGGCTCGATTCTGTTGACAAAATCCTGCAAAGAGGTATAGTCACCGTTTTCTTCTCGCTCTTCTATCATGGCATAAATAGCGGCTTCACCAACCCCTTTTATCCCACCCAGACCAAAAAGAATAATCTCCTGCTGATTTTTTGTAATGGCAGAAAATTCCAGATAAGAATCACAGATATCAGGTGGAGAAAGTGCGATGCCCATTCGCTTGACTTCATCTATGTAGCGAACAACCTTTTCAGTATTGTCTTTGTCTGAGGTTAAGAGTGCCGCCATAAATTCATTGGGATAATAAGTTTTCAACCATGCCGTTTGAAACGTAACCATCGCATAGGCTGCAGAGTGTGATTTGTTAAAACCGTACCCGGCAAACTTTTCAATCAAATCAAAAAGTTCTGAAGCTGTTTTATAATCAAGCCCCTGTTTGGCTGCACCTTCGGAGAACTCTTTGTTGTACTTGAGCATCTCCTCGACTTTTTTCTTCCCCATGGCACGACGCACAATATCTGCACCGCCAAGAGAAAATCCGCCGATAGTCTGCACAATCTGCATAACCTGTTCTTGATAAACTATAACTCCGTAAGTCGGCTTGAGAATCTCTTCAAGTGCAGGAAAAACATAGGTGATTTCCTGTCGTCCGTGTTTACGCTCGATGAAGTCATCAAGCATCCCTGATTCCATAGGACCCGGACGATAGAGTGCCAGGACCGCAATCAAATCCTCAAAGTTTGAAGGCTTTAAACGACGGTTCAAATCCTGCATACCGGATGATTCTATCTGAAACATTCCGACTGTTTCACCGGTTTGAATGACATCATAAACATTTTTGTCATTTTCGTCTATCTGATGCCAGTCTATCTCCTTGTTGTATCTTCTTTTAATGAGCTTGATTGCATTGTCAATAACATCGAGTGTTTTTAATCCCAAAAAGTCAAACTTGATTAAATCGACATCTTCCATGTAGTTGAGTGAATACTGTGTAACAAAAGTATCTTCCCCGGAAGGCTTGTATATAGGTGTTTTTTTCCATAGCTCTTCATTGCTTATAACAACACCGGCAGCGTGCATTCCTGCATTTCGCTTGAGCCCTTCAAGCTTTTTGGCAAATTCCCAGACCCGTTCAACCTGCGGATCACTCTCTATGAGTTCACGTAACTTTGGCTCTTTTTGAAAAGCACCCTCTTTAAACTCTCCATTTTTTGTTTTTCCGTTGAGTGTAATGCCGAGTTCATCAGGGACAAGTTTTGCCATCTGGTCGGCTTTAGAGAGTGGCATATCCAAAACACGGGCAACATCACGGATAACCCCTTTTGCAAGAAGCGAACCAAAAGTAATAATTTGGGCAACCTGGTTGCGACCATATTTTTTTGTTACATAATCAATAACTTCTCCGCGGCGCGCCTGCATAAAGTCCATATCTATATCGGGCATACTTACACGCTCAGGATTTAAAAAACGCTCAAAAAGCAGGTCGTATTTCATCGGATCAATATCGGTAATCTCCAAAGAATAGGCAACAAGACTTCCCGCAGCACTTCCCCGACCGGGACCAACAGCAATGCCTAGACGCTTTGCCTCTTTGACAAAGTCCCAAACAATCATCATATACCCAGGAAACTTCATAGAGTTAATGATGTTCATCTCAAACTCCAGCCTGTCACGATACTCCTGGTGCTTCTCTTTTGGAACGATTTTCAAGCGTTTTTCCAAGCCTTGTCGACATTTTACTATGAAATACTCAGCATCATTCTTATCAGCCGCACTCATCCACTTTTTTTTCTCTTCTTCTGTGGCATTTTCAGGTAAAGGAGGATCATCTTCAAAGTCTATATCGAGTCCCTCCTCTTTTGCATACTCCTGCGTAAATTTAAAGTTAGGCGGTGTCGGTGATTTTACAATGGGTACAAAATCTTCTATCTTGTCTGTAATCTCCTGAGTATGTTCAAGTGCTTCAGGTATATCCGCAAAAAGCCGTGCCATTTCATCAGGAGATTTGATGTAAAACTCATGCACAGAGTGACGCATACGGTTTGGATCATCATAGAGTTTATTCATGCCTATACACATAAATGCTTCATGATACTGGGCATCATCAGGATAGGTGTAGTGCGTGTCATTTGTAGCCACCACTTTGATGCCTGTCTCTTTGGAAATTTTTAAAATCTGTTCATCTATGTAGAGTTGATCTCCGATACCGTGACGCATAAGTTCAAGATAAAAATCATCTCCAAAAATATCTTGATACTCTCGGGCAACATTTAAAGCACCCTCATATCCGAGTGCTCCGTTTTTGACATTTCTTTCATTTTGCAGATTTAGGTGCCAGTTTACCTCTCCCTGCAGACATGCAGAGGTGCAGATAAGCCCCTCACTGTGTTCTCTCAACTCTTTTTTGTTAATTCGCGGAAAATAGTAAAAGCCCTCTATAAAGGCTTTTGAAGAGAGGTACATCAGATTTTCATATCCCTTTTTATTTTTGGCATATAAACAGATATGAAAACGCTGTTTTGTACTTTTGTCACCAAGTGTTTCACCGTTATGAATGTAACCCTCCATGCCGATAATAGGCTTGAGTCCGGCACTTTTCATCTGCTTGTAAAAATCAATAGCTCCAAACATATTGCCATGATCTGTCATAGCAACACTGGTCATACCAAGTTCTTTGACGCGTGAAACCAGGTTTGAGAGTTTGTTGGCACCGTCTAACAGTGAATATTCTGTATGAAGATGTAAATGTGTAAAGGAAGGTTTTGCACTCAAAAAATCACTCCATTTTTTAGTATATAAAGAATAAAGTGATTATAGTTAAAATGACTTAATTTGAGGTAAGAAGATAAAAAAAGCTCTTTATTTAAGAAGCTTTTTCCATGCCTTTTTTACTTTTTTGACAAGCTTCTCGGTAATGCCTTTTATTTCTGTCAGCATGTTCGGATTTTGGTGTAATACACCAATTACCTCATCCACATCACCAAAATGTTCTACTATTTTTTTTACTTTCTTTTTTCCTATGCCTTTTACAGATGTCAAAAAATCACTCAGTTCTTCTTGTGTAATTTTCACCTCATCACGAAAAGATTCCTGAGATTCATCTTTCGTAGGTTTTGGAACTTCTACATTCGAATCTTTCTTCAAAGAACGCAATGGCTTCAGCGAGAGTTTGTCCTGATAATTCCATTTTTCACTCGGCCACTCCTCACTGTATCGCGGTTTGACGGCAGAAATTTTATATTTCTTGTCCAGTTCGTGCAGGTAGACTTCTTTTTCGCCATACATTTTTTTCTTTTTTCCAAAATAGGCGCCGTCATAACTTGCATGGAATTCACCAAAGGTAATGTGTCGCATTGTTCTGAGCAAATCAGGAGAGATCTTGCCCAACTCTTCCCAGTTAAACATTGGAATATGCGGTTTTCTAAATCTTCCCTCGCTTAACAGCCACATCAGATATTCCCCAATCCAGTCTCTTATATAAGGAAATGCGGCAAATGCAGTAGCACACTCTAAAATACGCACTTTCCCGTCTTTACCGTAGGCTACATCACAGGCCCAGTATTCTGCTTTGGCTGCTTTAGAAACTTTTACAGCCAAATCAAGTACTGATTTTGGTACATCATTATAATCCATGCTGCCGCCTTGAGAAGTATTTGTCAGCCATTCCCCCTCAGGCGCACGACGCCAAAAGGCACATACAGGTTTATGCCCTATGAGCATAACACGGATGTCTGCTTCCATAGGAACAAAATCCTGCACATAAACGGGATGATATCTTTTTTCTTCCAAAAGTTTTTTTGCTTCCTCATAACTGTCCACTTTATGCACAAAATAACCGCCGTAATTTGAAGGTCCGTAGGACTTTTTGATGATTTTAGGGTATTTTGCTTTTTTCAGTGCTTCATCCGCTTTTTTATGATTGTAGTAAATGTATGTTTTTGGAATCGGCAAATCATATTTCCAGGCAAAACGTGTCACATTCTCTTTTGATTTGTTGGAAAACTGTGTATCCAAAGAAGGAATAAAGCGTACATGAGGCAAGGCTCGGGCAATTTCACGAAATGTCTCATAAGCAGTAGCAGGAATATTGCCGATAAGCACATCAATTTTTTTGTCTTTGACCTCTTGAATAAATCTCTCTTTATCATTTTTCCAGTGATAGGTCACTGTTTCTATTTTATTCGGCCACCCTTTAAAATTAGAGTGGTCAAAAAATCTTAGGACATAGTCCATATATAAAAGGCCTAATTTCGGTAACTCTTTATTGCTTAATCCCATGCTGCTTATTCCTTAATCAGTGAAGTTAAATTATTTAACTTTTTCTAAATACTCGCCGTCAACTGTATTGACTTTAACAGTATCACCCTCTAGCACATGATACGGTACCTGAACAACAGCACCGCTTTCGAGTGTTGCAGGTTTTTTACTTCCGCTTGATGTATCACCTTTAAAATTCGGCGGTGTTTCTGTGATTACAAATTCCATTACTTCAGGAGCCTGCACAGAAATTGCCTTGCCTTTGTAAAACACAATATCAACATTGATACCGTCTTTAAACCATTTCGAAGCATCATCACACTGCTCATATGTCAAGCCAAGCTGATCATATGTTTCATTATCCATAAACTGATACATCTCTCCGTCATCATACAGATACTGCATTGTTTTGTATTCAATCACAGGCACTTCAAACTTGTCACCCGCATGCACAGTTTTTTCAACAACTTTGCCGTTTAAAAAACTTTTCATTTTCATACGGACAAATGCCGCACCTTTTCCCGGTTTTACATGTTGAAACTCTACAACTTTATAAGGAACCTCACCTACTATTAAACGCACATTTTTTTTGATATCACTCATACCGACTGTTGCCATTCACTCACCTTTAAATTATTTTGGATAATTCTATAATAAAAGGGCTTAGAAGTCTCTAATATAAAATAAAAATCTTCTTTACTCCGTTTTATTCCCATTTACAATCTTTATTCACACAATTAAGCACTTCTTAATATGCAGAGGCGTACAATTGATAAAAAGCAATTGGAGCTTAAAATGGAAATTTCTTCATCATTAAATACTATTACCGTCAAAGGCAATATTAAAGCACTGAGTCATTATGAAGCAATAAAAAGAGAAATTGAAAACATTGTCAACAACACACCGGACACAGCAACTATAAAAATTCTTATTTTAGAATCCATCTCCATTACTTCTTCGATAATAGGATATTTATGCAAACTCGTTGACGAAGGCCTGCATCTTGAAATACATGTACAGAATGAGGGCTTGCATAATCTTTTGGATGACCTGAACCTTGTTCCTTTATTAAATGTAAAAAAACTCTCTATGCATTGATGAATGATTATATATCTGACATATATAAAACCTTAGATATTTTATGTGTTGAAAGTGATCTAAAAACAATAGAAATATACAAAAAGATTTTTCCGCGTATGTTCAAAAATCTCTATTGTGCAAAAAACGGATTAGAAGGCTTAGAGTATTTTCAAAAAAATGAAATAGACATAGTCATAACTAGGTACAATATGCCCGTATGCAACGGATTGCAAATGAGCAGAAAAATACGTAAAATTGATGCTTCTGTTCCCATAATCATGGTCACATCACTTCAAAGTATTGACATCCTCAAAGAAGCAATTGATCTCCATATTACAGGCTTTTTAAAAAGGCCTTTTACTACAGCCTCTTTGCTCTCCGTATTCAATCAGGCAGTCAAGTCTATAATAGTAGACAGATGTATTATGAAAGAACAAAGTCAAAAAATTACATACAGTACTTATCAAGAAGGCGTAACTTTTGCGAAAGAAAAAATCATTACAAAAAATGATTTGCAGGAGGAAGAAAGACTTTTCAAGCTTACATGTAAGGTTATCTATAAGCCAAAAGATATTCTAAGCGGAGACAGCTATATTATACGAAAGATCAACGAAAACGAATATTTTATATTTTTGGTTGACGGCATGGGAAAAGGTATTTCTGCTTCTGTAACCGCTATGCTTTGCAGCTCTTTTGTAAATTATTCTATTGATGTGTTCAAAGAAGAGAAGAAATCATTTTCTCTTGAAAAACTACTCCGTTCCTTACTCACATTCATTCAGCCGAACTTATTAGAATATGAAGTGCTTTGTGCGCATTTTATGCATTTCAATCAAAATAAAAAAGTCCTGAATTATGCAATTTTTTCTATGCCTCCTGTACTCTATATGCTCGATACCGCTGAAGTATGCAAACTCAAATCCAACAATACTCCCCTGGCATCCTATACAAAAAAAGTTGTTCTCAATACATTGGATTTGCAAAAACTTTCAAAAATGCTTATTTACAGTGACGGTCTCAATGAAAATATTGTACATGGTTCACAAGAAAATTATAATACCTATATTACTGAAGACTTCCAAAGAGCAGAGAGTGTCGAAGAGTTTGAATATCTGTATCAAAAAAAGATAAAAATTCAAGAAGATGACATCACCTATATTTTACTGACATAAATTAGCTATAATTTCACAAAATTTTAAGATGAGTGGAAAAATATGAAATTTACTTTAGATGCAACTTCAAAAAATGCCCGTGCGGGAACTCTTACAACAGCCCATTCCACCATTAAAACACCGGTATTTATGCCCGTCGGTACCATAGGGAGTGTCAAATCTTTGGATGCCCATGATGTTTTGGAACTGTTGGGTGCCGATATAATTTTGGCAAACACCTACCATATGTATCTGCGTCCTGGTGATAAAACAGTCGCTAAAATGGGAAAACTCCATGGCTTTACAAAATACCCTAAAAGTTTTTTAACAGACAGTGGCGGTTTTCAGGCATTTTCTTTAAGTGACATCTCCAAATCAAAAACGGACGGTATAGAGTTTCGCTCCCATATTGACGGCAGCAAGCACTTCTTTACGCCGAAAAAAGTGATAGACATTCAACACAACCTCGGCTCTGACATTATGATGATTTTGGATGATTTGGTGGCACTGCCGGCAACACAGGAGCGCATAAAACTCTCTATAGAACGCACAACTGCCTGGGCAAAAGAGTCTATAGAATATTTTCGTTCCAAACAAAAAGAGGGTGTGGGCGTTGAACAGAATATTTTTGCCATTATTCAAGGTGGTACAGACAAAGCCTTTCGTACAAAAAGTGCGACCGAACTCTGTGCGCTTGATTATGACGGTTTTGCCATCGGAGGGCTCTCTGTCGGAGAACTCAACAATGAAATGTACGATACGGTAGAACACACCGTACAGTATATGCCAAAAGACAAACCACGTTACTTGATGGGTGTCGGTACACCGGAAGATTTAATAGAAAATATTGAACGCGGCATAGATATGTTTGACTGTGTAATGCCCACGAGAAATGCAAGAAACGGCACGCTTTTTACTTCCTTTGGAAAAATAAACATCAAAGGGGCAAAGTTTAAAGAAGACCCCGCACCGATAGACCCTGAGTGTCAGTGCCTTACATGTAAAACCTACAGCCGTGCCTATATCAACCATCTTTTTCGCGCAAGAGAGATTACCTACTTTCGGTTGGCAACAATTCACAACCTGCATTACTACCTTAACCTGATGAGAGAAGTGCGTGAAGCAATTGTAGCGGACAAATTTGCAGAGTATAAAAAAGAGTTTTATTCTAAAAGAAGCTGACATTTTCTCGGAATCGGTACTTTAGTGCCGACTGTTGTTGCTTCCCTGCCACTTTCAGCCCACCCTAAAGGATAGGTTCCTTAACATTCCGGAATCGGTACTTCAGTGCCGACTGAGAGTGATGAAAAGTAGCAATAGTCTCGGTACTTCAGTGCCGATTCCAGAGAACTACAATTAGTATATAATTACTTTTCCAAAAAGCTCCTCACCGTTATAAAGTGACTGAGCATTCTTTATCACTTTTTTTTCTTTTGTATCAAAAAGAACAACGTTTGCCTTTTGTCCTGTTTCTATCAAACCTGCCTGCATATTGATACATTTGGCAGGATTTTGTACGCACAATCGCACCAACTCAGGCATAGAAATCATGCCCGAGTGTACCAGTTTTGTATAGTAAAGAGGCAGTGCATCTTCTAGCGCTTCACATCCGTATGCCGCATCAAAAAATGCCACTTCTTTGTTTACAGGCGAGTTTGGCTGATGCAGGACACTCAAGAGATCTATATCGCCATTTTTCAAAGCTTCTTGCAAAAGAAGGACATCATCTTTGCTTGCCAGAGGAGGATTGAGTTTTGCCGTTGTATTAAAACCTTCACAGGCTTCATCAGAACAAATCAAGTGATGCACGGAGACTTCACAGCTTACATGTACACCCTCTTTTTTTGCCTTGGAGATAAGCTCTATAGAACGCGGTGAAGCAATGGACTTAAAGAGTATTTTTATATCAAAATATCTTGCTATTTCTATCATTCGTGATACATGTAACACTTCACTCAGCTCAGGAATTCCCGCAAGTCCGAGTTTTGAGCTGACATCTCCTTCTAACATTACACCGGCATTAATGAGTGAGTTGTCTTCGGGCTTGCAAAAGAGTGTCACATCGTACATTTTGACATACTCTGCTATTTTTATGGCGATATTATTTTTAGCTATGGTGCTCATATAGGGAGCGACTACCCCTTTTTTGAGTAAAATTGCAATGTTTGAGAGACTCATATCTTCTTTAAGGGCATTGAGCATAAAGTCAATTTTCACCTCACTTATATCTTTGACACCGTTTTGTGCAAACTCCAAAACGACTTCATTATCTATAGCAGGAGTAGAATCAGCATTTAATACAATATGCCCTACCCCGCCTTTTTTAGCCTCTTTTACAAGAGATTTGATATTTTTTGCATTTAAAGAGGAATCCAGCACTCTTACATTGGTATCTATAAGACTCGGCAGCAGATAGGCACCTTTGGCATCTATAACATTTTCATCCTGCAAATTTTCACCTATGGCGACAATCACACCGTTTTGTATCTGTACATCGACATTTCTTTCTCCATTTACGTCACACACTACGGCATTTGATATAAGCATTTCAGACCACCTTTGATATAATGACGGTATTATAAATTATTAAGGCTTAAAACTCATGAAAATTCTGGTATCAGCTCTCGAACACTCTGCAAATGTGCATCTTAAATCATTAAAAAAAGAGTTGGGAGATGATGTTGAGTTTATGGGTATTTTTGACAAAACACTCGGAAACCCTGTTGTAGATTTGAGAAGCCTTGCTATTATGGGTTTTGTGGATGCTTTGAAAAAATTGAGATTTTTTTTCAAACTTGCAGACGAAATGACAGAACTTGCAAAAGAGGCGGATAAAATACTGCTTATCGACTCTTCTGGCTTTAACCTGCCTCTTGCCAAAAAAATCAAAAAAAGATACCCGCAAAAAGAGATAATCTATTATATACTGCCCCAAGCCTGGGCGTGGAAGAAAAAACGCATTCCCGTTCTTGCCAAAACCATAGACAGGTTATGCTCTATTTTACCTTTTGAGCCGAGTTACTACCCAAAAGACGCTCCTATAGAATATGTCGGACATCCCTTGCTTGACCAGATTACGCACTTTAAAGAATCCCTCAATGATGAAGTCCAAAATATCGTGTTTATGCCAGGCAGCCGAAAAGGTGAGATTACAAAACTCATGCCTGTTTTTAGAGAACTGACACAGCACTTACATGTAAAGGCTACACTGGTTATACCTGAGCATTTTTCCCAGACAGACATCAAGGCATTATATGGAGATATAAGTGATTTTGACATCACGCATGAACCGCATGAAGCCCTTTACAATGCGGATTTTGCTTTTATCTGCAGTGGAACGGCTACGCTTGAAGCGGCACTCATAGGTGTTCCTTTTGTTTTGAGTTACATTGCAAAACCGCTTGACTATTTTCTAGCAAGCAGACTTGTGAAGTTGGATTATCTTGGGCTTGGGAATATTATGTTTTCGCAGTATAAAAAGGAAGCACTGCATCCGGAATTTATTCAAAAAGATGTGACGGTAAAAAATCTTTTAAATGCTTATAAAGAGTATGACAGAGAGAAATTTTTACAAAATTCAAAATCTTTACGAAGCTACTTAAAACATGGAAGTTCCAAAAGAGTAGCAGAGATTATTACACAGTACTAATTTTAATGTTCTCTCGGAAGCAAGGTTTTAACCTCGCCCTTAGTCTTTAATGTCGAAAAGTTTTTAAGTATCTTTTGGTTTTCTGGCTTTAATGCTTATTTTTTTTCCTGTTAATCTTTCTCTTGGTGTGCCGTCATAACGGTGATTTCTCTCGCCGCTTTTTCCTGAAAATTTTGCTTTGCCGTTTTCATCTTTGCCTAAAAATTTGTTGGGTGCTTTTTTCTTTTTTGCCCATTTGTCATCTTTTTCAGCATCTTTTGTAAAGTCACGTTTTGGCTTGTCAAACTTCGGTTTTTCCTGTGTAGAACTTTCATATCGTTTTTTGGCTACTTCTCTTATCTCATCTTTTGAGAGTTTTTTTCTTTTGGGTTCATCACTGTTTTTTGACTCTTTTTGCGGATATTCAAAACCCGGAAGTATCTCTTGTTTGATGGCACGACCCAGCAGTGTTTCTATGGCATGCAGGGCTTTTTGCTCACTCTCATCCAACAGCATTACAGCCTTGTGTGTCGCTTTTGTAACTCTTGCCATATAGACTATGGCTTTTATCGGCATATCATAACTGATCAAAAAACCACAAGTCAAATCTTTGTTTGTTACAAGCTCTTTGTCTTCTATAACCGAAATCTCTTTATTGTTCAGCTCTTCTTTAAGTGCTTGAGCATTGCTTGCACAAACCACCAAAATATCTTCATTTGTATTTTCTTCTATAATTTTATTTAAAAGTTCTGTTTTTTTATCATCCGGGCAGGGATAAATACGGTGGTTGTTTGGTTTAATGGCAATGGTATCAGCAGGCATTTGGTGTCCTATAAAAGTATTTTTGAAATTATACCCACAAATGCCATAAATTATGCTATTATAGAAGAATAAACAAAAGACTTGTTTAAGTCTTCATTAGGAAAAAACGATTCAAAAAGAAATTACATTTAATTCACTCGGTCTTTCAGCGCCGATTTTAAAAGCTGTCAAAGAACAGGGCTATGATACGCCTACACCCATTCAGGCAAAAGCGATTCCCGTCATTTTACAAAAAAAAGATATTTTGGCAGGTGCTCAGACAGGTACTGGAAAGACTGCAGGTTTTACACTGCCGCTTTTAGAGTTGCTTTCACGCAAAAAGTCTTCAAAACAAAAACACAAAGTCCGTGCACTTATTTTGACACCGACACGCGAGCTTGCACTGCAGGTTGCCGAAAATGTGACACTCTATGCAAAACACACCCCTTTTAAATCAACTGTTATTTTTGGCGGTGTAAAAATAAACCCGCAAATTGCACAGTTGCGAAAAGGCGTTGAGATTGTCATCGCAACACCGGGCCGTCTGCTTGATCACATCTCTCAAAAAACAATAGATTTACGCGAAATAGAGTTTTTGGTACTTGATGAAGCCGACAGAATGCTGGATATGGGTTTTGTAAACGACATTAAAAAAATCGTCAACATCATCCCACAAGAGCGTCAGACTCTCCTTTTTTCGGCAACCTATTCCGATGCCATTAAAAAACTCTCAAATCAATTTTTAAAATCTCCGACACTCATCGAAGTTGCAAGAACCAATGAGTCAAACACCAGTGTAGCACAGAGTGTCTATCCTGTAGACAAAACGAGAAAAAGAGAGCTTCTGACACACCTTATAAACGAAGGGAAGTGGCAGCAGGTACTTGTTTTTACACGGACAAAACACGGTGCGAACAAACTCAGCGGACAGCTTGAAAATGAGGGCATCTCCTCTGTGGCAATCCATGGAAACAAAAGCCAAAATGCACGAACAAAAGCACTTGCTGACTTTAAAAAAGGCGATGTTCGGGTTTTGGTGGCAACAGATATTGCAGCACGCGGCATTGACATAGACCAGCTCCCTCATGTTGTCAACTTTGAACTGCCAAATGTCAGTGAAGATTATGTGCATCGCATCGGGCGAACAGGCCGTGCAGGAAACAAAGGAGAAGCTATATCACTTGTGTGTGTAGATGAAGATGAGTTTTTGCAAAATATAGAAAAATTGATAAAAAAAGATATACAAAAAGTATGGCTTAAAGGGTTTAAACCAGATCCGAGCATCAAAGCAGAACCTATCAATATGGGTGGAAATCGTGGAGCTAGAAACAAGCCCAGAGGAAACTCCCGCGGCTCAAATGCCAACAGAAGCAGAGGAAGAAGATAAACTTCTTACTCTGTTATATCTTTCAAAATAGATTCGAAATCTTTTTGTGCTTTTAAGAGTGTCGCTTTTGCCTCTTTGTCTTCAACTTTGGCAGAACTCAGCCAGTTATAGACAGCCGGAAAACCTACGACAACTTTATTTTCCCCTTTTTTCTTATACAACATTGTTGTACATGGTGCAAATGCTGATGCTTCAGGTCTGCTTTTTGAAACAGTGTAAATGACCGGCAGTTTACAGATAGAATAAGTGATATAAAAATCAAACGGTGACTCTTTAGTTGCGTCTTGTGTAAGTACTTCGTTAAGATCCATAAATTGGGGAACAACAAATCCGTATGGTTTAAAAGCTCCTTCCAAATTCATTTGGAGTTCATCCAGCACATCATCCGGGTCTTCATCCTCATCTACTTCCATTTCATAGACTGTTACTAAATTATGTGATGTTTTTAAACTGTCTTCACTGTAAGTATGTTTTGCTTTTGGAAAATTCTTTTTTATCACTGCAAGCACGTCTGTTTCTATCTTTTTTAGAAGAGACAAATCTTTAATCCCTAATATTTTTCCTTGTGCTTCTGCGCTCAACACAGAAAGATGCAAGGTATTTTCATTTTTTGCCTGATAGATTCCCATACCCATCGGTGTAAAAACACCCGCTTTTGGATACTTAATCACCAAATCTCTTGTATATTTTTTACTCCAGAATGTCATCAAAGTAAACACCTTGTATTGTGTCTCTTTAAACTGCTTTTTAAACGGCCCTATCATGTTGCTGTTAAGCTCTACATGAAAACCACCATTGTTTAATGCCTCTTCTATCATGTACGGTGTAATTTTTCCATCTTTGTTGTCTACACTAAAAAGATGCAAATCACCCTTTGCCTGTAGTGAAACTGCACAAAAAAGTACAATTGCCAGTGTAATTAGTTTTTTCATTTTTTTTCCTATGGTTTAATATAAATCCAACCTGCTTTGACACTCTCGAGTAGTTCAACCACACCTGCAGTTACTACAACAGAGCCCTCAACAAGGTCTTCTTCTTTTATATGGAGGGTTCGCATTGTGTTACCACACGCAACAAACTCTACATCATACTGCATCAGAGCATCCACTCGCACAGCAGTCTCTTTCACGTGTCTGTCCAAAAGTTTTATTCCCTTGGAGTAGGCAACGATTTTCATTTCTACTTTTTCGGGTCCGTAAAACTTTAAAACATTGTTTGCGACACTGAGTATATGATCCAGTGCATGTGCAGAGTCTTCTGTGACTGAAAAGACAATTTGTCTCGGATTGTCTATAGAAGGTTTAGGCTCTGCATACTCTGTATCTGCAAACGAGAGAATACAAAAGCTTAGTAAAATTAGTGTAAATTTTAGCATGAATGATCCTTTATTTTATATTTTTTGTTAAATCTTTAAAATCCTGAATATTCCATGAACCCGGAATCTGTTTAATTATTTTTTGATTTTTGTCCACAAAGAAAAAAGTCGGTGTAAAATATACATGTAATCCCAAAGGCAGTTCATCAAAGTCAAGGTTCAATTCTACAGGAATGAAACGCTCCTCTATCCATGCTGACATCTCAGGATTGTCAAATACCTCTTTTTTCATTTTTATGCAGTACTGACAATCCGAACGTATGACATCTATCATAATAATTTTATTGTTTTTCTTTTGAATTTTTAGCGCTTCTTCATAGGTATGAAATTCAAGACCCCATAAAGAGAGACTGCTCAATAACACCAAAAATATAAACTTATTCATCTTCCCACTCCAACATTCTATAGGCTGTTTCTACATTCTGTCTGTGAATGGAATCATAAAAAGGATCATGCTTATACTTTTTCATCGTCACCTCATTCACTACATCAGCTATATCTTCACCAGCGTCAAGTCTTTTTTTTACTTCTTTTTTTAAAGTCTTCAAGTAGTTATAGGTAAAATCAACTGCTTTTTTATCTATATTTTCTCCATGCCCGCCGACAATATACTCAACATCCATTGTTCTAATATCATCAAGAGCTTCTATCCAGCCACTAATATCTCCGTCTCGCAGGGAAGGAAGTCTTTGGTTAAAAACAAGATCCCCTACAAAAACTATCTTTTTACTTGGAATGTAAACGTAAAGATCACTGTTTGTGTGCGCTTTATGATTTACACTTTTTATATAAACTTTTGTCCCGTTAATATCTAGCACTTTTTCCTGATCAACAAAAACAGTTGGAAAAATTTGTTTTGTCTGTTTATATGCCTCGGGAGAGATTCTTCTTTGCATACGTGTTTTTTCTAATTTAGGCAGTTCTTTAAAGACTGACGAACCTATAATTGTACTACCGAGTGTAGCATAATAACTGTTGCCTAACCAATGATCATCATGAACATGGGTATCAATTACATAAGAAACAGGAAGATTTTTGATAGTTTTCATCTTTTGATATGCCTGCTGGGCATACTGATACGTGGGACCACTATCTATCACAAGATAGCTGTTCCCAAGGGTAACAAAACATGAATTAGACATGTTTCCATTGTTATGCTCGTCCATCACTTCTGGTAGTCCAAAAAAGCAGTGAGTGGTGATCTCATCTACTTTTTTAGGCTGAAGTTTGTAATCGAAAGAAAGGAGAGAATGAAATAATACAATACTCAACAAAAATGACTTCAAAGCATAATCCTTTTATATCCTATTTTTAGAACAAATAGTTTAATTCAAAACGATACTCGTTATATGAATCTTTTTCTATACCGCTTACACGACTATCTGCTGAAACTAAACCAACTCGTATTTTTGCATAGAGTCCATTACCAAAATTTTCACGCAAATCTACATGTAATATATTGCTATCTGCTTGAACACCAGCAAGCTGTTTCGCCTCATCAAAATTTTGCATTGCGTAGCGAAATAATGTACTAAATCCAGGAACTAAACCAGCTTTATCAAAGTCATAATGAACTTCTGCAGCTGTGGTTTTAGTATTTGCATACCAGTTATACTGTGCCATTGCACGTGTATATCCACCAGTTGGAAATCCTCTCCATGGCGCTACAATATCTGCTGCATCTTCCACAGCAGAGTAAGCAACTTGAGCCTTTAGTGCTCCTTTTTTCAATACTAAACGAGCCATCCAAAGTGAGCTGTCAAGTGTAAATCTATCTTTGTAACCAAGGTTTGAAGTAGGTGTTTTATCAAGAGCTAAAGAGCCTTTTAAAGTAGCACCACCAACAGCTCCACCGCCATTGTCAAACTGCTTCATATATCTAGCACCCGGTGTTAAAGAATACCCTCCAGGAAGTGCAATTTTATAATTTAACTCTCCCGTCATCGATGAAACAACTCCAGGAACACTTCCGTAAGTAACATCTATTTTAAGATTTTTAATTGATTTGTTTCTAAGGTCTATAACAATAAGTTCGTGATTTACATCTTCTCCAGCAGTAACAAAATTTTGATAACTTAAACCTTTATGTACAGCTGAATCATCATTATTTGCCCAACTGTTGCCTGATTCATCTTTAAATGTAATGACATCATGAAAAGTTGTATGATCACGTAATTTTTGTGCGGTAATATACGCACCTCGAATTCTTGTTTTAGACAACTCTTTTGTTTCTAGAACAACCGCTTCGAATGTATTTGGAATCATTTTTGTATCATTTGACTTTGTTAAAAAAGATTCAAAAATTTGACGACCGGCAATAACCTTTGTTTTAGAAATTTCATACTGAATATTTGCTTCTGCTAAAACTGCATATTCCCAAACACCAGTTGTACTAATTTGATAACGACTAAATGTATCTTTTCCGGCTTTTACATATTTAATATCCGCTTCATCTTCACGCAAAGATCTAATAGGACTACTAGTAAAGTAAAACCCTGCCATCGCACTCATACCATTATATGTTGCAGATTTATAAAGTAAACTTCCACCTAAACCAAATGCTTCATTGTCTTTATTTCCTGTGGTTGCTGTATCATCATTTTTCCAATCCCATTTAAAATAATTTGTTCTTAAACGGCCGTAAAACATACCTTCTGTAAACATATCTGCAAGATTATCCACTTTACCAGGCACAATATTTGTTTTCACCATCATATTATTTTTCAATTCACGCTTTTGCGTACTTTCATCAGCCTCTACTGAGACTGAAAACACACATGCTAATGCCGCGATAGCACTTAATTTCAATATCTTCATCTTTGTTTCCCTTTTATTTATTTAAAAAGTGTTATAACAACTCTATTTGATTATGTTCTTATTAACACATTCAGATACAGGAGGCAGTTGCAGCTGCCTCCTGTTCCTTTAGCAGCCCCTTGACCCCTTAGTCGGACAGCCACAACTGTAATCTAGTATCGTAACATTACCTTTGTTACTCACATCGACCACTTTTTTCTTTTTAATATAATCACGTACAACATCATAAACCGGACGAATTTTGTCAGTTTGCAAGTTGGCACCCGCTTTTTGCAGGTTCCCACCCCATGATGAGACTATATAAGTTTTCTTCAAGTCTATAGGTTTACCTCCTATTTTAAGATTTGATATTCTCTCACCTGCTTTGTTGGAAACAGCGATAGAATACGTTACACCACCAAGACGGCTCATATCACCACCCTGCTGATATAAAGGATTTGCATTAAAAACATTATCTGCGATATCTTCTAAAAGTGTCGCAATCTTTTCACCTTTTAATTCAAATGTATAAACATCCGGATAGGTAATCCCACACATCTCATAGACATTGTCCATTAAAATATTGTCACCTGCTAAGACTGTTGTTCCCCATCTGTACCCTGGAGTAAAAGAGACATCACACTTCATCTCATCCATAATTGCATCATTGATGAGTTGATCAAATGTTGAGAAGAATGTATCACGCTTATACAGCATTCCTTTTGTTCGACCCAACACTTCATTAAATTCTTTATCAAAAGGAGCGTACAACTCATTGACAAGTTTTACACCCTCCGGATCTGCCGGAATGATATGTGAAGCAATAGGAATAAGTTTGTACTCATATCCGTTCACTTTTCCGTTTTTTGCATCAATATCCAAACGACCGATATATTTTCCGTGACTTCCTGCAATAACAATAACAGTACCGTTAATTACAATAGGCTCCGGTGAAGGGTCATGTGTGTGACCGCTTAAAATAAAGTCGATACCTTTAACTTTACGCGCCACTTCCTGATCAACGCTAAATCCGTCGTGCGAAAGTACAACAACGCAGTCCACTTTTTTCTCATTTCTCAACTCATCTACATATTCTTGAAGTGTTTCAAGTCTTAAACCAAAACTCCAACCCTCTGTAAACTCTTTTGGGTTTGCAGTAGATGTAAATGGAAAAGATTGACCAATAATTCCGATTTTTGCACCACCACGCTCTTCTATAGTATATGGTTCAAAAATTAACTCTTCATACTCATCAGCAAAAGGATCATCACCTACAATATTTTGAGAAATAAACTTCGCATCAAGCATTTCGATAAGCTCTTTTACTCTCTCTTTTCCATAAGTAAATTCCCAGTGCCCGACCATAGTGTCAATACCAAGGTAATTCTGAGCTTTTACAATAGCTTCACCGGCAGTTTTCAGTGCCACGCCTGTCCCTTGCCATGTATCACCGGAATCCAGGAAAAGAACATTCTCTTTTCCACGCTCTTTTATAATGTGATTTGTCAAAGTTTTAATGTGGGCGATACCACCCATTTTTCCAAACTTTTTAGCCAATTTGCTAAAGTCTATATAGGTATCAAAATATGCATCCAAAGAACTTGGCTCTAAACCGTAATGCTTTGCAAATGCTTCCCCACACAAAAATCCCGGTGTTCCCACAAGATTTGGAGCAGAGATCAATGTTGAGGGCTCTCTCCAATAGAGTGGTTTTATATGTGCATGCAAATCACATATATGCATCAGTGTGAAATTACCCATTGAATTAAACTGGTATATGTCTTTTAAACCAATCTGCTCTATTTTTTGTGAACTTGCAAAACTACTTGTAGCCGCAGTCAGTCCAAATATCGCTGCAATGTGCATAAAATCTCTTCTAGAAATTTCCATTAATTAACCTTCTATCTTTTTAAACCAGGGATTGAAATTTCAGCGCCCTTTGCTTTATTTGTTAAATACACTTCAAGTGCTACCATCTGTTTTGAACCGAGCGGTATAACTTTTAAAAGTGCATTTTTCATACATCCCTGAAAACGACGTTGCAGTGTTCTTAAAGATGATTTTGTCATTCTGTATGCCGGCCAGGTTGCAGCAGCCTTAGCTCCGTTTGCACCTAAATCCGGCAGCGGCTGTGTTCTTAAAATACGACCGACTACAGCAGGAGCATGACAAGAGTTACATGAAAGTCCGCGACCACCGCGTTTTGTCATATATGTCTTCAAACCCAGTGCATAAGCTTCTTTCATCTGCTTGTTTGCTGTTACGTCTATGTTTATCTTTTCACCGTTTGCAATAGATTTCACATATGCCACCATTGCAAACATATTTCCGCTTTTAAGCTTGAGTGGTTTGTGCCCACCGTCTGCCATCATTGCCTGTAGAACCTGGTCAATACCTACAACCATGTCAAACTTTTTGATATAGCGGGGAAAACCTGCTATATATGCCGGCAGTTCATCTTCAGTCACACCAAGGTATTTTGCAAGACCTTCGTCTCCACCCATATAACCTAGTAATTCTTCACCGTCAGCCACCATAATGTCTGCAGGATTGTTTTCTGACATCTCTGCGTACATTGCACGGTCTGCGTCGCTCATTGCAAATTGCTCACCACCATAAGATAATGAAGCAAGCATTGCAACTGATAGAGCTATTTTAATACCTGTTTTCATTTGATTATCCTTTTGGTTTAATCTTTTTGGTTTTTTCGTGCGCTTCGCCAGTATTATCCGTATATTTAACAGTCAGTTTCCCTTTGCCGTTAATTTTCATGTATGTAGTAAATACAGGATTTACAGATAATGACTCCCAGACTTTCATGCTTGTAATCTCTTTTCCGTTATAAATAAACTTTACACTGTTTATATATTTTGCCGGAATAATTTTTTTCGTTTTTTTATCTTTAGCCATACCAGTATGCATTGGGTGCATAACCATAAAACTAACTTTAACTATCTCGCCATTTTTGTATCTTTTTGGCTTGATTTTAATCAGTGACTTTCTTTCTTGCATTTTCAATTCCTCTATTTTATATTTTTCTTGACTTTAAATGTTTGGTTAGAATCAACCACAACCACCAATAGTTACTTTAACACTTTGAGAAGCTGTTAAAAACTCACCATTACTTAACTCTACCAAAGCAACTACTTTTTGCGTGCCACCAAGTTTAATACGTGTTGAAAACATTGCTTTGCCGTTAGCAGGAGTCAAATAAACATCAATTGTACGAGCGTTTGAATTTTTTCCTGTTAAAATATGAATAGCTTTCACATAGTTACTCTCAGTCATTGGAGAATCAACTGTTACAGTTACCGGAACAACTGCACCGTTTTCCGCAATTTCCGGAACTTTTAATTTCACTTTTTTTGAAGGTTTAGGAGTTTTCCCGCCTGTTATCGTCTTTACAGCAGTATTGTAGTCCATTTTATTTGGACTGACAGGTTTCGAACCACCGGCAAAACTCATTGCTGGCATAACAGCTGATACCGCAGCTACTGTTCCTAATTTTTTGAAAAAATCTCTTCTTTGCATAGTTTAAATTCCTTATAATTATTTTGGAGCAACAATATATGAAGTAATATCACATATTTCTCTTGGAGTGAATAACTTGGTTGTCAAGTTAATTGTCATATGAGTATCCGGATTGTCAATACGAGCATCTGCTATTTTTTGAAAAACAAACTGGTTGTCTCTTGCACCACTGTTAATAAAGTTTTCTCTATAGTCAGTTAAATCAGGACCTATATTACCGGCACCTTTTGCACCTTCTATATTATGACATGCAACACAGTTTCCGTATTGCTTGACTTTTCCGTCCTTTGTTTTTCTAGACAAACCTTTTGGCGGGTTTTTCTTTGCCTTTTTTCCGTTTAGGTTATGGAAAATATATGCACCTCTTGCTATCGCATCAGGGTCAGTTGTTACACAACCGGCTGGCATACTATATACTTTGGGTGGTGCTAACAAATCTTTTTCTATCATCTTACTCGCATCCGGATGCGTTATTACTTTGCTATAATCAGTAGCAAATAATGAAACACCCACAAGTAATGACATCATAACAGTTTTCTTCATTCTCGTTCCTCCTATTTGTTTTATGGAGTAAGTGTAACTACTAAATGTAAAATTTATGTAAAATCAGTTTTATTTATATTTAATTTGTCTTTTTTTGAGGAAATGTGTAGATAAATAGACTTCCCTGCTTCGGCAGTGACTCTATTTTGAGTTCTATATTCTCTTTATCTATAATCGCTTTTACTATATTGAGCCCTATTCCAAAACCGCCTTTGCTGCTGTCTTCTCTATAGTATCGGCTAAATATCTTTTCAACCTTTTCAATGCCTACACCATAGTCTTTAAAACTCAAACAGCATTTTTCGTTTTCTTTATACAGCGTAATGTCAATATTTGAATTTTCATACGAGTACTTTATGGCATTGGAAATGTTGTTGTCAATGAGACGCTGCAGTTCTTTGTCATTCATATACACCGTTTTGCACTCCTGTACTGATGCATTTATCTGAATATTTTTCATTTTGGCAACTTCATTAAAATACTCTATGCGTTCTTTGAGGAACTCGGCAAGATCTATATCTTTTTTTTCATGATGCAAGCGTTCGTATTTTATAAGATAGTCCATATCATTGTAGATATTTGAAAGTACTTTTGCGGCAGCTTTCATTCTCTGCATATATTTGTTTTGTTCATGTTTTCTGTTGTAAAGATCAATATTTACATTAATGATAGACAGAGGTGTATTAATCTCATGCATGGAGTCTTTTATAAAATTGTCCAACTGTTTGTTAATTCTTTGAAAAGGTTTGGCAAAACTGCCCAGAAAAAAGAGACTCAGTATAAAAACAAAGACAACAATGGTAAAAAGGATAATAAATACTTTTTCATACACAGGCGCAAAGGAGATTTCATTTTTCAGTACAAGATATCTTGCACCGAAATATCTCTCTTTTGGCAAGGTTACAATGAGATAGGCGTTGTTGCCTTCTAAATAATATCCCTCTTTAAAATAATTGATCGGAGTGTCAATCAAAGTAAAAATCGGATGGAAACCTTCGTCATAAAGACCTGATTGAAATGTTTTAAATCTCGGATACTCAAAATATTCATCATCCTGATTAAACTCTTCCATCGCTTTTACCACCAAAAGAGACTTTTCTTTCAAAAAAAGCTCATTTTGAATGGAGTGTATATTTTTCATATAGACTAAATAAAAAAACAGAGGCGTCAGCAAAATGCCTGATACCAAAAAAGTATAAATAAGTGCATATTTTGCCGAATATTTATTATCTTTCAATAATGTACCCTAAACCACGTCTGTTTTGTATGACTGCCTGTGGAAGTTTCTTTTTAAGATTGTTAAGCTGAACCCGTATTGTAGCCGGTTCCACATACTCTCCCCAGACTTCATCTTGAAACATTTCTGTAGAAACTATAGAGTTTTTATGCTTGATAAGCACTTCAAGCAAATCTTTTTCTGTTTTTCGCAGTACAATCTCTTCATCATCTTTCGTCAGTTTGCTTTTTTTCAAATCATACACCAGACCACAGCCGAGTTCCACACTGTTCCCGTCATTTTGCAAATGACTTGCAATTGCCTGATCTATACGCAGTTCAAGCTCTTCGAGATCAAACGGCTTGCGGATATAGTCACAACATCCTCTTTTGTAGCCCTCTTTTAAATCATCAACATCCGTCATGGATGTTAAGAATATAGCAGGTGTTGTAATTTCATCTGCACGCAGTTTTTTTAAAAGTTCAAAACCGTTGAGAGAAGGAACATTTACATCCAAAAGGAGCAGGTCATAGCTTTTATCATAAACAGCATCATATGCTTCAAGTCCGTCCGTAATCCCGTCTACTTCATATCCAAGATCACTCAAAAATTCTTCTACACTGATACGCAAAGAGTATTCATCTTCCAAAAGTAAAATTCTCATTTAATTTTCCCGTCTATTTTTTTTACTATTTTTCTGTTAAGCATCATTTGAATCAACTCGTCTTTGGAATATTTGTCAAATTTTTCATAGGCTTCATCAAAAAACAACTGCCTCTCTTCTTTGTCTATTACATCCTGTAAATAGACCATTGATTTGGCACTGTAATCTTTATATATATTGTTTTCATACTTTTCTTCTTTGACAACATCATACAGTCCGCTTCTTGTAACATTGATTAAAAAAGAGATATCGTCTTCGGGATTTCTAAAATAATCCAAATACCTTTTTGGCAGTACAAAAACAAAAGCTCCTATTATTGTACCACTTCCGTCTTTCATATTTTCATAAAAAATATATTTTTCATCTGCATAAACAACACCGTTAAGCTTCAGTTCTTTAAAATCAATATGGTTGAGAGTTTGAATATGTGCATAATTATAGTTTCTGTTTGCCAGAACATAATTGTCAACCGTCAGGTTTTGCATCATCAAAACTGCAGTATCTGTGTGCTTTACATCAAGTAACACATACAAATCAACACCCATGGAACTGAAAAAATCTGTCATAGATTTAAAAAAAGAGATAACTTCCACAAAGCCTAAAAAGTTACCGTTTTTATATACAGGCACTGTTGCCTTTATACCCAGACGGCGTCCTATTTCTACAGAAGTACGGGGGTTTGTATGTGTATAAAAATATTGCAGATCCAGTCTGTAGTCACCTATAGGCATACCGGCATAGATGTCATCCCAGCTTCTTGCAAAAATATTCAGCTCTTTTGTAATGACCTGGGCACGTATCCGCATACCGGTGTTTTTTTCAATATCCTGTGTAATGTCTTCTAAAATTTTATAGCCTAAATCTTCATCATCATTTTCCAAAGCATTGACAAGCGCTTCATTCTTTGAAAGAAGCAAGGCAATTTTCAGGTCATCCATTTCATGAGATTTAAGCTGGGAATCAAGTGTCAGCCGCATTTGATCCATAATATGGTAAATTTTTTCTTCTTTGACTTCATTTTTAAAGTATAAAGTAAGAAGCAGGACAATAACTATGATTCCCCCAAAAAAGATTACTATTTTTTTTAACAAATAAACTCCGCCTCTGTTCTTTAGTCCAAATTACTGAAGATGTTTTAAAAACGCTTCCGGTTCTATAAACCCTACAATTGTTTTGGATTTCTCTACATGTAAATCTTTGTCAAAAAAGATCATTACAGGAGGACCAAAAACACCATATGCCTTGCTGAGTGCCTTTTCTTTTGCACCGTTTGCCGTAACATCTGCGCGAATCAGGACATACTCACGTAGTTTTTCTTTTACTCTCGGGTCTGCAAAAGTCACCTCTTCAAGTTCTTTACAGGCTGTACACCAGTCAGCTGCAAAATCAAGCATTATTTTTTTACCTCTGTTTTTTTCTAACAAAGTATTGAGCTCATCCAATGAGGTTACTTCTGTAAATGTCAGCTTTTTCTCATTTGAAGGAAGTACTGTGCCCGCTGCCTGTGATTTTAAAAATCCAAGTGGCTGTTTTATACTTGGTGCGCCCGCCAAAACACTCATAAAAAGTGTCGAAGAGTAGATAAACAACAGTAAGGACAGACTCCGCTTGAAACTGTGTCCCTCTTTGTCAAAGGCTCCAAAATGGACACTGAATCCTATTCCGACAATTGCATACATCAGAGTGGTAACAGAAGATGGCAGTACTTTTTCAAGCATCCAAATAGCAACACCCAACATTAATGCGCCAAAAATTTCATTGACCATAACCATCCACGGACCAGGCTTAGGCATAAACTTACCGGCACTTACACCGACCAGAATAAGTAAAACCCCCATTCCTATACTCATACTGAAAAGTGCAGCTCCGCCTAAAAGTGCATCACCCGTTTGTCCTATGTATACCAAAGCACCTGCCAAAGGAGCAGCAACACAGGGACCGACAATAAGTGCTGAGAGAAATCCCATAATGGCTACACCTATAAAACCGTTACGATTTGTATTTGTACTGACTTTGGTTACAAGTGCATCAGGAAGTTTCAATTCATAAAAACCAAACATACTTGCAGCAAGAGCAACAAAGATACCTGCAAAAGAGTAGACAACCCATGGATTTTGCAGTGCGGCTTGCAAATTAGCTCCAAAGACTCCTGCTAAAATACCTGCGATTGTATAGGCAACAGCCATTGCAAGTACATACACCAAAGAGAGGGCAAAAGCTTTTTTTGTCGTAAGTCCTTCTCCCTGCGAAATTATTACACCGGAGATTATAGGAATCATTGGAAAAACACAGGGAGTCAGAGAGAGTAAAACGCCAAACCCGAAGAATGTTGCCAAAATAACGAAGAAACTGCTTGATTTTATTGTATCTGCTATAGAGTCAGTCTCTGACTTTTCTTCTGCCTTTACATGTAAAGCATTATTTTCAGCAGAGAGCTTGTCTGCATCTATTTGAAGAGTAAACTCTTTTGTACTGGGTTCATAACACAGTCCCTGCTCCGAACATCCCTGGAAAGAGATTTTCAATTTTATTGTTTGCATCCCTTTCAAAGAAGCATCTTTTTTCAATGTAACAATAAAATTCGGTGACTTGATATAAACTTTGTCACCCTGATGCTCGGATGTAGCAGGCTTTGTGATGTTTTGTATTGACAAACCTTTTGCATCAATCAGTTCAATTTTTAATTTATCAGCATACAGATAAATATCTTTGGCGATTTTCACACCTGTTTCTATCTGCATTGACTCATTGACTTTGGCATAAGGTTTAAATGCCTCATCAGGCATTAAAAAAGCAGCTGCATTTACAAAAGAAAAAACCAGAGTCAAGATAAAAAATATTTTTGCCAATAGTCTCATATAATTGTCCTTTTTAAAAAATAAGTGCCTAGCCAGCATAAATGACATATTTAACAACATACAAAGGATTTAGTTTCAAGGCGAACTTTTGTTGGCGATACGAGTATCGTTAACGAAGTTCAACGCAGAAAATGAATCCTTTGTGTGTTGCCCTTCGGGTGAAGAAAAAAAATACAATCTAACTTCGTTGAAAACCCTTGTACCCAAAGGGCATAGCAAAAGCTACTAGTAGCTCCTACGGATTTTCGCCTTGTATCTTGCATTTTCTCTCTTCATTAAATTATGTCATTTATGCTGGCTAGGCACTTATTACATTTTTGTGTGTATTCTCTGTGTAATTGTATCTCATAAATATAAAATTTGTGTTAATAAAAATATATTATAATTCCATATAAAAGAAAAAGGTTTATAAAAACATGATAGATTTAGATACTGAGATATGTGTATGCAATTCACTGACTCTAAAAGATATAGCTGAGTGTATAAAAGAAAATAACTTTACCACCCTTGAGGAACTCCTGGAAAATGACATATGCCCTATGGGTGATAAATGTGAATCATGCAGAGATGAAGGGTATCATAACGACGGACTCAACCTCCCGATGGTTTTGGCAATGGTAAAAAGAAAACAAATCTAAAGAGCACCTCCAATGCCATTAAGTTAAAAAAATTAATGCTTTCTCGGAACCGGTACTTCAGTGCCGGCTGTTGCAATAGTCTTGCCACTCTCAGCCGGCACTGAAGTACCGGTTCCAAATAAATGCTTAACTTAAATGGCATTGAAGGGCACTTCTCAATATTATTTTTGCACATCTTTTGGTATGACTATGGTAAAAGTTGTACCAAACATAGAGGTTTTCACACTGATACTCCCACCAAACTGTTTTTCTATAATCATTTTGGACATATAAAGCCCAAGTCCTGTGCCATTTTTGCCTTTCGTAGAAAAATAGGGTTCAAACAACTTGGACAAGTATTCTTTTCTTATCCCTCCGGCTCTGTCAGTCACATCAATCTGAATATTTGGACCGTTTTGTTTACATGTAACCTTTATGATTTTATCTTCTGTTTTCTTGTTTTCGTAGGCTTCAATGGCATTGTTTAACAGATTCAGTAAAACCTGTATCAGTTCATTTGCATATACATTTGCATGCAACTCAGAATCACATTCTGTTTGGAGTTCAATTTTATTTGACTTGAGTCTTGGCTCAACAAATTTTATCGCTTTTTTGAGCAATCCTCTCATGTCACTCTCTTGAGCAGCTTTGTTTGGGCGAAAATATGTCTTAAAATCCTCAATAGTATCGGAAAGATACACAACAGAATCGCTGATATCTTCCAAAGTCTGCATAATATCCTCTTTGGAAATTTGTTGCCCCATAAGATATTTTAACTGTAAATTTGAGATTTGAAGCGTAATTGTATTTAAGGGCTGGCGCCACTGATGGGCAATCATGCTAATCATTTCTCCCATTACAGCCTGTTTTGACTGTGCCGTCAGAATTTCATCTTTTTTAATCAGTTCTTTTGCTTTTTCCTGTACTTTGTGTTTTAAAATTTCATTTGTTTCTTGCAGTTCTTTTGTTTTTTGCTGCACTCTTTGTTCAAGCGCTACATTGAAGTTTTTCAATTTCTTTTGATAATAAATCATAATAAAAAAAATGATTGCAACAACCCCTAAAACCATCCATAAAAGAAAATAATCAACCCTTTCATGGTACCGTGTGAGTCTCCAGCTGTTTTTTATTGCCTCTATCTTCTCTTTAGAAAGACTTTTTAAAGCTTTTTGCATAATTGAGTACAAAACCGGTTCATCCTTTTGTACACCGATACTTCCATGCAGCAGCCTCTCTTTTGCCAGGAACCCATTGATTTTCAGCTTGCCGTATCCATACTTGTCTATAAAATAGTCAGCCTGTTCGTCTATAGATGCTATAGCATAGGCTCTGCCGTCAAGCACTTTTTTCACCATTGTATTTTTATTCTCTTCCACTTCAATGTTTAAATAGGGATACAGATAATTTAAATAATTTTTAAATGAGTTTTTTTGCACCAGTAACAACTTTCCTTTTAAAAACAGAGGATTTTCAACGAAAGATTTGTCAAGTCTGCTTAACAATGTAAAATGGGTACTGCTGAGAGGTTTTGTCGGTCTGATAGTAGTAAAGTGTCTGTTGTTTGTTGCCATAATGGCAAGAAGTTTGCACTTTTTTTCTTGCAGTTTTTGAAACAACTCTTCTTCTGAGTGTGATTCTACAGGAATAAATTCAAAACCTGTTTTATTGGCAATCATTGTAAACACATCAGCCATAATGCCAATGTGCTTACCGTCTTTATATCCGTCAATCGGAAAAAAATCATAATTTATACACAAAGGTATTTTTTTATGCACCTCTATATATCTTTGTTCCTCATCTGTCAATGTAAGTCCGTTTATCCCGGGCTTTACAATAAAATTATCCAGTGTTTTTCCCGCACCCACATGAAAATCATTTTTAAAAAGCTGCATCTGTTTATGCAGGAAGTTTTTGTCTATGGAACCTATGTCATATATAAAAGGCAGTACCAGTTTGTTGATTGTTTCTGCCTCATATTCCAATGTCTCTTTGTCAAGCTGTGGCGCATATTTTTCATGAATGATTTTGGCAATCTCTTTTCTGTGCGAAAGAGCATACTCCCAGCCTTTTATGGAAGCTTTTTTAAAAGCATGCACCCGGTATGGATGGTTTTTCAGTTCAGCAGCGGAGGTAAAGAGTTCCTCCTGCAAAACAAACAGATTGTCATTTGAGGGATCCAGAATATTATATTTTACACCGAGTTTGTCAAGCTTGTGAGGCTGATCGGAAATAAAGGCAGTCATAGCATCGACTTCACCCTTTGCAAATTCATCTACACGGTATGTTTGCGGAACCATTTTAAGATCACTTATCTTTACACCGTATCCGTCAAGATAAGGTTTGAAATTGAGCCTGAAATCATCAACAAGCGAAGACATGACTGTTTTACCGATCAGATCTTTGGGAGAATGAATAGAAGGCTGCGTAATAAGCACAAGTGCGGAGCGTTTAAAAAAAGATGCCAGCAAAACCAGGGGTTTCCCCTGCAGATACTCCAGTAAAATAGAAGAGTTGTAAATACCGTAATTTGCTCTTTGTGAGAGAACCTCATCAACAACATTCATCCCAGTCTGGTACTCTTTGATCTTAACATCCAGACCGGCATCCCGGTAAAATCCCTTCTCTTTGGCGGCAATAAATCCCGCAAACTCAAACTGGTATTTCCAGTGGAGCTGTAAAGAGACTTTTTCCAGGGCATCTGCAGCATGTCCGCGGTTTGTATCGGCTTGTGCGAAACCGCATAAAAAGAAGAGTATCAATATGAAAAATCTCATTCTCTGCCTTTTAAAAATTTTAAAACTGATTCAAAATCACCTTCTATAATTTTTGTAGAACAGGAGAGCATTAGATTCAGCGGATAATCAAAATCTTCTATCACTCTTGCATCCAGATCATAAAAAGATCCCTCTTTGGCAAATCTTTCATCTTCTGCAAACCTGTCGATATAATGAGAAGAATCACTTAAATACCCGTATACTTCTTTGTTCAGTCCATAGGCATATCCACACTCAAAAACAGTTCCGCTGTCAGGCTCTTTTCCTCGAAAAGGATTTAAATTGGCTATCACTGTGTCAGCCTCTTGTATCATCTTTATATTTGCATCAAATATATCCTGTGCTATCTTATGTTTTGTTTGTGAAAAATCGACAACATTATCCAAAGGATAAAGGCCCTGGTAGCCATACTTTTCACATAATTTGACCAGGTTTTTACCGATCTCTATAGAATTAACTTCAAATACATCAGGTCCGGCTATATAGATTTTTTTCATACAATACTCTGTTCACTAAATTCAACACTATTGTATCATGTTTTTATATAAGTTGTGTAAATTTCATGCTTAAGCAAAGCATCAGCCCTTTTTTCATACCCTACATAAGTGCCTGACCAGAATAAATGACATAATTTAATGAAGAGAGAAAATGCAAGATACAAGGCGAAAATCCGTAGGAGCTACTAGTAGCTTTTGCTATGCCCTTTGGGTACAAGGATTTTCAACGAAGTTAGATTGTATTTTCTCTCTTCACCCGAAGGGCAACATACAAAGGATTCATTTCCTGCGTTGAACTTTCGTTAACGATACCAGTATCGCCAACAAAAGTTCGCCTTGAAACTAAATCCTTTGTATGTTGTTAAATATGTCATTTATTCTGGTCAGGCACTTAAAATAAAGAAGGTTATATATTATGTCAAACAGATTAGCAAACGAAGATTCTCCATACCTGCAGCAGCATAAAGACAATCCCGTGGACTGGTGGCCGTGGTGTGAGGAGGCTTTTGTTCAGGCAGAAGCCCAAAACAAGGCAATTTTTATCAGCATAGGCTACAGTTCCTGTCACTGGTGCCATGTTATGGAAGAAAAAGTATTTGAAAACAAAGAGTGTGCTCAGATTTTAAATGAGAACTTTATTTCCATAAAAGTGGACAGAGAAGAGCGTCCGGATATAGACAAGTATTATCAGGAAGTTTATATGCTTTTAAACCGCCGTGCCGGTGGATGGCCGACGAGTATATTTTGTACACCACAGAACAAACCCTTTTTTGCAGCCACTTACATACCGCCTGAATCAAATTCTGGCAGTATAGAAGGTATGGGTTTTAAAGAGATTACACAGCTTATAGCAACAAAAGTAAAAGAGAAAGATCCCAAACTCTTTGAAAATGCCAATGAAATAGAAGGCTTTTTGGGTCAAAAAGAGCATCCAAAAGAGGCGACTGTATTAAAAGAGGAATTTTATAAAAATTTTCTGCTCCAAGCCAAAAACAATTATGACGCACAAAACGGCGGTTTTTCAGATAAACCAAAATTTCCACGTGCTTCAACTCTTGATGCTCTACTCGTTGTTGCAAGACTCTACAATGATACCGATGCGAAAACAATGCTGACCAATACACTCAATAACATGATAAAAGGCGGTATGTATGATCTTGTAGACGGAGGATTCTGCCGTTACAGTGTAGATGAAAAATGGCTGGTACCGCATTTTGAAAAGATGCTCTATGACAATGCCCTGCTCTGTGGCATCTACACAAAAGCCTATTTGTTATATGAAGATGAAACATATTTGCATATTGCAAAAGAGACAGCAGACTTCTGGTACAACTTTATGAGTGAAGATGGACTTTTTTACAGTGCAAGTGATGCTGACAGTGAAGAGGGAGAGGGAAGCTACTTTGTTTATACCTATGATGAAGTGTACACGCTTCTTGTTCAAAGTGGATATGAAAATGCAAAAGAGATGTGTGAGACGATGCATGTTACGCATCACGGAAATTTTGAAGGCAAAAATATCATTCGTTTTGAGGAAGAGATTCCTGCATGGTTCAGTGATGTAAAACCACTTCTACAAAAAATTCGACAAAAAAGAGACTACCCCTTTACAGACAAAAAAGTACAGACATCATGGTCGGGTATGATGATAAACGCTCTGTTTTTGCTTGGAACTGTAGATAACAAGTACAAAGAAAAAGCCATAAAAAGCCTTGATAAGCTTCTTGAAACACTCTTTATTGATGAAAAGCTGTATCATACGACACTTATACACAAAAAGCCAAAAGTCGAAGCTTTTTTGGAAGACTATGCATTTCTTTCACAGGCACTTCTGAGCGCTTTTCAATACACACAAAATGAAATCTATCTCATACATGCCCAACGGTTTGTCAACAAAGCATTAGAAGAGTTTTATGACAAAGGAGTGTGGAACTTCAGTAGCGGCGAATTTGCTGTCAAAGCCGAAATAACCGATACAACATATACAAGTTCCGTCAGTATTATGATAGATGTTCTACAAACACTGGGAACACTTCTTGAAGATGAAAAATATACTCATTTTGCCTTTAAAACAATGGAATACAACTCTTATGAACTCGGGCGTAAGCCAATTTACTACCCCTCTATGCTTATACAGGCTTTACGATATCTCAAAGGGGACAGAGTTATAAAAACAAGCGAACAAAACATTGACAACTACGCGTACAAACTGGCAAAAATAAAATATCCGTTCATACTGTTAAAAAGAAGTGAAAGGGATGATTTTATGATATGCGGAGACAAAAGCTGTTTTGCAAATACACAGGATGTGGATAAGATTAATCAACTTGTTGAGCAATCTCTCTAAACTCTTTCCACTTGAGAAAAAAAGCTTCTTTAAGCTTTTTTTTCCTCTTCATATTCTCTGCTTCAAGTTGTTTTATACAGGTAAAAAGTTTTTTGTCTTTTTGGGACTGCAGAAAAACTTTGTGCAACTCTTTTGTTACATATATATCATGAAGCTTTCCTAAAATATCCTGCAGTTCTTTGAGTGTGTTTCTGAGAGTATCTTTCTTTTGCAGATAAGAGGAAAACAGGTCTGTGGCATATCGCAGTTTTTTTAATTTAATTCGTAATTTGTGTGCCTGCTCATCTTCCAAGACAGTCCCTATTGTAGAACCGTATAAAATTATTTCATTTGTATAGCTTTTTAAAAAATTTTCGGCAAAAGGGATAATGTTTTCTTTCAGGGCAGACAACTCATTTTTTTTAAGCTTTTTTCGCCATTTTTTTGTTTCTATCCATCTTCTTAGTTTTCTTATAAGTTTTTTATATTTATGAGACTTTAAATACTTTTGAATCTTTTTATACTCTTTTTCTCTGTAGTGGACAACAATTTTGTAAAGCAGCAATTCAGTAGAAGAGAATGTCTCTTTTTTCAAGTATGTTTCTATGTAAACATCAATATCACGGGCTCTGTTGCAATAAGAAGCCACGGTTGCAATTTTGATGTCAATTTTTTTTGTAATTTTTTTTGGTATTACGGATTGAAAAGTAAATAATACTGAACGCATTCTTCTCAAAGAGACACGCATTTGATGCAGGGGCTCAGTCTCTTTTTTTACAAGCACAGCTTTTTTGTATTTTTGTATTTTTTTAAAATCAATTTCCAAAAAATTTTTAAATGCTGATTCAATACTTACATCCATTTTTTCATACCTTCTTGTAGCATTATAACATAGAACAAAATTTATGTTAAGGTAAAAGTGATTATAATAAATCAAAGGATAAAAAGATGGGACATGAAAGAACTATGCTCGAAGATGAGATAAAAGAAGGTACTGATTTAAAAGATATTGTACATGAAGACAGAAGAAAAAATAAAACGAAAGAGAAAGACATTGAGGACAAAAGAGGCAAAGACCCTCATAAAAAACGTGTTGCCGTCTGGGTAAAAGATGAAGTCCTGCGATATGAAAGCGAACTCAAAGATTTACAGATAGAACTCTTAAAAATGCAAAATCATGTCAAAGAAACAGGACAAAAAGTTTTAATGATTTTTGAAGGTCGTGATGCTGCGGGAAAAGGCGGTACAATCAAACGCATAACAGAACATCTCAATCCTCGTGGTGCAAGAGTGGTGGCCCTTGACAAGCCCAGTGACAAAGAGAGAACACAGTGGTATTTTCAAAGATATGTCCAACACCTGCCATCAGCCGGAGAGATAGTCCTTTTTGACAGAAGTTACTATAACCGTGCAGGTGTTGAACCTGTTATGGGATTTTGTACACAAGAAGAGCATAAAGAGTTTTTACATGAAGTTCCCGAATTTGAAAAGATGCTTGTCAATTCCAATATAAAAATTTTTAAATTCTATTTTTCCGTTTCAAAAGCCGAACAGAAAAGACGTTTTGAAAAGAGAAAAACAGACCCGCTCAAACAGTACAAACTCTCACCGGTGGATGAAAAATCACAAGATTTATGGGACAAATACACCATAGCAAAATATTCTATGCTCTTAGCATCCCATACAGACTATGCACCCTGGACAATCATTCGCTCCGATAACAAGAAAAAAGCCCGTATAAACACCATCAAACATATATTGAACCATTTTGACTATCCACAAAAAATTGACAAACAAAAGCTCAAAGCAGATGATGACATTCGCATTTCTGCCAATGATGAAATCAGAATCATGGAAACAGAGATGACCTTAAAAAAAGACAATGCCTAAGCGTGTTACAAAAGAGTTGTATATTTTTAGCTATAATTTTCTTTTTTAATAAAGAAGGTTACTCATGCTAAAAGATTTAGGAAAATTTATTTTTATGATTGAGCTTGGCTTCAAATACATAAAGATTTTCAAACAAACCTATTTTCATCCGTTTATCACACAAAAATATGCCTATCAGGAACTCTCAAAAGCAAGGCAGGAGTATTCAAACAAGGTTTTGGATTTTTTAAATATCAAAGTAAAACTTGTAGGGGAACTTCCAAAAAAAGACAAAATTCTTTATGCGATCAACCACCGTTCTCTGCTTGATATTCTCGTGATGGAAAATATTTTTTCAAGATACAACAAAAGTGGTACCTGGATAGCGAAACAGGAACTTTTTGAAGACCCGATATATGGCAAGTTTTTTCAATACAGCGGATGTATTCCGGTTGATTTGGAAAACAAAAAAGGACTCGTACGCTTTTTTAAGACCATCAAAAGAACACTTGCCAAAGTTGATGACTTAAATATTTACATCTTTCCCGAAGGTGAGAGATACAATGGAGAAGGCATTAAACAATTTCAAAGCGGTGCTTCAAAAATAGCCAAAGCAAACAATCTTGACATAGTTCCCGTATATATCAACGACAAACTTGAAAAGGTGTTTAAAAATGCCCCTTACAATGAACCTTACACTGTTGAAGTTCATGTAGGCGGAATCATCAACTATGAAAATTTGGAAGAGAAGTATCTCGAATTTTATAAATCAGTCAAAGAAAAAACAAAAGGAAACAAATGAAACTCGGTGTAAACATTGATCATGTGGCAGTTTTACGAGAAGCCAGACAGGTAAATGACCCTGATATTTTACAGGCACTTTATGTCGCCTGCCAAAGCGGTGCTGATCAGATTACTATACACTTACGAGAAGACAGAAGGCATATTCAAGACAATGATGTTACAAATATTTTGCAGTTTTCAAAGGTGCCTGTTAATTTGGAATGTTCTATCAACAAAAAAATACTCGACATTGTCAGTAAGGCCAGACCTCATCGGGCAACCTTGGTTCCTGAAAAAAGAGAAGAAGTTACCACAGAAGGCGGACTTGATGTTTTTGCCTATGAAAATGAAATATCCTATGCAATAGAGCAACTTCATGACGCCATCATTCCTGTTTCACTGTTTATTGACCCCTCTACAGATGCTATAGAACAGTCAAAAAAGCTCGGAGCCGAGATGGTTGAACTCCACACCGGACTTTTTGCAAATCTTTTTGCAATGCTTCACTCCTCTTTGCCAAAATCAAATCACTCTGTAAAAGAACTTGAATTTCCAAGATACGAACTCAGTGACAGGCTTGAAACTGCCCTTGAAGAGTTAAAACTCTCTGCAAGATATGCAAAAGAACTTGGTCTCGAAGTAGCAGCAGGCCATGGACTCAATTATCATAATGTAGATGAAATCATGCAGATTCAAGAGATTACAGAGTTGAACATTGGACAAAGCATTATTGCCCGCAGTGTTTTTACCGGATTGCGTGAAGCGATACAAGAGATGAAAAGAGTCACAAGGCGATGAGTCAGCCAACAATAGCCGTAAGTGTCGGTGATGTAAACGGCGTCGGAGTAGAGATAGCACTCAAAGCACATGAAGAGATTGCTGAAATTTGCCATCCGGTTTACTGCATTAATAAAAATATCCTGCAAAAAGCCTCTGCCCTTTTACATGTAAGCATCCCTGATGATTTCACACTTTATGAAGTTGCGGGAGATTTTGCTGTACAGCCGGGAAAAGTAGATGCCAAAAGCGGTTTGTATGCCTATGATTCTTTTATGGCTGCCGTGCATTTGTGTGAAGAAAAAAAAACCAAAGCCGTTGTAACCTTACCGATACATAAAGAAGCCTGGATGCAGGCAGGACTTGAGTACAAAGGCCATACAGACCTCTTACGCAAACACTTTGACAAAGAAGCCATTATGATGCTAGGATGCCATAAAATGTATGTGGCACTTTTTACAGAGCACATTCCTCTCAAAGATGTTGCAAAAAATATAAAATACAAAAAACTCAAACAGTTCTTTTTGGATATGCACAATGCAATTCCAAAAGCCCCTGTAGCCGTGCTCGGTCTCAATCCGCATGCTGGAGACAACGGTGTTTTGGGGCATGAAGAGCTTATAATCACAAAGGCAATAAAAAGTGCCAACAAAAAAATAGGCTTTGAGCGGTTTGTAGGTCCAATCGTGCCTGATGTGGCCTTTGCACCTTATTGTCGCAACAACTACAACTATTTTGTAGCAATGTATCACGACCAGGGACTTGCTCCGCTCAAAGCACTCTATTTTGACGAAAGTGTGAATATTTCACTTAACCTGCCCATCATACGCACATCAGTCGATCATGGAACTGCTTTTGACATCGCCTACAAAAATGAAGCAAAAACACTGAGTTATATCAATGCTGTACAAGCAGCATTAGAATTCATTAAAGCTGAAGAATCAATTCCGTCAAATTAAAAAAGGGGATTTACTCTTTTAATACCCAAAGCCCGCACTGAAGTACGGGTTCCGAACAACATTCTTTTTCTGCCATACCACTCTCAGCCCGCACTACAGAAAAAAATTTAGTTTTTCTAAGTCATGCTTTAGTATTAAAAGCACTGGTTCCGAACGATATCCTGTTCTTGGAATCGGTACTTTAGTGCCGACTGTTGCTGCTTTTTGCCACTCTCAGCCCAGCTTGAAAGATAAATTCCATAAACTTTTTTAAATGATAATTATTTTCCTTTAAGATTAGTTCTGTTATACTACACCTATAAATATTTAGAAGGAAGACAAAATGAAAAAAATCGCAGTACTAGCATTAACAGCCGCTTCGTTAATGGCATCTTCGTTAGTTCAAGATGCAAAAAACGCAGGCCTTATGCCAATTCCGAGTTCACAAACTGAGCTTTTAAAACTGATAGACAATCCGAAAAACCCTATCACAAAAGCAAAAGTAAAACTCGGTGAAAAGCTTTATATGGATCCGCGTCTTTCACGCAGTGGTCTTATTTCATGTAACACATGTCATAATTTAATGGAAGGTGGAGATGACGGCGTAGGTCCTTCAACAGGACATATGTGGAGACACAACCCGCATCACTTAAATGCACCGACAGTTTACAATGCAGTGTTTTTCGGCTCTCAGTTTTGGGACGGACGAGCAAAAGATTTGGAAGAGCAGGCACAGGGACCGGCACTTGCCCATCCTGAAATGGCAGCAACAAAAGAACACATAGAAGAAGTAGTCAAATCTATGCCACAATATGTAAAAGCATTTAAAAAAGCATACGGTGACAATGTAAAAATCACTTTTGAAAAAATTACGGACACTATTGCAAATTTTGAACGTACACTTGTAACACCGGCACCGTTTGATGCATTTATGAATGGTTACAAAGAAGCAATGACGCCAAAACAAAAAGAGGGTCTGAAAACTTTCATTCAAGTCGGTTGTGCATCTTGTCATAACGGTGTAGCGCTTGGTGGTGAAATGAATGTATTGAATGTGGCAGCAACATACAAATACATGAATGTAGGTGACTTTAAAGGTGACAAAAACGGCATGGTAAAAGTACCGACGCTTAGAAACATTACTGAGACTGCACCTTACTTTCACAATGGTATGATTTGGAACTTAAAAGATGCTATCAAAGAGATGGGACGCATTCAACTTGGGATGAAAATTACGGACAACCAGGCTGAGTCTATTGAAGCGTTCCTGGGTTCACTGACAGGGAAAAAACCGCATATGATGATGCCTATGCTTCCTGCTTCAACAAATAAAACTCCTAAACCGAACTTAAACTAGTTTTATAGCAACATAATGTTGCTATAAAATATCTTCTTCACAAATATATCTGATTATCTCTTTTTTCAATTGCTTAAATTCAGAATTTTCTACATTTTCAAGAGTATACACTAATCTGTCCAATGATCTGTTTTTTCCCAAATAAGGTACGACTTTTTTCAAAAACTTCTCTTTATCCCCAATACTCTGCAACTCTTTTTTGATTCTTTTTTGTTTGTCTGTTTTTCTAGTATTTTTCAGTACCTGATACATGTAAACTAAAAACAGTGTTACAAATACGCCCGACAAAAAATAAACTGCTTTTTCCATCATAGTTGTCCTTTGCTTCTTTTTTGTTCTCTCTTCAAGCACAGCATCTTCCACATGTATCGCAAAAGCCTGTGTTGTTATCTCTTTTACTCTTTGCTCCTTGATATCAAAATATTCTAAAGAAACAGAGGGAATTGTAAAGTTTTTATCCGAAACAATTTCAAAACTTTTTTGATAAATTTCTTCTTCTCCCCGGTGCAGTTTTTTTGTACTTTTTTCATATACGGTTGCACCTTCTATGCTTATGTTTATATCATCAAAATTATTGATATTGCCCTCGCCCTGCAGAGAGAGTGTGAGTTGTACCGGCTGATTTTTTTGGACATGTTTGACATTCACACTTGCATTAAGCTTATAAGAGCCCATAACAGTAAGATTATTTGGAATTTTTTTCACTTCCAAGCGCAGAGCATTAGAATAAATATTTCGTTTTGCATATTTTGGGGTTGAGAGTTCTATTGCAGCTTTTATGGGATTCAAAACAAAAGGACCGCTTTTTTGGGCTATGATTTCATAGCTAAGCTCTTCGACCCATTCGCCTTTGTTGTTTTCATACTCTTTGTCACTGATTTCTTGCAGTGCAAAGTCATTGAAACGGGGTGTCTCAACAGTATAATCTTCCACATTTTTAGAGACAAGCATTACATGTAACAGAAATTTTTCACCTACCATCGGCGTTGTATTGCTGATGTTCATACTGAGTTTATAATCCGGTGAATGTGTCTGTGTGCGTTTTTTCACCTTTACATGTAAAGGCTGTGTCTTTTCAACCTTGCCGTCAACTTTGATACTAAAAGCAGGTAATGTAACATCTTCGGTCGGTGTCAAAGAGTAAATTTTAGTCACTTTGTCTGCTTTTTTCGCATGAATCAGCGTTGCCTCATGGAGAGTTTTCACATTTTGCACGACATACCCGTCTATATACTCTATCATCGGAAATGTAACATGAAAGCCTTTTGCAACCACGCGAAATTCCAAAGTTTCTGTTTTGACAATCTCTTTTGGTGCAGTTGTCTGTACCCATGCATAGAGTTCCAAAGGAATACAAAAGAGTAGAAAAATCATACTACCGGGGTTTTTTACTGTCACTACTACTCCTTTTTGTTCGGATTTTTTGCAAGAAAACAGGAGTTTTTTGTTTTTGTATTATTTTTATCCATTTTTCTTCCTCTGACAAAACCAGTTTTTGCAGTTTTATCTTGTATTTTGAACTGACTTTGTAATCATTATTCATTTGTTCAAGCCTGTTTTTAAAACATACTTTTGCCGTGCCTCTGCTGAAAATCTTTTTGAGTTTTTTTCTTTTTTTAAGCTCCTGTGTAGTTATCTGTAAATTCTTTTTTGTCTCATCAAAAGCATGCAGTTGCAAAGAGTGCTCAAACTGAGACTTTGCCCGTTCCAGTTTACCAATTTGTACATAACAGTTGCCGATATTGTGATAAATTTTTGCATTGAACAGTTTGTCTTTGCCAAGTGCTTTTTTATAATACTTTATTGCCTGCAGATATTCACGTTTTTTATACAAAGCATTGGCGATATTGTAATTCACTTCATTTGTCGGCTTGAGCTTTTTATAATATTCTATCGCTTGTTCATACTGCTTTTGTGCATAAAAAGACTCTGCTTTTTGCAGGGTTATAAAATCGAAAACACCTGCATTTGCAGGCGCGTTCAAAGAGGTCAGCTGTATCAGACCAAACAGCACAGCCCGTGTAACTGTATGCTTTTTTTTCAAACCCGCTATAAAAACAAAATAGAGAATTAACAATGCAAGCCCCAGAGGATACATAAACAGTTCCTGATACTGTTTCATATCATAGGCATTGGCAATTATCTTTTGCGAACTCTTTTGTATGGCATTGAGAATTTTTTCTATGTCGCCCTCTCCCCATTGATATTTTGTATAATATCCATGACTCTTTTGCACCATACTTTTCAAACCATTATTTGACTTTGATGCAAAATCGATGACATACAGCCTCAGGTGATTTTTTCTTATATATGCAGTTTCATCCACTCTTGTGACATCTTCACCGCCGTCACTCAGCAAAATTATATTTTTTGTTTTTTCCGTACGCAGCATTTTATTACTTGCCTCAAATACGCCAAAGAGATTGGTGTTTGGTTCAAATTTTTGCTTTATCTGAGCGTTTTTAAGCATATATACAAGAGCCTGTGTATCTTCACTCAGAGGATAAAGCATATAGCTGTTTTTAGCAAACAAGAGTACTCCTACATGTAAATGCTCTGCTTTTTCGATGAGTTTTACAAGTTTTTCTTTGGCTAAGACCAAGCGGCTCGGATAAATATCTGATGCGTTCATAGATTTTGAAACATCAAGTGCAATAACAGCCGAACTGCTCATCTGTTGTATCAGCGCATTTTGTTTCAAATATACAGGACGGGCAAGTGCGATTATCATCAAAGATATGACAAGTAAAAAATATCTGTAGCGCAGAGAAGCCTGTAGCCACTGAGGATGTAATGTGAGTTCTCTGATCACTGCCTGAGAAAAAACATTTTCAAGAGTATTTTTTCCCTTTTTAAAAGAGAAAACAAAGAGCAAGGCGGGAATAACCAAGAGGTAAAGTACATCATCATATAAAAAAAACATTTACAACACCCCTTTGTTTTTTACATGCGGTAAAAGCAAGATTGCACACAACAACGAGAGCAGAAGAAAATAAAAATATATATGTTCTTCTACATCTAAAGTATTGTACTCGAGTTCACTTTTTTGCAGCATATCAATGCGTTTGTAAACTTTGAGCAAATCTTTTTTATTTTGCACTTCAAAGTTTTGTGCACCGTTTTTATTGGCAATAACCTTCATCATATTACTGTAACTTTTGTCTATGGTTATCGTATAAATTATTATGCCGTATTTTTTTGCCAGTTTCAGCGCAAATGCAAGCGGAATTTTACTTGCAGAGTCTTCTCCGTCGCTCAGCAGTATAATGATTTTTGACTTACTTTTTGAATTTCTCAAAAGTTCTGCAGCAGAGACGACAGCATCAATCAAAGCTGTGCTTTTTCCAAGAACCCCCACTTCAATCTTGCCCACGATATTTTTTTGTGCCTCTTTGTCAAAACTCAAAGGAGAGGCTACAGCGGCCGTTGTCCCAAAAATGACCAGACCTATTCTGTCTCTCTTTCTCATATCTATAAAACTTTGCACGACCTCTTTCACCACATCAAGTCTGCTTTGTTTGTAATTTTTTGCATTAAAACCATAGGTACTCATAGAACCGCTGGTATCAAGTGCCAACACAATATCAACAGCATTGCTCTTGAGTGCTTTTATTTTTTTTACTACAACAGGATCGCTTAATGCAACAGTCATACATGTAAGCATAAACCATTTTAAAATTTCTCTTACATAGTGTCTCTTCTTAACATGCGAGAACAGTTGCAAAAAATGCGGCATATAGAAAGATTCTTTTTCCCGTTTGAACAACAAAGCACTCAAAGCGAACAAAGGAAGCAGCAGCAAAAAAAACGGATATGTAAAATGAAAGGAACTAAGCATAGAATTCTCTTAGCCTGTCTAAAAACTTCTCTATTTCCTTGTGCAGCTTTTGCGGTATCTGTAGAGGTTTTTGCTGGTATTTATAGAGAAAAAGCTGTGAAATTATATGCTCAAGCTCTTTTTTCTGCTCCTGTGTTTTGGCCAGCTTTCTTCCATAATAGGTAAAAAGATACGCACTTTGTTTGGCATTATAAAAATTTGAATGCAGCAGTATATTTAAGTAATATTTTTCGTCTCTTTTGTTTTTTTGCACTCTTTTTTTATAAAAATAAAAGAGTGCAAAAAGCAGTATAAGAAAAAGCAGTATAAAAAACACCAATAGATACAAAGAGTTGTCCGGTACTGTTACAGGAGCAAAAATGTCATTTATTTCATTCATGCTTTTTCCATAAGAGCGATAATTTTTTCAGCCGGGTCTTCATCTGTGTAAATTTTCACAAAACGAACCCCTGCTGTTTGCAGTTTTTTATACAACATCTCATCATTTTGTACTATTTTTTTTCTATACGAATGAAGCGTGTTTTTGTTTAGGCTTATCTCTGCACTCATACCCAAAGCCGGGTCGGTAATATTCAACTCTCCAAGTTCTGCAGGATTTTCTTCAAAACGGTCACGGACAATAATAAGTACAATCTCATGTTTCAGACTCAATGCCATTAAATTTAAATCATGCGTATCAAAAAAATCTCCGATTAAGAACAGCATACTCTTTCTTTGAATTTGTCTGTAAAGAGCCTGCGTACTGTACGAATAATCCAAAGTTTTTCCAAGAACATCGAAACTCTCAACCTTTTCTGCCAGTCTTCTCACACCAAAGAGCTGTTTTGTCTTTTGCGTACACAAAAAGAGTGTATCACTGCAGATATAGCTCTCAAAGGGATTGTTTTGCTTGACACAGCTGTAACTGAGTAATACACAAATCTGAGTCAGTAAATCTTTTTTCAGTGTCCGAGTTCCAAAATGAAGCGAACCGCATAAAAACGGAACAATCACCACATTGAGTTCTTTTTGCTGATGAAAAACTTTCACATAGGGTTTTGTAGTTTTTGCACTTATGATCCAGTCAATATGCCTTATATCATCTCCGGTTTCATACTCTCTGAGTTCTTGAAAATCATATCCCTCACCTCTTTTTTTTGAAATATTTTCCCCTGCAATTTTACTAAAGACTTCCCTTTGTGTTTTGATAAGGATAAGTGCAAGTTTTTTATTGGACTCCAAAAGTGTTTTTAGCATGCTGTTACGGTATTTCTATAGATTCTAAGATTGTTTGGATAATATCATCGCTGCTCAACCCTTCTGCAATAGCGTCATAACTTAAAATGATACGGTGTCGCAATACATCTTTGATACTCAGAGCAATATCTATGGGAGAGACAAAATCATTTCCTCTTAAATAGGCTCTTGCTTTGACGGCTTTGAGCATATTTATAGTGGCTCGCGGACTTGCCCCAAAAGCGATATAGCGTTGCAACTCTTCAAGACCGTATTTTTTCGGATCTCTTGTTGCAAAGATCAGTCTTACTATATAGGCACTCAGCTCTTCTTCGATATGAACAGCTTTTACCTCTTCTTTCATCTCTTCGAGTTCACTGGCCAAAAGAACCGGTTCAATGGACTCAAAAGTCTCATTTGCAGCTTTTTGTGCTATTAGATACTCTTCATCTTCTGTGTTATAACCGACAATTACTTTAAACATAAAGCGGTCTAACTGCGCTTCGGGTAAAGTATAGGCACCCTCCTGCTCAATCGGATTTTGCGTTGCAAGCACCAAAAAAGGAGGTTCGATTTTAAAACTTTCATCACCAATAGTAACCTGTCTCTCCTGCATCACTTCCAAGAGTGCCGATTGTACTTTTGCAGGCGCTCTGTTTATTTCATCGGCCAAAAGTAAATTTGTAAAAACCGGACCGTGTTTGATTTTAAACTCTCCGGATTTGACATCATAAATTTCTGCTCCGATAATGTCTGATGGCAGTAAATCAGGAGTAAACTGCACACGTTTGAAATCCAGACTCAATGCTTTTGACAAGGCATTGACAGCCGTTGTTTTTGCAAGACCGGGCACTCCTTCAAGCAGTATATGTCCGTTTGTAATAAGTCCTATAAGCAGAGCATCAATCATGTTTTCATGACCGATGACCCCTTTTGCAATTTCTTGTTTTAGTAATTTTATCTTGTTTTTCATATATAAAGTGTAGTATTAGTTTGTAAAAGATATGTAAAATATATTTGCAAAGGAGTTTTATTATGGACACAGATGAGTTTTACCTCACAGACGAAGAAAAAAAAGCACTCAAAGAGATAGCAAAAGCAGCGCTTTATGAAGCTGTTATACATAACCGAAAAATTGCTCTTGATGAAGAGAAAGTACCTCCAAAATTCAAACTGCATTTGGGAGCTTTTGTCACGCTCAAAGAAAACGGCAGACTTAGAGGCTGTATAGGACGATTTGAACCGGATGAACCTCTTTATCAAGTCATTATAGATATGGCAATTTCCGCTTCACGGTATGACACCCGTTTTACCCCTGTCACAAAAGAAGAACTTGACAATATAGAGATTGAAATTTCAGTCCTCACACCCAGAAAAAAAGTCAACTCTGTTGATGATGTCATTGTCGGCAAACATGGAATATATATTGAATACGGCAATAAAAACGGTACCTATTTACCGCAGGTTGCAACAGATATGGGATGGGATAAAGAACAGTTTATCAGAAGCTGTTGTGTGGAAAAAGCGGGAATTGCACCCGAGCATTGCAAAGATGCAACGCTCTATGTATATGAAGCGATAGTCTTTTAACCTTCATACTCTTTGAGACCTATTTGATTTCAAGCAGTCTTGAAAAATATTCCTGTGGATGTTTGCACACAGGACATTTTTTCGGTGGTTTTTTTCCATAATGAACATGCCCGCACACTTCACATATCCATGCTTCTTCTTCATCACTCTCAAATTCATGTCCGGATGTGAGTCTGTCTAAAAGCATTTTATACATTTTCTCATGTTCCACTTCTACTTTTCCTATGGCGCTAAAGAGTGCAGCGGCTTCTTTATCACCCTCTTCTTTGGCAATTTTTGCAAAATCCGGATACATATCAGAATTTTCATAATGCTCACCGTTAATGGCATCCTGAAGGTTTTCCATTGTCTTGCCAAAACTCTCTTCACTGTTGTTTTTGAGTCTGTTATGCAGGGCAAATTCTAATTTTGCATGCTCTTTTTCATTGTTTGCCGCTCTTTGAAAGTGGGCAGCTATATCTCGGTATCCTTCTTTTTGTGCTACTTTTGCATAAAATTCATATTTGTTTCGGGCTTGAGATTCTCCGGCAAACGCTTTCATAAGATTGACTAAAGTAAGATTTTGCGTAATCATTTCCATTGCCTCACCACAACAATGTAGTTCTCCTCCTCCGACTGCCTGCAGTTCTACAATATTTCCACATTTATTACATCTATATGTTTCATACTTTCTCATATTAACACCTTTATATTGAAATCTTTCATCATTATTGCACAGACAAACTTAAAGTTTATCTTTAGTGCGTAAGCTCAGTGATTCAGAACAATATTATTATATTTTCAGTACAATAAATATATTTTTAATTTTTACAAGGATTTTGACACCATGAGTTTTTTAAAAGAGTACGATGAAGAAGTTTATAACTTGTGCGAAAAAGAGTTAGAGAGACAGACTAACCATCTGGAAATGATAGCAAGTGAAAACTTCACACTTCCGGCAGTAATGGAAGCTATGGGTTCGGTATTTACAAACAAATATGCTGAAGGGTATCCGGCAAAACGCTACTATGGCGGATGCGAATATGCTGACAGCGTAGAACAACTGGCGATAGACAGAGCCTGTAAACTTTTTGGGTGCAAATATGCAAATGTGCAGCCACATTCAGGATCACAGGCAAACGGAGCTGTTTATGCGGCACTTTTAAAAGCAGGTGACAAACTTTTAGGTATGGATTTAAGCCATGGCGGACACTTGACACATGGTTCCAAACCAAGTTTTTCAGGGAAAAACTACTCCAGTTTCACCTATGGTGTTGAACTTGACGGACGCATCAACTATGACAGAGTTTTAGATATCGCTAAAATTGTACAGCCTAAAATAATCGTTTGTGGTGCTTCTGCGTATGCTCGTGAAATCGACTTTAAAAAATTTCGTGAAATTGCAGATGAAGTAGGTGCAATTCTTTTTGCCGACATTGCACACATTGCAGGTTTGGTAGCCGCAGGTGAGCATCCTAGTCCATTCCCTCACGCGCATGTAGTAACAACAACCACACACAAAACACTTGCAGGACCTCGCGGCGGTATGATTATGACGAACGATGAGGATATAGCAAAGAAGATAAACTCTGCTATTTTCCCGGCGCTTCAAGGCGGACCGCTTGTACATGTAATCGCTGCAAAAGCAGTTGGTTTTAAACACAACCTTGCACCAGAGTGGAAAGACTATGCGAAACAGGTAAAGAAAAATGCTTCTGTATTGGCTGATGTACTTATGAAACGCGGCTATGATGTTGTAAGTGGCGGAACAGACAACCACTTAGTGCTTGTCAGTTTTGTAGGCAAAGAGATTTCCGGAAAAGATGCTGATGCTGCACTGGGAAATGCAGGGATTACTGTCAATAAAAACACTGTTCCCGGAGAGACACGAAGCCCTTTCGTAACATCAGGTATTCGCATTGGTTCACCGGCACTGACATCTCGCGGTATGAAAGAAAAAGAGTTTGAACTCATCGCAAATAAAATGGCAGATGTTTTGGATGATATCAACAATACTGAACTTCAGGCAAAAATAAAAGAAGAACTCAAAGAACTTGCACAAAATTTTGTAATATACAACCAACCAACATATTAAGGTTCCTACATGACTGCCATGGATTTAAAACTTATAAAAATGGTAAGTGACCACTACTGGATCAAAAGAGATACGGTAGTGAACAAAATCACTTTTAAAGGGCGTACTTTTTACAATAAATTTGAAAAAGTCAATGCACCTTTAAACCAGTCTGTGATCAACAAACATATAAAAGGTGAAATAACTGTCGCCCATTCGATTGTGGACAAAAAAGGGATTGTTGAGAATATAGTGATTGATTATAACGGCAGAGATCCTGAAAGATTTTATCACAAAGCACAGCTCCTTTTACGAGAAGAGGGTTTTATCAACTTTACAGCCTATGAAACGAAGACCAAAGGGCATTTGCATCTCTATATCCACAAAGGGCATACAACACTGCAAGAAGCTATACAGCTTGGCAAAATGATCAGTATGAAGCTGGCTGCCAAACAGCCAAAACAGTGGAGAATGTTTCCGACAAATGATTTGCCTGATGAATACAACATTTTGACACTTCCTTATGAAGTCTATGCAAAAGAGAGAGGCGCTTCGTGGTCGAAGCATATGTGATTTTGTTCTTTAGGTTATTTTTGGTATCATAGAACAAATAAAAAACTGAGGGTATAATAGTATGAATGATAAGAATGAACTAAGTGATATTGTCCTGAATAAAAACGGCTCATCCAGCTCAAATAAAAAAATAATTCTCGCTGTTGCTACACTGGGAATTATTCTCATTGTAGTTGTTATGCTTATGAATTCACTTAATTCCAAGGGTACAGACAATTTACCTCAGGCTATACTGCCGCCGGAACCTCAAGCCAAAACTCTTACACAGGAAACACCTGAAGAACCTCTTTTTGAAGAAGTGGATGTCATACAGGAAAATAATTCTGTTGATGAAGATTTGGACAAAATCGCACAAAAACTCAAACAAGAGAGTAAACAAGAACACAAAACAGTTGCTGCACCACAGAAAAAAGTAGTGACTCAAACCAAAAAAGTGACACAAAAACCTCATGAAACATCAAAGGTAAAGTATTATATACAGGTGGGATCTTTTTCAAAATATGAACCAAATAAAAAATTCCTAAAATCTATTACGAATTTAGGCTATAAATATAGATATCATAAAGTTACAGTCAATTCAAAAACGCTTAACAAAGTATTGATTGGACCATTTAAAACACAAAAAGAAGCAAATAATGCTAAACGTGTTATTCGTGCCAAAATTGAGCCGGGTGCATTTTTAGTAAAATTATAATTTTACAAGGGTAATCTTGATATATTCTAAACAATTTACACAAGATCAGCTGGCACCTATTGCCGTTTATTCAAAACTCAAAGAATTTTTCAAGGAGGAAGTATCCTACCTTTTTGAAAGTGCCGGACAGAGTGAAGGGAACTACAGTTTTATCTGTATAGGCGCAAGAGAACGCTTACAGTATATAGACGACAAAACAGTCTATACAGACAAAAACGGTACAAAACACATTAAAAAAGAAAATCCTTTTTCCTTTTTAAAAGAGTATTATAAAAATATAGATATCAATGAATATAAAAATGCCACAAAAGAACTAAATGTCGGCTATGTGGATGGGTTTATAGGCTATATCGGTTATGATATGGTGAAAGTTTTTGAGCCAAAACTTCGGTCATTCATGGACAAGCTCAAAGATGAATTAAACACTCCGGACTTAGACCTGATTTTGCCAAAACTTGTCCTTGTCTATTCGCATAAAAATCATCAGATTACACTTATTTCAACACTCAAAGAGTACAGTGAGAAATTTCAGGCCATTGAAGATGATTTAAAAGGCACATATACTTACAAACACAGAGTTTTTAACATTGGAAAGGACAAAGGAAGCTTTGCCCATACAAAAGAAAAATTCTTTGCCATGATAGACAAATCAAAAGAGATGATTAAGAGCGGTGATGTTTTTCAAATTTTGATGACAAATCGTTTTACAAGACATATAAAAGTACACCCTTTTAGTTTTTATCGTATTCTTCGTACAAAAAACCCCTCCCCTTATATGTTTTTAATGGAGTATGAAAATTTCAGTATCGTCGGCTCATCGCCTGAAGTTATGGTGAGACTCACCGATACACAACTCCTGCTTCGCCCAATTGCCGGTACAAGAAAACGCGGAACTACAAAACAAAAAGACAAAGAACTTGAAAAAGAACTGCTCGCAGACCCAAAAGAGTTGGCTGAACATTTAATGCTTATAGACCTTGGCAGAAACGATGTCGGTCGGGTTGCCAAAACAGGAACAGTCAAAGTGGAAGACATTATGCATATAGAGCGTTTTTCCCATGTAATGCATATTGTTTCTGATGTGGTGGCAACACTCGATGATGACAAAGATATGTTTGATCTGTTTATGGCAACATTTACAGCAGGGACTATGACCGGTGCGCCCAAAATTCGCGCTATGGAACTTATAGCCGAGTATGAAGGCTTAAAACGCGGTTTTTACAGCGGCAGTGTCGGATATTTCGGGTTTGACGGGAATATGGACAGTGCAATCGCCATACGAACAGCCCTTGTAAAAGAAGACAAGGTAGTCCTCCAGGCAGGTGCAGGCATAGTTGCGGACAGCATAAAAGAGCTTGAGTATCTTGAAGTAAACAATAAACTGGGTGCGCTCATTCACTCACTTGAAGATTTAGATATGGAAGAAAAAAATTATGAATAAAATTTTTTCTATCTTTGGTAATCCTGTTGCACACTCTCGTAGCCCTCTTATGCATAACAGTGTTTTTAAAAACCTTAACTATAAAGCTTGTTATACGCGTACATTACTCCAAAATGGTGCAAAATTGAAAGAAACTTTTTTTTCTCTAGGTCTAAGTGGTGCCAATGTCACAGTGCCGCACAAAGAGAGTGCCTATGCTGCCTGTGATGAAGTTCGGGGTTTTGCAAAAAAAATCGGAGTTGTCAATACACTTATAAATGAAAACGGAAAACTTATCGGCTACAACACAGATGCCGATGGATTTATGTATGCCATAAATGAGTTTCAAAATATACAAAATATTTTGGTACTTGGTGCAGGTGGCACAGCAAAAGCTCTTGTACAAAAATTCTTAGAAGAAGGATTACATGTAAGCATACTCAACAGAAGCAAAGCACGCCTTACATACTTTGAAAAACTTGACTGTGAATGTTATACATGGGATAACTTTCAGCCCAGTCAGTATGACTTGGTTATCAATACAACAAGTGCCGGTCTCAAAGATGAAAATCTACCTGCACCAAAAGAGATAATTGAAATTGCTTTGCAAAACACTCGTTATGTTGCAGATGCCATATATGGTAGAACTACTCCCTTCTTGCAACTTGCCAAAGAAAAAGGCCTTACATGTAAAGACGGTGCAGACATGCTGTTGGGACAGGGAGTATTGGCAAATGAGCTTTTTTGCAACTTTGAACTAGACAAAGAAGCTATAAAAAAGGAGATGCAAAAAAGCTTTTTTTACTAAATTTATCGAGAGAAACTAAAACCTATGGAGAGTTTTGTAATATTTTGATTATAATCTATTAAAGATTCCATATAGCCGCTAAAAAACTTAATATACAAATATGATTTATCCCTTCGTAAAGGATAAGAATAAGTTGCCAAAAATGTTCCTCTAAGGCTATCTATATTTCCACGCAACATGAGACTCAACATATGCTTATGGTAGAAATAGGTAAATTTTACTTTTGTATATCCCAGATATTTCATGATATCAGGATTATCACTTAAGTTGGCACTTCCTGGTAAAGGAGCTAAAAAAGTAAGATCTGTAATCAATGTTGTATGCTGAAGGCGTAATGTTGTGTAAAAATAATTGATACTTTTTGAAAGATTAAAACCATTAAATTCTTGTATATCTCCTGTATCTGGCAATCCATTTGATTTATGAGCCAAGGCAAATTTCACTGAACGCATTTGAAATATTGATGTTTTATCACTGATAGGAAAAACAACAAAAGCTTCAGGATTGTAGAGATTTTCCCGAAACGGAGATGATGTTACATACAATTGCCAAAAAGCCTGTTGTGTATAGGCTAACGAATATTTTTCACCAAGTCCAAAAAGATTTTTATACACTTCAAGCTGCAAACTTACTTGAAGTTCAGCTTCATATTTCTTATATTTTACAAGTTCTAATTTCCGGTTTATATATGTTTTATTTGCAATTCCAAAAGGTAAGATGTAATTTGCTTTATAGGGATGAAGTCCAAAAGAGTTGTCTAACCATTTTTGCATATTCTCTTTTGAAGTATCATTTGTAATATTCTCAATATTAATTTTACTTTTTGTTGCATCTATTTCTTCTGATGCCTGTAGATAGCCTAAACCTAACACTATATACAAAAATATAAAAACTTTCATCATACTCTCACCCTGTCTTCCAAAGCCCTTGTCAGTGACAACAAATCTATATTTTCCAAACTGACTCCTGTCGGAACACCCTGTGCTATTTTAGAAAAATTCAAATCATATATGCCAAGTTTGTCTTCTATATACAGAATGACGGCATCATTTGCTATTGAGGGTGTAAGCGCAAACAACACTTCTCTTATTCCATTTTGTACAATAGTTTCAAGATGTGCCATACTTAACTCTTCGAGTGATTCCAGAACAAAATATTTTCCGTCAAACAGACCATTTTCTTCCAAAAGCAAAATATCTTTAGCATTTTCAACTATGCACAATAAGGAGGTGTCGCGTGTCTCGTCACAGCAGATATGACACAGTTCATCTTCGCTCATGCCACCACACTCTTTGCATTTTTTCAGACTCCCCAGGGCATCTTCAATAGCATGTGCTATTTTCATGCCTACAAAGGTATCATTCATAATCATGTGATACGCCAGTCTTGTCGCCGACTTTTTTCCTATACTCGGCAACTCACCGAGTGCCTCAACAAGTCTGTTAAACTTTTCCAATGAATTGTTCATTTATCCACTTCTTTTCTTTTTGGCACAAACAACCATAGTTGTAACGGTGATTGCAGTTGTCCGGCAATTTTCAATGCATCTTCTTCACTGCCCAAAAACAAATCAGCTCTCAGCGGACCTTTAATAGCGCCACCTGTGTCTTGTGCAAAAACAATTTTATTAAATTTTTCTTTTCCTAAATTTGATGATAAGTATAGCATATTTCCTAACGGAATATATTTTTTATCAACTGCAAGAGAACTTTTCTCTCGAAGTTGTAACCCTAATGCACCTGTTGCCCCTTTGTCTCTTTTTACAAAAAAGATTAAAGAGGGATTATAATCAAGTATCTCATCGACCTGAGAGGGATGCTCCTCCAGCCATTTACGGATACTCTGCAAAGAGATGTTTTGCAAAGAAATTTCTCCTTTTTGCACCAAATACTTTCCTATTGACTTATATTTATAGCCATTTTGGTTTTCATATCCTATATACATTGTCGAATTATCGTCCAAGATTACCTTTCCTGAGCCCTGTACCTGTAGAAAAAATCTGTCTATTTTGGAATCACAGTAGCAAATGACCGAGGCATTTAAATCATTCAGTTTTGCTTCTTTGCGGCTGTAATAAGGAACCAGTCTGTTGTTGTGTATCTTCCCTCGAAGCCTGTAGTTTTTGAGTTCTGGATATACAGCACTCAAATCTACAACAACCAGATCCTTCGGTGTTGCATAAATCGGGTATTTGTAGGTATCACTCTTATAAAGAGAACCGTATATCCGTGCTTCATAGTAGCCGGTTAACAATCCCTCTTTGTTTCCGCTTTTGTCAGCTATGGAGTAAGGTGTGAAGTTATTGAGCAAAAACTGTTTTGCATCTGTTACATGTAAGGCTTTTTGACATAAATTTTTATAGATTTTTTGTCCCTGTCTGCTTTTACAGTTGTTTATAAAATTATTTAAAAATTCATCATAATCTTGTTCTTGAAATCCGGGAAGTTTTGCAAAGGATGTTTTGGTAAAATTTACATTTTTTATTTTACTTGGCTGTAGTGACTGTGTATGTTTGCTACACCCTAAAAAAAGTGTCATCATCAGGAAAAAAAGAGTTGTTTGTTTCATAAACAGCATTATATCATCTAATTATTTTTTTTTAAACTACAAAATGGGTATAATTTCAAAAAAATATTTAAATAGGATTTTATTATAATGGAACATTTAAGCTATTATGAGATTTTAGAAGTATCACAAAATGCAGATAAGGCAACTATCAAAAAAGCTTACCGGACTTTGGCAAAAAAATATCATCCGGATAAAAACTCTGGAGATAAAGAGGCAGAACATAAATTTAAGCTTATTAATGAAGCCTATCAGTGTTTGAGCAATGACCAGCAACGCAGTATTTATGACCGTTACGGCAAAGAGGGTCTGCAGGGAATGGGTGGAGGCAGCCGTTCTTCTTCAAGTTTTGATGATTTGGGATCTATGTTTGAAGAGATGTTCAGCGGATTTGGCGGCGGACGCGCAAGACGTCAGAATCCTGCCGATATGGACAAATATCCGCTTGACATGAATGTTGATATTGTCATTGATTTTAATGAGGCTGTATTTGGCTGTGAGAAAGAGATAAAATATACCTACAAAAAAGCCTGTGAAGCATGTAAAGGTACAGGAGCAAAAGACGGCAAACTCTCAACATGTCCGCAATGTAAAGGACAGGGGCAAATCTATATGAAACAGGGCTTTATGACCTTTTCTCAAACCTGTCCGGTATGTAACGGAACAGGCAGTTCAGCTGCAGACAAATGTAGAAAATGCCATGGCAAGGGTTATGAAGAGGTAAAAGAGACTATTACCATCTCTGTGCCAAAAGGTATTGACAGCGGGAACCGCTTACGCGTTTCAGGAAAAGGAAATATTGGAAAAAAAGGAAACCGTGGCGACCTTTATGTAACATTTGAAGTCAAACCAGACAAACATTTTATAAGAGACGACAACGATGTATATATTGAAATTCCGGTATTTTTCACTCAAGCCGTTAAAGGGGATACCCTGACAATACCTTCTTTAACAGGTGAACTTGAGCTAAAACTTGACATCGGAACAAAAGACAAACAACGGTATGTATTTAGAGGTGAAGGGATAGAAGATGTCCACGGACACGGAAAAGGTGATTTAATCGCTGTGATCAACATTCAGTATCCTAAAAAACTGACTGATGAACAAAAAGAACTTTTGGACAAAATTCAAGACTCTTTTGGCATAGAATCAAAACCTCATGAAGGCATTTTGGATTCAGTGATAGACAAAATGAAAAACTGGTTTAAGTAACCCTTATGAATAAAACACGCCTGAAAAATCAACTCTCATCACTGGCTCTTTCCATGTTTAGAAAAGATTTTTTTGGCATATATCACGGTTCAATATCTTCCAAAACAGACAAAAGCCGCTTTATCATCAACACAAAAGAGGCTATATTTGACAACATCAACGAAGAAAGTCTTATAGAGTTGTCTTTCAAACAGGACTACAGATGGAAACAGGCAAGTATAGACGCCAATATTCATCAGGGTATCTATTCGCATATTTCAGAAGCAAAATTTATATGCTTCAGTATGCCACAATTTACTACAGCCTATTCGCTTGAACATAACATTATCATCCCAAAAGATTATTTTGGATATACAGAGATAGGCTTGGTGGAAATAATTGATCCCAAACAATTTGAAGACTGGTATGAAAGAGCACAAAGTGAAATTATCTTGTATTTTCAAACAAAAAAGACAAATCTAATGGTGATTCGCGGATATGGGGTTTATGCATACAGCAGAGATATGCATGAAATGGCAAAAAAACTTGCCATTTTGGAAAAGAGCTGTCGACTGCTTATGTTAGGTGAGTCACAGACTCTTTGCGATTATAATTAAAGATTTTTTATAGCTTCGTATGCCGTATCCATCATAATATCTATCTCTTCTTTTGTGATGACATAAGGCGGCATAAAATAGACTATATGTCCAAGCGGGCGCAGTAAAACACCATGTTGCAATCCATACTCATATACCTTCAGCCCTATTCTCTCTTTCGCATCATACCCTTGTAACTCTACCACACACACCATACCTGTCTGTCTGATTTGCGATACGTTTGGTAATTGTAAAAATTTCTGCAGTTTTTGTGACATATACTCTGCAAGCTCTTTGTTTTTTGCAATAATATTGTTATTTTCAAAAATATCAAGCGTTGCATTTGCAGCGGCACAGGCTAAGGCATTCCCTGTATAGGAGTGAGAGTGTAAAAAAGCTTTGTGTTCATTGTAGTCACAGTAGAATTTTGCATATATGTTATTGGAAGTCAGCACCACAGAAAGCGGTAAATATCCACCCGTCAAGCCTTTTGAAAGAATAAGAAAGTCCGGTGAAATTCCTGCTTTTTCACAGGCAAAAAGTTCTCCTGTTCTTCCAAAACCAACCATTACCTCATCGGCTATAAGATGAATATCATATTTTGTACATATTTCCCGAACAAGCACCAGATACTTTGCATGGTACATATGCATATAGCCTGCACCCTGTATAAGAGGTTCTAATATCAAAGCACTGATTTGCGATGCTTTTTCCTGACACAGTTCTTCAAACTTCTGCGCTGCTTCTACAGCTGCCGTCTCACTCATGTCAACCGGAACCGGTGTCTGAACTGTTTTAATCAAAAGAGGCTCATAGGTCTCTTTGTAAAGTTTCACATCTCCGACACTCAAAGCACCTATGGTTTCTCCATGGTATGAGTTGCTCAATGAGACAAAAAGAGATTTTTTCTTTCCGTCATTATAATGTGCATGATAACTCATCTTCAAAGCAAGCTCAACAGCAGAAGAACCGTTATCTGAGTAAAAACACTTATCCAGGTTAGCCGGTGTTAGTTTTACAAGACGTTCTGAGAGTCTTATAACCGGCTCATGTGTAAAACCTGCCAGGATAACATGTTCTAAAGTATCAAGCTGTTCTTTTATTTTTGAATTAATATATTCATTCGTATGTCCAAACATGTTTACCCACCAGGAACTGATAGCATCTATATACCTGTTCCCCTCAAAATCTTCCAGGTAAATGCCGTGTGCTTTTTTAATCGGAATAAGCGGCAGCGTTTCGTGGTCTTTCATCTGTGTACACGGATGCCAAAGGACATCCAGGTCTCTGTTTTTCAATTCATTGTTTTTCATAGGCAAATTATACCTTTTATTTTCTCTCTTTATCAAGTTTTAATACGAATTTACATAGAATATCAAACAATATCACAAACAAGGTTTTTATTATATGATTACATGGATGCAAAGACATAAGAAATGGCTTATTATAACTATATGGATTTCAACAATAGCATTTGTTGGAGCAGGCTTTGTCGGCTGGGGGCAATACAGCTATGGCAACAAAGCAGGTGCTGTTGCAAAAGTGGGAAATGTTGAAATTACAAACGGTGAACTGCAAAAAACCTATTCTCGTCTTTATGCACAGTATAATCAAATGTTTCAGGGAAACTTTGATGAAGAAAAAGCAAAACAGTTCGGATTGGACAAACAGGCACTCCAACAGTTGATACAGCAGGCACTGCTTATCAATCTTGCACAGTCATATGATCTTATTGTAAGTGATGAAGAGATGATTGAAGCACTCAAACAGCAAAAAGCTTTTTATAAAAACGGAGCATTCGACAAAGAGACATACAAACTTGTTCTTTCCCAAAACAGACTGAGTATCAAAGAGTATGAAACCGAGTTGCGAAAAGAACTTCTTATACAAAAAACCCTGAAACTTCTTCCTGTAAAAACATCAAAAAATGAAGAAAATATTTTAAACACGATTTTTAATATCGCAGACAAAATAAACTATAAAGTCCTTACACTTGACGACATTCAGGTTTCCGTAGACAATGAAGCATTAAAAAAGTTTTGGCAAAAACAGAAAAACAATTTTATGAATGATGTTGTTTACGAGGTTAATTTTATCAAGGTAGCCCCTGTAACAAAAGAATTCAGTGATACAGAGATTGCGACATACTACAAAGAAAACAGAACACATTTCAAAGGCAGTGACGGTAAAATTTTACCTCTTGAGGCAGCTAAAGAAAAAGTTCTCAGTGAGCTCAATGCAAAAGCGATGAAAGACAAAGCCTTACGAACATATATAGCATTTAAAAAGAACAAGCTTCAAGAAAGTATAAAACCGCAAAGTGCGCAAATCTCAAAATCAAACAATCCGTTCAATGTGCAGACACTCGATACAATTTCCAAACTGGCACTGACGAAACCATATACAAAACCGATAAATATCAACGGAACATACTATATTTTTGAGTTAACAAAAATAATACCTGCAAAACCAAAATCATTTGAAGAAGCAAAAGCAGAAATTTTACCACTCTATATAACACAAATGAAAAAAGAAAAGCTAATGAAACTTGTCAATGATTCTGTAAATACTTTTATAGGCAAAACTTCTGATTTTCTTACTGTGACTTCTGTAGACAAGTTGGCACCTCTGAGCAAACAAGAAGCTGCTGATTTCTTACAAAAACTGTTTGTGAGTGATAAAAAAAGATCTTCTATCGCTCTGAATAACGGAAAAGTTGTTTTATACAACATTTTGGAACAAAAACTGCTTACAAATAAAAACAACGATGTTAGCGACACTGTCGCAAAATTAAAAAATACTCTGTTTAACGAAGGGCTTATAAAAACGCTTCAAAACAAGTACCAAACTGAGATTTATATTCAAGGACTCTAAATTGAGTAGAACTGTTTTAGCCATAGATATAGGTTCAACAAAAATTTGTGCAATCATTGCAGAAATCGACAATAATCATACAATCTCAATAACCGGTGCAGGCACAACAAAAGCACAGGGTTTAAAAAAGGGAAGCATAACAAACATTGAACTTGCTTCAAGAAGTATAAAAACAGCAGTTGAAGATGCAAAACGGGTATCAGGCAGTAACATTAACACTGCAATTGTTTCCATATCCGGAGCCTACACAAAAAGCCTTAACTCAAACGGTATTGTAAACATTCAATCAAAGGAGATCTCCTTTGAAGAGATAAAACGTGTTATGCATACTTCTTTGTATAACGCCAATATACCAAACGAATACGAAGTTCTGCATGCCCTGCCTTTTAACTTTAAAGTAGATGATCAGGATTACATAGAAGACCCGCTTGGAATGAATGCTTCACGACTTGAGGTTGAAACACACATTATAACGACACAAAAATCAAACCTGAACAACCTTAAAAAAGCTGTCAGAGGAGCTGGTGTCGAGGTGGAAAATGTAGTCCTTAACAGTTATGCTTCAGCCATCGCAACACTCAATGAAGATGAAAGAGAGTTAGGTGCCGCAGTTATAGATATGGGTGGCAACACAAGCAACATTGCAATTCACTCAGGCAATTCAATTCGCTACAATGAATTTTTGGGTGTTGGTTCAAACCATGTCACAAGTGACCTTTCCATGGCACTGCATACACCGCTTAATGTTGCGGACAAAGTAAAACTGACCTACGGTTCACTGCTCACACCAAGCAATGATTTAATAGAGCTTCCTATTATCGGAGATGAGAACTCTACACATGAAGTCTCTTTGGAAGTTGTCCACAATGTTATATTTGCAAGAGTTGAAGAGACATTAATGATACTTGCGCAGTTTATAGAAAACAGTGGGCTTAAAGAGCAGATTGGAGCAGGTATAGTCCTCACAGGCGGTTTTTCAAAAATGGACGGCATACGGGACCTGGCAGTAGCAACCTTTGGTTCTGTCCCTGTTCGTTTGGCAAAACCTATTGAGATGAACGGTCTTTTTGACTCACTGCGCGGTCCGGAATATGCAAGTGCAGTCGGGCTGGTTATCTACTCTGCTTCTCCTTATACCCCTTATGAGATTGATGTCAATAAAAGAGTCCGTCATACTAATGAAGAACCGACAGTAACAAACAGTATTGATCTGTCCAATGAACCTGTTATACCTATAGTCCCATCAGAAGAACAAACAGTTAGTGATAAGGATAAAATGGTAAACTTAGAAACAGTGAAAGAGAAAAAGAGTGAGGAAGCTGGAAGTTTCAGTAAATTTTGGAACTGGGCAACCCAGTTATTTTAAAGGAGTGAAAGAATGGAACCATTTGTAATAGAAGAAGCACAAAGCCCTACCGGTGCAAGAATTATAGCTGTCGGTGTCGGTGGCGGCGGTGGAAATATGATAGGACATATGATTAATGAAGGTGTTACGGGTATTGAAATGATGCTTATCAATACCGATGCACAGGTTCTCAATGAAACAAATGCCGCTTCAAAGATTCAAATAGGTGCAAAACTTACAAAAGGTTTGGGTGCCGGAATGAAGCCAAGTATAGGCAAAGATTCTGCACTGGAGAATTATGATGAAATCAGAGCGGCACTTGAAGGGGCTGACATTGTTTTTATCTCTGCAGGTCTTGGTGGCGGGACAGGAACAGGTGCTGCACCTGTAGTTGCCCAGATAGCCAAAGAAGTCGGAGCCCTTACTATTTCAATCGTTACCAAACCTTTTATGTTTGAAGGGAAAAAACGTTTAAAATTGGCAGAAGAAGGATTGGAAGAACTCAAAAAAGAGAGTGATTCTATAGTAGTCATTCCAAATGACAAACTTTTATCAATCATCGACCGAAGACTGGGGCTCAAAGAGAGCTTTAAAATAGTAGACAGTGTATTGGCGCAGGCTGTAAGCGGAACATCAGGTGTTATTCTCTCAAGCGGGGACAATGATATCAACCTTGACTTTGCCGACTTGCAAACTGTTATGAGTCACAAAGGTATGGCACTGATGGGTGTGGGTGAACATGAAGGTGAAAATGCAGCCTATGAAGCGATTAAAGCGGCAATAGAGTCTCCGCTCTTAGACAACATGTCCATTAACGGTGCAATGGGTGTTTTGGTACATTTCAGTATGCATCCTGATTTTCCAATGATGGAACTTGCAGAAGCTATGGAAGTTGTCCATGAAAGTGCACATGATGATGCAGAAGTTATCTGGGGAACATCTACAAGCGAGAAAATACCTGAAAACTATATCAAGATTACTATTGTTGCAACAGGTTTTGAAAAAGAACTGACAAACAATGAAGATTTTGTCAGTGAAACACCTGCTCCTCCTGTTCGTGCCAAAGTAAGACCGAGACTTGTCGTAGGCGGTGAGCTTGACGGTGACTATCTCGATATTCCTGCTTACATGAGACAACAACAAGACTAACTCCATTGCACTCTTTTGAAAAAATAATGAAGGCCAAATCACTCCTTGGTCTTCGCGAAAAAGCTTCTCTCAAAGAAATAAAAAACAAATACAAAAACCTTATGAAAAAATGGCATCCTGACAAGCATAAAGACAACTATGAGCAGGCAACACAGATGAGTATGCAAATAAATGAAGCATACCAAATTATACTTGACTACTGCAGTGCTTATGAATACCCGCTTGATGAGGAGAGTGTTAAAAAATCAACCTACACACCTCAAGAGTGGTGGAACAGTAAATTTGGAGACAACCAGCATAACATCTGATTTTTTACAGCCAAACACCATTTTTTATATAATATGCCAGCGGGTAGTAACTTACAGCTACAACATACAAAGTTGTAAAAAAAAGTGATATCTTATATTTTGCATTTTCATCTTCTTTCCCAAAAGGCACAAGTCCGAGAACAATACCAAAAAAAGTACCGATAAATAAAAATATATATAACAAATATCCTACATAGTTATAATCCTTTTGCAGCAGACAAAACGGGCAGTGATGTGTTGGCAGTTCGTATATATACGTTCCAAAAAAACCTATGAGTGAAACCAAGGCTGCAATAACAAACAGTAGATTCATAAGAGAAAACAGATATCTGTTTTTTATTTTATATGCAAATACAATAAACGCAAACAGAGCATAAAAACTTCCAAGAAGCATGATCGGATTTATACTTAGCAAATATGCCATATAGGTACCGTCTGTTGTAGAAAAAATAGCACCGCAACAGTCTACAACACTCTTTGTATCTATAGAAAGAAACATCAGACTCTCCAGCCCTGTTTCGAGGATGAGTAAAAAATATGCAAACAAATATACTTTTAACTTCAATTGTAGATATATCTGCTGTTCTGATTTCATATCTTCACTGTTGAGTACCAGCCAGTAGGCAAAAATATACAAATTGATGACTTTAAGTATCAGAAGATAGGTACCGTATTGTGTTGCATTGACGACACCGGCTCCACACATTGCCCCGGGTAAAATATTTGAAATATCATCAAGCGTAAAAATAAAAAATATAAACAATACAACCTTGGTGTAAAAAATAAATTTTATAACTACACTTACCAGATAGCTTTGTTTTTCCAGATTATACTGTAAGAGAGTTGTAGCATTAGGGTCATACCGATAGAGTATTTTCACACTGTAATAGAATGCAAGAGTGGCAAAAACAACAAAGAGCAGATTGAGTATATCAATTGTCAATACTTCAGGCGTCAGGAGCATAGCAGTTTACCATTATGTATCTCTACAACACGATCCACAAAATCCAAATCAAAAAAAAGAGGGTCATGCGTTGCAACGATGACAGTTTTGTTCATAGACTTTAATTCTTTAAGGATTTGTATAAATTCACAAGAGAGCTTTTCATCCAGATTTGCAGTCGGTTCATCTGCCAGAATTATTTTCGGATTATTGACATTTGCCCTGGCTATTGCAACTCTTTGCTGTTCACCACCCGAAAGACTCTTTACCCTCACATCTTTTTTATGTTCAATATCAAACATCTTCATTACAGAATGAAGCTTTACATGTAAAGCTTTTTCATCCAGGTTTAACGGTACCAATGGCAGTAAAATATTATCACGAACATTCAGCGTCGGAATCAAATTATATTTTTGAAATATAAACCCGATATTGTCTCTTCTGTATCTCGAGCAAAAATGATCGGGCAGTTTTGAGATATGTTTATTTTCAACCAAAACATCTCCGCTTGTCGGTTTGAGCAGTCCGGCAATCAATGAAAGTATGGTACTTTTTCCACTGCCACTGACACCTTTTAATATGACAAGTTCGCCTTCGCCAATTTCCAAATCAATAGTATCCAAAGCTTTTATATCATCATATATTTTGCTTACATGTAGCAGTTTTATCATCGTATTACCTCATCAGCATCAAGCGTAGCAATTCTCCATGACGGAATGACTGTTGCAAACATATATACAGGAACACTGAGCAAAAAGAGTAAAAGCAGTATCTTATAGTCAAGCACAAAGGGAAGTGTAAAACTGTTTGCAATATCATTATAGTCTATAAATATATTTTTAATGATTGGAGCATTTAAAATATATACAAAAAAGAGCGTCAGAATTATTCCCATACAATAAGCAATAAAAGAGATGATAAGCCCTTCATACATACGCGCGGTAAGAACATCCTCTATGGTCCAGCCTATTGCCTTGAGTATGCCTATTTCTTTTTTCTCTTCACTGCTGAGTCCGCTTGATTTGTCATAAACAATCATAAAAAATGTAAAAAGAGTAATGGTAAACAGGATTAAAAAAACAGTGCTGAGAAAATTAAACTGATTTTCAAGTGCTGTTTTCAAATCCTTTCTTGCAACGACTTTAAAAGTCGGAAACATATTTTGAATCTTCGACACTATGGAAGATAGTTCCAGAGGGTTATTGACACGAACAGCCAAATCTGTAGCCTCACTGTTTTTGTAAGCAAATATTTCTCTTAGCGTATCTTTACTCATAACGATCATATCATTTGATTCCAACTGTGTTGCGGCTTTGAATGTCCCTGCTATATAAATTTTTTTTACTGATAAATCAGGAGTGATAAAGTTGAAATATTCTTTGTAATAACTTGCATCCAATATGCGTTTGACCCCCTCTCCTACAAGCATAGAAGAAGCATTCAGTTCGCTGTTTTTTATTATATTTTCAAAAGTAGTGTTGTATTGGTTTTCAAATTCATCTATACCCACTACAATAAATCTGGCATGCATATGTTTAAAATCATAATATCCCCATACCCGTCCGGTTACATCAGAAACACCTTTTATATTTACAATGCTGTCTATAACATGCTCATCCAGTGTGGTGTCTCTGCCCGCCTTCTGATTTGTCACTATAATTTGCGGCTGCGTATCAAGAGTAGATTCCAGCTCATACTTCAGCGAGTTTTGCACAAAAAAGAATGACGCCAACAGAGCAATGAGCAGTGTCAGTATTATGAGAATAAATATGTTCTTTGCTTTATATCGCAAGATATAATTAACAGCATATTCAAGAAGATGAAAATTAATCTTCTTCACGGCATTGTCTTTATAGAGTTGTTTTTCAGTGCCAAAACAAAATTAGAAACAGTTGTTGTTTTGACAAATGCTCTCTTGGTCTCAAGCTCTTTTCTTGTCAGTGTATTATTCTTCTGCAAATACAGTATCTCCCCTATTGCTACAACTATCAAAACACTACATGTAAAGAGACAAAAGCGGCTTTTTTTATTCATCCAGTTTATACACATCTTCAGGCGTTATATCATCAAACTTGAGTATCTTTTTGCCTTTATGGTCAAGATAAAACCGTTTGGCAGATGCTTCATCCTTAAAAGCTATCAACTCATTTCCCATGGGTCCGTACACATCACTCCACATAACAAAATAGGCTTTTTTTGCATCAATAACCTGCTGCGTATAATACTCTTGCACCAACATATGTTTTATCTTCTTCGGATGTTCAAAATAGTACTTCATCATATCTTTAATTCCGTCAAAAGATACATTTTTGTCATCATACTCTATACGTGAAATCCAACTCGGATATTTATACAAAAGCATACCGCATACAGGACATTTTTCATCCTTTGTTACAGTAAGTTTAGTAAAATGTCTGTGTTTGCCTGAAACTCTTTTAACCTCCCACAGATAAAGTGCCAAAGCCTCCAGATATTTTTTATTGAGTGTTGCACAACTCTTTTTTGCAAGCAAAGCATTTGAGAGTTCTTCATAACTTTTGTATCTCTTTACATCTATATCAGAACATTTTTTCTTATAAATTTTTTCACCCATAGGATAAAGCTTCTTCTCTTTAAAGGCCTGTGAATAATTCGGATAAGACAAAAGAAGTGTTGAAAAAAGAGCAACAAGAATGAAAAGTTTAAAAATTGACATAAAACCACCTAATACAAAAAATTTGTTTAGGTAAATCTTATCAAAATAGTGTTAATTTAGCGTTAAAGTGACTTCGAAGGGACTCTTAAAAGCATCAATCTTCTGACAAACAGGACCAAAAGAGCAAATGCCAGTATTTTAAAATCTATCTCACTTGCAATATGAAGATGTTCAAAGGTGTCACTTTGCGTAGCTTCTGCTCCCAGTGCCTGCATGGAAAGGATTTTTGGAACATACACTGCAGAAAACATCAAAGATGCAAATATCACTGTGACAGCTGCTGCAAAACTGATAGCATCACGCTGACCCATTTTATAAGCCTTGGCCTCATACAAAGCGACAAAAGTGGCTACAAAATAGGTCCAATATGAAAACCTGTGAAAAATCTCTCCCATTATAATACCCGCATTATAATGGTCTATCAGCAAGTTGACTGTGATCTTGTCTGTATGAAAAATAACAGGCGCAACAATGGCACCTAAAACCAAAACAGCCCCAAAAGTAGCTGCTAAAACAATAAAATATGTAAAATCCAGATAAATATTTTTTTTCATTTTGTAAAACCTTGTTATATTTGTAATGTAAATCCGCGATCGAACGAGCTGTAGTCTTTGTAGAAAGTTATAGATTTAAAATCTTTTCCTTGCATATAATCCCGTATTTTATCTTGTTGGTCATAACCAATCTCACAACTAAAAAATCTAATCTTTTGTCTTAAGACTTCATCAAGAAGTTTTTTAATAATTTCATCACCCACCCTTCCGCCAAAAAGTGCATTTTGCGGTTCATAGGAGAGATTTGATTCCAAAGCAATACCGTTTTCAATATACGGCGGATTGGAAACCAGATAGTCTATTTGTTCGCAAACCGGCTCTAGCAGTGAGCCCAATCGCAATTCAATTTGTTCCTGCAGTCCAAATTTTTCTATATTTTTTTGTGCTACATCCAAAGCTTTTTGAGAAATATCCACTGCTATGATTTTAGAATTTTTAAAAGTCTTTGCAAGCATTATAGAGATAATACCACTCCCTACTCCGACCTCCACAAAAGTTAAAGCACTCTTTTTATCCGGCACATGTTTGATCACTTCATCTATGAGCAGTTCTGTTTCGGGACGGGGTATCAAGGCTCCCTCGTCTATGTAAAATTCTTCACTGTAAAAACTTACCTGCTTTGTGATGTATTCAAAAGGTTCATTGTTTTGTCTTCTTTGTACCCATTGGAAAAACTGCTGAGAAATTTCTACAAAACTGTTTTGATGGGTAATGAGCCAGAGTTCATCCACCCCAAGATATTTCATCAAAAGAAGCTGCGCTTCTCTTGGGGCTCTTTGTACACAGGGCTGCAAGTTCTGTGTAACCTCACGAAGTAAATCTTTGACTATATATCTGCTTCGCATTTACCCTCAGTACCGCTTTTTTCTATGTATCCCACATCCATGCCGAGTTCCTTCAAGCGTTCTATTACCGGAGGATGTGTATAATGAAAGAAAATATACAAAGGATGCGAAAGCGGAAAACTTTTGTTTTCATTGACCAGTTTTTTCAGTGCATTTGCAAGTTCAATTGCACCTGCGCTTCCGCCAAGTTCACTCCCCATCTTATCCGCTTCATATTCGTTATGACGACTCACAATGCCCATAACAGGCATCATAATAAAACCGAGTACCGGCATAAACAGCATCAGTAAAATCATAATGACATAGGGCTGTTTGGAAACACCTAGTTCCATATAAAGCGAATCCGGCAAATTACCAAAGATAGCGAACATTGCAAAAAGCATCACACCCACCAAAGCAATATTTTTATAAATATCCCCATGTGCAAAATGTCCGAGTTCATGCCCTAAAACGGCTAAAAGCTCCTTCGTTGTCAGTTTTTTGAGCAAAGTGTCAAACAAAACAACTTTTTTAGCTTTTCCGAATCCGCCAAAATAGGCATTGAGCCTGTTGTCCCGCTTACTCGCATCACTCACAAAAACACCCGAACTTACAAAACCTGTTTTGTCCATAAGTCTTTTAATTTCACTGTCAAGTTCTGCATCTTCAAGCGGTGTCAGTTTATCAAAAAACATTGCACGAAAAGTAGGATAAAGCATATTTATCAAAATCACTATCGCAAAAATAAACAAAAAGCTCCACAGCCACCACAACTCAAAATTTACAATGATTTCATAAACACCCCACACAACAAGGGAACCAAAAACAATTGTCAGGAAAAAAGAGATAAGCGTATCTTTTATCCACTGTCCAAGGGTTGAATTGTTAAAGCCGTATTTTGCATCAATCACAAATTTTTCATAATAAGAAAAAGGCAAAGAAACAATATAGTTAATCACTACAAAACTCATCACTATAGCCACATTCATCAATGCCTGGTTTGACATAGTATAGTACTGTTCGACAAGGTATTTCAATCCCACACCAATCCAGCCGATAAATACAAGATAGTCCACAAATGTATTCACAATGGAAAGCTTTTCTTTTTCGACAGCATAATTACCCGCTTTTAAGAAATCAGCGGCAGAGAGTAAAACCGGTGTTTTTCTCTTTATAAGATTGATATAGCCTATCTGCATTACACTTGTGTATATCATTATCAATACATAAAAACTATATATTCCTACTATTGTCATTAACATGCCGTCACCGCCTTATTTTAATTGAGAAATTATAGCCAAAACTTATCTAATCGGAATACTTTTGCTTAAAGGAACCACTGTTATTTCATCTTTTACAGGAATCGCATCTTTTGTGTTGTCGTAGAGATTATAGGCTATTAGATAAACAACTCCCAAAAGCAGACCTGCAACGATAACGGCCCAGACAATTCTCTTTTTTTCACCTTTTAATGTGTTGTAATCACCTATATCTTCCAATCTTGGTTCTGATATCATCTTTTCATCCTTCTTAAATATTTTTGTGAGATTATATCAAAAAGAAATATAAGCTGATGTGATAAAAAAGAGCTAGTTTGACGACTTAAGTCTATTTTTTATTTTGTTTTATCGTCATTTTAGAAAAATTCACTTATTCAAGTATATAATCAACAACTTTTGACTCTATAGTAACTTCTTTGATAAAAGAGACCACTTTGAGATGCTCTTCATGTGTTGCATAGATTTTAAGATCTTCCTCAGTTGCAAAAGTTGAGTAAAGAGAGAGGTCCATCGCTCTGTCTGATTCATTAAAGTTAATACCGACTTCAATAGATTTGAGGACATCAATACTTTTTTCCAGATTTTCAAGTTTCGCTTTTACCTTGGCTATATTGAAAGCTTTATTTTCCTCTTTAAATTTAAACATCACTATATGGACTATCATTGTTTCAACCTTCAAAAATTTATTATCTTCTTAAAATCTTAGCAAAAATTTTATAACATTTGGCTAAGATACTTCCTATGAAAGAATTATACGGCGTAGGAATTTTATTTTTTTATTTTTTAAAATGGCCCATCGCCATTGCTTATCCCTATATGCTGACACATGGTCTGCAACATAACCCTGTTATAGATATTTTATGGATCTACTCTGTTTTTTTAATTATCAAAGACCTTTACATGTACATCAGAAAAAGAAAATCATAGAATATTTTTCCAGAAATATTCTGCAATGAAAACGATAAAAAATATTCCAAGCAAATTCAAAACTATTCCATATTTCATCATATCTTTTACCCCGACAGCTCCGCTGCTCATTGCAATAGCATTAGGTGGTGTGGCGATTGGAAGCATAAAAGCATAACTCGCACACAGAGTGGCCACCATCATAAAAAGTGTTGTATTTATTCCTGAGTGTTCTGCTACAGAATAGATAACAGGCAGCATTATAGAAATCAGTGCCGTATTTGAGGTAATTTCAGTCGTAAAGGTTATCAACACAGCAACACTCAACAGCAGCAGCAGTGGTGAAAGCTCGGTCATATGCAAGAGATATGATGCAAGTTCATCTGCCAGTCCGGTTTGTGCAAAAGCTTTTGCAATGGAAAAACCCGCGCCAAACAAGAACATGATGGCATAAGGAATTTTTTTACTGTCTTCATTCCATTGCAGTATATTAAAAGGCGGCATAAACAGCGCCAATCCAAAACCAAGCAGTATGCCACTCTCACTCATACCAAGACCATTCCAGTAGGGTCTTACAGGAGCATTGACAAACAAGAGTGCAACTAGGCCCAACAATAAATACATCACTTTTTTTTGTGACGGCTCTAAAACTTTTTTTTCTATTTTTGTCTCTATCGGTATTGCATTGACACCATAACTCAACAGAAAACCGACACTTGTCAACATAAAAAGAGAGAGCGGCGCAACCATAAATATCCACTGGAAAAACGGGATAAGCTGCATATTGTGTTCTTGCATAATACCGAGCAAAATCAAATTTGGAGGTGTGCCGATGGGTGTCAATATGCCTCCTATACTTGCACCATAAGTAATAGCAAGGGCAAAACGCATTTTTAATTTTATGTTATCTGTTAAAAAAACTGCAATACTGATAAGCAACAGGGTTGTTGTAGTATTGGACAAAATGGAACTTAAAAGTGCTGATGTCAGTGCAAGAGAAAATATCATTCCTCTTGGTGTTGCAGGAAACAGACCCAGAAGTTTATTGGCTACATGTAAATGCAGCTTAGTTTTTTCAACCGCTATTGCAAGTAAAAAACCGCCAAAAAAGAGATAAATGATAGGATTGGCATAATTTGCGGCAGTCATTTTTGTATCTAAAATCCCAAAGGCAGGAAAAAGAACTATGGGTAAAAGAGAGACAACACCCAATGGCAGACCTTCATTTGTCCAAAGCGTTACAAAAAAGGCTATACACCCTATAAGGGAACTTTGCTGGAGTGTAAAAAAGACTCCGCTGAGAGCAAAAAAGAAAAGTCCTGTACTCAGTGCCATTGCTATTTTCATATAAATCCTTACATCCTACTTTGTCAATAAATCTTTCAAACTCTCATGTGGATTTTTCCCCTCGAGTGTCAGATACACTTCTCTCGCAATAGGAAGATACAAATCTTGCTTTACAGAGATGTCATGCAGAGCATACGCAGTTCCTATTCCTTCTGCAACTTCGCCCAGTGCTTCAAGAATCTCTTTTTGAGTACGGCCTTTTGCAAGACCGATTCCCACTCTGAAGTTTCTGCTCATGGGAGAAGAAGCTGTTAAAAACAGATCACCTGCACCACTTAAACCTATAAAACTCTCCTCTTTTGCGCCGTATGCAATGCCAAAGCGCTGCATTTCAACCAAACCGCGAGATATCAACGCCGCAGCTGCATTATTTCCTAATTCCAATCCATTGCATATACCCGCGGCAATCGCAATGACATTTTTGTATGCACCGCAAACTTCTGCGCCTATCACATCATCTGAAGTATATGTTTTAATAAAAGAGGGAAACAAATCACCCAACTCTTGAGCAAGTTTTTCATTCGAAGAGTTTATAACCAAGGCAGTCGGCAGGGACTGCATCACTTCTGAAGCAAAAGAGGGACCAGATAAAAAGGCTATATTTTCATCGGGAACATACTTTTCATATATTTCATTTAAAAACTTTCCGCTTGTAGCCTCTATACCCTTGGATGCCACAAGAATTTTTTGGTTTTTAAATACAAAATTTTCTTCAAGCCAGTCTGCTATCTGCTGTGCCGGTACTGTAACCACAAGATACTCGCATGCAAGAATCTCATCAAGAGTGACAAAATTGTCTAAATCTCTCGGAGTTCTAGACGTAATAAAAACACTGTTTTTTTCACTCAGGGCAAATGCCAAAGCACTGCCCCACTTACCTGCTCCAATGACTCCAATTGACATATCGCTTACTCCCAATCAAATTTTCAAATTCCTGTATATCTTTTTCATATCCTACTATTACTAGAATATCACCGCTTTTTATAACATGCTCTTTTGCTTTGTTTGAATATATAAATTCACTCTGCATATCTTCATGCATCACAGATAATACCAGTATGCCATTATATCGTGTCCAGTCTATACTTTTAAGTTTTTCATCCTTAAAATGGCTTGTATCGTCAATTTTAATTTGTGCAATTTTGAGATCACTCTCTTCATATAAAATACTGTGCAGTACCTTGTTCGATACCGGTTTTTCCAGTACATTTGCAATAATATCCGATGTGGTCTCTACAATCGGAATGACTTTTGTGGCGCCTGCCATTTTCAGTTTATCTGAATTTTCTTTATTTGATGCAATCGTTATAATTGTCAGGTTTTCAAAACTTGAACGCAGTGATATCGTTAAAAATATATTTTCGGAAGGGTCTTCCAATGCACAAAAAGCTATTGAATTTTCAATATCTACATTGTTGTCTATCTCTTCCCACTCATCGCTTAAATCAAAAAGTTCCACATCATACAAACCCTCTTTTTTATCACTCTCATCCAAAGAGTAAACTTTGATGCTGTTGTATTTGTCTTTTAGATTTTTTATGATTTCATAGGCGTATTTATTGTGTCCAAATATCAATGCTGTAGTTTTAGTCATCATGTACTCTTGTATGTAAATATTTTTCAAATTCTTTAATATACACCTGATATCCAATGACCAAAAGATAATCTCCGGCCTCCAGCAAAGTGCTGTCTAAAGGGTTAAAATAAAAGCGGTCTTTTTCATGTTTGTAAACACCGAGCAAAACGATACTGTAGTGTTTATTGTTCAAATCTCCGACTGTAGGGAAGTTTTCTACTATTCTTTTGGTGATGCCGATTTCATCGATAATTACATCAGAATCTTCACTCCTCAGCTCATGAATCACTTCAAAAGCGACAGGCTTTCCTACCAACTCTTTTGTTATAAGCCCCACAAGCTCCTGAGGATAGACTATTTTATTGATACCTACAAACTCCAGTTTGTTACGGTTTGCATCATTGTTTAACAAAGACAAAATCATAACATCTTTGTTTAAAGACCGTATAGTCAAAGCGGCATAGACATTGTCTACATCATTTTCACGCAGACACAGCACGCCTTTGAGTTGTTTTTGCATATCTATGTTGAGTTTTTCATAGCTTTCTTTGTTGCCGGGATTATAATTTAATGTAGTATACCCGTCCATTTTTGCATTTTCCACTCTTTGTGTATCTTCATCAAGAACGATAATATTATGCCCGCTTTTTGAAAGTTTTCTGGCAACTTCCCTGGCGACATTTTCATATCCGCATATCAGATAAAATTTTTTCAGTTTGGCAATATTTTCAATTGTTTTTATCTCTTTAATCTCTTCAAGTTTCTCGGTAAAAGCAGAAACAAACAAAGATGTGGTAAATGCCAAAACCGCAATACCTGCGATGATAACGATGACGGCTACAAAACGCCCTTCGCTCGTTACCGGAACTATGTCGCCGTATCCCACAGTCGAAATGGTCACTATAGCCCAGTACAGTGCTTCAAAAAGAGTATCAACAGGAGAGTCTGCCCTGTTGCCTTCCATAACATAAATCAAAACAGAAGAGATAAAAATGACAACAAAGGCAAAAATACCAAGCGTAAAAAACTCAAACTTTTTTGTTGCAAGAACAGAACTTAAAATCTGCAGACTTTTGGCATATCGAAAAAGTTTAAAAACCCGAAAAAGAATAAATATACGCAACAGTCTCAATTCATGGAAAAACGGTAAAATTGCAAGAAGATCTATAATAGCTTTTGGTGATGCCATATAGCTGAGTTTTACTTTGAGTATCTTTTTAAAAGCTTTGTAAAGATTGACCTCGCGAAGCAGAAATGTATCATGTTCCGCGCGTTTGACAATGATTTCACTGACACTGCTGTTTACCCACAAACGCAGCATATACTCTATAAAAAAGATGATAGAAATGACATAATTGCTAAAAAACATCAGGTAGTCATTTACATGATGTTTGACTTCCCGAATTAAAACACCTACACTTATAAAAATAAGTATAATCATAAAAATATCTATGTATTTCTTATATTTACACTTGTCATTCTCTAAAATATTGTAGAAAAAGTTTTTAAAAGACTGATACTTTTTTGAGGTATTTAAAAAATAGGCCGCATCAAGTATCAAACTTTTTATCATAGAAATTAGCCCAGTTTAGCTTTAAGAATTTCATTGACAACCTGCGGATTTGCACTTCCTTTGCTTGCTTTCATCACCTGACCGACAAAGAAACCGAAAAGTTTCTCTTTTCCGCCTTTGTACTGTGCAACTTTATCCTCATTTGCATTGATAATTTCATCACACATCGCCTCGATTGCTCCGGTATCTGTAACCTGTTTGAGTCCGAGTTTGTCAATTGCACTGTCAACATCTGTCGTTTCATTCTCCATTAAAAAATCCAAAACTTCTTTCGCCGCTTTGCCGCTGATGGTTTTATCATCTATTCTTTTGACCAAAAACCCAAGCTTTTTTGCATCTACCGGAGAGTTCGTGATATTTATCTCCCCTTTGAAACGGGCAGGCAACTCTACAGTCAGCCATGTAGTAGCCGTTTTTGCACTCACTCCTTCTTCTTGCAGCATTGTTTCAAAAAAGTTTGCTGTCTCCACAGCAGAAGTGATTACCATTGCGTTGTATTTATTCATACCGTATTCATTCACAAAACGCTCTTTTTTTGCATCAGGCAGTTCAGGAATTTGTGTATATTTTTGCATCATTTCATCTGTGACCACACATTTGAGCAGATCAGGTTCCGGAAAATATCTGTAATCAGCCGCTTCTTCTTTTCCTCTCATAGAGCGTGTTTCCTGTTTTACAGGATCAAAAAGACGTGTCTCCTGACAAATTTCCTCTTCATATGTGCCATCTTCCCATGCATCAACCTGACGAGCCACTTCAAGCTCTATGGCACGCTGAATAAATTTAAACGAGTTGATGTTTTTAATCTCGACACGGGTATACAACTTTTCATCTCCCTTTGGACGGATAGAGACATTTACATCCACTCGAAAAGAGCCCTCTTGCATATTTGCATCCCCTATATCCAAATAACGAATAATCGAGTGGAGCTTTTTCAGGTAAAGAATCGCATCTTCGGCACTGCGCATATCCGGCTCGCTTACAATTTCGAGCAAAGGCGTTCCGGCACGGTTCAAATCAACTTTTGAAATATTGCCGTCATGGATGTTTTTACCGGCATCAGCCTCTATGTGTGCCCGATTGACACGAATCGTTTTGTTCGAACCGTCTTCAAAATCAATTTGCAGTTTCCCATGCTCCACTATAGGTGTATAGAGTTGTGTAATTTGATAAGAAGAGGGAGAATCCGGATAAAAATAGGATTTTCTGTCAAAATAAGAAACTCTGTTAATCGTAGCATCAAGGGCCGTACCGAGCATTATGGATTTATGTATAACTTCTTTGTTAAGCACAGGAAGTGCACCGGGAAGTGCCAGACAGGTCGGACAGGTATTTGTATTTTGCTTATGGTTAAAACTCGTAGGACACGAGCAAAAAAGTTTCGTTTTTGTATTTAATTGTACGTGGACTTCAAGACCGATAACTACTTCAAACATAAATTTCCTTGTGAAAATAAATTAATTGTTCTTATTTTAACCAAAGTATGCTTTAAAGGACGTTATGAAGTGACTTGAGTATAGATTTTTTCTAACAGTTTCGTTTGTTTTTTCGCTTCTTGAAGTCGCTGTTTATTGACTAAAAAAGCATCTATTGCGAGAATAAGAAAGAGTGCGATAAAGATATAGACCATCGTGGTAAAAATCGCTATTACGATTCCGAAATTGATAAATATCTTGAAAGTAAACAGAGCACCGAACAATACTATTGCCCATGATGCTCCAAGCAAAAAGCTTATAATTTTTTCATAAATGTCTTTTTGCATTAAAAAAATCTAGTGAGATTCGTCAACAATTACTGCACCACCAAGGTAAACATATGTAAGCATCATAAAGATAAACGCCTGTAAAAATGCCATAAATGTCAATAGTGCAAAAGGAATCATCGGCAAAACCCATGGAGCAAGCATCAAAATTACCATCAAGAACATATCGTCTCCTTTAACATTTCCAAAAAGACGGAATGATAAAGAGATAATACGGGAGATATGAGAAACAATTTCAATCGGGAACATTAACCAGTACAGCCACCAGACAGGACCTAAAAAGTGTTTTAGGTATAAAAGTAATCCATGCTCTTTGATACCTACATAATTATAGTACACAAATACAGTCAAAGCAAGTGCTAAAGGCATTTCCAACATTGCAGTTGGTGCCTCAAAACCAGGAATAATACCAATAATATTTGCAATTCCAACAAACAAACCAATAGTTGCTACCAGTGCAAGATATTTACGGGCATGCAATCTACCCATTACATCCGTACCCATAGACCATACACCCTGCACATATGCTTCCATCAGGTTTTGTGTTCCTTTGGGTACAAGTTGTAAATTTGACATAGCCACTCTCGCTAAGATTAAAGCTATACCGGCTGATAGCAACATGTGACTCATAAAAATAAATGTCTTATCTTCTGAGATAAGTCCGAAAAAAGTAAACAGTTCACCCATAGGTGTGCTCCCTTGTCTTTAAATATTGGCGCAATTATACTCAAAGTTGCATTAAATTATTCTAAGTTTTGCTATAATCATCCCAAGAAAATCTTAATCGAGGAGGATTTCATGAATATTTTAAAATCCGTTACATATATTACACTGAGTGTTTCATTGCTTTTTGGGGCCTCTCAACAAGAGAACAAACAACTGCAGAACATAGTAAAAACAGGACAGAAAAGTTCTATGCTGCTGCTAAAAACCCTGGGTTCCAATATGAAAAGAAATATGAAAACAGGCGGTCCTATGCAAGCCCTTGATTTCTGTACACAAAAAGCCTATACCCTTACAGAGGAAGTGAATAAAAAGCTTCCAAAAGGAGTAACAGTCAAAAGAATCAGTACAAAATACAGAAACCCTGCCAACCAGCCACAAGGCAGTGAACAAGAAGTTTTGGTATCACTTGAAAAACTCCAAAGCTTACATGTAAAGCTACCAAAACAATTAGTACAAAAAGTCGATGAGCATACTTACAAATACTATAAACCTTTAGTAATCAACAAGCAGGTTTGTCTGAAATGTCATGGTAATATAACAAACAAAAAGTTAAAAGATGCCATTGCCAAAAGATACCCACAAGATAAAGCACAGCACTACAAAATGGGCGACTTAAGAGGAGCCGTTGTTGTAACGATTAAAAAGTAAAGTAGAAAATTCTACTTTACTTGGCAAATTCCACAGCCCGGCTTTCCCGAATAACATTTACTTTAATTTCACCCGGATACTGCACACGCTCTTCTATCTCTTTTGCAATTTCTCTTGCCATCAGAATTGACTCATCATCATTTACCAATGTAGCATTCACAATGACTCTGACTTCTCGTCCGGCATTAATCGCATATGCCTGTTTGACACCGCTGTGACGTGATGCGATATCTTCTATCTCGGTAACACGTTTTAAAAAGCTCTCCAAAACTTCTCGTCTCGCACCCGGACGTGCTGCTGAGAGTGCATCTGCCGCACAAACCGCACCACACTCTATGGAGTTGATTTCCTGTTGTCCGTGATGTGCATAGATTGCATTGATGACAACTTCATCTTCATTGTATCTGCGACAAATCTGGGCTCCCAAATCAACATGATTTCCATCCATATCATGCGTCAATGCCTTACCTATATCATGTAAAAGTCCTGCCCGTTTTGCCAAGATCGGGTCTCCCCCCATTTCTGCAGCCATAATTCCCGCAAGATGGGCAACCTCAAGTGTATGGGCTAAAGCATTCTGTCCGTAACTCGCACGGTAACGCAATCTTCCGATTAATTTCATAAGTTCGGGATGCATAACACCGATATTCATTTCGGCTATGAGTTCTTCACCTTCTGTTAAAATTTTGGATTCAAACTCTTCAGAAACTTTTTTAAATATCTCTTCTATTCGCGCAGGCTGAATTCTTCCGTCTTCTATGAGCAACTGCAGTGTTTTTGTTGCAATAGCACGACGATACAAATTAAAACTGCTCACAAGAATTGCGTTTGGTGTATCATCTATGATGATATCGACACCGAGCAATGTCTCCAAAGCCTTGATATTTCGCCCTTCTTTACCGATAATACGGCCTTTGAGTTCATCACTTTCCAAATGAACCAGATTTGTCAATCTCTCAGAAGCAAAGTCTCCGGCAAAACGACTCGTTGCCTGTGCCAAAATAAAGTTGGCTTTGCGCTCCCCTTCCTGTCTGGCTTCATTTTCATATTTTCTTACAATATGTGCTATCTCGCCACGCGCTTTTTCTTCAATTTTGTCAAGAAGAATCTTTTTAGCCTCTTCCTGCGTCATACCGGCACTGTGTTCTATGGTATGGACTGCTTCATCTATTTTCTCTTCATACTTTTTTTTCAGTGAAGCCAGTGATTTTTCATTTCTTTCCAGATTAACTTTTTGTGCTTTTATTCTGTTCAACTCATTTTGAATGTTTTTTTCTTCATCCTGTATCAAACGCTTCAGACTTTGTTCTTTGCGTAAAAGTTCATCTTCTCTTTGCGCAAAATCTGCACGTGCACGCTCTTTGGCACTCTCAAAGGCTTTTTGTGCTTCATGTTCTATTTCACGTGCTTTGAGTTTTGCACGCTCAAGAAGTGTCTGTGCCTCATTTTCAATCGCCTTTGCTTTGGCAACCGCCTGTTCAACATATACATCAAAGTTAGCACCGGTTATCTTTTTAGAAATTAAAAAACCAACTACTCCACTTACTGTTGCAATTGCACCACCAAGTAGTATTTCGTTTAACATCTAATAAACCTTTTTTATAAAGATCTTAGCTGCTCCGTTTACGCAGTGTTCTTGTCGGGGTTATAAGTACATCACATGCCACATCATATGCATCACATATCAAACTCTCTGTGTGGCAAAATACCGGTTGTACAAAAATAGTATATGGTTTTTCTTTTAATTTTGCAAAGAAACGATCATACATCCCTTTTCCAAAACCAATTCTCTGTAAATTACCGTCAACTCCCACTGCTGGAACTATAGCTATATCAATTTTATTATTTTTTTTTATTGTATTTCCCGCTTCAAAAATATCAAATTTTTTTTTCTTTAGCGGCAATCTAAATGGTACCATTTTAAAACTTTCGCCTTGCATAAACGGCACAAAAATATCATGTTTTTTTCTCATTTTTTTAAGCACTTTAAGGATGTCTGCCTCATACGGCAGCGGATAAAAAAACAATATTTTCAGTCTTTTGCCGGTTTTAAAATGTTCCAACTCTTTTAAGAGTACATTATTTATTAAAAAATCTTTATAAAACTTATTGTGTTGTGATGCTTTTTTAATCTTTTGTAGACATATTCGCCTGAAACTGTTTTTTGTAAGAGTCATATTAAATCTTTATCGCTATAATTTTAAGTGTCAAACTATATTTTACACAAACAAATAAACAAAGGCAAAAAATATATGAGAAATACTCCACTTTTAACTACTTTACTCACAATCAGTTTACTTTTTGGAGCCTGTTCAAAAGAGAAAGAAAACACCCAACAAGAAGCAAATTCACTCCTTGCAACAAATGAAATCGTTTTAACATCACTCGACAATAAACAGCTTGTTGTCAAAAAAGCAGACAATGGACTGCAACTTGAGGGGGCAAAAGGCAAAATAGTCATTTATGATATATTTGCGACCTGGTGTCCACCTTGTCAGGCGGAAGCTTCCCACCTTGCCTCACTCCAAAAAAAATATAAAAACAGACTGATTGTTATTGGCGTCAGTGTTGAGGATGGTATTGCAAATGAAAAGCTTGAAACATTCAAAAAACAATACAATGCAAACTATACTCTTGTCAAGTCAAGTGAAAATTCACGTATCATCAGTGAAATAGCAAAAGAGTTAAAACTGGGCAGAGACTTTGGCATTCCGCTTATGGTTTTATATAAAGACGGTAAAATCATCAATTATTATCAGGGTGCGACGGAAGAAGAGTTTATCGAAAGTGACATCAAAAAAGCGTTAGGAATATAAAATGTTTGGTTTTATAAAAAAATCTCTCAGCAAGACTGTCGCCGCTATAAAAACAGTCGCTCCAAAGAAAAAAATCACTTTTACAAAAGACGAACTTGAAGATATTTTACTTGAAGCTGATGTAGAATATGCTTTGGTCGAAATCATTCTCAATGAAATATACCAAGACAAAATCACACGCGAAATTCTTCGCTCCAAACTCCTGGCGACACTGGCATACACCTCATACAAAGAACCGAAATTCACTCCGCCTTTTGTAGAACTTATAGTCGGTGTCAACGGTGCCGGTAAAACAACCACTATTGCAAAACTGGCATACAAATACAAGCAAGAAGGCAAAAAAGTTTTACTCGGTGCAGGAGACACCTTTCGCGCCGCAGCTATCGAACAGCTGACACTCTGGGCAAACAGACTTGACATTCCTGTAGTTTCTTCAAAACAGGGACATGACAGCTCCGCCGTTGCCTATGATGCCATAGATTCGGCAAAGGCAAAAGGTTTTGACAATGTCATCATAGACACCGCAGGACGTCTGCACACCCAGACAAACCTGGCAAATGAACTCAAAAAAGTAAAGCGTATCTGCGACAAAGCCCACAAAGGCGCTCCGCACAGAACCGTACTCATTATAGACGGCACACAAGGAAACTCTGCAATTTCTCAGGCAAAAGCCTTCAATGAAATGATAGGAATAGACGGTATCATCATCACAAAACTAGACGGCACAGCAAAAGGCGGCAGTATCTTCTCCATCGCCTATGCCCTGGAACTTCCTATACTTTACGTAGGCACAGGAGAACAACCGGAAAATCTCACACCGTTCGATAAATACGAATTTGTAGACGGTCTGCTTGATGCCATTTTTGTAGAAGAAGAGTAATTACCCTCATTCAAATACTTCAAAGAGATGTATTATGAAAAATGGATTTTCAAGCACAGGAATAAACTACTTAAGTCTAAATTTATAAATTGTATGTATAATTATTCATACAATTATATTACAAGAGGTTCCCTATGCATAAGATAAGAAGTACTTTTACAGTATCTGATTTTATTATTGACGAGTTAAACAGTATATCACAAGAACTTAATGAAAAGAAGTCTCATATTGTGGAAAAAGCACTAAGTATGTATTTTGATACTCTTGACGAAAAACTATCGGATCAAAGACTTAAAAATTTAGAAAATGATCAAGAAAAAATTATACCTGCTGATAAAGTTTTTAAAGAATTAGGCTTATAGTACATGTATGAACTTCACTTTTTAACAAGTGCAAAAAAAGAGTTTAAAAAGCTAGATACTTCCGTCCAAAAAATCATAAAAGAAAAATTATTATTACTTATAACAAACCCAGACATTTTAAAAAACAATATAAAACCTCTAAAAGGTGAATATAGAGGAAAATTCCGACTTCGTGTGCATCAATACAGAGTTGTATTTCAAGTTAAAGATGCAGAATTAATTATAATTGTTGTCCGTATTGGGCATAGGAAAGAAGTTTATTAGAACAAAGGCATTTTGCAAAAATAACTTTCAAATTAAAAATTACACCCCTGTTATTGAAAATCCACTTATAAAATAATATTTCAATTAACAACCAACCTATATGATATAATACATATAGATTAAAACATAAGGATATAAAATGTTAAGCTATGGAATTACAGAGATTTAATCAAAGCCTTCACTTATTAAAAGTATAGATATTGGGAAGATTGTAGATAAACGGGCACATACTACTTTAGGTTATTTTATATCCGATAAATATGAGAGTTATATCAGACCACTTATCGATAAAATAGACAGAGAAGAGAAACTGAAAAAACTAAAACGTTTATCACAACATCAAGATTTGGAATTTGCAGAACTGGGCGTTGATGATGGACTCTAATAGCAATTATAAAAGAGGGGATATTGTTGTTGTAAACCTTAATCCTAAAAAAGGACATGAAGTAGGGAAAATCAAGCCTGCTGTTATTATCTCGGGAGAGGATGAAAACAGCATTCTTATACTGTTTATACTCATGCCCCTCTCAACTGATCTTATTGAAGATATGTCGCCATATAGAATTCGCATAACTCAGCGCGATAAATTACAACAGGATTCAGATATACTTATTAATCAAGTGAGAAGCCTCTCCAAACAAAGAATTGGCAAAAAGATTGCAACACTTACAAAAAATGAATATGAGCTGGTCATTCAATCTCTTTGTAAAAACTTCACTTCTTAAAATTACACTGATATGATGAAAAATCTGGCAAAATGCCATATTTTATACAATTGAAGCAGATATTTTATATGATGTCAGTGTCAGTTGACAATTATCTGGGACGAAGTTCGCGTTCCTCATCTGTCCCAACTGACTCAAGTTATAACATATTTTAAAAAATAAACAAAAAGAAAAAATTATGGCTAAGAAAAAAGTACTCTTTGAATGTCAACACTGTGGACTCACAACACCTAAATGGATGGGAAAATGTACCAACTGCGGTGCCTGGGACAGTTTTGTTGAATTAAACGAGCATCAGCAAGAAGTTGTCAAACAGACAAAATCAACGACATCATCATCGGCTAAGGCTGTCAGTATAAATGACATTGTGGAAGAAGAAGTTTATAGATTTTCTTCACTCGATGATGAACTTGACAATGTTTTAGGCGGCGGTATTGTTCCCGGTTCGCTTACGCTCATTGGAGGAAGTCCGGGTGTTGGCAAATCAACCCTGCTACTTAAAGTAGGTTCAAACATTGCATCAACAGGCAAAGACGTCCTTTATGTTACAGGTGAAGAATCAGCCGGACAGATAAAACTGCGTGCAAACCGTCTCAAATCCAACCATGATTCACTCTACCTTTTAAGTGAGATACGACTTGAACAGATTTTGGTTGAGCTTGAACACAGAAAGTATGATTTTTTGATTATTGATTCTATTCAGACTATTTATTCTGAAAACATTAGCTCTGCTCCGGGAAGTGTTACACAGGTGCGCCAAATAACCTTTGAATTGATGCGTATTGCCAAAGAAAAAGATATAGCCATTTTCATTATCGGGCATATTACAAAAGAAGGCTCTATTGCCGGTCCCCGTGTTTTGGAACATATGGTTGACACCGTTTTGTATTTTGAAGGGGATTCTTCTCAGGAGCTGAGAATTTTACGAGGTTTTAAAAACCGTTTTGGGGCAACAAGCGAAATAGGCGTTTTCGAGATGAAAGCCGAAGGACTTGTGAGTGCCACAGACATTGCTTCGCGCTTTTTTAACCGTAACTCTTCTCAAAGCGGTTCTGCACTTACTGTCATTATGGAAGGTTCGCGTCCAATTATTTTAGAAGTACAGGCACTTGTTTCAGAGTCACACACACCAAATGCCAAGAGACAGGCAACCGGATTTGACAACAACCGTCTTAACATGCTTTTGGCTTTGCTTGAGCGAAAACTGGAGATTCCTCTTTCAGGGTATGATGTTTTCATAAATATAACAGGCGGGATAAAAATCACCGAAACAGCGGCAGATTTAGCCATACTTGCCGCAATTATCAGCAGTTTTCGTGACCGTGCTATCTCCAAAGAGACAATTTTTATCGGCGAAGTCTCTCTCGTTGGTGATGTACGAGAAGTATACGCCCTTGATGCAAGGCTCAAAGAGGCAAGAATGCAAAATATCACCAAGGCACTTGTCTCTAAAAAACCGCTTGAAAAGACAAGTATCAAAACATTTATAGTCGATGAAGTAACAAAACTTTTGGAGTGGTATTAAATTATACATTTTAAAGTTATATTTGCATAATTTCGTTGTATAATAACGCTATATTTTTAAAAGGCAAAAAATGATAGATGCAGAGTTTAGAAGCGAAGAACGATTTTCAAGATTGTCACTGGCTTACGAATGTGCGAAAGAAAAAGATGATGTATGTGCAAAAATAGAATCAATAATCAATAAGTATGCTTTCAAGCCTGACACATATACAACAAAAGTCGCTAACGGAAAAGAAGTTTTGGTGATTGAGTTTCATGATGACTGTAATCGTGAAGCCGGACCGATTTTTGAAGAAATAATCAAGTCTCTTGATGTTAAAGTTATTAACTGAAAATAAAAATAATTATTTTTCTGATATACTAACAAAAATAAAACTGTAATTTCAAGGAAGAAATATGGCTGAAGAAAAAGAAACCGAAGAATCCGCACCCGTAGAAAAAAAATCCAGCAATATGCTGATGATTATTATCATCGTTGTTTTGATTCTTATCATAATCATAGGTGCCGTAGTTGCCTTTTTGTTAATGGGTTCAGATGAAGAAGCAGCAGTCAACAACGCTCCTCAGGCACAGGAAAGAGTGGCAGATACACGCACAAGCAGAAAGAGTGTATCCAGCGCTTCATTTGACAACAACAGAAAACTGAGTGATATCGGTGTCTTGTATCCGCTAGACACTTTTACAGTGAATTTAAAAAGTGATTCCGGAAGAAGATATCTCAAAGCAACAATGTCTTTAGAACTTGATTCTCCCGAACTCAGTCATGAACTTGACTCAAAAGCACCGGTACTTCGAGACAGAATTATTCGAATACTCAGTTCTAAAACTTTAGAAGAAATCTCTTCCAAAAAAGGCAAACAAAAAGTTTCACAACAAATTATGGATACTCTGAACTCTATGATTACTGACGGAAAAATACAAGGTATCTATTTTACTGAATTTGTCATTCAATAATTAATGATTGGTATAGACATCATAAAAGCATCGCGTATGCAGCATCTCATGGAGCGTTTTGGCGACAAAGGGCTTCGCAGATTTCTGTTAGAAGATGAGATCAGACTTATAAAGTCCTATAAAACAGCAGCCGGATTCTGGGCTGCAAAAGAGGCATTTTCCAAAGCACTGGGAACAGGTATAGGCGCAGAGTGTTCCTTTTTTGATATAAAGATTTACAAATCAGAAAAAGGCGCTCCGCTTTTTGCACTTTCAAAAAAGATCATTGAAAAATTTAAGATTATTGATGCTGCTTTATCCATTACACACGATGGAGACTATGCAATCAGTGTTGTCAGCATAGAGTCTTTAGACTCATCCTCCTCCGACAAAATCAAGCAGTTCTAGTTTATCATTATCTTTTAAAACTTTTCTGTCCCATTCATCCTGCTTGACTATTTCCATATTTACTGCCGCAGCCATCACTTTATCAACCAAAGCAAGCTCTTTTAGAATTTCCAAAAGCGTTACTCCGTCTTGAAAGACTTTACTGTTTCCATTTACTATTATTGTCATTCATATTTCCCGTTTCTATTTTTAGAGGTGCCCTTCATTGCCATTAAGTTAAGCATTTATTTGGAACCGGTACTTTAGTGCCGGCTGAGAGTGGCAAGACTATTGCAACAGCCGGCACTAAAGTACCGGTTCCGAGAAAGCATTAATTTTCTTAACTTAATGGCATTAGAGGTGCCCTTTATATAATTGTAGCAATTTTACTTGAATATCAGTGTAATATTGCACATTATAATTGAGAAATATACTCTGCCAAAGCTTTTATGTCAGCATCGGAAAGTTTTGCAGCCTGTCCTTTCATCACAGCTTTCATAGCTCCGCCGTATGTCCCGTCTTTATATCCTTTGAGTGCTGTTATAATTTTTGTTTCACTCCATCCTTTGATAATTTGAGATTTACCCAAAGCTTTTTTCTCAGCATTCGCACCGTGACAGCTTGAACAAGCAGTAAAAAGTTTTGCACCGTCAACTTTCACGGCCTCTTTTACTTGGGCAACCGTTGTTTTTTTTGCCTTTGCAACCGTTGTTTCCGTCTTTTTAGTTATATCTGCTGCTGTAGTATTTACTTCTACCGCTACAGGTTTACTCGGTGTTGTCTCTTTCACACTTGATACTGTCTCTTTCACACTTTGCGGTGCCTGAACTTCCTGTGCACTTTTTTGTGAGCCTTTTTCATTGCTGCACCCGACAATCAACACTGCCAGTACAACTGATAATACTATCTTCATTTTCTTCTTCCTTAATTGTTTATTAGTTATTGTACAGTATAATAACTTTAATTTAATAAAGCGATGACAAATATGAATTTTGAACCCTATCCATTTGAAAAACTAACAAATTTACTTGAAAATATACAACCCGACAAAAACCACACTCCGGCTGTCCTGACAATAGGCGAACCCCAGTTTGAAACCCCTGATTTTATACAAAAAGCGCTCTGTGACAATGCTTCTCTACTCAAAAAGTATCCAAAAACAACCGGCGAGACTGTTTTGCGTGAAGCACAAAGAAATTTTATAAGCAGACGCTTCGGTGTCAGTTTGAAAGATGAGGAGATTATTCCTACATTCGGAACAAGAGAAGTACTGTTTAACTTCCCGCAGTTTTTGCTTTTTGATATTGAAAAGTCTGTTATAGCCTACACAAATCCTTTTTATCAGATATACGAAGGGGCGGCAACGGCAACACGTTCAAAAGTCATCCATCTGAATTTGGATGAAAAAAACAACTTCAAACCTGACATAAATGAGAGTGAATTGGGCAGTTGCGATTTGGTTATACTGAACTTTCCAAACAATCCTACAACTGCTACACTTGGACTTGAAGAACTGGGAGAGTGGGTAAAACTGGCACTCAAATATGATTTTGTCCTCCTAAATGATGAATGCTACAGCGAGATATATACAGACAAGCCGATTCCTTCTCTGCTTGAAGCTTCTTTACATGTAAACAATGACAGTTTTAAAAATGTTTTAGTCATTAATTCCATTTCAAAACGCTCTTGCGCACCGGGTCTGCGTTCAGGCTTTATCGCCGGCGATGCGACAATCCTGGGAGAATATATGAAGTACAGAACCTATATAGGCTGCGCCATACCTCTGCCACTGCAACACGCAGCAGCCGAAGCATGGAATGATGAAGAACATGTAGCAAAATCAAGAGCTGTTTATAAAGAAAATTTTGAAATTGCACAGAAAATATTGGGAACACAAATTCCTGATGCGACATTTTACTTATGGATAAAAGTCGGTGATGCACTTGCATTTACACAAAAGCTTTACAAAAACTATAATGTCAAAGTACTCCCGGGTGAGTTTCTCGCAAGAGAAGATGCAGAAGGTGAAAATCCCGGTAAAGGTTTTATTCGTATCGCTCTGGTTGAGAGTCCGAAAAAAACAAAAGATGCACTACTAAAAATCAAGGAATGTTTACATGAGCAAAGATAAAGAGTTAAAAGAAAAAGTTTTAAAAGCCCAACAAGAGGGTGATATAGCCTCATTATATGTGCTGGAACAACAGGCACATGATACATTTGATGAAGATGCACTTCAAGGTTTTTATGCAAATATTCTTGATCTGGCATTTGAACGTCTCACACAAACACTAGAAGAACACACAAAGATGGATATGAATGAAGTGCAGGATTTTGCGACGCTCCGTGCCTTGTATGAGTATGCAATAGAACACTACTCAGCAGGAAAGACACAGGATGCGGCTGCACTTTTTGAGGTACTGAGCGGGCTGAGTAATGATGAGAAATTTTCTGCTGCTTTAAAACTGCACTGGATGGCGGCTCAGGAAAAAATTTCTTTTGACGATTTTTTAGACAAAATTGCAGACATTGAAGCAACACAAAGAGCAGGTACTTTTTACATCAGTGAGTTTCAATCTGAGGCACAGAAGTTGCTTGACAACTTGAAATACAAAGGCAAAAAAGCATGAAAATTCATTTTATCGGAATCGGTGGTATAGGCATCTCAGGACTTGCACAATACATGCATTTCAAGGGTCATGAAGTAAGCGGCTCAGATATCAAAGAGACTGTCATTACCAAAAAACTGCGCGACCTCGGTTTACATGTAACCATACCCCACTCCAGGGATGCCATTACAAACCATGACCTGGTTGTACACTCTGCGATTATCCGTCCTGACAATCCTGAAATTATTGCAGCAAAGGAAAAAGGCATAGAAGTGCTTGCCCGCCGTGAAGCATTGCCAAAAATTCTGCAGGACAAAAAGGTATATTCTGTTGCGGGAGCACACGGAAAAAGTACCACAACAGCTATTCTTGCCGCTATTATGAGCGGTTCTGCAATCATCGGTGCGGAATCCAAAGAGTTTGGCTCAAATGTCCGTTATGATGCAACAAATGATGTCATGATTTTTGAAGCTGATGAAAGTGACGGAAGCTTTATAAATTCAAACCCGCATTGTGCCATCGTCATCAATGCAGAACCTGAGCATATGGAGTATTATGACTATAATTATGAAAGATTTTACGACTCTTACAAAACCTTCATAAACCTTGCACCACTCAAAGTTTTAAATGCCGAAGACCCGTTTTTGGCAACACTCATCAATGAAATTGAAGCCGAGTGGCTTTATCCCAGCAAAGATATTCAAAACATAGAATTTGTTCTCATAAACAATCAGCCCCATACCCGTTTTACTTTTCGTGATTTTGGCAGTTTTGATGTCTGGGGATTTGGCAAGCATATCGCCATTGATGCCTCCCTTGCCATACTTGCAGCACATAAATCTATGTCCATAGAAGATATTCGCAAAAACATCTTACATTTCAAAGGCATTAAAAAACGTTTTGATATTGTCGGGTTTGAGCATGACAGTGTCATTATAGACGATTACGGACACCATCCGACAGAGATAAAAGCCACTTTTGAATCAGTCAAAGAGTATGCTATGCTCAAAGGGTTTGACAAGATTACAGCCATCTGGCAGCCACACAAATACTCAAGAACCATTGACAACCTCGAAGAATTCATCAAATGCTTTGACGGAGCAGCCGAGCTTATCATCCTCCCCGTATGGGCAGCAGGAGAAGCACCGCGAGATATTGATTTTCAAGAAAATTTCAAACACTACAACCTGACGATGGCGGACAAAATATCCCGCAGTAACAATACTATAAAAGTGATAAAAGACAATAAAGACCTGGAAACACTCGACAAAGGTCTCATTATAGGCTTTGGTGCCGGTGATATTACCTATCAGATCAGAGGAATCGCCTAATGGCATATATTTACGGCCTAATAATAGTAGCTCTTTTATTTGCGGCACTGCACTATTTTACAGAACTGAGCAACTCTCAAAAACTTCTTATCGGAGCTGTATTGCTCTTTATCATACTCGGTGCCGTTGCCTACAACAAATACAATCAGGCACAAAGAGACAAAATGCTCAATGCAATTGTAAAATACAAACAGGGCAAAACCATTATATGTAACGGTGTCGATGTCAATGCAGACATATACTCCCTCAGTACAGGAACCTACACCTTCATAGGCAAAAAGAACACACCCCACTATGCAGAGATGATAAGTGCAGACAGTTGTGAATAAAACTGCTAAAAGTTCCCGAGTCGATACCCTCATCCAGCAGCTTGACTTAGTTGAGCATATAGAACAGTTTAAAAGTTTTTTTTCCCGTGAACACTCTTTGTATATAGAAGGTGATCAGGAACTGCATTTTCGCTATATCAAAGAGCTTGACAAGCTGGAGTTTAAAGCCCCACCTAAAGTGAGTGATTTTTTTGAAATCAAAGGGCACCTCAAAAAACACGGAGTTTTAAATTTTGAACAGATTTTTGAGATTGTCAAAATTGTGCGCTATTTTCGCTACTTTAAAAACCGTGAACTTGAGGGTCTTATCGGGGAGTGGATGGACAAATTCATCATCCCAGAGCAATTTTTGGAGATAGAAAAGTATTTTACGCATGAGGGAAAATTTGAAGAAAATCTCGATGAAAACCTTTTTCAGCTCTCCCAAAGAATAGCAGAGTATAAAAACAACATTTCAGGTGCCCTCAAGAGAATGATGTCAAGTTCCAAACTTGCAGGCTACCTTGTCGATACCCAGATTCACTTCATAAACAATGAAGAGTGTCTGCTTGTGCGCGGTGGATTTAACCATGTCCTAAAAGGTGCCATACTTGGTAGAAGTACAGGTGGATTTTTTTATGTTGCACCAGACAGCGTCCTTAAATCAAAAGAGCAGATTCGGTTTATAGAACAAGAGCGTAAAGCTATATTTTACGAATATGCAAAAGAGTTTTCAAAAAAACTCTATGAACTTCAACCTTTTATTAACTTTATAGACAAAGAGTTTACAAAATTTGATAACTATCAAGCAAGGGTACTCTTTGCAAAAAGCAAAAACCTACAACTCATTAAAAGTAAAAAAGATACAAAAATAGTACTCAACAGTTTTGTTCATCCGGCTTTGCATAATGCAAAGCCTATCAATGTTGATTTTTCTAAAAATATTTTGATGATTACTGGAGTCAATGCCGGTGGGAAAACCATGCTCTTAAAGTCCATTTTAGCGGCTGCTTTTATGGCAAAATATATTATTCCTATGAAACTTAATGAAACAAAGTCACACATAGGAAGCTTTAAAGCGATACAGGCCATTATAGATGACCCGCAAAATGTAAAAAATGACATTTCAACTTTTGCAGGCAGAATGCAGCAGTTTTCCCGTATATTTGATTATAAATCAGCACTTATCGGAGTAGATGAAATAGAACTTGGAACTGATTCTGATGAAGCAGCAGCACTTTTTAAGGTCATTCTTGATGATTTAATCAAGCGTGGGCAAAAAGTCGTTGTAACAACCCACCACAAACGACTTGCGGCATTGATGGCAGACCGTGATGATGTGGAACTTATGGCGGCAATTTATGATGAAGAGCAGCGAAAACCAACTTATGAATTTATGCAAGGTATCATAGGCAAAAGTTATGCATTTGAAACAGCCAGCAGATATGGTATTTCCAATAGCATTGTCAATGAAGCGAAAAAAGTCTATGGAGATAACTCTGAAAAACTTTCACTCTTGATTGAACGCGGTTCACAGCTTGAACGAGAACTTAAACAAAAGCATAAAAAAGTTGATGAAAAACTAGATGAAATTTATAAAAAAGAGCATGCTCTCAAAGAGCAAAAAGAGCAGCTTTTGCGTGAACTTGAAAAAGAAAAAGCAGCACTCAAACACTCTTATGATATTGCCATAAACGAAGCCAAAAATGCGGCACGTGCAGGCGATGTCAAAGAGATTCACCGTGCGATGAACAAAGCAAACAAAAAACTGCCAAAACAGACACAAAAAGAGGACAAAAGAGATATAGAGTTTAAAGTCGGGGACAAAGTAAAATACCACTCCCAAAAAGGAACTATAGTTTCTATGAAAGGCAAAAATGAAGCTACCATAGAAGTGGACGGTATGCGAGTTCGCGTCAAAACAAAACATCTCAAACGCACCCAAATCATTCAGCCAAAACCGACGACAAACCTGAGCTTACATGTAGAGAAAAAAGCAGGACTCAAATGTGACCTGCACGGTTTAAGAGCCGAAGAAGCCTGTGAAGTCTTAGACAAATTTCTCAGTGATGCCCTTATCAACGGCTGGGATGAAGTCATTGTCTATCACGGCATAGGCACAGGAAAACTTTCCTATGCTGTCAAAGAGTTTTTAAAACGCCACCCACGAGTGAAAAAATTTGAAGATGCACCCCAGCATATGGGTGGATTTGGAGCAAAGGTAGTACATCTATAATGGCAAAATCAGTTGCAATCATCGGAGGCGGTGCAAGCGGGCTTCTATGTGCCATCTTTTGTGCCAAAGCAGGTTTACATGTAACACTGTTTGAACAAAACACAAAACCGGCAAAAAAAATTCTCGTCTCAGGAAACGGACGTTGCAATATTACAAACAAGCATTTACATGTAAACGATTTTTTTTCACAAAATCCCACCTTTGTAGAATATGCTTTAAAAAATTTCGGTTTTAAGGCGTTTGAAAAATTCACAAACTCCATTGGGCTGCTCTTACATGTAACGGATGACGGTAGAGCCTATCCTCTAAGCAATGAAGCAAAAAGTGTTGCAAAGATTTTTGTAGAATATGCGCAGAGTCTCGGTGTAACTTTTCATACAGAGCATAAAATCACAGATATAAAAAAACTGACAGACAGTTATGACAGTGTTGTTGTGGCAAGCGGTTCGCGTGCTGCTTCTCATCTGGGAGGCAATGCCGATGCCGAGGAGTTTGCAAAGGCATTTGGGCACACTGTAATTCAAGCCTATCCCTCTTTGGTACAACTGCACTTAAATTCAAAAACAGCCCATAAAATGAGCGGGGCAAAACTCAATGCCGAAGTCACTTTGCTTGTCAATCACCAAAAAGAGCTTACATGTAACGGCGATGTGCTTTTTACAAACTACGGTGTTTCCGGTTTTGCCATTTTAGATATTTCCCAGCGTGCGTCTGAAGCACTTTTAGAATATGCAGCGGTAGACATTTCCATAAATCTGCTCCCTGAATTTAACACACAAAAACTCTCGACACATCTCTTACATGTAAAGAAAAACATGCCTGCATTTACACTCTTGGATATACTTGTCGGCTTAATTCCATTCAAAATAGCAAACGGCGTATTAGAAGCCTTACATGTAAAGCCTGAGAGTAAAATTTTGGACACAAAACTTTCAAAAAAAATAGCAAACCTTATGCTCAACTGGCGGTTTGAAGTGACCGATACTCATGGATTTCGTCATGCAGAAGTCAGCGGTGGCGGCATAAACACTCTTGAAATCAATGAAAAAACATTTGAATCAAAGAAACAAAAAAATCTCTACTTTATCGGGGAATGTCTCGATGTCGTCGGGAGACGCGGAGGCTATAACTTTGCTTTTGCCTGGGCAAGCGGATATTTGGCAGCACAGGATATAATTAAAAAACAAATCCCACACAAAGAGAGTAAAAGATGAAACGAACACTAGGATTTTTAGCACTGATGACTGCACTGAATTTATTTGCAATTACAGTAGGAGAAAAGCCCAAAGAAGCAACTCTTGAAAAAGAAAACGGCGGCTACGCCAAAGACGGTTCCGCCTGGAATTCCAACAGCATAAAAGAGAAAGTCTATGTTATGTTTTATGTCGATCCGGATGAAAAAGATGCCAATGAAGCCTTCTCTGAGGCACTCAAGAAAAAAGAGTACAGAAAGAGAGGAGCGTATGGCAGCATTGCCATTGTCAATCTTGCCGCAACATGGAAACCGAATTTCATTATAGAATCTCTTTTAAAAAGCAAACAAAAAGAGTTCCCTGATACGATTTATGTAAAAGACAAAAACAAAGTTCTTGTCAAAGAGTGGAATCTGGCCGATGACAGTTCTGACATTATCATATTTGACAAAAACGGCAAAGTGCTCTTTTACAAAGCAGGAAAAATGAGCAAAGAGGATATGCAAAAAGCATTTACAGTGATTGAGGAAAATTTATAAAATGAATAACGAAATCGGTATTCTCAGCCTGAGTCTCAAAGATTTATTTACAAAAAAGATGCTGATATACTCCCTGATGCCTTTTATAGTCAGTATGCTTATACTCTACATTCTTTTTTTTATTGTTGCAGGCTTGGGTGTTGACCAACTTACGACTATGGAAGTGCAAACTACACAGACTACGATAGAAAACGGCATACCTCATACGGAGAGTTTTCAAGCCACACTCGCAGGCACAGGTATCATGAAGTTTTTGATGAGCAGCGCACTGACTTCGTGGATAGCCACTTTTCTCATCTATACCATAGGCGGATTGATGACGCTCTATGCTTCCATATTTGTCGCTTTGCTTATCATTGGCTTTTTAACTCATGCAATTTTAAAAGAACTGCAGCAAAGGCACTACCAGGATGTGCAAATGATAGGCTATTCAAATGCAATCGAAGGGATATTTTTAACACTCAAGTGGATATTTATCATGATACTGCTCTTTTTTGTTTTTATTCCTCTGTATTTCATCCCCGTTATCAATATTGTGGCCTTTAACTTTCCACTCTATTACTTTTTTCATAAAATGCTGACTTATGATGTCTCTTCGGCCATCTGTACCAAAGAAGAAGCAATGAAAATCAAGTTTTTTCATGCAAATACCCTGCGGCTCAAAACACTCGGACTCTATCTGCTCTCACTCATCCCTTTTGTCATCTTTTTCGCATCGGTATTTTATGTCATCTATCTCGGACACAGTTATTTTATAGAAACCAGAAAATTACGTAATGAAAGCTAATATGAGAATAGGTTTGCTTTCCTGCCACTCCCAGCCCACCCTAAAGGATGGGTTCCGAAAAAACTGTACACTCCCCGGAATCGGTACTTCAGTGCCGACTGTTGCTGTTCTCCTGCCATTCTCAATCCGCAATAAAACATGGGTTCCGAAAAACTACTCTTGCTCTTTTTCCTCCGCCTGCATCACCATTTTTCTGTAGGCCTCATCTTTTGCAACCATGCCGGCTTCATATAAAAACTGGCTTGGTACAAAGTTCTGTTTTTTGATTTTGTCATATTTTGCATAACTCAAATAGAGTATGTCTTTTGCACGTGTGACTGCCACATAAAAAAGTCGGCGCTCTTCGTCAAGACTGCCGCCCCGCTGCATCAGTTTTCTGTTTGGAAAGCGTCCGTCCATCAAATCTATCACATAAACTTCTTTGTATTCAAGCCCTTTACTTGCATGCACACTCAGCAGATTTACCCCTTCGCCCTGTGTCAAATCGGATGAGCCTAAAATCATCGCATTTAAAAAGCGTTCATGCTCCGAATAAGGTTTTGAAAGTTCTTCCAAAAGCAGTGTTTTTCTCTGGATTCGGCTCAAAGCTTCTGTTTTTTGTTTCTCATCAACAGAGCCGTCTTTGAGCGTGGCTCTTTTTGTTGCCAAAACATCGGCTATATACATGTAAAGTGCGGAATTTGCAATTTTTTTTACCACGGTTTTTGGCTGTTTAATCCCTTTCAAATCACGAAAAAGCAGATAAAAATTATGCAAAAAAGTCGCACTCTCTTTTGTCAGTTTAGGATGTTTGAGCACCGGATTTTTCATAAATTTCGCTTCAAAGCCGAGTTTTGCATATTTCCCAACAGCACCGAGTTCCAAAAAGTCATCAAAAAGCCCAAGTTGATGGTTGAGCTTTCGTTTTTCAAAAGGGTTTTTCACCGATTCATCAGGTGCATAAAGTCCGTAAAAAATACTCCCCTGCCCCAAATATTTAAGAGCAGTATACAACTCTTTTGCCATGGCAGAACCTATGCCCCGTGCAAATTCAAACAGATGAATAAATGCCATCATATCCGACTCATTCACAAGCAGAGTGTATAAATCTAAAATTGCTTTAATCTCACGCGAATCAAAAAAGCTTGTGCCGCCTTTACGCTTGCAGGGAATGTCAAGCTCACGCAGTCCTACCTCTATGCCGTCAGCCGAAGAGTTGTTACGAAAGATGACTGCTATCTCTTCTCTTGGTGTGGATGTGTCACGAATCATCGCAGCCATGGCATGATACTGGTCAAACAGCTCATCAAATGCCAAAAGTTTTGGCGCCTGTGCATCATAAATACGGGTCACTTCCAGCTTTTTAGGGTAAATCCGTTCATTATGCTCTATCACCTTGTTTGCAAGTGAGAGAATAGGCACGGAAGATCGGTAGTTTTTTGTCAGCGTATGCACAACGGCATCGGGATATTTTGTCGTAAAAGAGCCTATAATGCCTATATCTGCGCCGTTAAAAGCATAAATACTCTGGTCGTAATCTCCCACACAAAAGAGCGAAGGCGGATTCATGGCATCTATGAGCGTTCCCTGCAGAGCATTGGTGTCTTGATACTCATCCACCAAAACCTCTTTATATCCCAGCTCGTCATTTTTGCACATTTCTCTAAAATTCAAAAGCAGATCATTAAAATTTAAAAAACCGTATTCTTTTTTCAAGGCTTCAAATTCATCCACTATATCTGCATATATCATGGCAAAAAGTTCATGCTCCGGATAGTTCTCGATAAGCCAGTCTTCAAAATTGTTTTTCAGCTCTGTATTTTGATAAAAAGAGTACAAATCATACAGATAATTTCCGCCGTAAGGCTGTACTTCTGCTTCTATATGCATAAAGGAACGCTTCTCAAAAACAGAACGAAAAAGTGTTTTGAGCTCTCGCTGCTGCTTGAGCACCACTCTTTTGTCTCTTTTTTTCAGCCATCTGTAGCTTACCGCATGAAAAGTTCCCGCATCTATTTTTTTGGCAACACCCGCACCGAAATACTCCGCAACCCGAGCCACCATCTCTGCAGCTGCTTTGTTTGTAAAAGTCAGCAGAAGAATTTCATTTGGGGCAACGCCATTGTTGAGCAAATGTCCTATTCTTCCTACAATAGTCGAAGTTTTTCCTGTTCCGGCAGAAGCAATGATGAGATTTTTGCTGTGAGGAGATGTTGCAGCGGCATATTGTTCTTCATTTAATCTCGACAACGGCATAAACAAACTCCTTGGGCAAAAATTTTAAGAGTGTGATTATACTTATTTATTGTTAAATTTATTTGTGATATGCTAAAATCATTTAAATTAAATATTCTAAGGCAAGCAATGGAAGAAAATAAAAAAATATTAGAGATTGTTTCGAATGAGGCAAAAAACTCTATCGCACAGATTCCTGTTGTTACACCTACTATTTATGCTTCAGTTTTTTCAGACTTTGCCAAGAAAAACAATCTTGAAATAGAAGATGAGGAGAGTCTTTCAAGAAAGATTCTAGAAACTGAATGTTCACGATTTACAACTTTACAAAATGAAACATCCAAAAATGTACAGACATTAAGTGAAAATACGAACAGGGCCATTCATGCTATTGAACAAAAAGATGAAAAAATTCTCAATCAGGTACTGCAAGAGACGCAATATCTGCGTCAGGAAATTGAAAAACTCAAAGAGTCTGTTTACAAAGACGAACTGACCCACGCATATAACAGAAAATGGCTTCACGATACTCATCTGGACCCACTTGGCAATGCTTTTGTGCATAACGGAACACTTGCGATTATAGATCTGAACTATTTTAAACAGGTGAACGATACATATGGCCACATTATTGGTGATAAAGTTTTAATATATCTGACAAATGAACTGAAAAAATTAAAAATCCCTGTCGTACGCTACGGTGGTGATGAGTTTATCATACTCTTTGGCGACAGTGTCTCCGAGGAAAAAGCAAGCTCTCTTTTACATAAAATCAGAGAAAATGTTCTTGGCAAAAAATTAAAAGCACACAACGATACTTTTCGTGTCAGTTTTTCATTTGGTGTAACAAAATTTAAAAAAAATGATCTCCTGCCACAGGTTATAGAAGTGGCTGATAAAAATATGTACAATGACAAGATAGAGATAAAAAAGAGAGTCACCGGCATCTAAGCAAATACTCACCTCTTTTTGGATATAATCGCGCAATTTTAATTTAGATAATTTAAGGCGCGCACTATGTCAGACAACAAATACAATCCACAAGAAACCGAAAACAAATATTATAAAATTTGGGAAGAAAGAAAATACTTCGAAACAGACGGAAACAAAGCCATCCAAGAAGAAGGAAAAAACTTCTCTATTATGATGCCACCGCCAAATGTAACAGGACGACTGCATATCGGGCATGCTCTTACCTTTACACTCCAAGACATCATTACCCGCTACAAACGCATGGATGGCTATAAAACGCTTTGGCAGCCGGGAACGGACCATGCAGGAATTGCCACACAAAATGTTGTTGAAAAACAGCTTTTGGAACAGGGGCTCACCAAAGAAGAGATAGGACGCGAAGCATTTTTGGAGCGTGTCTGGGCATGGAAAGAAGAATCTGCCGGCATAATGACAGAACAACTCCGCAAAATGGGTGTAAGTCCTGCCTGGGAGAGAGAGCGCTTTACCATGGATGAAGGTCTGCAAAAGTCAGTCAAAGAGGCTTTTGTCCATCTCTACAATGAAGGTTTGATTGTTCGCGGAAACTACATGGTAAACTGGTGTACACATGACGGAGCCCTCTCAGACATCGAAGTAGAACACGAAGAAGAAGATGGCAAGTTTTACCACATGCTCTATCATTTTGCAGATGGCAGCGGCAGTGTTGAAGTGGCGACTACACGACCTGAAACCTATTTTGGAGATACTGCCGTCATGGTACATCCTGATGATGAGCGCTACAAAGACATTATAGGAAAAGAGGTTGTTTTACCACTTCTTGAGAGAAAAATAAAAATCATCGCTGATTCGTATGTTGATATGGAATTTGGAACAGGTGTCGTAAAAGTAACGCCTGCACATGACCAAAATGACTACGAAGTCGGGAAGCGTCATGATTTGGAATTTATTACGGTTTTTGATGAAAAAGGTATTTTAAATGACTATGCCGGAGAGTTTAAGGGTATGGAACGCCTTGAAGCAAGAGAGCCTATTGTAAAAAGACTGCAAGAAGAGGGTTATATCGTTAAGATAGAAGACCATAAACACCAGGTCGGACACTGTTACCGATGTAAAAACGTTGTAGAGCCTTACATTTCAAAACAGTGGTTTGTCCGCAAAGAAGTGGCAGACAAATCCATAGAAAAAACAAATGCAGGCGAAGCACAGTTTTTTCCACCGCACTGGATAAACTCCTATAACTCCTGGATGGGTGAACTGCGTGACTGGTGTATAAGCCGTCAACTCTGGTGGGGACATCAGATTCCTGTTTTTTACTGCGGAGATTGTGACCATGAATGGGCAACAGAGAATGAGCATCCGACAGAGTGTCCAAAATGTGCTTCAAAAAACATTTCGCAAGATCCTGATGTGCTTGACACCTGGTTTAGTTCTGCTTTATGGCCTTTTTCAACTCTAGGCTGGGGAAATGGCGACACCGAGATGGACAGACTTTTTCAATCACAGGATATGAAAGATTTTTATCCGAATTCTCTGCTTATTACCGGTTTTGACATTCTTTTCTTCTGGGTTGCAAGAATGATGATGATGGGTGAGCATTTCATAGGAGAACTGCCGTTTAAGCACATCTATCTGCATGCACTTGTGCGTGACGAACACGGTCAGAAAATGAGTAAATCAAAAGGCAATGTCATTGATCCGCTTGATATGGTCAACAAATACTCTGCAGATATTTTACGTTTTACCCTGGCTGTTTCTGCGGCACAGGGACGTGATATACGCATGAGTGTTGACAAACTCGAACAAAACCGTAACTTTACAAACAAACTCTACAATGCAAGCAAATACCTGCAGATGAATGGTGATACTTTTCCTGATATGGAGAGTTTTTGTGTTGAGACCGACCTTGGGCGTTACATGATGAGCCGTCTGAATTTTGCCACAAAAGAGGTTCGTACCTATCTTGATGAGTACAAGTTTAACGATGCCGCTCTTACAATGTACCGTTTTTTATGGAATGAATTTTGTGACTGGGGAATTGAGCTGAGTAAAGCGGACAAAGCATCTATCATAGAACTTGGTGCAATTTTCAAAGAAGCCATGAAACTGTTGCATCCGTTTATGCCGTTTATCACAGAACATTTATACCATGAACTCAGCGGCACTTCTTTGGAAAATGCTGATTCTATTATGATTAAGAAATTTCCGCACAAAACAAAACAGCGTAAAGAAGAAAAAACATTTGAAATCATTATGGATGCCATTGTCTCTATTCGCCGTGCAAAAGTTTTGGTTGATTTGGCAAACCAGAAAATCCAAAAAGCCTATGTCAAAATTGACGGTCTGAGCGATAAAGAAAAAGAGATGATGCTGCCTTACATCGCTAAACTTGCAAAGGTTGAAGATGTCGAATTTACCGATACAAAAATAGAAAATGCGGTCAGTGACATCGCAGACAGCTGTGAGACATTTATTCCGACAGACTCTATTGATTTGACGCCGATTATCAACAAACTGACAAAACAGGATGAAAAACTCCAAAAAGAGATAGGCAAACTGAGCGGTATGCTGAATAACGAACGCTTTGTTGCGAATGCTCCTGCGGATGTTTTGGAAAAAAACCGTGAAGCCCTCAAAGAAGCAGAAGCCAAACGTGAAAAAGTTTTAGCACAATTAGATTCATTAAAGGCATAGTTTGTTTGACATAAGAAAATACACCTCTCCAAATATAAAAAATGACATTTTATCAGGACTTGTGGTGGCTGTTGCACTTGTTCCTGAAGCCATTGCTTTTAGCTTTATAGCAGGTGTCAGTCCTATTGTAGGACTTTATACGGCTTTTATCCTAGGTGTTATTACTGCGCTTATCGGTGGCAAACCGGGAATGATTAGTGGAGCTACCGGCAGTGTCGCTGTTGTTATCGTCGGGCTTGTTATAGAAGCAAACCTGAAATTAACGGCACAGGGGTATAGCGGAGATGAGCTCTACTTCCATATGCTCCACTATGTTTTGCTGGCAACCATCATAGCAGGACTCATTCAGGTTGCAGTAGGCGTGCTCAAATTTGGAAAGTTCATTCGTCTTGTTCCCCAACCTGCTCTGTATGGTTTTGTAAATGGTCTGGCAATCGTTATTGCCATGGCACAGTTTAAATTCTTTGACGGACAGGGTTTAAGTATGTATGTTATCGTAGCCATTACCATGTTTATCATGTACTTCTTGCCAAAATATACAAAGGCGGTTCCCTCAGGACTTGTTGCCATTGTCCTTTTAACACTTGTCGTCTATTTTACGCATTTAGACACACTCACCGTCGGAGCCCTGGCCGATTTGTCAGAATTTAAAGGCAAACTGCCGCATCTCATTATTCCTGATACGCTTTTTAGTCTGGATGCCATTATAATGGTCCTTCCTTATGCCGTCATCATGGCACTTGTCGGTCTTATAGAATCACTCTTGACGCTTGCAGTTTTAGATGAAATGAGTGGAACAAGAGGCAGTGGAAATCAGGAGTGTATCGCACTTGGAACTGGAAACATCGCCTGTGGATTTTTTGGCGGTATGGCGGGATGTGCAATGATTGGGCAGAGTATCATCAACTATACATCAGGCGGTCTTGGACGGCTCTCCTCATTTACTGCAGCTGTCGGACTTTTAATCTTGGTCATCTCTTTAACAGATGTTTTAAATGCCATTCCGGTCGGTGTTCTTGTGGGCATTATGTTTATGGTGAGTATCGGTACCTTTGAATGGTCAAGTTTTTCGCATCTCAAACACATGCCAAGAGCCGATGTTTTTGTTATGGTCGTTGTGACAATTATAACAGTTGTAGAAGATTTGGCTGTTGCAGTCATAGCCGGTGTTATCATCTCTGCACTTGTATTTGCATGGAAGCATGCACGCATCTGGGCAAAAACACATACCGAAGCAGATGGCACAAAAGTATACGAGCTTGAAGGTCCGCTCTTTTTTGCAAGTGCCACAACTTTTTCAGATAATTTTGACATTCAAAATGATCCGCCAAAAGTTGTCATTGATTTTAAAAATGCAAGAGTATTGGATTTTTCCGGTGTCGAAGCCATTGATTCTCTCGTAAAAAAATACGAAGATGCCGGAAAAAATCTTCTTTTGCGCCATCTAAGTGATGACTGTAAAAAAATCATGAAAAAAGCCGGACCGCATTGCAGTTATGAAGAAGATGATCCGACATACAAGGTTGCTATTAATTATTAAATCATGTTTCAATGTGAAACATGATTTAAACTTTTAACATTTTCCGTACATGTAATGATATCTTTTAATCTATATCAGCATATCATTGAAGCATGAATTTAAAATCTTTGCAGATAAAAATTATCCTTATTTTTTCTCTTCCTGCCCTTGCATTACTTTACTTTTCCTATTCTTTGGTAAATGAAAACTATATCAAGTATAAGAACAGTACTTCCTATGCATTCTCTGCAAAACAAACAAAAATTCTCAGTAAACTCATTCATAATTTACAGCTTGAAAGAGGACTGAGTGCAGGGTATCTTGTTTCAAAAGACGAAATAATCCGAAAAAATTTGGAAAAACAGTATATCCATACAGACAGTGCCTATCAGGATCTGATTCACTTTTCTAATGCATATCAGTATTTTAAAAAACAGTTTCATTCTATTACGGCAGTAAGAAGAAAAGTTCTTACAACACAAATCAGCTTTTGGGATGAAATGCAATACTATAACTCCCTCAATAAAGAGCTGCTTCAGGCCATTACTGCACTGATGCATGATTTAGAATCAAAATCATATAACGGCAAAGCCCTTATTGAACTTCAAAAACTTAAAGAGTATTTGGGACAGGAAAGAGCGTATGTTTATAACCAGATACTCGCTCCAAAAAAAAATGAAAAGTATATACACTATATTCATCTTCTGCAGGAAAAAGAGAAAAAACTTCAGACTGTTTTTTACATATGTGCTTCCAAAAACACGCAAAATATTTTTAAACAACTCATACAAAAAGAGACTGTACAAAAAACAGCTGCCTTAAGAACAATGTTTTTTCAGGATAAACTCTCATCCAAAGAAGATGCAAAGATATGGTTTCAGACTGCTTCACAATACATTACACAACTTTACAATGTGTCAAGCCACATTCTCAATACCATTGTAACCGAGGCCCTGCAGACACAAAAAGATATAAAACAGGTTTTCACATATACAATTATCTTATGGATTCTCTCTTTTATCTCTTTTTTTTTCTTCCTCTATTATATCAATGCCCTGATCAAAAAAGAGGACAAACTTCTTGCAAAAATACGTATTGCTTCGCATACATTCGACTCACACGAGGCTATAGTCATTACTGACAAAAACGGTGTTGTTCTTGAAGTCAATAAATCTTTTACCAGAATTACAGGATATAAAGCAGATGAGATTATAGGACAGACGACTAAAATACTCAAATCAGGCAAACACACTAAAGAATTCTATGCTGACATGTGGCATCAGCTCCTTACATCCGGACAATGGAAAGGTGATATTTACAACAAACGTAAAAACGGTGAAATAATAAACTTTATAGCACAGTTTTATGATATTTCAGATCTAAGAAATGCACAGGAAGAGGCTCAATATCAGGCAAACCATGATTTTCTTACAGGACTGATGAACAGAAAAGCCTTATTGCAAAGACTGCATGAAGAGAATGCAAAAGCCATCAGACATAACTTCATTCATGCCTTTTTATTTATTGATCTGGACAATTTCAAGCAGGTGAATGATACCTATGGTCATCATGTCGGAGATGAATTACTCATTCAGGTCTCACACAGACTGCGAAGTGTTTTAAGAGAAGAAGATATCCTTGCCAGAATAAGCGGCGATGAATTCACCATCATCTTAGTCAATATAGCAGACAGCAAAGAAGCAGCCAAAGAGTATGCACAAAAAAAATGTCAAGCTATCATCAAAGCTCTTTCTGCGACATTTGTCATTGAAGGCAATGAAATTCATATTGGAGCAAGTATCGGTATCAAGATATTTCCGGATGAAAAGCATAATATAGAAGACATAATGAATGATGCGGACAAAGCTATGTATGTTGCAAAGAAAAACGGAAAAAACAGTTGTGCTCTTTATGATGAGGCATAAAACCTACTTTACATACACAAAACTCTCAGGCATGACAGATCTGTATTTTGGTATGGTTTCTCCCAAAGAAGCATTTATGTATGTCGGGTCTGCCACAACATATCTTTGACCTGATACCTCTACACTCTCCCCTGCCATAGGTACATGTAAAGCAGTACTCATATGGTCTTTATACTTAACACCCACAATACCAATACCAAATAAGTCTTTAACCAAACGGGTATACAATACAGCTCTGTCCTCGCAATCTGATTTTTCATAATAAAGCGTTTCCTCTGCAAACATAACTTTTTCTCTACCAAACTGTTCCTGGTCACGCTCATATATAAAAGCTTTTTGTACAAAATGCAGTACAAAATCCAAAGCTTCACTTGCTTTTTTGTTCTCAGTATATTTCTTGATATCACTTGCTATGTCTTTATATGTCTCATATTCCAAAGGTGCATTGAAAAAAACTTTATATTCCACCTGAGGATATGTTTTCATAAAATCAATAAGATTTTGGTTATACCGATAAGAAAAAGTGTAAACTTTTCCATGTTCTTTGAAAGAAACAGTTTTTGTTTGGATTTTTTTTGCAAGGAGAGGAAGTGTTTTTAACGTAAAATCAAGCGCTTTTGTTGCATTCGGATAATCATTTTTGTAAGTATATACTTTTGCAATATTTTCTTTGTTATATTTAGAAATGACATAAAATTTTCTATTATCCAGGGTATAGTTTGGTGTAGAGTAGATCTTGCCTTTGACACTGTGAAGCAGAACTATATGTTTGTCTGCACCCAAAGCTACGCGAACCCTGTAGCCAAGCTTATTCAACAAGAACCAGCTCAATAGTTTTTCATTATCCTGTGCAGGAAAAAGAGTATAGGAGAGTCTGTTTATTAAAAGATAGACTCCCCAGTCATTAAGATGCATCTCTTTACATGTATTCTCAATCTCATACAAAAGGCCATCATAATCGCTTGTCGCTACAACACTGAAAAAATTCTCAATCCCCTTTTGTGTTCTGGGGTAAAAGTTGGCGTTTTTTATTTTTTTATCAACATCAAACCCCAAACTTGTTCCAAAAAATTCAAAAACTGTATTGTCAGCTTTTATTTTTTTTTCCTGAGGAGCGGATTTTTTCTCAGCAAAAGGTTTTATCTTTATCACTAAATTCGGACCGACACCTCGAACTTTTTTTTGATGCAACGCCGGCAAACTCTTTGGTTTTTTCTTTTTGTATAAGGGTGTTGAGATATACGCACTGTATTCTTCCCACTGCTGCTGAAGATATTTGTTGAATTCACTGTCTTTTTTATCTTTGAAGCTGTTAAAAGATCCCGTCTGCACCTTTTTAAACTCTGCAAAACTCCCTGCATATACAGAACTTAAAAAAAGCGCTGTAACAAGACTAAAACGGCCAAATTGATTGAACAATTTTCGTCCCCCATCCCTGTTTTGTAGCACGATCCATATCTCCCTCGGTTTTATACAATATTTTTGCATCACTGATTTGTGTAGAGTTGATTCGGTTATATTGATCGATATCATATGGACGGATCACACCACTTAACTGAATTATCTGCTTCTGGTCATCTATCAAAATCTCTCTTTTTCCGGAAATATAATAATTTCCGTTTTTTAAAATTTTTACAATTCTTGCCGAAATGGTTGTTGTAAAACTTGCATCCTTTGTTGCACTTCCCGATCCCTTATAGTTACTGTTTGATGTAGAGTTAAAACCTACATTCGTAAATCCGTTCAAGTCTGCTACTTTGGAGTTTACAGCAGCATTGAGACCTGTGCTTGAAAACAATCCCCCTCCAAGTGTACTTGTATCAGCCTCTTGCAACTGCTTTGTACCGGTATTTGAACTTTGTGCAGTTTCTGAAATAACTACAGTTACAATATCACTGACATGCATAGCTTTGTGATCTGAAAAAAGAGGATTTTCTCCCTGTCCAAATATACTGCCGGTAGATGCAAAGTCTTGTTGATCTTCTTTTGCAGGCATCTGCTCAACATATGCAGGCGGTTCAAAGTTTATTTCGGGGTCGGTAAGGTTGGCCGTACATCCATTAAAAAACATCATTATCGAAGGTACTAGTACAAAAGTAGCTAATTTCATTTTTTTCATCAAGAAAATCCCTTAATTTTGCTATAATACTAGCAATTTTAGTTCCATAATATAAACAAGGAAAAAAACAATGTCATTAAAAGAAACAATAAACCAAGACGTCAAAAATGCAATGAAAGCAAAAGATACAAAAAAAAGAGATGCGCTTCGTCTGCTGACAAGTGCTTTTAAACAGATAGAAGTCGATGAGCGAAAAGAGCTTAGTGATGAAGATGTCATAAAAATTATTCAGACACAGGTAAAACGCAGAAATGATGCTGCAAGCCAATACAAAGAAGCAGGTCGGGAAGATTTAATGCAGATAGAACTTGATGAAATAGCCTACTATGAAGTCTATCTGCCAAAACAGCTCAGTGATGAAGAACTGCAAAATGAAGTAAAAACCATCATAGAAAAGACAGGTGCTTCGAGCATGAAAGATATGGGAAAAGTTATGGGTATGGCGAGTAAAGAACTAGCCGGTCGTGCTGATGGTAAACGCATCAGTGATGCAGTCAAAAAAGCCTTGTCTTAAGGCTTACCAATCATCCAGGACGAAGCCTTTTGGTTCGTCTTCTTCTTTCTTTTTCACTTCTGTATTTTTATTTATTTCAGGTTCTTGCACTTTTTTGACTTCAGCTTTACGCATCTGCTCTTCAAACTGCAATTCAAGCCCTTTACTCGTCATGATAAAACCGTTTACATGTAACTTGCCGTCGTGAATCTGTTGGTGATGATCTTTACACAAAGGCACGAGATTATGCTTGTTGTCTTTGTGAAAATGCCCTATAAATCCGGCACCGTCAGCCAATGACTTTTGCGAGATATGATGCACATCTTCTGCCACCGCACCACAGATAACACATTTGGTCACATAAAGCTCTTTGTTATACTTGGATTTTTTCTTCTTCACAAGCAGTTCAAGCTCATCATAATCATTGGCAAGACGTTTTCTGATGGCATTGGCATTTTCCAAAAATTCATTGTCCATATGGAGTGATTTTGCAAACTCCAGTCCATAGATACTGCTGCCACTTCCAGCTTGAAGCACACGGTTAAATATCAGCTTGTCATTTTCTTCATCATACTCCACACTCAGGTGCAAGTCTACAACATTGTCAAGCGAGGTAATTTCATCCATCGTTGAGAGTTGATGCAGGTGCGTTGCAAACAAAAACAGACATCGGGTATGTGAGAGCTTTTGTATGGCTGCGGCGACAATGGCAACGCCTGAGAGCGTTTCTGTACCATGGCTTATCTCATCACCCAGAACAAGTGACTTTACGGTTGAACGGTTGAAAATATTTTTGAGTTCGAGCATCTCCACTGCAAAAGTAGAGAGCCCTTTTGCCAAATTGTCACGTGATACGATACGTGTAAAAAGAGAGTCAAAAATGCTGAATTTCATCACCGCAGCACTCACAAAAAAACCTGACTGCGCCATCAATACCGCAATACCTATACTCTTCATCAAAGAAGATTTTCCGCTTGAATTTATACCGTATAAAAGGACTCCGTTGATGTCATGTCCGTCATGCACAGCCACATCAAGCATCACCGTTTTTGGATGCGGCAGATCCATATAGTCACGTTCTCCCATCACAATATCATTGGGAACATACAGCCCGCCCCGTTCCTGTACTTCTATCAGAGGGTGACGCAGCTGCATAATTTGCATAAAGTTTTCATCCTCTTTAGTATCGACTATCATCGGTCTTGAATGTTTGTACTCCTGTGCCACTTTTGAAGAACTTACACCTACATCCAAATCTGCCACATAGCTGATAACTCTGTCAAAAAGAAGAGAATAGCGTCGCTCAAACAGTGCCTGGAGCTGTATATAACGCTCTTTTACCAGCACAACAATTTTACGGCGGTTTTTCATAATATTGTCAGAGAGTTTATCGGTAAAAGCCGAAGTGATTTTGACATTGTTAGTCAGTTTTTTTACATTGAAATCTGCAAACTCTTCGCGTTTTTTAAATTCACTCTCAATGAGAGAAAACCTGTTTTTGCTCAAAGAGATGTAGTAGCCCTCTTTTTCTAAAAGTCCCAGGCTTACAAGTTTTGTCGAACTGTTGGCATTGACGCTGCTCAGCAGTGCCTCAATTTTGTGTATTATATCTTCAAAAGCAACCATCATAACGGCATTTTCTTTTACCAGCGTATCTATGGCTTCATCGACACCGCTCATCAAAAAGTTTTCATCTACCGTTGCATTGGTAAAACGCCGTGATATGTCCAAATCTATCGTTTTTGTTATATCACGAAGAAACTCTTCCACTTCGCTTTCATGAAAAGGTGTTTTTTGGATTTTATGTTTTTTGACATAGAGCATCAACTCTTTGACACTTACCATAGAGTCATACATGTGATTCATCTCAAACGGATGCAGTCTGCCGAGGCTTAAACGGCGTGCAAGCCTCTGTATATCATATACTCCCCGCATCATCTCATCCAAATATCTTACATGGGAAGAGACCCGTTCTATCAAATTGTACCGACGTTCGAGTTCATTCTCTTCCATTATAGGGTTGAGCAATCTCTCTTTTAAGAGTCTTTTTCCGATAGCCGTCGCACTTTTGTCAAGCATTTTTAAAAGTGTGAACTCTTTTCTGTCTTTTGAAATAATGCCCATCTGCTCCAGTGCATTGTTACCCAGATACATAAAACGACGATTGTCTATAATCCGCGGCATCGCCATCTTTTGTACGATGTGATAATCATGTTCTATCACAAAATCAATAAGAATCGCCAAAGCTTCCGTAATCATTGGCGAGCGTTCCAAATCCAAATGCTCTATGGGTGAAAGCAAAGATTGAATCTGATACACCTCTTTAAAAAGCTCGTTTTGATACTCTATTTTTGCCCGTTTGTTGTTTACAGAATAATGATAATGTTCAGGAATTTCCAAATACTGCATCACATGACGCTGATCATCAATTCCATCTAAAAAAGTCACAACTATTTCACTGGTTCGATAAACATTCAAAAGGTTAAAAATTTCATCAAGTGCATACGACGGGTCTTCACTCGTTCCATGTGTCTCATACAACCAGGTTTTTCCCGTGGTTACATCTATGGCAGCGTAACCAACCGTATAAATATCACGAAATTTGTCAATCAAAATAGAAACAATGTAGTTATCGTCATTATCAACAATGTGTTCAAAGTTGGTACCAGGGGAAACTATCTGGGAGATATACCGGCTGATTTTAGGAGGATTGCCTTTTTGTTTAACGACTATAACCGTATACTTTTGTTCTTGAATCAAACGGTTTAAATAGCGTTCAAAAGAGACCGCAGGCACACCCGCAAGCAGAGGATTTTTTTCAGAATTTTCTATTATTTTTTTATTTTTTTTTGTAAGTTGTATGTTTAGAAGCTCGGCAATCTCTTTTGCTTTTCCAATCTGTTCTTCATCATTATTGACTTCATACACTTCAAAAAAAGTGCCGATTTCCATAAAAACAACAGTATCTTTACCATATTTTTGTTCAAAAAACCGTTGCAAATCAAAATATACCTGCGTTAAAAGTTTCTCTTTATTGTTTAATATTTTATCAACTTCTGATGATTGCATGGAACTCTTTTTTAATGTTTTAGTATAGTGTGATTATAGCGTAAGTATAGAAAAAAATAAATGTCATATTTTGATATGGTCAGATACTTATATCTCCAACATACACTTGATTGGAGTTGCTATTGATAATTAGTTACACTGTTATCAAACGAACTGCTAGAATTTATACTAAGGAAAGTTAAATAAAATTTATAAATAATGGGTGGCCTAAAATAGGGGCTTCTGGTGGACGAGGAGAGATTCGAACTCTCGGTACCGTTGCCAGTACGCATCCTTAGCAGGGATGTGGTTTCAGCCACTCACCCACTCGTCCTTTTGAAGAGTGAGATTATAGTCATTATTTCATAATATTTAGCTTAAATCTGTGCCAATATTTTTTCTACGACGGCAGCAGGCTCTTTTGCCTGATAAATCGGACGACCAACTACTATAAAATCAACAAGTGCTTCTTTGGCATAGACAACATCGGCAACTCTTTTTTGATCTCCCGCATCTTCACCAAAAGGACGAATTCCCGGAGTAAGGGTCATAAACTCTTTACATGTAAGCTCTTTGATAGCCTTACTCTCATACGCCGAACAGACAACGCCATCAAGCCCACTCTCCATGGCATCTTTTGCAAACTGATTTGCTTTTGTTGCTATGTCCGCTTCATATACAGCAAAAAATTCATCTTCACTAAATGATGTCAAAGCCGTTACCGCCAAAACTATGGGGCGTTCTTTATATTTTTCAAGTCTTTGCATCACAGTACTCATGGCACGCTTTCCTGCACTTGCATGAACATTAAACATATCAACACCCAGTCCCATAATAGACTCAGCAGCATCTGCCATGGTATTTGGAATATCATAAAGTTTCAAGTCTAGAAATATTTTAAAATCGGGGTTGATTTCTTTAATAGCCTGCAAAAATGCTTCACCGTCACGAATATAGGTACGCAGTCCGACTTTGAGCCAGACATCATACTCTTTTATTTTTTCAATTAAAGCGAGATTTTCTTCTTTTGTAGGTAAATCGAGGGCAACACATAATTCCATAAACAACTCTTTATAGTAAATTTATGGAATTATAGCATCAAAACATAAAGCCTTGTATTATTTAGACTTTACCATTGTTTCAATTTTTTCAACAATACCTGGATCTTCAAGAGTTGAAATATCCTGAGTAATTGGCTCACCTTTGGCAATAGCGCGTAAAATACGACGCATAATTTTTCCGCTCCTTGTTTTTGGAAGTCCCGGTGCAAAAACCATATCATCACAGATAGCGATATTTCCTATCTCTTTTTTAATGATATTGTTAATAATTTTTGCCTCCTCAACCTCATCAGCCACGCCTTTGTCATCTTTTAAAACGATGTAGGCAAAAATACCCTCTCCTTTGAGTTCATGCGGTTTTCCAACAACAGCAACCTCAGCAACATTTGAATGTTTTTTAATAGCTGCTTCTATTTCAGCTGTACCCATTCTATGTCCACTAACATTGATAACATCATCTGTGCGTCCAGTAATCGTAATATAACCGTCTTCATCATAAACAGCACCATCACCTGTAAAATAGACAGGCTTGCCATCTTTTTGCACATCACCAAAATAAGATTTGACAAATCGCTCTTCATCACCCCAGACACCACGAATCATTGACGGCCAAGGTTTTGTTATACACATATATCCTGTTTCGCCTACTTCTACTCTCTCTCCTGTCGCAGGATCAAGAATCTCACCCATAATTCCAGGCAATGGAAATGTTGCACAGCCTGGCTTGATTGGTGTTGCTCCAGGAAGAGGAGAAACTATATGTCCACCTGTTTCTGTCTGCCAATAGGTATCTACAATAGCACACTTAGATCCACCCACCTCTTCATAATACCATTTCCATGCAGGAGGGTCAATAGGTTCTCCAACAGTTCCAAGTACCTTCAAGCTACTCAAATCATACTTAGCCGGTTCATGTTCTCCCATTTTATGCAATACACGAATTGCAGTAGGAGCAGTATAGAATTGATTAATTTTATACTCTTCTACCATTTTCCACGGACGACCAGCATCAGGATAAGTCGGTACCCCTTCAAACATTACAGTTGTAGCACCCATTGCAAGCGGACCGTAAACTATATAAGTATGTCCTGTAATCCAACCTATATCTGCAGTACACCAGAAAGTATCGTTTTCTTTAACATCAAACACCCATTCCATTGTCATCTGTGCCCACAGTATATATCCTGCAGAATTATGTTGTACACCTTTTGGTTTTCCTGTACTTCCGGAAGTGTAAAGTAGAAACAGTGGATCTTCACTATCCATAATTTCTGCTTTACATGTAACCTCTTGCATCTTAATAAGTTCATTATAAGAGTAGTCACGCCCTTCAACCCATCGTATATCTTCATTGTTTCTCTCAACAACGAGTACTTTTTCTACCGGCCCACCCTCAGCAAGTGCAGCATCTACTACCGGTTTTAACATATATGGCTTATCTTTTCTGTAAGCGCCATCAGCAGTGATCACAACTTTTGCATCCGCATCTTCAATTCTGTCTTTGAGTGCTTCTGCAGAAAACCCACCAAATACTATAGAGTGAATGGCACCGATTCTGGCACAGGCAAGCATCGCATAGGCAGCTTCGGGAATCATCGGCATATAGATGACAACTCTATCCCCTTTTTTGACACCAAATTCATTTTTTAATAAATTGGCAAAACGGTTTACATTGTAATAAAGTTCCAAATAGGTAATGATTTGCTTGTCTCCACGGTCACCTTCAAAAATAATCGCAGCTTTATTCTTGCGTTTGTCTAAATGACGGTCTATACATTGTTCTGAAACATTTAACTTTCCACCTTCAAACCATTTGACAAAAGGGTAATTCGATTCATCCATCACTTTTGTAAACGGCTCTTTCCAGCTCAGTTTTTCTTTGGCAAATCTACCCCAAAATCCTTCATAATCTTCAATTGCTTCATCTTGCAACTCATGATATTCACACATATTTTTGATTCTTGCAGTTTTTGCAAACTCTTTATTTGGTTTAAAAATCGGTTTTTTTTCTATTTTTGACATCTATTTTCTCCTGTGTTAGTTTTAAATATATCATTGCTGTCATAATGGCATCATTTACAGCATTATGCACACCCATTTGAGGAATATTACATTTTTTCAAGATTGTATCAAAACGCAAATCAATATTAGCTTGTGGTATCATTGCAATTGTTTTATCAAAATATATTTCAGAAACTTCAACCATTTTATTTGGCAAAGTGATTCCAAGTACCGGCTTTATATATTTATTTATCATTGCAACATCAAACTCAAGATAGTACCCCACCAAAGTGGCACCTTTGATATAATTCAAAAACTCTTTAATTCCTTCCAAAGGTTCTTTTGCATTCTCCAAGTCACATGGACGAATTCCATGTATTGTTATACTTTTTGCATCAATTGCTCCAAAGTTTTTCAAATAAACTTCAAAAGTATGTGATGTCAGTATTTTATTGTCTTTAATCTTAACTGCACCTATAGAGAGTATTTCATCTTCTTTTGGGTTGAGTCCCGTGGTTTCGGTGTCGAAAACTACAATTTCATCATTTTGTTCAAAAAGAGTAGAAAAAGATTTATCTTTGAGTTTTGATAAATTTCTCTTTTTTTTCATCTGTTCAAACATAGAGAAAAGCATTATGAAACCATTTCCAAATGAAAATGAAAACTAATAAACTTTTTCAGTTTATCTACCACTTGAAAACTATCTTTGAGCAAATCCCGGCTTGTTTTATCCAAATCTTTTGGATTTATATAATTGATATCTTTTTGATCCTTTGCATACAACATTGTTTTGAGCCTCATAGACAATAGAGTATCAAAACTTTCTATAAGTTCTGTCGCAAAAACTTTATCAAAAACACCTCGGTTATTCAACTCTTTGATACGTTCGATTGTATTGTTTTTTTTGATTTTATTCTCCAGCGCCAGACATCTTATTCCGTGAACAATTGCAAATATGCCACCTTTTTTCAAATCCAGTTTGTTTTCATGCTCTTTGTCAAGCTTAAAACCACTAAAAAGAGAGATAGGTGTTTCGAAAAAAAGTGTTGCTTTGGCAAGATGGGCTAAAACATCATCTCTCTTCTCAAAATGTGCAAAAAGATGGTCTTTTGCCACATTCACTAAAGTACAATCACCCGCAACACACTTTGCATCTAAAAATATACTCAAGTTTTGCAAACTGTTACCTTTAAAACTTGCTATCCAGTTATCTATTTCATTTTTAAAATCCTCTAAATTACGACGCCAATACGCATTAGAGACCATAACATTACCCTCACACTTGACAAACCCTATTTCTAAAAGTGCTTTGTTGAGTTTATGCATAGGCTCTACAAAAAGTTCTTTATCCATATCATCGGCAATAATCAGAGCATTGTCTTGATCGGTTTTGAGTATCTGTTCCTCTCTGCCCTCAGAACCCATTATGATAAGAGCAGATTTCTCCTGCAGAGATTCATCAACATACATCGTAAACACTTTTGCATATATTTTCTGGTTGAGTGTTGCAACAAGCTTGCTGATATAGCGTACTTTTACACCATTGGAATCAAGTGTTGTTACAAGATTTTTTAATCCATTTTGAACCTCTTTTAAATCATCAATATTCTGTGCTTTGTCTATTTGCACAGCAATCAGGTAAGAATGGTTTGCAAAATAACTCAACAAATCCAACTGTTCTAATATTCCGATAACTTTATCACCCTCTTTTACAACCAAGCGTTTAATTGCATTATGCGTCATAAGCACCAAAGCATTAAATAAAAAGTCACTCTTTTCAATAGTAATAATATTTTTAGATGCTATATGCACAATGGCATCACTCACATCATATTTACCCATCAAAACCTTCTCTCTCAAGTCCGTATCCGTAACAATAGCGTAGCTGTTTTCATCCCGTACGAGAATACATGTAGCCTTAAGCTTTTTCATCTCTTTTAAAGCATCTGCTATTATTGTATCTTGTGTAACAATACAAACAGCATGAAGATAAATATCTTTTACCTGAGATACCAAAAAAGGAGTTAATTGATTCTGCTGTGAATACTCTTTCAAATGTTGATGGCGTGTAATAAAATCTTGTAAAAAATACTCTTGGATGCGTTTGTTTTGTATCAATTCCAAAAAGTCATCTTTTTGAATCTCATAGCAAATCAAATCTTCACTGACAACAAACCTCTTCTGTGTTGTCCCGTAAATCAAAGCATCCGCATCAAAACTGTCCCCTTCACCATAAACAGTATGTAGTGTATCATCAATATACTCGGATACATATCCTTTTATGATGATGTAAAAAGCAACAGACGGAAGATTTTTGCTGATAAGCAGCGTCTCTTTAGGGTAGTATGCAATGTCGATTTTTTGCATCAGCTTACTCAGTTCTTCTGAACTGAGTAAGCCAAAAGGATGAATAGACTCAATAAGTTTTTTTTGGTCTAAGATGCTCATAGTTAATGCTCAGATGCACCCTCGGCACCAATACCGGTCTGGCTTCTAATGTATTGTGCTTCAAAAGCCTCCATCTCTTGTGCTGCAGCCTCTGATTTGTCAGTTACTGAGAAAAACCAGATACCGATAAAGGCAACAGTCACAGAAAAGAGTGCCGGGTATTTATATGGAAAAATCGCTTCGGCATTGCCAAAAATCTGTACCCAGACAATCGGACCAAGAATAACAAGTATAACAGCCGTAGCCAATCCTAATGTTCCACCAATCACAGCACCACGCGTCGTAAGCTTTTTCCAGTACATAGAGAGTAAAAGTACCGGAAAGTTGGCAGAGGCTGCTATTGCAAACGCAAGCCCGACAACAAAAGCAATATTTTGCTTTTCAAATGCTATTCCCATAATAATAGCAACAATCCCCAGTACAACAGTGGCAATTTTTGATACTTTCATCTCTTTGAGCCCATCAACTTCACCTTTTTTATACACAGAAGCATATAAATCATGTGATATTGCAGAAGCACCGGCTAGTGTCAGACCCGAAACAACGGCCAAAATTGTTGCAAATGCCACAGCAGAGATAAATCCAAGAAAGAAATCACCACCAACTGCATGAGACAAGTGAATTGCAGCCATGTTGTTTCCACCAAGAATTGGAAATCCACCGCTTATGGCCTGTTTTGCCAGATCCAGATACTGAGGGTTTTTATACACCATCACAATCGCACCAAAACCGATGATGAATGTCAGTATATAAAAATAGCCGATAAAACCTGTCGCATAAAAGACTGATTTACGGGCCTCTTTCGCATTGCTTACTGTAAAGAACCGCATCAAAATATGCGGCAGACCCGCTGTACCAAACATCAGAGCTATTGCCAAAGATATTGCAGAAACAGGGTCTGAAACAAGTCCGCCCGGAGACATAATTTCTACACCTTTTAACTCTGTTGCATGAGCAAACAATGCTCCAAAGCTGAAATCATAATGTGCCATTACGGCAATAGCCATAAAAGTAGCCCCTGAAAGCAGTAAGAATGCTTTAATTATCTGTACCCAGGTTGTTGCAAGCATCCCGCCAAAAGTGACATAAAGAATCATTAAAACACCAACCAAAATAACCGCTACTTCATACTGCAGACCAAACAAAAGCTGTATCAGTTTTCCTGATCCCACCATTTGGGCAATTAGATAAAGAATCACTGTAGCAACAGAACCAAATGCAGCCAGTATTCGAATAGGTTTTTGGCGCAATCTGTACGAAGCAACATCCGCAAAAGTATATTTTCCAAGATTTCTCAAAGGCTCCGCAATAATAAAAAGAATAATCGGCCAACCGACCAAAAAGCCAATAGAATAGATAAGCCCGTCATACCCTTTGAGATAAACAAGCCCAGAAATTCCCAAAAAGGATGCCGCAGACATATAATCACCTGCTATGGCCATACCATTTTGTAGCCCTGTAATGCCACCACCTGCTGTGTAGAAATCTTTCGCAGATTTTGTTCTTTTGGCTGCCCAGTATGTGATACCCAGAGTTGCACCGACAAAAATAACAAACATAACAATTGCCGGAACATTTAGCGGCTGTTTTTGAATCTCACCGTTGATAGTTCCAGAAGCAAATACCGCAATACTTCCAAAAATTAAAAATAAAAATATTCTATTAAACATCTAAGCGATCCTTTAATTTGTTTTTTACTTTGTTTGCCAAGTCATCAAACTGACCGTTGGCTCTTTTTGTATATATACCTGTCAATATAAAAGCAAAAACGATTACAGCCATTCCAATGGGAATGCCTATTGTTGTTACGGTTTTACTCGAAAGAGGTACAGCCAGTGTTGCAGGGTCAAAAGCTATTGTCAGTATAAATGCAAAATAGACTACAAGCATCGCTACAGTTAATTTCAGAGCAAACCCCTGTCTTGTTTTTACAAGCTTTTGATAATCAGGATCTGCTTTTATCTGTTGTATCTGTTCTTTGGTCATAATTTTTCCTTGTATTAAAAGTTATAGTTTGCAATGAGTCTGTACTCATTCCAGCCAGTGTCACTTCCTGGAGTTGTTTCTGCAAATTTTCTAGGAAAATTTCCACGAAAACGAAGTTGCAGTTTTTCAACTGCCTTTGGATAATATTTTATATCAAATCCAGCTTCTGTTGCTGTTCTCGCTACACCATATCCAGAGTTTGCATCTGTATCAAAAGAGCAATAATACGCAGCAGTTGAAAGATTGACTCCATGTTGTTTGAAGTTATAAACAGCAGCAACCTTTGTTGCTTTTGTTCCCGCTAAAAACATATGACGGGTCACCATCCCCTGAGTATATGCCGGCATACCGCCAAACTGTGTAAGTATCGCATTTTTGTAAGCATCATCTCCTGCATTGTTTGAAGATGCTTGAGAGTAGGCAATATATGTAGCAAAACCTTCATATTTTGCCCCGATTTTACCTGCCCAGTAAAAAGAGTCTACCTCACCGGACCCTCCCAGCGGAGAGTACTGCATATATTTTTTGCCAACACTGTTTTGTTTAATCATCTGTACTTTTACAAATGGTTTTACATCACTGTTAAGCAGACAGTTCCAGGAAACTCCTGCATCAGCATAAAGTGTATTATAAAGATTCCATGCATAATCATTTGACACATCTATATGAAAGTTCTTTGCTGTATATTTTAGTTGAATATTTGTAACACCTGCAGTTTTTTTCCCAGTTGTTGCAAGTCCCAGGTTCAAATACTCTCCTGTTGACACTCCTGTTGAAGCATTGACTCCTCTTGAAGTATATCCTGAAGTAGCAGCGAGTATTCCTCCTGCAGAATAGATATTTGCGAATGTTCCATAAGCGATTCTGTCTACATGTGCTATTTGCACAGTAATATTTTTCACATCCTTGCTTACAAACTTGTATGCTCTAAAAGTATTTGGAAGCGTTCTTGCATCGTCTGATCCCATCATTAAAGAGTCATATCTCTGATAACCGAGCTTAGCATCACTTTTTAGCCCATATTCACTGAAATTGTATCCAAGATACCCCTCACCAAGAATTGAATATGACTTGTACCCTGTTCCAAGCAGTGCCGGTGACTGGGCAGTGTGTTGCTGCACTCCAAGATCCTGCACTGTATAAAAAGCCGCAGCCAAACGAATGCCATTTAATGTAGCTGTTTCATACTTGAGATGGCCACCTAAAACAGTAGCATCTCTGTATGTATCTGCTCCTGAACCTCCTTGGTATTGTCTGTCCACATAAAACATTCTAATCTGACCGCTTGTTGTTCCTTTTAGAAACATATCTTTTATATCATCAGAAAGAACATGCACCTCTGGTGTCTCTGTAATACCATGCTTTAATTTTATATTCACGCCGTCATAATCAGCATATACACTTGTCACCAATGCTGTAACAAACATACTTAATGCAATTTTTTTCATATATACCTCCACTGTTTGATAAGGTAATCATAAATCCAAAACATAGCATTAACGTAGCAATTCATATTTTTTACACAAAATCAAAATCTAATCTCTGCTGTGTATCAATAGGTAACAATCTAAACTTCACTTATTTTTCGATCATATACCCCATGCCTCTGACATTAACAATAATATCTTCATGAAGTACTTTTTTCAGCCTGTTAATCTCTGCTCTTATGGTTGCATTGTCTACAATTTGTTCATCCCATACATATATACGAAACTGTTCAAAATCGACTATTCTGCTTCTGTTCCTGGCTAAAATATCTATAATCTGTGATTGTTTTTTTGTAAGAATCTGGGGAGTATTCTGAAACAAAAGCGTATTGTTTTCCTGATCATACATATAGTTTTTTGAAAGCCTGAGAAAAACCAGAGGAATATCTTTGTCTGTCAAAATTCTGTCAATTTTCAAAGCAAGCTCTTTTAAATGAAAAGGTTTTTTCAAGTAATCATAGCATCCCAGATCATAGGCACGGGAGATATCTTCTATATCTACCAGGGCACTGATATAAATGCTAGGCGTATGAATTTTGATTGCATGAAGTTTTTCCAAAAGTGTCAATCCGTCTATATTTGGTACAGAGATATCCAAGATCAATAAATCATAGTCGTCTTTTTGAAGATTTTCAAATGCTTCAAGACCGTCTGTAAAACTTACAACAATATGCCCCTGCTCCTGCAGATACTCCTGTATAGATTCGTTTAACATTATTTCATCTTCCAGTAAAAGAATTTTCATTATTCACCCATCATTTTAAATTTGTATTCAAATGTAGTCAGTTTGTCAGTGGATGCTATATCTATGCGCACATTGTCTTCTTCACAAATATTTTTCACCAACTGCAGCCCCAATCCAAATCCTTTGACATTGTTGTTTTCTCTGTAGTATGCATCAAAAATTTTCTCCGGATTTTTTATAATTTTAGACTTGCTTGCTACACTAAACATCACATCTGCTCCTGTTTGCTTTACATGTAAGAAGACTGTTTCCTCTGGCAAAGTGTATTTGATGGCATTTGTAATAGTATTGTCTACAATACGCTGAAGTTTTGTTTCATTAAAATAAATATAAACCTTGTCCAAATCACTGCTGTATTCAAAATCAATTTTAGCCAGATGTGCAACATCTCTGAAAAACTCTATCCGCATGCTGAGATACGAAACCAGTTCAATTGAGACTTTGGGATACGGCACCTGATCTTTTTTTACAAGATAACTCAAATCATCATATATATTAAATATATTTTTTGCAGCTGCTTCTATTTTGGACAATTGTCTGTCTTTTTTATTTTTCATTTCATACAGTTCTATACTTGTCAAAATAACACTCAGAGGCGTATTTGTTTCGTGCACAGTGTAGCGTAAAAACTCTTTTTGTGCGGCAAGTATCTCCTCTGAAAACTTTTTCTCTTCTAAAAGTTTTGCATTTGCCTCTTCCAAATACAATGTTTTCTTTTGTACCTTTTTTTCAAGAATAAGATTGATCTCTTTTAATGATAGCTTTTGCTGATTTATTGTCTTTACCATTTCATTTGCATACAGAACCATCTCTTTAAATTCTTTAAAAAAAATTTCATCAGGACTCAGCAATGCTTCTTTGTGTGCCGCATTTTTAAAAAAATTCAAAAACCGATGCATATCATTTTGAATCAACGCATAAAATATCTTATACAATCCAAGCATGATTGCAAAAAGTATAAAAGAGAGTGTCACAATAGCTAAAGTATTTTTCACCAGAAGGCTTTTGAGCTGTTTTTGTGTATCTCCGTAATCAGCCACACTGTGTTCTTGCTTGTAGATCGTTTTTTCATAATCCTGATAATTTTCTTTTATCAGCAAATAGGCAAATATAATAACAAAGACCAATATAACAACAGTTGTAACAGTATTGGCTTGCTTGATAGTCCAAGATGTAAATCTCTTCTTTTGCATTTTTTATCCCTATTTTTCTCAACAAAATTATACCGCTTTTAAGTACTTAATTTTAAAAATACAAGATATATTTATAAAGTTTAACTATAATAACAAAAAAATAAAATAAAGAGGTTTATATGTTTGGAAAATCACAACTCAAAGAATACAATTTAAGCGAAGAAGAATTAAAAAAACTGCAATATGCAAAAATCGTAACAAACAAAGGCGATATCTGGATTAAACTTTATCCGGAGGAAACACCAAATACCGTTGCAAACTTTGCACATTTGGCACAAACAGGATTTTATGACAACCTTAGTTTTCACCGTGTTATTCCTGGTTTTATGGCACAGGGCGGTTGTCCGCAGGGAACTGGAACAGGTGGTCCGGGCTGGTCTATTGCATGTGAGACTGACAAAAATACGCACAAACATGTCAAAGGAACACTTTCTATGGCACATGCCGGGCAAAACACAGGCGGAAGCCAGTTCTTTATCTGTTTTGTGCCGTGTCCGCATTTAGATGGTGTCCATACAGTTTTTGGCGGAATTGAAGAAAATGACGCTGAGAGTTTTGCGGTTTTAGATTCAATTGAAGGGCAGGACGAAATAAAAACTATAGAGATTCACGAAAAAAGAGACTAGTTTTAAATAACTTTATTTATTTACATGTAAGCTTGTAAACTTTTTCGGAACCGGTACTTTAGTGCCGGCTTTGTGTTTTTAAAGACTAAGGCCCAGGTTAAAACCCAGGTTCCGAAAAATACTCATTACCTAAAAAATCTTTCAAGGAAAAATCATCTTAGTACACATCTGTTGCAGTGTTGACTCACACTTCTTTCTGGAAAAACTTCAAAAAGATTTTCCGGATGAAAAACTGACCGGTTTTTTTTATGACCCGAATATTCACCCCTATTCTGAATATCAACTGCGATTACTTGATGTAAAACGCAGTTGTGACAAACTCGGAATAGAACTTTTAGAAGGCGAATATGACTATGAAAACTGGCTTGAAGCAGTTCGTGGACTCGAAAATGAACCTGAAAAAGGGGCTCGTTGTGAAGTCTGTTTTGACAAACGTTTTACAACAAGTGCAAAAAAAGCCCTCGAACTCGGTGAAAAGAAGATAACAACAACACTTTTGGTAAGTCCGCTCAAGTCCCAGGAACAGCTTAAACGTGTCGGTGACGAATTTTATAAAAGTCACGGTGTTGAGTTTGTAGCCGTTGACTACAGAAGCGGCGGCGGAACACAGAATCAAAGCCGTGTCACAAAAGAAGAACAACTCTACCGTCAGGACTACTGTGGCTGTATTTTCGGTCTTACCATGCAACGCGACCAGCAAAACAAACTGATGGATGAAATGTTTTCTCCGATTTCAGGACAAATGCTGCCTGCTTCCATCGAAGAACGCCTTTACATGTACACAAAACGCAATAACCTCGAAGATGAGGGCAAAGTATATAAAATAATCAAACAAAAATTTTTAAACTACAGACAATTTAAGTGTAAACTCACATCGGGTAAAAAAGATATTCTTGAAGCCTATGCTCTAAGTTACTCTACTCTACCGAGAAAAAAAGCACAAGGACGTATAGAATTTTCACACAATGGAGTGCATTATTTTAATCGTGAAGAGATAAAATTTATCACTTTGCAAACCTACAATGACTTGAGCAAATCAACTTATAAATCTGTCAAAGAGCTTATTTACAATCCTTTGGATTTTGAAAAAGAGCAGAGACTCAGAGCTGTTGTATCGGGCTCAGATTATGACATAACTCCCATAATAGTTGTTCAGGATATACCGCAGGCCAAGCTTATGCTTGAACTCGATGCCAAAGTATATGAAGACACCAAAGAAAAACTTATTATCTTTTCTTAACAATAAATTAGATAAAATATCAAAAAAATATTGTTATAAGGTTTATAAATATGCTTATGGATGTTACAGAAATACAAAAAATTCTTCCTCACCGTTATCCTTTTTTATTAGTTGACAGAGTTACTCAGCTCGAAAAGGGACAATCGGTTACTGCTTACAAAAATGTCTCTATTTCAGAACCGGTCTTTCAGGGACACTTTCCCGGTCATCCGATTTATCCTGGTGTTATGATTTTAGAAGGAATGGCACAGGCCGGCGGCATATTGTCATTTTTAAGTATGGGAGACCTTACAGAGGAAGAGATAGCAAACAAAGTAGTCTATTTCATGAGCATCGACAAAGCAAAATTCAGAATGCCTGTAAAACCGGGAGACAAACTCGAATACAGAATTTCTGTCATAAAACAAAAAGGTACTATCTGGATGCTTAAAGGTGAAGCCTATGTTGATGACAAATTGGCAAGCGAAGCAGAACTTAAAGCTATGATAGTTGACAAGTAAAGGATTTATTTTTGTCTCAAATATCTCAACTTGCCGTTATTGAAGACGGCGCGACAATCGGAGAAAATGTTACAATCGGACCATTTTGCTTTATCTCAAGTGAAGCAACGATTGGCAATGGAACAAGCATAGATGCAAACAGCTGTATTTACGGAAAAACGACTATCGGCAAAAACAACAAAATTTTTTCACATGCAGTCATCGGTTCAATTCCGCAAGACCTGAAATTCAACGGTGAAGATGTTGAACTTATCATCGGCGACAACAATACTATCCGTGAATTTACCCTTTTTAACCCGGGTACCAAAGGCGGTGGCGGAAAAACCATCATAGGAAACGATAACCTTTTTATGGGATATGTTCACCTTGGACATGATGTTATCATCGGCAATCACTGCATTTTGGCAAATGCTGCGACACTTGCAGGACATGTGGAACTTGGCAACTATGTTGTCATTGGCGGTATGACACCAATTCATCAGTTTGTACATGTAGGCGATTATGCCATGGTGGGAGGCGCTTCGGCTTTGGCACAGGATATTCCTCCCTTTTGTATGGCTGAGGGAAACCGTGCTTCTCTAAGAGGACTTAATTTAACAGGTCTGAGAAGACATTTGTCAAGAGATGACATCAATGCCCTTAAATCAGCCTACAGAGAACTTTTTGAATCAGGCAGACCACTCAAAGATACAGCAAGCGAACTGCTGGAAAACTCAGACAATCATTATGTAACAGATTTATGTAACTTTGTCATTACAACAAAACGCGGAATTCCGTTTGAAAGGAAAAAAGTATGATACACAGACATTGCAGCTTTTGTGATGCAAGCGAAAGCGAAAAAAACCCTCTAATAGCAGGCAACGGTGTTTACATTTGTAAAAACTGTGTTGTTTCAGCTTACAAAATAATGTTTGGTGATGAAAAAGAACTTGCAAAAGAGAACAACAGCGAACTTGTTGATGCAGTACACAAACTTATGACACCAAAAGAGCTTGATGCTTTTTTGGGTGAGTATATTATAGGACAGGAAAGAGCAAGAAAACTCCTGAGCGTTGCTGTTTATAATCACTACAAGCGTATATTTAAAATGCACAAATCAGATGAAGATGATACGGAAATTTCAAAGTCAAACATTCTGCTTATCGGTCCTACAGGAAGCGGTAAAACACTGATGGCACAGACCATTGCACGGGTATTGAATGTCCCTATCGCCATTGCGGATGCGACAAGTCTGACAGAAGCCGGATATGTCGGAGAAGATGTTGAAAACATTTTGACAAAACTCATTCAGGCAGCCGACGGTGATGTCGAGCGTGCACAAAAAGGCATCATCTTTCTTGATGAAGTTGACAAAGTTTCACGTATGAGCGAAAACCGCTCCATTACCCGTGATGTTTCAGGAGAAGGTGTCCAACAGGCACTTTTAAAAATCATCGAAGGTTCTTCTGTCAATATCCCGCCAAAGGGCGGAAGAAAACATCCTAATCAGGAGTTTACAGCTATTGATACTACAAATATTTTATTTATCTGTGGCGGTGCCTTTGACGGACTTGAAGATATTTTAAAGCGTAAACAGGGTGAAAATGTTCTTGGTTTCGGACAGGAAAAGAAAACAAAAGAAGAGAAAAAACCTACATTTGACATGGTTGAACCGGATGACCTGGTTCATTACGGACTTATTCCCGAGCTTGTCGGACGTCTCCCTATCATTGCATCACTCAATGAAATCACTGAAGATGACATGGTACGCATTTTAACAGAGCCGAAAAACTCATTGGTAAGACAGTATAAAAAACTTTTTGCCATAGATGATGTGGAACTGAACTTTGAAGAAGATGCACTCCGTGCCATAGCAAAAAAAGCCATCAAAAGAAAAACAGGCGCACGGGGACTTCGTGCAATTTTAGAAGAGAGCATGATAGATATCATGTATGAACTCCCTGAATACAGCGGTTATGAAGTAATGATTACAAAAGAAGTCATTGAAAATGGCGAACAACCTCTTTACATTAAGAAAACAACACAAAAAACAGCATAAGGCACAATAAATGATATTTAATAAAATAGTCGGACTTTTTTCAAATGACCTTTCAATCGACTTGGGAACTGCCAATACAATTGTAATAGCAAAAGGTCGGGGAATCATTATCAACGAGCCTTCTGTTGTTGCTGTCAAAACCGAAAAATATGGACAACAGCGTGTGCTGGCTGTCGGACATGAAGCAAAAGAAATGGTAGGAAAGACTCCCGGCAATATCAAAGCCATCCGTCCTATGCGTGACGGTGTTATCGCTGATTTTGACATGACTGAAAAAATGATCCGCAAATTCATCGAAAAAGCACATGGAAGAAGCTCTTTAATATCTCCCCGTATTATTATCTGTGTCCCTTACGGATTGACACAGGTTGAAAGAAAAGCTGTTCGCGAGTCTGCTTTAAGTGCCGGAGCACGCGAAGTTTTTCTCATAGAAGAGCCTATGGCAGCAGCTATCGGAGCCGGCATAGATATTCGGGAACCACAGGGGAATCTTGTTGTAGACATTGGTGGCGGTACAACTGAAATAGGTGTTGTCTCTCTTGGCGGTCTTGTGCTCTCAAAGTCCATCCGTACAGCCGGAGATAAAATCGATCAGGGTATTGTCAACTATGTCAGAAAAAAGTACAACCTTCTCATAGGAGAGAGAGTTGCCGAAGAGATTAAAATAAACATTGGAACAGCTGTAGAACTTGACCAGGAGCTTACAATGGTTGTTAACGGACGCGATCAGGTTGAAGGACTGCTGAGTTCCGTGGAACTTACAAGCGAAGATGCCAGAGAAGCTATGAAAGAACCGCTCAAAGAAGTCGCCGAAGCACTACGGGATGTTTTAGAAAGAATGCCGCCTGATTTAGCCGGTGACATTGTCAACCACGGTATTATTTTAACCGGTGGCGGTGCTTTGATCCGTCAACTTGACAAATATCTCTCAGACATTGTCAGAATTCCCGTTTTTGTAGCCGACGAACCTCTTTTGGCTGTTGCACGGGGAACAGGAAGAGCTTTGGAAGAGATAGACCTCCTTCAAGAACTTTTTGAGAATGAATAAAAAAACGTTTGTCTATTTTTTTATCCTGATAGCACTCTTTATGGGTGCTTTATACTACAACAACCCTATACAGTCTCCAATTGTTTCAGCACTCAACACTATAAAATCAAATTATCTTAACAGTATAGAATTTTTTAACAACAAAACAGACAAATATTTATTTCAGGCACAGGAGATAGAGAATCTAAAAAACAGACTGAAAAAATATGAAAATAACCATCTTCTCCTGCAGCAACTCACTTCTGAACTCAAGGATTTATACAAAGAAAACAACTCTTCACTCAAAACAGATCCAAAAGTAGAGCTTGTCCGTGCAATATCGTATGAAAAATTTGGAAATATCAACAGATTATGGATGGATATTCCAGATTATAATGCCTCAAAAATTTATGGCTTAACCTACAAAGAGTTTGTTGCAGGAATAGTGATAGCAAAAAACAACAAACCTCTGGCACTGCTTAATTCTGACATAAAAAGTGCCTACTCTGTTTATGTAGGGAAAGAAAAAGCACCCGGTATTGCACATGGGAACAATGCAGAAAATATAGTTATCAATTTCATACCGGCCTGGTTCAGTATCAAACCCGGGGATGAAGTGATCACATCAGGTCTCGACAACATTTTTTTTAAAGGTCTCAAAGTAGGAAAGGTTCTTTCTGTTACAAGATCACAAGGCTATCAAAATGCTGTCGTTAAACAATACTACAAGGCGAACGAGCCGGGTTATTTTCATATAATAAGGAGTCTAAAATGAAATATTTCATAATCTTGGTGTTGTTGTTTTTACATCTTACAGCCCAACAAAACAAACAGGAAATTACTATCGGTGCCGGACCGTACTTTCAGAGTCAACCGTACAAGGAGGCTTCTGCCCTTGTTTTGCCTTCACCGGTAATCTTTTTTGACAATTCTGTTGTGTATGCAAGATGGAGCAGATTCGGGCTTTACTTTTTAGGAGACAAAAAAGAGGAATATTCCTGGGGATTTTCCTTTACTGTGCAGCCGAGAACACTTGGCTACAAAGCATCAGACTCCGTCTCTTTACAGGGAATGAGTGACAAAGACTCAACAATGGAAGGTGGTATTGCTTTTAGTGCCGGCTATAAAGACTCTGCCTATATTGAAGTAATGCTTTTGGCCGACATCCTCAATAAATATAATTCATGGGTAGGCAGTGTAGAAATTGGTGACAAGTACACAGCAGGTCGATTTATTTTTTATCCGAGTGCTGTACTTTTATACCAGCCCAGAAAATTTCTTGACTATTATTACGGCGTCAAAAATTCCGAAGCAACACTGCAGCGTCCTGCTTACATGCCAAAGGGAGGATTTTCATTTGCCGTGCAAACATATATTAAATATCCTCTGACCAAAAAGCTCTCAGCTCTTTTGAACATAAGAGCAGACAGAATTCCAAACAGTGCCTACAACAGTCCTTTGGTAAACAACAAATTTATTTACTCTGGACTTGCCTCGGTTATCTACACTTTTATCTATTGATACCAATCCCCAGTAAAGATATGAAATTTAAATTAAAAATAAGCTATTAGATACAAGGCAGAGTGTTGCAGGAGCTACTGGTAGCTTCAAAATAGTCTAACGAAGTAGATGATAACTTATTTTTAACCCTTCGGGCGATAGTATTGCACCATATTGCTTCGTTGAAAACCCTTGAGGCTACTTGTAGCCCCTACGGGATTTCGCCTTGCACTATAATGAAATACTATCGTTTAAGTTTCATATCTTTACTAGGTAAATCCCACGAAAAATAAAACAAATCTTAATCAATATAGTTTGATTCAATCAATTGAACACTAAAATCATCACGATAAAGAGCATTTCTTTTAATATCTGCCATTGTAGTTTTACCGGTTAGGAGTACCTTTTTATCTTTGTTCTCATTTAAAAACAACTGATAAAGATTAACAGTAAAACTTCTAAGAATAGCTATAGAGAAAGGCTCTTTATATGCTATATGGTCATCTTCTTCAGTAAGCATATCTAAGTGATAGTGATATGTTTCCACTCTCCAATGTTGCAGTATCTTTTGAAGAAACTCTTTTGCAGTTGTTTTAAAGTTAGCCATTAAATATTGAGTTGAAATTGTAACTTCACCAGTCTGTGCATTTGTTAATGTTTTCGTCACTTTAATGAGTGATTGAATATTTTGAAAGTTCTCATGATACATAACTAAATCAGCACTTTTATTTTGAAAAACTTCTACTTTTCGAGAGACTCTTTTGTTGTTTTCAGTTAAATAGCTATCTTCATCATCAACTCTATCTGTAGGCTGATTAAACTCTTCTATGGTCTTTATAGCTTTCTCTTTGAGGTGTTTCTGGTTATCTTTGAGTTTTGCTATATATCTGTTACCTTGCTCATCAATAGTGTTGAGAATCTCTGATTGAGTAAGCAGTGCATCAAAGGAAAATATCTGTCCTTCATTGCTAAAAATATTATCGTTTAAAACCTCTTTGAGTGCAGTAATTTCGCTACTCTTATTTTTATCTAAAAACTTGTGAGCAAACACTATTTTTATATCTTTATCCAAGATATTTAGTATTGCTTTATGTCTTTCCTGTGTGTATTGACCATTCACGTCGCTACCTCTCAGCCACTTCCCGTCAATAGCAATATTTTCTTGTGCAATGAATGGAAAAAAGAACTCTCTAAATACTTTTTCCAAAGCATTATTATCTGTGTTTATCAATAAACGATGATATGTTGATTTGGAAGGAATCGTTATCTCTTCTTTATCAAAAATCTCTTTGAGTATTGCATTGTCTTTGTTATATATCATCCATGAAAATATATCCTTAAAAGTTGTATTTCCTTTGATAAGTGCAAAAAGTGTCATGAAAAGAACTTCGTGCAATGGATATTCTATCTTCCCTGTATCTACTCTATAGTCTGGGATACTTTTTAGCGATTCAAGTAAGGCTTTTGTGCGTGTTAATTTGATGGTAAACTCCTTGTTTTAGGAGTCTAAGCAATATTTCTTCCAGTTCTTTTGAATCTATTGATTAAGATTTATTTTATTTTTCGTGGGATTTACCTATATCTTTACTGGGGATTGGTATAACTAAACTCCTATTAAGTGCCTTTTGGCTATAATCTCTAAATTTATATAACCATATTTAAGAGGGAACAAATGCCAAAACGCACCGACATAAAAACTATTTTACTTATAGGTTCTGGCCCGATTATTATCGGTCAGGCCTGTGAATTTGACTATTCTGGAACACAGGCTGTTAAAACATTAAAAGAATTGGGTTACCGCGTTGTTCTCATCAACTCAAATCCTGCAACCATTATGACTGATCCTGAATTTGCAGACAGAACCTATATAGAACCTATCAAAGAAGATGTTATCGCCAAAATCATCAAAGATGAAAAAGTAGATGCTGTTTTGCCGACTATGGGCGGACAGACTGCACTCAATGTAGCTATGAGTATGTATGAAAAAGGGATGCTTGAAGGTGTAGAATTTTTAGGTGCAAACCCTGAAGCAATTAACAAAGGCGAAGACAGACAGCTTTTTAATGAAGCGATGACAAAAATCGGTATGGATTTGCCAAAAAGCAGAAATGCCTACAGTGTTGAAGAGGCCATAGAAGTTGTCAAAGAGATAGGTTTTCCGGTCATCTCAAGAGCTTCGTTTACTCTTGCCGGTGGCGGTTCCGGTGTTGCCTATAACATGGAAGAGTTTAAAAAACTTGCACAAGAAGGCATTTCAGCTTCACCGGTGAATGAAATAGAGATTATGGAATCCATGCTTGGATGGAAAGAGTATGAAATGGAAGTTATCCGTGACAAAGCGGACAACTGTATCATTGTTTGTTCTATAGAAAATTTCGACCCTATGGGTGTCCACACAGGAGACTCTATAACAGTAGCCCCTGCCCTAACACTCACAGACAAAGAGTATCAAAGAATGCGTGATGCCTCTTTTGCAATTTTACGTGAAGTCGGCGTTGACACAGGTGGCTCAAACGTTCAGTTTTCCATTGACCCAAAAACAGGACGCATGATTGTCATTGAGATGAATCCGCGTGTTTCGCGTTCTTCTGCATTGGCAAGTAAGGCAACAGGATATCCTATTGCCAAAGTAGCCACCCTTTTAGCAGTCGGATTTACCCTTGATGAGATTGAAAATGACATCACGGGAACACCTGCTGCATTTGAGCCGGTTATAGATTATGTTGTTACAAAAATACCGCGTTTTACATTTGAAAAATTTCCTGAAGCACAAAGTACACTCAGCACATCTATGAAATCAGTCGGTGAAGTTATGGCAATTGGTCGTACTTTTAAAGAGTCTGTTCAAAAAGCACTCTGCTCCCTTGAAACAGGACTTTGCGGTTTTGATGACATTGAGGCGGATGATGAATTTGTTAAACATGAGATCCGTCGTCCCAATGCTGACAGAATCTTGTATGTTGCCGAAGGTTTTCGTCGTGGCATGAGTATACAGGAGATGTTTGACACCTGCCAGATTGATCCATGGTTCTTGTATCAAATACAAGAGATGATGAAAACAGAAGCAACCATCAACGATAAAATCCTTTTTGATGAGGAGTTAATGCGAAAAGTAAAAGTTGACGGTTTTTCTGACAAAAGAATTGCACAGCTTATCGCAAAAAATTCTCAAGAAACAGTGAGTGAAGACCTGATCTATGAAGCAAGAAAAAAGCTTGGCATCAGTTTGGAATACAATGAAGTAGACACTTGTGCCGCTGAGTTTGAAGCACTCACTCCTTATCTCTACTCAACAACAAACATTACAAAACTGCCAAATGTCACAAACCGACAGAGTGATAAACAAAAAGTGCTTATTTTAGGCGGTGGACCAAATCGTATAGGACAGGGAATCGAGTTTGACTACTGTTGTGTTCATGCGGCATTCGCACTTAAAGAGATGGGCATAGAGACCATCATGTATAACTGTAATCCTGAAACAGTCTCTACCGACTATGACACATCTGATGTACTCTATTTTGAACCGATAGATTTTGAACATGTACGCGAAGTGATAGAAAATGAAAATCCTGATGGAATTATCGTTCACTTTGGAGGGCAAACACCACTCAAACTTGCGGACTCTTTGACAAAAATCGGTGCAAAAATTTCAGGAACACCCTCATCCGTCATTGATTTGGCAGAAGACAGAGAACAGTTTAGCGACTTTGTAAAAGCACATAATCTCAAACAGCCTGCAAATGGTTTGGCACGGACAAAAGAAGAATCATTCATTATAGCTGAGCGATTGGGTTATCCTGTGCTTGTTCGCCCTTCTTTTGTTCTTGGCGGACGCGGGATGCGTATTGTCTACTCAGAAGATGAACTTCGTCAATACATGGATCTTGCCATTTCTGTCTCCAATGAGGCCCCTGTTTTAGTAGACAAATTTTTGGATCAGGCCATTGAGCTTGATGTGGATTGTATTTGTGACGGCAAAGATGTCTACATCGGTTCTGTTATGCAACACATCGAAGAGGCAGGCATACACTCCGGAGATTCGGCATGTTCACTACCTCCGATGAATTTAACACAGGATATGATAGAAAAAGTTGAGCAGCAGACAAAAGTCATCGCACTCGGTCTTGGCGTTGTCGGACTGATGAATGTACAGTATGCAATTTATCAGGACGAAATCTATCTTATTGAGGTCAATCCTCGTGCTTCACGTACAGTTCCTTTTGTCTCAAAAGCAACCGGTATGCCTCTTGCAAAAGTAGCCACACGTGTTATGATGGGCAAAGATTTAAGAAGTTCACTCGCCTACTATGACAAATATGAAATAGTTGAAGAACACAACGGTCTGCTTCGTCCTCGTCTCAAAGGGCATGTCTCTGTCAAAGAAGCGGTATTTCCTTTTCATAAACTTTACGGTGCCGATTTGGTATTAAGTCCGGAAATGAAGTCTACGGGTGAAGTCATGGGTATCAGTAAAAACTTCGGGGTAAGTTTTGCAAAAGCACAGCTCAGTGCAGGAAACAATATTCCGACAGGCGGAACATGTTTCCTCTCTTTTGTTGATACAGATAAAAAACATGCTCCTGAAATAGCAAAAGGTCTGGTTGAACACGGCTTTAGACTTGTTGCAACAAAAGGGACACAAAAGGCCATAGAAGAAGCAGGCATAGCATGTGAAGTGGTTTTAAAAATTTCAGAAGGTCGTCCAAATATCGAAGACAGCATGAAAAATGATGAAATAGCAATGGCAATTAATACATCTGACAACAACACATCCAAAAAAGATGCTGTTGTCATTCGCCAAGAAGTGCTTAAAAGAAGTATTCCTTACTTTACAACACTCAGTGCAGCAAGAGCACTGATACTCGCACTCGATGAGATGGAAGATGAAAAATGGTCAAGCTCAACAGCCCTGCAAGATTTTTTAGTATAAAAACAAATATCATTCTCTCACAAACCGACACTACTGTCGGTTTTTTGTCACAGGATGCACCTAAACTCTCTGCAGTAAAATCACGTCCAAATACCAAACCTTTCATTGTTGTTTATAAAAATTTTCACGCATTAAAAAAAGAGCATAAAAGAGTTCCAAACAGTCAAAAAAACAGAGTCAGACGCTCAAAAAAAACAACCTTTATAGTAAAAAACCATGCTTTTCGGGTTGCAGAAGATGTCGTTGATTCTTCTTATTTGAGACAAAAGGAATGGACATACTCTACATCTGCCAATGAAAGCGGTAAAAACTTTTCAAGAACTTTTTGTGAACAAAAAGCTGATATAATAATAGAAGACATAAGAGGACTGTTTGAAGGTCAGGCTTCAAAACTCTATAAAATCAACCATAAAAAAATAAAGAGGTTACGATGAGCAAACTGTTCCAGGCGCTGCTAAGCGGTATGTTTTTTACTTTCATACTTGATTTTTTCATTATATTGGGTGTGAAACTCAATTATATTGATTTTTATGGTGTACATGTATACTACAATATTTTATTTGCTGATCATCAAAATTTATTTTTATTTTTATTTTTTTCTATAGTTCTTGGCTATCTTGTAGTCTATGCCAGCACAAAAACAGCACTGATTGTTATAGGTTCTCTCTTTGTCCTCTCTTTTGCAACGCTTATTCCTCCTATAGGAAAAGCTGTTGGAGAAATGATGCTTATGAAAAAAAACATTACACTCAAAACGGACAAATTTTTCTATCATGGTGATCTCTACTATGATGGAAGAAAAAATATAACATTTTACGATTATGAACTAAAAAAAGTTATAATTCTAGATAAAAATAAAATTCGAGGTCAATATTAGTATGAAACATATTTCTTCAATTGCCAGCGGTGTTGTTTTAGGAACTGCAGGTGTTTTAATGATGAGTACGCTTACAGGATGTGAGCAAAAACAACAAGAAGCACAAAATAAATTTTTGGTCATAGAACAACAGCCAAACGGAAAGTATAAAGTTGTCGAAGAGATGCCGACACAGGGACCTTCACGTGCAATCATCAGAGAACGTGATGAATTTGGCAGAGTCACAGAGCGTTTTATGAACGAAGAAGAGATGAAAGCTTTAGCTGCACAAGAGTATCAAAAAGTACAAAACGGTACAAGCGAAACACTTCAAGACAATTCAGGCAGTGCAGGCATGGGACTTGCCGGTACTATTTTAGCCGTTGCGGCAGGAAGTTTACTCGGAAATATGATAGGCAATGCGCTGATGAACAACAAAAGTTTTTCCAGAAATGCAAGCAGTGTCAACAGAAGTGCCTACAGCCGTTCGGCAGCAGGCAAGGCAGCAAGAAAATCAACAAGCAGCAGAAAAAGCTTCTTTGGCGGCACTTCAAGAAGCTCAAGCTACAGCAGAAGCAGTGGCGGATTTTTTGGAGGCTGATAGATGATAACGACACAAAAACTGAGTCCAATAGACGATGAAACCTTAGAAGAGATAGGCTTTACCTGGCACACTGATTCTGACGGCAGCAAGTATGTCAGCGATGAACTTGTAGAAGTCACCCAGGAAGAAGCAGAGGCCTATTATGAGGCAGCAAATACTCTTTATGATATGTATGTCGAAGCAGCCGAATATGTCATCAGCAATGATCTCTTTTTTGATTTGGGCATTCCTTTCAATCTTATAGAGAGCATTAAAAAAAGCTGGGAAAACGATGTCCATTGGCATATTTACAGTCGTTTTGATTTGGCAGGCGGTATTGACGGACAGGATATAAAACTTATAGAATTCAATGCCGACACCCCTACAGCACTTTTTGAGACTGCACTTTTACAATGGGCAATTTTAAAATCCAATGATATGGACGAAGAGCGTCAGTTTAACAATGTATATGAGGCCGTCACTAACAATTTTAAAAGACTCGTTACACTCTTTGATGACACAGACAAGTTTGAAGAATTCTATGACGGCTGGAAAATTCTTTTTTCTTCTGTTGAAGGCAATGACGAAGAAGAAGCCACCACAAAACTCCTGCAGCAAATGGCAACCGATGCCGGATTTGTTACAAAGTTTGAGTTTTTACAGAATGTCCGCTTTGATGAAGATGGCATTTATGACAGTGATGACATAAATTATGAGTACTGGTTTAAACTTTATCCGTGGGAAGACATTGCAGTTGATGAGCCGGAACTCGCCACAACACTCACAAATATCATTCAAAACCAAAAAGCCATCATTTTAAACCCTGCCTATACTTTACTCTTCCAGTCAAAAGGAATGATGGCAATTTTATGTGAACTTTTTCCGGATTCGCCTTACCTTCTTAAAACCTCTTTTGAACCGCTTCAGGGACTCAAGCAAGTTGAAAAACCTGTTTTTGGACGCGAAGGTGCCAATACAAAGATTATTGAAGCAAACGGAAGTATCAGCATTCAGACTGACGGTCCCTATGCGAATCATAAAAAAATCTACCAGGAATATGTGGAATTTCCAGAAGATGTCCATGGAAAAAAATATCAGGCAGGTGTTTTCTTTGCCTATGAAGCCTGTGGCCTGAGTTTTAGAAAAGGCGGAGATATTTTAGACAATATGAGTAAATTTGTAGGCCATGTTATACTTTAGAGGTGCCCTTTAGAGTCTTTGTGGCATTTCATCTTTAAAAGCAGTTTTTTCTGCTTCTTTGAGTAAATCCAGTGCACCTTTGTCTATCATTTTTTGGGCAAGTTCTTTGCCTAAATTTTTACTTTCTTCTATACTTCTTACGACTTTTTCCTGCATAATATGTGTTCCGTTTGGAAATCCAAGCATAACTCTGAAAACAACATTATCATCTTCTATAACAGCATTGCAGGCAACAGGAGCCGAACATCCCGCTCCGATTTTCGATATAAAATCTCTCTCAATCTGTGTACATGTAAAGGTATCTTCGTCATTGAGACTTTGTGCGATTTCTCGTACCTTTTCATTGCCGGTTACAATTTCAATACCCAGGGCAGCCTGCCCCATTGGCGGTATCATCATATCAAGAGAGAGCTTTTGGGTATAGGGAATATCTTTGAGCAAATCGAGTCTGCTGAGTCCTATCCATGCCAAAATTATCGCATCGTACTGCCCTTCTTGTAACTTTCTCAAACGTGTGTTGACATTTCCTCTCAAATCCTTGACTTTTAAATCAGGTCTTTTTTGCAAAAGTTGCATCCTGCGTCGCAGACTTGTTGTCCCAACCACTGCGCCCTCCGGCAAATCTTCAAGTGTTTTGTAAGTATGCGATAAAAAAACATCACTTTGGTCCTGACGTTGCGTCACAGCTATCAGTTCCAGACCATCGGGAATATATGTCGGCACATCTTTTAAACTGTGTACAGCAAGCTCTGCATTGCCTGTGAGCATCTCATCTTCAAGCTCTTTGGTAAAATGCCCTTTCCCACCGATGAGAGCCAAAGGTTTGTCTAAAACCTTATCGCCGTTACTTACTATTTTGTTAAGCACTACTTCTATTTCAGGAAAACTTACTTCAATTCTTTCCTTGATATGATATGCCTGCCAAAGTGCCAAGTCTGAAACACGTGTTGCTATTGTTAATTTTTGCATTACTTCACTTTTAGGTATTTTTTCTTTGTGTTATCTACAGAACCGTCAAGATAAACCGTCGGTGTTCCGCCAACCATAAGGTCAGTAGCTACAAGCCTGTCGTGGTTAAACTGCTTGATTACACTGGGATTTTGAATATCTTCAGGTGTAATATTTGTCCCTTCTGCTTTATTAAACGCTTCAAGAATTTTTTTGACATTTTTTTCTCTTGGATTGACTGAAACATTATAAAGTTTTAATACAACATCTTTTACACCTTGATGTTCTGCGGCAATTGCTGCTTTAACCAGTGTTGCTGAAGCAGGATGAATTCTTTCGAGTGGAAAATGGTAATAATATACAGCAAACTTTTGGGGCTCTTTTTTCATATCTTTAATCGCCCCTGGCACAAACCCTCTGCAAAAAGGACACAGTGGATCTGAAAAAATGACTATTTTATGTTTCGCATTGGCATTGCCGTAAATCAAATTTTCTTTTGCATAATGTCTGGCTTTTATTGTTGGTTTAACCTTGTCAACAAGAGTTTCTCCTGTATTTATATCTGTCAAATCTTTTGTAATCATCTGTCCGTTTGAAAACCAAATCATTTTTTGGCGAATTACCTGCTTTGGCTTGTTTTTCAAAACAGCTTTCACATTTACAATATAGGCATTCCATTTTGGAAGCTGCTTGAGTGATGTAACATCCTCTACTTTCACATCTACTGATTTGAGTCTGGGATTTTCACTAAATTTATCTTCTAAAAAATCTTCTATTTTTTCACTTGCTGTACTTGCATAAAGAAAACTACTTAAGAGTAGCGTCGTGCTCAATAATTTCAACATCAATGACATCTGAATCCTTTGTTATATTATTTTGTTCTTCAAAAGAAGAATTACATTTTCCTGATTTTACATTATAACGGTTAACAATCATACTCGTAAAAACACTAAACTGCATGAATATACCTAATATGTCTGTTAAAAACCCAGGAATAATCAGCAGTATGGCACCAATCAGGGTAAAAAGATTTAGTCTTTCAAACTGCTCAAGGTCAATGCAGTTATAAGAGACTGCCGTCATGTTTTCGATCAAGCTTTTTCTAAAATTCACTAAAATGGATATACCTATAAATGCGCTCAAGAGAATCTCAAAAAAAGTGGCAAGTCCTCCTATAGCAGAAGAAATCTGCACAGATACAAGTACTTCCAAAAAAAGATAGACTAAAAAATAAATCATTTAAATCAGTTCCGTAATTTTATCAAATATCTCTTCACTCTTGATATCTCTTTTTTCTTTTGTTGCTCTGTCAAAAATCTGCACATGTCCATTTTGCAACTCTTTTCCGATAACAATCGTATACGGGAATCCGATAAGTTCCGCATCTTTCATTTTAAATCCAAAACGTTCTTTTCTGTCATCGAGCATTACTTCCACATTTGCATCCTGCAGCTGCTTGTAAAGTTGTTCACCTGCTTGCACCTGCGCCTCATCTTTGATGTTACTTATCATAATATTTACCATATACGGTGCTGTTTCTTTTGTCCAGATACAGCCATTTTCATCATGATGCTGTTCTACAACTGCTGCTACAAGGCGTGAAACACCCATTCCGTAAGTCCCCATAATAAAAGGCTGTGCTTTTCCGTTTTCATCTAAAAACTCGGCTTTTAATGCTTTGGAATATGTCGTTCCGAGTTTAAAGATATGCCCTACTTCTATACCTTTTGTAAAAGAGAGCTCACCATCACAGTGCGGGCAGATATCCCCCTCATTTACTTCTGCTATATCTGCGAAATAAGCAGCATTACTGAGCACCGACAAATCTACACCTATAAAGTGATAATCTGCTTCATTTGCCCCACAGATTAAATTTGTGGCATCTTTTAAATCACTGTCAATGACATGTTTTGCCTTGTCTTGATCAAGCGGCCCTATAAAACCGGGAACCAATCCTCTCTCTTTGAGTTCTTCTTCTGTCACATCCACAATATCAAGCGCTTCTGTTGCATTGATCGCTTTTACTTCCTGAAGATTATCGCATCCGCGCACAAAGAAAAGAACAATTTCACTTGCATCTTCATATATAATTTTTTTTGCAACACATTTAACCGTATAATAAGGGTCTATTTTGAAAAACTCTGCAAGTTCATCTATTGTTTTTATCTCCGGTGTTTTAAACTTATTAAAAGAAGCTTCAGGAGCTTCAGGAATATTTGAGCGTTTGCTTCTTGAAGCTGCTTCTATATTGGCACCGTATTCACACTTTGAACAAACAGCAATTGTATCTTCACCACTCTCTGCCAAAACCATAAGCTCTTTGGAACCGCTTCCACCAATGGCACCACTGTCAGCTTCTACCACTCTGAAATCAAGCCCCATACGGGTAAGTATCTTTTTGTATACTGCTTCCATTGCATCAAATTCTCTGTCCAAATCTTCTGCTGTAGCATGAAAAGAGTAGGCATCCTGCATAATAAACTCTCGGCCACGCATAAGCCCAAAACGAGGACGGGCCTCATCACGGAATTTTGTCTTAATCTGATACAGATTTAATGGCAGATTTTTATAAGATGTCACACGGTTGCGGACAACATCAACCATCATCTCTTCATGTGTGGGTCCGAGTACGAAAAGATTGTTTTTTCTGTCGTGAAAACGAAGCAGTTCTTTGCCGAACTTTTCTATTCTTCCACTCTCCTGCCACAACTCTGCGGGTGTTACAAAAGAGAGTTCCACTTCCTGGGCACCTACTTTTGTCATCTCTTCATTGATGATATTTTCTATTTTTTTAATCACTCTTTTTGCTAACGGCAGATAATTATACAAACCTGCAGCAACCTGTGTAATAAATCCTGCACGAGATAAAAATATATGACTCGGAAGTGTAGCATCTGATGGTGCCTCTTTAGTTGTCGGTATAAAAGCTTTACTTCTTCTCAAATTTTAATCCTTTTTTAAATGGTGTTTGTACTGGTCTGGAATATTGTCATGTTCATCATTAAGAATATACTGCATTGCTCCGGTAACAGAATCACTTTTGGCTTCATGCGAGGCAGCACGCATCTTTTTTGTCATATCATGCAAAAATCTTTTGATTGCCTGATGCGCCATTTTTTGGGCTTGCTTTTCATACTCTTGAGGCAGAAAACCTTTTTTAACCGCACGTTGTGTCTCTTCCTGTGCGGCTTTTTCGGCTTTTTTATAAATCTCTTTTATGATAGGTTCCACATTGAGTGTATCAAGCCACTCATAAAACTCCACAACACTTCGCCCTACAATTCCGTGTGCCTGTCTTACATACTGTTCTCTTTGTGCTTTGTTCGCATCTACAATATCTTTTATATCATCCACAACAAAAAGAAAAATATTTTCTCTGTTTTTTATATCAATATCTCTTGGAACAGCCAGGTCAAACCAGAATCTCTCAAAATCTACATCTTCTATAAGTTCGTTGGTAATAATAGGATAAGAGGAAGCCGTAGCAGTAAATATAATGTCAAATTCGTTAACCGCTTTGTCCAGGTCTCCAAATTCATATACTTTCGCATTGCACTCCTGTGCCAAAGTCTGGGCTTTTTGCTTGGTTCTGTTTGCAATAAAAGTTTCCACTCCATCCGAGACAAGGTGTTTTGCACAGATTTCACTCATTTCACCTACACCAATCACAAGTGCTTTTTTTTCACGTAAATTTTGAACCTTTTCTTTAATCTGTTTTATTGCTACAGAAGCCACAGAAACCGGTTTTGAGGATATATCGGTAAGATTTCTTACCTTTGCAGCACATTTAAACGCATGAGAGAGTGCTCGTGACATTTTTTTATCCGAATAACCGCGTTCATTAGAGAATTTAAAAGCATCTTTTAACTGTCCTGCAATCTGTGTCTCACCGACTACCATAGAGTCTATAGAACTTGCAACCGCAAAAAGATGATGAATAGCACTACTGTCATCAACTATCTCAGCAGTTTTTCGTAAAACCTCTTCCGGCAAACCACCTTTGAATGCCAGTAACTTCATCATATGTTCTGTTGCTTCTTCAATGTCACTGCAGCACACATACAGTTCCATACGGTTACATGTAGCCAGCATGACAGCTTCACTGATGTTAGGCGATTTGAGAAGTCTTTGCAGACATGCCTCTTTCTCTTCATCCGTATAGGTGAACTTTTCTCTCAGTTCCAAATCGCTGTTTTTATGTGAAAGACTTACAATTAAATAATGCATCAATAACTTCTTTGTATCATTGTATCTAAAATGGCAACCAAATCTTCATCTTCATGCAAAGCACTCTTCGCCTCGTTTGAGAGTTTCTGTGCCAGTTCAAAAGATTTTTCTATAGTTTTATGTTCTTGCATTTTCTTTTTCATCCATAAGAGTTCTTCTTCTGTAGGTTTTTTCGCATGCAGAGATATAAGCTTTTGCTGATCTTTTGATTCAAGTGCATTATAAAGATAAATATACGGCAAAGTACATTTGCCCTCTACATAATCATTCATCGCAGGTTTTCCAAGCGTTGCTTCATCTGATGTAATATCAAGAATATCATCTATAATTTGAAATGAAAGTCCTAAGTTACGTCCGTAAAGAGCATATTTGTCTGCATCTTTTCCTGCCAGCAAAGCACTCGCTTTTGCAGCTGCTTCAATGAGTGTAGCGGTTTTGAGATAGAGCATATCAAGGTAACGCTCTTCATCGCTGTTAAAACTTTCTGCCATCTTTACATCCATCATTTCACCCTTGGAGAGTGCCGTAACCGATGAAGCAATTGTCTGTGCTACTGCTTTGTCAAAGGCAACAAGTTCGGTAAAGGCTTTTGAGTATAAAATATCTCCAAGCATGACAGCTGTTTTGCTTCCGTCTGTTGCATTTACCGATGCTGCTCCGCGTCTGGTCATTGCATCATCTATAACATCATCATGTAAAAGTGAGGCAGCATGAATCAGTTCTACTATGGCGGCTAAAAGAGGAGCATCCTTGTGTTTTGGAGCAATTTTAAGAATAAGCTTTGCCCGAAGTCTTTTTCCTCCCTGCAGCATTGCAAACAGACGGGTCACTTCATTATAATCACACTCTTGTATCAATCTTTTTATTTGTGCTTCTACTCTTTGCATTTATCTCGTCTTTTGTTTATTTTTTGCTGTTTCTAATCTTATTTGCTCTTTATCATCAGAGAGATAAAGCTCAAATTTTGCAATATTTTTGTTTACATCAAACTCTTTAAATTTAACCAGTATATAGGGTACATTGTAAAAATCTGCTCCAGGAGTTTTTAGTGTAACCCGAAAACTTTGATTTTTATGATTCAAGTACAGTATATTTTGCGCTACATGTTTATCATAAGAACGCAAAATTACCAAACCTTCATTCGTGTACAAAGTCCATCTAAATGTAAAAAGTCTTGTTTTGTTATCGTATTTTACAAGAATTTTCTTTGGCTCATCCTTTTTCAGTGAAATTTCCTGCACATCCTGCAAATCACCTGCAAAAAGAGCAGCACTGCAAAGAAACAATGCTCTCAGAAAAAACTGTAAAATACTTTTCAACTCCTATTCGCTTTGAGAAAGAATATCACCCATAAGTTCTATGTAAATACTTTTTGCTTTGGTTGCAACCTCATCCAAATGACTTGCTTTATATCGTGCAACTGCTGTATCAATATCATCACCGACCTCCTCTTGGAGCATCAACTCCATTGCAGCAACTTTTTCGACAAACTTTTCAAGCTCCTGTCTTACTATATCATTGTTCGCATTAAAAACAACATCCATAAATTTTGATCTTGGAGAACCTCCGAAAATATCATCTTCATCTTCAAATAATGCACTGTAACTCATACCTAATCCTTTTTATTTTACTATTTGGGTACCTACACCCTCTGATGTAAACAACTCTAAAAGCATAGAGTGTTCAAGTCGTCCGTCAATTATATGTGCTTTATGCACACCGCCGTCTATCGCTTCGAGGCAGGCATCAACTTTTGGTACCATCCCGCCGTGAATCGTTCCGTTTTCTTTGAGCACTTTTACTTCATCTTTTGTCAAGGTTGCAAGAAGTTGTTTTTCTTTGTTTAAGACACCCGGTGTATCTGTCAAAAAGATTATTTTGTTTGCACCTATGGCTTTTGCAACATATGATGCACACAGATCAGCATTGATATTGTACCCGGGATGACCCATCTCTTCACCCGCTGCAATAGGGGCTATAACAGGAATAAAGCCCTCTTTGATGAGATTTAAGACAACATCCGCTTTGACATTTGTAATATTGCCAGTCAATCCCCACTTGGAAAAATCTTTCGCCCTTGCACGGATAAAGTGTGCATCTTTACCACTGATACCTATTGCTTTTGCATCATGGGAATTAAGCAAAGAGACTATCTCTTTATTGATCTCTCCACTGAGTATCATTTCCACAATCCGCATCGTCTCTTTTGTAGTCACGCGCTGTCCGTCTATAAACTCTGTTTCAATTTTAAGGGCTTCGAGCATATCGGTAATCTTTTTTCCACCGCCATGAACAATTACAGGTTTGATACCTACCAAATACATAAGTAAAATATCTTCTGCAAACTTCTCTTTTAATTCGGGAGATGTTTGTGCCGAGCCGCCATATTTGATAACGACAATCTCTTTTCTAAACTCACGAATAAACGGAAGTGCATCAAGGAGTGTTTTTACTGTTTCAACTTTTGCCTGCAATATTTCTATCCTTTATGCAAAATAATTTTGTTATTCTATCCAATCTTCTATTAATGCTACTTAAGTAACTCTTCTTGTATCATAACTATGCTACAATCGTTCTCAAATATTTACAATAAGGAAAAAAAATGTGGAAGTATCCTATAGATGAGAATCTGTTTGACAAATTTAGCAAGTATTCAAAAATTACAGGTGTAATTTTTATCATTCTCGGAATAGTTGGTATTATATACCCTGTATTTATGACATTGGCTACCGTAACCTTTGTGGCATGGCTGATGATGTTTGGCGGTTTCATGGCTGGGTATTTTACCTATATAAGTGACAAAAGTGATGTTCTCGGATGGCTTAAAAGCTTTGTACTTATAGGGATCGGTGCTTTAATGATTTTTTATCCGATGACAGGAATCGGCACAGTAGGTCTGCTCCTGGCTATATACTTTTTTATGGATTCCTTTGCCAGTTTTTCTCTTGCTATGAATATGCGTCCTGCAAACGGTTGGATCTGGTGGATGATTAATGCCCTTTTTTCCATGTTAATCGGTATTTTGTTTATTGCAGGCTGGCCTTTTACTTCCACCTATCTCATAGGCTTACTTGTCGGTTTCAGTCTTTTCTTCGATGGCTTTGCCCTGCTTGTAACAGGGTCGATTTTCAAAAAAATGAACCGCTAAAATGCAAAAACAAAAAGCATTTGGGCTTTGGAGTGCTGTCTTTTTAGGTATAGGTTCCATGGTAGGAGCCGGCATATTTATAGTTATCGGACAAGCTGGTGCCATGGCTGGAAATATCGTCTGGCTCTCTTTTGTTTTTGGCGGGATTATAGCCCTTTTAAGTGGTTACTCTCTGGCAAAGCTGGCAGTACGCTACCAGTCACGCGGCGGGATAGTCGAGTATCTTGTCCAGGGTTTTGGAGAAAATATTTTCTCCGGTTCTATGGGTGTCATGTTTTATTTTTCCCAGCTTATTGCCATTGCAGCCGTTGCCAAATCATTCGGAACCTACAGTGCAACATTTATGCTTCACGGTGATACAGCCTGGGTCAATATATTTGCCATAGGCATTATCGCCTTTTTCACCCTTATAAATCTTGTTGGTGCTGCTTTTGTTGCAAAGGCGGAAAACATCATTGTCATCATAAAACTCGGAGTCCTTGTTACCTTTGCTTTTTCGGCACTTTTTACGATACAGCCTCAGCTTTTAAGTGTAGCGGACATGCCTCCTGTAAGCGGTATGGTTTTTGCCATCGGCATTACATTTTTTGCCTACCAGGGTTTTAGTGTGATTACAAATTCTGTGGAGGATATGGACAATCCAAAAGTGACCATGATGCGTTCTATGTTTGTCGCCTTGCTCATTGTGGCGGCTTTATACATACTTACAAGTATCGCTGTTTTAGGAAACCTGCCGCTTGATAAAATTATTCAGACAAAAGACTATGCCCTGGCTGAAGCGGCAAAGCCCATTTTTGGTGAATGGGGATTTAAGATCATGGCCGCCACAGCACTCCTGGCAACAGCCTCGGCTATTAATGCCACACTTTATGCTGTGACTGACATAGGATATACAATGGCAAAAGAGGGAAATCTTCCTGAAATATACGAATATAATATCTACCGCTCTTTTGAGGGACTCATTATCAGTGCGCTGCTGATTGTACCGATGATACTCTTTTTCAATCTGGCACAAATCACAACTGTTGCCGCTATCGTCATGCTCATCGTTCAGGGCAGTACACATATTGCGCACTTAAATCTTCTGCAGGAGAGTGGCGCAAAAAAATATCTTGTTGTTTTGGCGATTTTTTCCATGTTTGGCGTTGCGGGAATCACCCTCTATTCTACCTATAAAACCATGCCTGAGATTGCATACTATCTTATAGTTACTTTTGCTTTGGCTTTTACAACAGAATATCTACTGCGATACTTCAAACAAAGAATCATTTCTAAACAAACACACTAAAGAGACCTTCTTTTACTTTTACTTCCAAATCCAGAAGTGAAAGGGGCAGTCCGAAATGCTCAATTTTTACATAATCTTTAAATGTTACCAAAAGAGAAGTTGCTGCATCTTTTTGTAAAATTGTTTCAAGTTCTTCTTTTGTAAAACTGTGATGGTCTTCAAAATAATGCTTTGCTACAACATCAGGAAGATATTTGTCAAGTCGTTGTGGCCTTGCTATGGCAGTCACAAGACTCATTTTTTGTGTCGGGTTCACAAGTTTTACCTCACGAAAAAAGTCTTTCTCCTCTTCTACATGTAAAGCCTCTTTCCCCGGCCACAGACGCTCTCTAAAAGGACCTGCAGGCAGACAAAAACTGTTCTGTGTTTTTACATCGATGAGTATATCTTGCTTTTTGATATCATGTTTGGAGTAGGCATCATCCAAAAAAATTATCTCACAGCCCAGTTCTTTTGCTTTTTGTATGGCTCTTTTTCTCTCTTTGCTGACTATGACTGTAGCATTTGGAAGTTTTTTGGCATATATCATCGCTTCATCCCCACTGCTTTTGACATCACATAAAATTTCATTGCCCTCTTTGACAACAATCAAGCCTTTGGATGCCCGTCCATAGCCACGAAGTATAATCGCAGGTTTTTTGTGCTCCTTTGCCAGTGCAATAACCAAGGGGGTTTTGCCGCTGCCGCCGACAGTCAGATTACCAACACTGACAATTTCGACAGCAAAATCCTCCGGTGTCTGTAATTTGTATCGAACATACATAATAAAACAATAGAGCCAACTCAACGGAAGCAGTAGATAAGAAAGAAGTTTTTGCAAAGGAGTTGGGTTGTAGAAATACTCTTCAACCCAAAAAACGAGCGTTTTTTTCAATTACACTCTCGTTTTTGCTATTTTTTTGATTTTACTTATAACTGTTTGTACCTCTTCATCAGTCATACTTGCATAAATCGGCAAAGAAAGTACCTGTTGGAATGAACGCAGTGCTCTTGGAAAATCATTAACACGTAAAGCATATTTGCTTTTATAGTACGATAAAAGATGAAGCGGAATATAATGCAATCCTGCCCCGATGCCCTCTTCTTTGAGTGATACAGCAAAAGAATCACGGTTTTTATCTATTTTTACTATATAGAGAGAAAAAGGATTCTCTTCATTATCCATGTCTGGAGTAATAATGTGTTCTACCCCTTCAAGTCCTTCACTGTACATTTTTGCAATCTCTTTTTGTCTTGCGATGTTTTCATCCTGTTCTTTTACCTGTGCTCTGATATAGGCTGCATTTAAATGGCTCAGTGCATAATCATTTCCAATGTCAACAACATCATAAATATACTCCAAAGCATTTTCATTGCGTACCATTGCGTGATTTGCCAGCAACCTCGCTCTTTGCATAATATCTTCATCATTGGTCACAAGCATCCCGCCGTTACAGATATTTTTCTTTAAATGCGGAGAAAAATTAAAACAGACTATATCTGCACCTGTTGCACCGATTTTCACTCCTTTGTATGTAGCACCAAGCGCATCACTTGCATCTTCAACAATTTTGACATTATATATGGAAGCCATCGAATAGACTCTGTCCAAATCTACAGTCATACCGCCAATATGCGTTATGATAACCGCTTTGAGCTTTTTGGATTTGTTTTCTTCCAAATAGTTTTCTAATTGATTAAGATCAATATTGTAAGAATCTTCGGCTATATCAATAAAAACAGGCTCAGCATCAAAATGGCGGACAACCTCAGGTACACTCGGATGCGCATTTACACTGCAGATTACTTTGTCTCCGCGTTTTAAGTCAAGGGCAAGCATGGCAAGGTGCAGTGCCGATGTGCCGTGCGATGTAGCAAGTGCATACTCTGATCCGACATACTCACGAAACTCTTCTTCAAGTTTTGGTACCTGATACAAATCTTCTCCGTCTAGTACATCACTCACATTAGAGTGTGCCTCGCGGGAACTTTCATACTTACTAAAAGGGATACTCAGTTTTTCATTTTTCATTTTTTACTCCTAGGTTTTATAATGTAATATCGCGTGGATAATTAAAGTCATGATTCAATGTTCTTGAAGTCAGCTTTGCAATCACAGGCATCTTTCTTTTGAAATGATTTCTAAAAATTCTTTTTATTATCATATCCAGCATCTGTTCGTCAACACCCTTTTGTATGACTTCTTCACGCGAAAGTCTCTCATCCACATAGAGTTTCATCGCTGCGTCAAGCTGGGCATAAGTATAGCCCAAATCAGCCTCATCACTTTGACCGCTCCACAAATCAGCCGAAGGTGGTTTTTCAATGATGCTTTTACTTACATGTAAGTACTCTGCTAATTCAAAAACTTCACTTTTGTACAAATCTCCTATGGGATTCACTGCCGACGCCAAGTCGCCATAGAGTGTTCCGTATCCAAGCATTAACTCACTTTTATTGCTTGTTCCCAGTACCAAAGCATTCTCTTTTGCCGAAATATCAAACAATGTTGCCATTCGCATACGTGATGAAAAGTTTCCTTTTCTGAGATTATCCATATCAGGATGCATCTCTTCATACGCTTGCAACATTGGAGCAATATTACAGACAATACAACGCATATTAAAATCACGACACAGTTCATCCGCATCATCAAGTGAGTTTTGTGATGAATATTGTGATGGCATTTTAACACATAACAGGTCATCTCCAAATGCTTTTTTCGCCAAAACAGCGACCACAGCAGAATCCAGTCCGCCGCTCAAACCAACCACTGCTTTTTTTATACCTGTCTTTTTCACTTCATTTTCTAAAAAAAGAACCAAATAGTCAGTTATCTGCGAATATTTACTCATAATATATACTAAACCTTTACAACTTATTAACAAAAAATATTATATCTAAAATTTGTAACAAATGTTTTTTTAAGAAAAGTGATTTTAACGTTTTTGTAACAAATTTATTGTAAAATTAAGATCTAATTTTATTTTTAAAGGTTTTATAATAAATTCAACAACAATAATATCCAAACTAAAGTTATTGGTATCACTGCCTTTAATCGTTATATTTTTTGGATTTGTATTCTTAATGGTACACAGCTACAACAATCTGCAAGGCCTTTCTCATCTTAAAAAAGACGCTTTGCATATACAAAACATTTCTCTTCTGATAAATTCTCTTCAAAAAGAGAGAGGCTACAGCAGCGGGTATCTTGGTTCCCATGGGACAAAATTTCAATCACAACTGCGCAAACAGCAACAAAATACAGACAGTATATATGCTAAAATCATCTTTTTGCATGAAGATTATTCTCCTGACAAAAAGAGACTTGCAAAACTTCGCAAAAAAGTCCAATCACGCTCTCTTAGCACTGTCGATGCTTTTAACGAGTATACAAAAATCATATACCATCTGTTACAAAATCATCTCATGATCACCAAAACAATCAAAGAAAAAGAGATTGAACAGATGTTTCATGCCTACACAAACCTGCTTTTTATGAAAGAAGCCGCCGGTAAGATGCGAGGTTCGCTCAGCGGATTGTTTGCCCAGAAAAAACAAAACTACCAACTTGTCTTTACAGCAATGCATGCAAAAGGCGAGTATGATCTGGCACAGCAAAACTTTTTAACATATGCTTCTGATGACATTATGAAAGAGTTTTATACAATTGCACAGGCAAAGGAGTATCAATGGCTGCAAAATGTATTTAAAAAGTACACAAAACATCAAAATATTTCTGTCACACAGGATCCAAACGAATGGTTTGCTAAAGCTACAGCTATTATAGAAGCATTTAACAGACTCCAAAAACTGGAATTTGCCGATATTGACAGTTTGATAAACAAATATGCCTCAAGACTCAAAATAGAACTCATTATAAATATTTTTTTACTGATCCTCATCACTTTGATTATGCTTTTGCTTGGAGTCAAAATTAAAAACAGTATTTTAAGAAACTTAAAACTGTTAAGTGAATACAAAAATGCTGTTGACAGAAGCAGTATTGTTTCCAAAACCGACAGAAGCGGAAGAATCACCTATGTAAATGATAAATTCTGCATAATTTCAGGCTATACAAAAGAAGAACTTTTAGGAAAGCCGCACAATATTGTCCGTCACAACGATATGCCAAAATCACTGTTTCGGGATATGTGGCACACTATTTTAGAAAAAAGAGCCTGGTCCGGCGTTATAAAAAACAGAAAAAAAGACGGGAGTTCTTACATAGTTGAAGTGACCATCAACCCTATCCTAAACGAAAGAGGAGAAATTGAAGAGTTTATTGCCATCAGAAATGACATAACACAGATCTTACAACTCCACAAAGAGATAGAAGAGACACAAGAAGACATTATTCTCAAAATGGGTGAAATTGGTGAAACACGAAGCCAGGAAACAGGTTTCCATGTCAAGCGGGTAGCCTTATATTCTCAGATACTGGCAAAACATTACGGCTTGGGCGAAAAAGAGACAAAATACCTCACTATTGCTTCTCCGATGCATGATATAGGCAAAGTTGCCATTCCTGATCATATCCTGAACAAAAACGGCAAGCTGACACAAGAAGAATGGAAGGTTATGCAAACCCATGCGGAGATAGGTTATCAGCTCTTTAAAAACTCCCAAAGAGAGCTTTTGAAAACTGCAGCCATCATTGCCTATGAGCATCACGAAAAATATGACGGCAGCGGCTATCCAAGAGGTTTAAGTGGAAAAAACATTCATATTTACGGACGTATTACCGCACTTGCGGATGTTTTTGATGCCCTTGGCAGTGAACGTTGCTATAAAAAAGCATGGGAAGATGAGCGAATTTTCAAACTTATACAAGAAGAGAGGGGAAAACATTTTGATCCTGAACTTGTTGATATTTTCTTTGAACATCTTGATGAATTTTTACATGTAAGAGATAGCTACAATGATATGCACTCTTACACAAAAGTTTAGAAGAAGCTTTAAAAGCTTTTTCCAAACCCTATACTTGATTTGTAGTTTATATCATTCTGTATTCCGTTAAAATTCTGATAAATCGGTTTTGAAAATGTCATAAAAAACGAGTAACCGCTGTGCATGGCGACCTGTGTGCCTACTGTTGCAAAAACAACATGATGTCCTGTGTTGTAAGCGGTCTCCCCTCCAAAATCATCTTTATACGCTTTTTCTCCGTTGAGTTCAGCAAAAAGCGATACAGAGTAGTCAAAATCTTCTTTTTCATCTGCTCTGCAAAGCTTCTGATTATGTTGGTGCGCAAAAAGTTTGTATGAAAATGCTGCATTGTAGGTAAAAATATCCCCCAATTGACTCTCATCGACACCTTTTGTGTTTTTTTTGTACAGAATGTTTGCATGCAAAGAGAAAGTGTCAAAATCTTTTGTCAGAGCAACGCCCGCAAAAAAGTCCCATGAGCCGCTTCCTGGCTGCAAATCTGCTTCGAGGAGTTCTCCTGCATCTGCTATATCAGTTTTGCCTGTTGGTGCTTTTATTCCGGCTAAAAGAGCAACTTTCAGCGCTTTGTCATACACTTTATACTGTAGAATTGTAGAAATATCGCCTATACCCTGAGCATTTCCATGCGGATGTACTGCATACGAACCATTATCTGCTTCACCTGCGCGAATATTTACACGCGAAACATAGGGAAGTTGCATACTGAGTGTCAAATTGTCTGTGAGCCCGTAAGAGAGTGAGAGCGAATAGGAATCTATTGCATCAATATTGTGCAAATGACTTGAACCGTTTTGCATCGCTGCTATTATAGTTTGGTCAGAGAGTGTGTTGTTTTGGACACGCTCAGCATTTATGCCAATGTAGTAGTTTCCTTTTTGCATTGTATTTGCAGAAAGTGTATACGCGGCACTCGAGCCACCCATTCCCAAGACATGCGAAGAGTTGCATGCCCATAAAGGCGTTATAGCAGCTGATGCTGCCAGCGATAGTATCTGTAGTTTTTTGAAGAGTTTTTTTTGCATAAGTATCCTTATTAATAATTAAAAATTTTGAAATAGTTGTTTTATGAAAATTAAGAATAACTTGGGGGGAGCTCTGGGATTGAGAGGAGTGTAAATTTAATTTCATTTATATATATAAAAAAAGTAGAAATGGGCACAAAACAGAGTGTTTGTTCAAGTGTAGGAAGATAGATCGGTTCTCTTTGAATATCACCATCAAAGATATTGGATGAGATACTGCATATCTGACAGTCTTCATGTACTTCTAGGTCACTGTGGTGATGAAAAACCGCCATAAGTGTCGCAAGTACAAAAAGAGCGGCAAAGTATTTTCTGAGAATCTTTCTTATTATCATTTTTGAATTATAACATATTTTTTATATCAAAAAATCAGCACACCTCTTTTTTTGCCATAATATTAAGTTCATTACATGTAAAGCCTGCCGCTTTTCTTGCCTCTAGATTTAAGTTTTTAGGACGTAAAAATCCTTGCGGGTAATATTTGTCTATAATTTCAAAATAGACATCTTTGTTTACACCCTCTTTTTCACAGGCATAGGCAAACCAGACATCGCCCTTTTTTACATGTGAAACCTCTTCATCAAGGATTACATGTAAAGTGTGTGTAATTTTTTCAAGCATGGTATTTTTTGGCATTCTCTGGATTTTTTGCAGTATCATAGGTGTGGCATCCAAGCCGTTGGCCTCGAGATAACGGGGAACTACTGCCATACGCTCTAATAAAGTCTGCGTTCTCTGACTTGCTTCAAAAAGAGCGTTATGTACTTCCACATCACCATATTTACTGCCAAGTTCATGCAACAGTTTTTCAAGCAGTAAAAAATGGCGTATCTCATCATCTGCAACTTCCAGCCAATCATCATAATATTGTTTTGGCATATTTGTAAATCTGTATGCTCCGTCAAGTGCCAAATCTATAGCCGAATACTCTATGTGTGCTATGGCATGCAGCAGATTTACCTGCCCCTCTTTTGTTGTGAGGTTTGTTCTTTTTGGAACATCCTGCGGCGGTACTATCTTACATGTAAGGCTGTATGAGGGTTCTATAAACTCTTTTACCCTGTAATCTGTTTCAAAAACAACTCTTCCTGCTTTGTAATGCGCATAAAAATCATTAAATCTACTGATTTTTTCTTTGGGGTGATTTTGTCTGTAAAATTAACTCTAATTCTTTATAAAAATTCATACTGCAATAATGCTATAATAACACTAAAAAAGAGATTATAATGCAGATAAAAAAACAGCCTATGGGACCGTATCAGACAAATTGTTATATTGCTACAGTTGATGGCAAAGATTTTATAATTGACCCGGGTGTCGGTGCCACTGGGTGGGTTTTGAACAATGTCACAAATCCTGTAGCCATATTAAATACACACGGACATTTCGACCATGTATGGAGCAATTCAGAACTTCAGGAGAAACTAGGAGTCAAACTCTATACACCAAAAGGTGATATTCCTCTGCTGCAAGACAATACATGGATGCCGGATCTGCCGCCATCTACTCCTGATGTAGCCATTGAAGGTGACGAAGAGCTTGATTTTGACGGTACAAAGGTAAAGTTTACCCATTTTCCGGGGCACTGTCCGGGGTGTTCCACTATTGAAATCGAGCATGCAATGTTCAGCGGTGATTTTATTTTTCAAAGAAGTATCGGCAGAACGGATTTTCCTTACTCCAGCCCTGAAGATATGAAAAAATCTTTAGAAAAATTCAAGCAGATTCCTTATGACAAAACTGTCTATCCGGGGCACGGGGAAAATACTTCGATCAAACAGGAACAGCAGTACGCAGACTACTGGATCAACCAACTCTAAAGGAAACAGATGCAAGATCATTTTAAAGAAAAAGCACAAAACTGGGACAGCGGTGACATACGTGTCAATGGCGCAAAAACAATTGCCGATGCTATAGAAAAAGAGATACCACTGCATAAAGATATGGAGATACTCGACTTTGGTGTGGGAACAGGACTGCTTGGTTTTAGCATTGCTCCCAAAGTAAAACAGGTTTACGGTGTGGATACCTCGGCAAAAATGCTCGAAAAACTCCAGGAAAAAAACACGCCGCAACTAGAGATAAAACCTATCATCAAGATATTGTCAAAGAACCGCTCAAACAGCAGTTTGACGGACTTATCAGCTCAATGACACTGCACCACGTAGAAGATTTGGATGCTTTTTTTGCAACAATATACAAAAATATTAAAAAAGGCGGCTTTATTGCCGTTGCCGATTTAGAAAGTGAAGACGGTAGTTTTCACTCGGACAATACGGGTGTTCACCATTTTGGGTTTGACGCACAAACACTACGCGACATCGTCCAAAAACACGGCTTTACAGATGTAAAAATACAAAACATAAATACAATCAAAAAACCCCATAAAGATTTTGGAATATTTTTACTTACCGCCAAAAAGCACTAGAGTCAGGACTCTGGTGTCCCGCTCTTTTGCTCTTCCTCATCCAGCAGTTTGAGTTTTAAAACATGTTTGTCGGTTATAACAGTTTTAAATTCCCCTTCAAAAACTTTTATATCCAGAACAAAAGCCTGTACATGTACATTTCTTTTGCGCCCTTCTTTATGTCTTACTTTTGCAACAACATCAACAACATCATGCAGTTTTACAGGAGAGAGAAACTGGCAGTCACTCGCCACCAAAACAACATTTCGCTCATTGACTGCGAGCATAGCCGCATAATCAGCAGCACCAAAAATAAAACCGCCATGAATCAATCCGACCTCATCAGCAAGCATATCAGGAATAGTTTCAAGACTCAGTTCCACATATCCCTCTTCCATCTTTATCACTTCACCGCAAAGATTTTGGTTGACCTTTTCATGTGTTTGAATCATCACTCCATTTTCTGTATTTCTATACTCTTCAAGTTCCAATTCATCATCAAGCTGTTCATTTTTCATTATTTTTTATCCTTTATCAGTTTTACATAGACTCTTTGCGGCGCAGGATAGCCTTCAACTGTTTTTGTATTGTCTTCAGGATCAAGAAAGTCTTCTAATGACTGTCCTTCTATCCACTCTGTTTTACGCTGTTCATCAGCATCTGTAACAGAAGTACGCAATACTTCAAATTCATCAAATCCGGCACGAAGACACCAATTTTTCAATGCTTTTATTGTCGGTACAAAATAGATGTTGGGTATTTTAGAGTAGGAAGACTCAGGGCAGAGTGCCATTTCCTCATTTCCATCTATATAAAATGTATCTAAAATCACTTCGCCTTTTTTGTCCAATCCCTTATAAAGTGATTTTAGCATGGCAACAGGATCACTTCTGTGGTACAAAACCCCCAAGCAAAAAATCATATCAAATTTTTCATCATATATCGGCAGATGTTCAACACCAAGAAGTTCATACACTATGTCACTTTTTACAAAATGATTGATGAAATCGAACTGTGTTTTATAGAGTGGTGAAGGATCAAAACCGACTAAAAGTTTTGGTTCGTCTTCTTGCATCCGAAACATATAGTACCCGTTGTTACAGCCTATATCGGCAACTCTTTTGTTTTTTAAATCAAAATAGGGTCTGAGCAGATTGTATTTTATATTGCTTTTCCACTCACTGTCTATAAATGTTTCACCGATTTGAAAGGGTCCTTTGCGCCAGGGCATCAGCATTTTTGCCGTTTCATACACTTTTTTTTCATCACAGGCACCGCTGATTTTTACCACATCTGTAAGCGTTACATTACATGTAACGGCCTCAAGGCTCTCAATCGCTTCTCTCATGGGTGCTATGTTTTTCCACTGCATCCATTTTTGTCTCTCTTGTCTTAATTCTTCTAAGTTCATTTTATGCTTTTTATAGTTAAGTTTAAGTACAATTATATCTAAATAATAATTAAGGATTTTTATGCGATTAGAAAAGAAAGCGACTGTTGTTTCAAGCAGTGTGGCTACTGTATTGATACTGCTCAAGCTCACTGTCGGAATATTAAGCGGGTCTATCGCCGTTTTGGCATCTGCCATCGATTCGCTGCTCGATTTAACGGTTTCACTCTTTAACTATTTTGCGCTTCACAATGCAGAAAAACACCCGGATGACAAATTTCACTTTGGACGGGCAAAACTTGAACCGCTTGCGGCTGTCATAGAAGGAACAATAATTTCGCTCTCGGCACTTTTTATCCTGTATGAAGCAATTTCTAAAATAGTGCACCCAAAAGCAATGCAGCACATGAATGAGAGTATCACTGTGATGGTGGCATCTTTTGTCATCACAGGTTTTTTAGTCTTCTTTTTGTCATATGTGGCAAAAAAAACAGGAAACATGGTTATAAAAGCCGATGCGCTGCACTACAAAACAGACATATTTTCAAACGGTGCTGTTCTTTTTGCGCTTGTAGCCATCCAATATACAGGAGAGTATCTTATAGATCCCATTTTAGGTATTGCCATTGCATTTTATATGATTTACTCTGCCATTCCTATAGTAAAAGAAGGGGTATTAATGCTTCTTGATGTTGCCCTGCCAAAAGAAGATATTGAAAAAATAGAAGAAATTCTCAAAAATGAAAAAGAGATCACAACCTACCATTACCTGCAAACACGAGAAGCAGGTTCACACATCTTTATCTCTTACCATCTTGTCTTTAATGTGAGCATATCACTCTACGATGCCCATCTCATATCAGACAGGATTGAAGCAAAGATAAAAGCACTTTTTCCAGATAAAAAAGTCCATATTTTAACACACATGGACCCGTATGATGATTCAGACATCAATGAAGAAGAGGAAGAGTGGTAATAAATAAAAATATGTTATAATTTGCACATGCCTATACAAGATATAAATAAAAATGAATTTAAAAAACTTTTTGAAATCGCGATGGATGTCGCACATGTTGGATACTGGGAATGGGACATCAAAACAAATGATGTCCTGTGGAGCCGACAAAAAATCGAAATATACGGTGAAGATGCTGATAATTATAAACCCTCCTTTGAAAAATTTCTAAATGTAATTGATGACGAAACCAAAGAAATTGTCTTTAAGGAGATTGAAGATGTTTTAAGCGGAAAAAAAGACTTCTACAATCTCGAGCACAAAATTAAACTTAAAAATGGCAAAGTCGTATGGGTACATGAAAAAGCTTTTCTTGTAAAAGACAAAAATAACAAACCAATCAAAATGATTGGTATCGTTTATGATGTAACAGATAAAATTTTAGCCAAAGAAAAACTTGATTTAAGTAATAAATACGCTAAACATCTTGAAACACACGATCAACTCACAAACCTGCTCAATAAAAAATCTTTATTTGAAAATGTAGACGCGCTCATAGCAAAAAAAGAAAAATTTTCACTTCTCTTTTTAGATATAGACAATTTTAAAATGTTTAATAATACATATGGACATATACATGGTGATTTAATTTTACAAAAAAGTTCAGAAATTTTAAAAAGGTTATTCTCTGAAGATTTGTTATATCGCTACAGCGCAGATGAATTTGTTTTATTGCTTGACTCTTCTTATGACATTACTCAGGCACTTCAAAGTATAAAATTAACATTTATGAAGCCATTTACTGTTTCTGGGATACAGGTGAAAATAAATTTTTCCATAGGTATCTCAGAGTTTCCCAAAGATGCAAATAGCACTCAAAATATGATAACAGATGCAAATACTGCTTTACAAATAGCAAAAAATATGAAAAATGGAACTGCTTTATTTTATAACTCTGATATGGGAGACGATATAGCGCAACAACATTTTGTTCTTGAAGAATTAGAAAAATCTGTTAAAAATGAAAGCTTCATTCCATACTATCAAGCAAAAGTAGATTCAAGAACAAAAGCCATACTCAGTTTTGAAGCACTTGTAAGAATGCAAAGTAATTCTAAAGTTATACCTCCAAATTTGTTTTTAGGTATTGCAACTAAAAACAATATCATTAATGATATCGACTACATCATGTTAAAAAAATCTCTGCATCAATTAAGACAATGGCACGATATGGGGAAAAAAGTTTCAGTATCTGTAAATTTTACTACCGGAGATTTTAACAGTATGAGAGTTTTTAAACTTCTTGAAGAAAACAGTGACCTACTACAATACCTCACAATTGAGGTAACAGAAAGTGAATTAATGAGTCTTAATATGCAAGAACTGCAATCCATTGATGCACTTAAAAATCTCAGCATTAAACTCTCTCTAGATGACTTTGGAACTGGATACTCATCACTGCAATATATTCATAAATTGCCACTTGATGAGATTAAAGTCGACAAAGCATTTGTTGATAAAATTCCGGGACATAAAAAGGATGAGGATCTTGTTCGAATTATAAAATCAATTGCCGATACCTTTAACTTAAAATGTGTTGTTGAAGGAGTTGAAACAAAAGAACAAATTGACTTCTTTAGCAACCTTGGTATTCATACTATCCAAGGATACTTCTATTCAAAACCTGTTGATGCCAAAACTGCTACAAAACTTCTTGTAGATGGCTTATAATCTTTTTGCTTTAAAATTTTTATTGGCTATATTTTCCAAAAAAACTGTGGCATAGGAACCTTTTGGCAAAGTAAAAGCAATGTTTAAAATATCAAAATGATTTTTATACTTACATGTAATATCTTGAGGATAGACCAAAGCCGCCCGACGCAGACCTTTGTCATATAAAAATTCATCATCGTATTTTGCTTCTATTTCTCTTGCCTCGCCTCTGGCTCGGTACACATTACGTCCTGGCAAAAGTCCTGTCGGCACTACTTTTTTTGCTTGAAAATCTTTTTGAGGAGTACTTTTTGGTGTAAACAATTTCTCTTCATCTGAGAGATAGACATCTCCCTCCAAAAGCATAAATTTTCCGCCGTTTTTTTCTCTGCTCAAAAGAACTCTCTCTTTCAACCAGTCATTGAAATAGAGACTCTGATAGATAGAAACAAGAAACTTTTTCAGCTTTGCATCGTTTACATGTAAGTCTCCTGCTATCATCGCTCGTGCCTGTTCTATGGAATCTTCATCCCGTCCAAATCTTTGGTACCCAAAATAGTTGGGCAAGCCGTTTTTTTCACTTTTTCTAGCCAACTTTTCAATGCGTCCTGCTTCAATCTGTGTAACACCAAAAAGATTGATGCTAAAACGGTTTCCAGCCAGATCACCCATCCGTATGGAGTGGGTATGGCGTGTCACAGTGAGTATTTTTATCTGAGGATGTCTAAACTTTTTGAGCTGTTTTTCATACTTCGCCTCGACAGAAATATACTGTGTCGTTGTTGCATGTTTGTCTTTAAGTCCCCCATAGCCTATTTTTTCAGCAGGTATGTTGAGAAATTCAGCAAATGCTGCTATCATATCCCAAGTTGTAAGTTCTACTTTCTTTACATGTAATATAGCAAAATTACCATTGCCTTTAAACGATAAAGGAATTTCATCTACTATAAAATCTTCTTTGTTTTGTTCAAATTTAAAATGTATTGTCTCTTTGTTTTCTAAATATTCTCTGTTCAAATGTTTACTTCTTTTTTATGCTAATTGTATCTAAAAAAAAATGCATTTGTATGATTTTTCAACTTCAACTTTACTGCATTAATTCTCTTTTCAAAACTCTCACTGTTGATTAATTGGTCAATATAAAGTTTCGCCAATCTGCTTTTTAAACTGTTATGCTTTGGATAATACTCTTTGATTAAGAAATATACATACTGTGCCAGTTCATCTTTTCCTATAAACTGATGCTCATTGTTTTCTCTTTTATAAACAGCACAGGTAAGCCCTTTTTTGATTGCATGGGTAATGTTTTCGGCAGACCTTTCTTTTGCAAATACAATGCTAAAACGCTCTCCCACTTCATGATCGCTGTCATGCGCATCCGAATTGGCAAACGGTGCCAGATACTTGTGTTTGTTTCTTATTTGAAGCGCAGTCAGGTGTGTCATGTTGTTATACTCTTTAATTTTTTCCTCTCCAAAAACCTCAACACCGTCAAGATAGGAACTTTTAAGCATCTCTTTGTAAAAAGCCTGATGAAGATGATACTTTCCGTCTCTGTATACCCAGTTTGGATGTGCCAGTATAGACGCACCATTTGCTTCTTTGATTTTTTTGATAACCCAGATATTTTTTGCATAATGAAAAGGGTCAATAGTTTTATCTATATCCTCTTTTTGCAGTTCCTCTACAATCTCCTGCAGCTCTTGTTCATACTTTTGTGTGTTTTTTCTCTGCTCTTCTATGGAGCTGTTTGCATTGATGGAGAGTATATGACCGTTTCCCTGGGCAATTGACATATCTTTTTTCCCACCGACACTCACTTCCTCACCACTCAGTACCAGAATATCTATATTGTTCTGTTTTACTTTTTCTATCGCCTCAAGAGAGCCTTCATAACTGTCATGGTCAGTAATGCTCACAAAATCCATCCCTGCCTGCAAAGAAGCCAAAGCCATTGCAAAAGGTGTTGTTTTGCCATCGGAATAAACAGAATGCATATGCAAATCACCCTTGAAAGGTCTTAACTTTATCATCTCTTTGTCAACACAGTAAAGACAAACGGACTTAGACTCTTTATAGGTAAAATTGACTTTTACAATAAACTCTCCAAGATAGTTCATGGTGTATGTAAATACAATATGATTGTTTTGTACAGTATAGTCTATCTTGTCTTTATGATAATAATCCCCTCTTGAGAGGACTTCTACAGATTCAATATTACTCGTATTTTTAAGAGTAATTTTGTAAGCGGTATTTTCATTTTCCACCACTACATTTGGTGTTATCTTCATTGATTTTCCTGTTTGTTTTTATAGTTTTGCATTGGATATTCTGTAGCTGCTTATCTCAGAAAAAATCCGTAAACAGCTGATATTGTAAGCGTATACAGAGCAAGCAAATAGACATTTCTCGGATTTCCTGAAAGTTTTGGTGTTTTAATTTCTGATACATTCAGTATCGCAAGAGTTACGCCGCTTATATATAAAACGGCAGAAAAAACTTCATGACTAAAAAAACCTTCAAACAAAAAGATAAAAACCAAAATAAGACTGTTGTTATCCAGTGCGAGTCCTGTATATTTTGTTCCTCCGGCAAGTCCGTATGTACTGAAATAACTGAGTCGTACAGCCGCGGCACTGACCATTATAAATGCACCTATAAGGTATACAGGTTCAAAATGTCCATAACTCAAAAGCAATACAGCAGGTGTCACACCGTAGCTTACAATGTCTATTAAAACATCCAACTGCCCTCCGAATTTCGCATCTGTGGACGTTCTTCCTTTAAGCTTTCTGGCTACCAAACCATCCGCCCAGTCAAAAGCAACAGCCCAGACCATACCTATCATAGCCGCATAATAAAGACCGGTGATACTGAAATAGATGGCTAATAGTGTACAGGCTAGGCCTGAAAGCGATAAAAAGTTTGGAATATCTCTCACATAAGAGAGAATCGTTGGTTGTTTGGTCATAAATTGAATCCTTATCAAATTTTTACTGAATACTAAGTATATTTATGCTATTATATCTTAAATATCTTAATTTTATTACAAAAGGAAACAAAATAATGATTATATATACTGTCGGAACTTTTGATTTATTACATGTGGGGCATCTGGCCTTATTAGAATACTGTAAAACACTGGGAGATACACTTGTAGTCGGTGTTGCATCTGATCAGGTTGTAAACTCTTACAAACCAAATGTTCCTGTTGTTCCTTTAGCCCAACGTATGGAGATGCTCAAAGCACTCAAATGTGTTGATGATGTAAGAGCCTATCATGAACTTGAATATGTATCAGCCTGCAGAGAAGTGAATGCGGATATTTTTGTCATTGGAGAAGACTGGGGCGATCAACCGCATAATATCGCAGTAGAAGAATACCTCAAATCAAAAGACAGAAAAATAGTACAAGTCAGTTATAATCCACAGACTTCTTCTACAAAAATCAAGCAAAATGTTATTGCCCAGCTGCACAAGGGAAAATACATGGCGCATATACTGTAGCACTATAAAAGTTACAATAAAAAACGATACTTACAATTCCAATCTTTTTAGCATCCGATTTGCAATCGTTATATCTTTTTTAATTGCCTCTTTTAAGTTCTCCAAAGAGTCAAACTTCTCATTGTTTCGTATAAAATCCACAAAACTTATTTCAGCTTTTTCTTTACATGTAACCGTACCGTCAAGTATGTGTGTCTCTACTGCAAAACTGCCGTCTGTTGTTATACGGTGCCCTATAAAACTCACAGAAGGGTGAAAATGTTCTTCATCGTCAATGCGAGTAAGCGTTGCATACACTCCCTCTTTTGGCAGCAAAAAGTCCTTCACGCTCAGGTTGATTGTCGGAACAAGTTCCCGTGAGCCCAGACCCTGCCCGTCAACTCTTTTACCTACAATCGTATAATTATGTCCGAGAAAATCATTGGCACCTTTTATGTCGCCTATTTGAAGTTTTGCCCTTATTTTATGTGAATGTACCGAGTCGTTATTGTGTTTGACCTCTTCTACCACGACTACATCTCCTTTAAATAATTGTTTTAAATCTTCATAGGAATATTTTCTGTCTTTGCCAAAATGAAAATCATATCCCACAACTATTTTTTTTAATTTTGGAAACTTTTTTTCTAAGAAGGCAATAAAGCCCGCTCCGTCCAAATGCCGTATATCACCAAGCTTTAGATAGACAATACGATGCTTCGTATAACGTTGTCTAAATCCGTCAGGTGTCAGGTTGGCATACCCTGTTTCTATAACAACAATGGTTCCATTGTCATCAAGCTCACGAAAAAGTGCCTGATGCCCGATGTGCATTCCGTCAAATCCGCCTATGGCAATTGATGTGCTTTTTCTCATACTTGCACCTTCATTTTTTTCTTGTCTTTTAGCATTATAATCTATCTTTTTTAAAGTAATAACAATACTCTAAATTTCCCTCTTTTCCCGCAAGTTTTGAGGGAGATTTTTTCACCAACTGCCAGTTTTTCAAACGGCAGGCATCTTCAAACTTTTGCATGGCCCGCTCTATTGCTTTTTTATCCTGTACAACGCCGTTTTTGTCACGCTTTGCCTCTCGCCCTACTTCAAACTGTGGTTTAAAAAGCAAAATAATATCACCCGAGGCGAGCCTGTCAACATCATTTAAAATATAAAGTAAAGAGATGAAGGCAACATCACTGACAATCAATTCAAAGGGTTCGTCCGCCTCAAATCGGCGAATATCACAGCCCTCATAAACACTCACACGGGCATCTTTACGTAAAGAATCGTGTAACTGGTCTCGTCCCACATCGACGCAACTAACCGTTTTAACGCCGCATTCTAGCAATACCTGAGTAAATCCGCCCGTAGACGAACCTATGTCCAAGGCTGTTTTATTCTTTACATGTAAACCCGTTTCATCCAAAAAATACGCAAGCTTCAAAGCAGCACGGGAAACATAGATTTTATGCTGCACTACCTCCACCCTGTCATCTTCTTCTATGCCAAAAGCCGGCTTGTTGACAGTTTTGCTGTTTACAAGCACCAGTCCGTTTTTTATCATAGCCTGTGCTTTGTTACGGCTTTCACTCAGGCTGTTTTTTACAAGGTAGTTATCCAGTCTCACGCCAGCATCTCTTTCATCTCTTCTTCCTTAAGTGTTTTAACACCCAAACTGAGTGCCTTGTCATACTTGCTGCCGGCATCTTCGCCATAAATAAGATAATCTGTTTTCTTGCTCACACTGCCACTCACTTTTGCACCCAGTGCTTCAAGCCTCTCTTTTATAAGCGGTCGCGGTTCGCTCATCGTTCCTGTCAGAACAACTGTTTTACCCTTAAAGGGATTTTCCTGTGCTTCTGCTCTTTTCTTCGGCGGTACAGGTTGTAAAATCTCTTGAAGTTTGACAACCGTCTCTTCATTGACCCGCATAAACTCCAAATAGCTCTGCGCCATCTCTTCGCCTATACCATCAATGCCTACAAGCTGTTCCTGCGTTACATGTAAATACTCCAGCCCAAAGGCTTCGGCTATCATTTTTGAGGCAACCTCTCCGATGTGCTCAATCCCGAGAGCATTGATAAAACGCCAAAGTTCACACCCTTTTGCACTCTCTATGGCACTAAGCAGGTTTTTCGCTTTTTTCTCTTTGAAACCTTCAAGCTGTAAGAGTTTTTCCATACTCAAGTCAAACAGATCAAGCACACTTCTGACAAGCCCGGCATTAAAAAGCTGCTCGACTATTTTATTACCCAGACCGTCAATATTTAAGCATTGTTTTGATGCAAAATAGATAATGGAGTTGACAACTCGTGCTTCACATGTAAGATTCTGGCACTTTATCAGCACATCTTCTTGTAGGAGTTCACTTCCACAAACAGGACAGTGTGTCGGACGTTCAACTTTTTTTTCACTTCCGTCACGTTCCTGTGTCAAAACTTTTACGATTTTAGGAATAACATCCCCACTTCGCAAAATAATCACCTTGTCGCCTATGCGGATATCCATACGCTCTATCTCATCAAAATTATGCAGTGTCGCACGCTCAACTACGGCACCTTCTATCTCGGTTGGTTCTACTACCGCAACAGGAGTCACTACACCCGTTCTGCCTACTTGCAAAATAATATCTTTAACGCGTGTTATTTTTTCAACTGCCGGAAACTTGTATGCCACTGCCCAGCGCGGTACTTTTACCGTATAGCCCATATCTATCTGCGCTGCTATCTCGTTTACCTTTACAACCATACCGTCAAGCATCATAGGGTAACTCTCACGCTCCTCTTTCATACGCTCATACATCGCTTCTATCTCATCATAACCCTTGGTAACGGCACGAAGCGGTGGCTCACGAAAACCGAGTTTGTAGATATAGGACATTTTGTCACTCAAAAGTTTATGCGCTAAACTGTTGACACCGACACCGTAAGGTAAGAAGACAAGATTTCTTTTTGCGGTAATACTCGGATCAAGCTGACGAAGACTCCCTGCTGCGGCATTTCGCGGATTTGCAAAAGGCGGTTCTCCTTTTTTAAGGCGTTCTTTGTTGATTTTGTCAAATTCATCTTTAAAAATCACCACTTCACCACGGATTTCTATAAGCTCTTTATGCTCAATACTCAAAGGAATCGTACGAATTGTTTTGACATTTTGCGTAATCAACTCCCCAACTGTTCCATCCCCTCGAGTGATGCCTTTTTGCAGCTCACCGTTTTCATAAATAAGATTCAGCGAAGCACCGTCATACTTTGGCTCACAGTAAAAGGTCACATTTTTGTCAAGTCTGTAGGTTTTTTCCAGCCATTTTTTCAACTCCTCGGCATTGAAAATGTCTTCTAGTGACCACATCCGTGAGAGATGTTTTGCTTTGACAAAGCCCTCACTTACAACATCCCCCACCCTTTGCGTAGGCGAATCTTTTAAAACATCTTCAGGATGTGCCGCTTCATATTCCTCGACCTCCTTGTAAAGCCTGTCATACACTTCATCCGTCATAATAGGATCATCCAAAACATAATAATGATATGCCCACAAATTTAATTTTTCTACTGCCTGTTTATACTCGTCTTTTTTCATACTGTAATTTTATCTGAAACTTGATAAAAAAACATCTAACTGCTAACAATCCACTAACATTATGGTGATATACTCAATTCTATAAAACATAAGGAGCGTAAGATGAAAAAGATACTTGTCATAGCATTATTATTAGCAGGCGTAAGTTATGCAGATGAAAGTTTTGCCCAACATGAGGCACAAATGCAACAAATGCAAGAGAGAACTCAACAATACACAGCCTCAGGGACAGGAGAAAAAAAACAAAACAAGTACCAATATAAAAATGGTTCACAAAATCAAGGAAGCGGTTCAGGTTCTGGAAATATGTACCAGGGTTCTCGCGGAAAAGGCGGAGGAAGAAGATAAATATTTTACTCTATAGACTTTTATTTAGTCTTAACCTGCTAAAATTAGGAAAAAATTATGGATAATAAATATGACACTAATTTTAGCAGACTCAAAAGAAGCACAAGAAGCATACACACTCGTCACTGCTTTGCAAAAAAGATTTGTTGACAAACTTGATACCCTTTCACAAAACTTTGGAGCCGGTAAAAAGTTCAAAGAAGTGACTTGGCTCAGAGATGAAGGCATACACGGGGGCGGAAACAGATTTGAAGCACAGGACAAAAAGCTTTTCAATACCGCAAGCGTTAATGTGTCCCAAGTACATTATGATGACATGCCAGAAAAAAATCTCAAAAGTGCCACAGCCATTTCAACCATCATTCACCCAAATAATCCGCATGTTCCCTCTGTGCATATTCACATCAGTCTGACAGAGTTGCGTAATGCACCCTCGTATTGGCGAATTATGGCTGATTTGAATCCTGCAATTGCCAATGAAGAAGATAAAAAAATGTTTGACAGTGCTCTTAAAAAGCTTGGGAGAGAAAACTATGAAGCAGGAAGAGCACAGGGAGACAAATATTTTACAATTCCCGCCCTGCAACGCACACGTGGCATCTCCCATTTTTACCTTGAAAACTACAAAACAGACAACAAACAAGCCGACGCCGATTTTGCAAAAAACTTTGGAGAGGGCATTATAGACACCTACATCAACATCACAACAAATGCTCTGCAGACAAGAACAGAAATCTCAAAAGAGGCACTCCAACAGCAACTTGACTACCACACTCTCTATCTTTTTCAGGTCTTGACACTTGACAGAGGCACCACTTCAGGACTGTTCATCCACGACCAAAACGACATCGGCATAATGGGCTCACTCCCTTTACATGTAAACAAAGCACTCTTGCTCTCTTGGAAAAACAAAATGCAAAAACCCCAGGATAAACTGGTACAAAACATTGCAGATGCCATAGCCGACAAGGGAGTCATTGACACATTCACAAAAGAAAAACTCGCCAAAACAGTACGCACACATTACAATAAATACCCTCAGGCACTCAGCATGCAAGCCAGCGGAAACACAATCCCAAATACTGTTGGGAACCATAAAAACTAATATATTGCCAATAAGTTAAGCAGTTTTTTCGGAACGCGGACTTCAGTCCGGGTTAAGAGTGTCAAGACTATTGCAACAGCCGGCACTGAAGTACCGGTTCCGAAAAAGTCGCTAAACTCAATGGTATTGAATAGATTTATACTTTTGTATAAAGCCACTCTCTTTTAGAGTACAAGTACCGGTATATGATGCCTTTTATCAAAGTTTCTATATTCATAATAGCAAAAATCACAACAACTCCATAGCCCATATGATAAGCTATATAGGAAGGAATCACACGAAAAAGCCATAAAGAAGAGACATTGACTTTGAGGGTGGTTTTTGTGGCACCGGCTCCTCGAAGTGCTGCGGAATAAACAAACATAATTGCAAGCGGAATCTGTGCCAAGCCTACCAGTATCAGATACTTTGAAGCAACTGCAATCGTCAGAGCGTCTTTTGTAAAAAAACTGACAAGAAACTCCGGAAAAAGTATCATAATCAGCCCGACACTTCCCATAAATACATAAGCAATCCGTCCGGAAATTATCCCCATATTATAGGCTTTGTCAAAATCTTTTTTACCAATATTTTGCCCGACCAGTGCCATTGCGGCGATAGCAAAACCAAAACCGGGCATAAAGGCAATGCCCTCAACCCGGAGTCCTACCTGATAACCTGCAAGTTCTGCCGTTCCATACGCAGTGATGATGGAGACAAAAACCAAAAAACTCATACTCGATATACCACGGTCAAGCGCCGCACTCCAACCGACTTTTAGAACTCTTTTGACATCTTTGATTCGCACAATCGGGATAAAATCCAGGCTCGAATTCATCTTTTTTATAAATATATAGTAGGCAACAACATTAAATATATAAGAGATGACTGTCGCAATAGCCGCACCTTCTATGCCCCTGGCTTCAAATCCAAAATGCCCAAATATCAATACATAATTTAAAAAAGCATTCAAAGCAGCAGAAAAAAGTTTGATATACAAAGAACTTTTTGTATCTCCCGCGGCACTCAGAGCATTATAAAGCAGGTTGTCCAAAAATATCACGACAATGCCGAGTGATAAAACTTTAAAGTAGATACTGCCCTGCTCTACAACGGCAGGTGTTGCCCCCATCCAGCTGTAAAAATGCGTGCTGCCGAAATAACCCCCTATCGTGACAAAAAAAGCCAAAATTACGGCAAGAATGACAAGCGAAAAGAGAAGTGCCGAGGCTCTTTTTTTTCTGCCCTGCCCAATAAATCGAGATATAAGTGCATTGCCGCCTATGACATACAGCGTCATCAACACATTGATTATCATCATAAACTGCATACTCATACCGACAGCTGCAAGTGCCGCAACACTCACGGTTCCCACCATCAGCATATCTATAAGCACCTGTAAAATATCTACAAGGTGTTTGAGCGCTGCAGGAAAGGCAAGGGAGAGAACTTTTTTAGTATCCGGTGAAATTATTTTTGAAAAAATTGTGCTACCTCTTGCATCGTTTCTATCAGTGCCTCTTTTGTATCAAACTCCAAAACTTTTTTATCTCTTTGGTTTTCTCCCGGCGGTGTATAATCAAATACCAGCACATAGTTTATGAGTTTTACCTTATCACCGTATAAGTCAAACCATTCCAAACTCATTTCGGCAATTTCACTCTGCATATCAATGACAACTGCCCCATACAGACGTGTCAAATTCTCCAAACTGATCTCACCCTCTTTTGATTTGTAAATCATTCTTCTCCCTTGTCTAAACTTTTTTCCATTTCACCGTTTTTCATTTTCAAATATGCCAAAAATCCGAATATCGTGCCTGTTACAATAAAACCTGCACCAATCACATCCTCTTTTTGCACTGCCATTATTATCCAGCAGATATCGGCAAAAAGATAGACAATCACTGCCTGATAAATCTTTCCTTTATAGGTAAGATACGCACCAATGTTTAACAATAAGCCGCCAAGTATTGCAAAACTCATAATGAAATCTCTTTTATTTTTTGACTTTTAAGTACATATTTATAGTAAATAGCGCCAACAAAAAAACCGCTGCCAATTATAGCCGTAATTGCCTCTAAAGAAAATGAATGTGCTGCCAAAAAGCCAATCATATACGAAGTAAAAGCTGCCGAAGACAAAAACAGCATGTCATTATAGGCAACAATCCGTCCATAGTATTTTTTTTCTATATTTTTTTGCAAAAGCGTATAACTGTAAGACCATAAAGTCGTTGTAAAAAAACCGACAAGCACGCTCGCTGCCAAAGAAAGATAAAAATTATGCATCAAAAAAGCCCATATCCAGACAGCTGTTCCCTGGGCTATAAATACATAAACAAGCCTTGTGTTGTTAATCCATTTTCCAATATATACCGGACCGATGACAAGACCTACGGCACGAGCCGAGTGCAGTAGTCCAAGAGCCAGTGAAGCCGCGATAAAAGAGGCATAATACTCATCGACCATCAAGGCCACCAAAGCATCAAATGCTGTCAGTCCGACAAAAGAGTGGATAATCATCAGATGAAGAGCTTTTGGTGTTCTTTTGAGATAAACAAAAGTCTCCTGCATCATTCTAAAAATATTTTCTTCAATTTTCAGTATTTCTATTTTAATTTCTGTATAAAAGAGCAGCCAAAAAGCTATAAAAAACATCAATCCGTCAAGCAAAAAGGCCGTTTTTATACCAAACCAATAGACAACAAAACCGCTTACTGCCATTCCCAGTGTATATGAAAACGACCAGATAATAGAGTGCAGTTCATTAGCACGCTGCAATTTGCTCCCATGCAGGATTTTTGGCAAAAGTGACATCTCTGTCGTAAAATAGAATGAAGCTGCTGCCATTTTAAAAAATATCAGTACATACAAAAGCAACAAGTCCGAAACCTCTGTCACAAATATCAAAGAAACAGTAGCGACTATTTCCACTGTTATAAGCAGCAGCATTAGTTTCTTGGGATTCATCCTGTCTATAACAGGACCCGAATACGGAGCCTGTAAAACACCGGCAAAAAAGTTCAGCATTGCTACAAAACCGACAACAGAGGCGGATACATGTAACTCAATAAGCAGAGTATAAATAGCAACATTGGAAAACCAGGCCCCAAAATAAGAAATCAGCTGAATTGTCGAAAGCTGTCTTAATACTTTCTCTTCTTTGAGTAATTTTATATATTCTTTCATAAATGCAAGATTATCATAAATTTTTTAGGATAAACAAAAAAAATTCAAATATTTTCTAAAGTAATTAAACTATTAGTCGATTTTGTCATTAACAATTATACTTTATAAGAGGAGTATGTCATGGATGGCATTGCAAATGTTGCAAGACAGCAACAGTCACAGGTAGGTTCGGCAGAAATACAGGGAAGATCACAAAATCAGACACAGCAGGTACAGCAGACAGCACAGACAAGAACAAAACAGGCTGATGTTGTCAAAGAGATGCAAAATGACGCAACTGATAGTACAAAAAAGACAGATTCTCAAAAAGATGTTGAAAATCTGGTAGAGGAGCTCAATAATGCATTATCTCCACTCAATACAAGTATAAAATTTGGAGTAGACAAGAATGACATCTTTTATGTAGCAGCGATAGATACAAAAACAAATACCATTATTCGAAGATTTCCTGCAGAACAGGCACATGATTTTCTTCCAAAAATGCAAGAGGTCAGCGGAATTTTATTTGATTCCAAAGGGTAAAGTGTACTTCACAAAGTACTGCATTTACTCTTGAACCTTCTTTACATGTAAACACACCTTTACTAAGTTTTATTAAAACGAACAAATACAAAATTCATAAGCAACTTCTCACCTATTTTTCGTTATAATCGCGGTAATTATTTTATTATCAAAGGTTTTTTACATGAAAAAAAGTGTTAAAAAAGTTGTTTTGGCATACTCTGGCGGACTTGATACCAGTGTTATACTCAAATGGCTGCAAGACGAATACAAATGCGAAGTTGTTACTTTTACAGCAGATTTAGGACAAGGCGAAGAACTTGAACCTGCACGCGCAAAAGCACTTGAACTTGGCATCAAACCTGAGAATATTTTTATTGATGATTTACGCGAAGAGTTTGTAAGAGATTTTGTTTTCCCGATGTTTCGTGCCAATGCTATTTATGAGGGAGAATATCTTTTAGGGACATCCATTGCCCGTCCTTTGATTGCAAAACGTCAGGCAGAAATTGCAAAAATCACCGGTGCCGACGGTGTAGCTCATGGGGCAACAGGAAAAGGAAACGATCAGGTCCGTTTTGAAATGGGTTATTTAGGGCAAGATTCAACACTGACTATCATCGCTCCTTGGCGTGAATGGGACTTGAATTCTCGTGAAAAACTTTTGGCCTATGCGGCGGAGCATGGTATACAGATTGAGAAAAAAGGAAAAAAATCTCCTTACTCAATGGATGCCAACCTGCTGCATATCTCTTATGAAGGCGGGATTTTGGAAGACCCTGCAGCAGAACCGGAAGAGTCAATGTGGCTGTGGACAACTTCACCCCAAAAAGCACCAGATACTCCCGAATATATAGAAATCGAATACAAAAACGGTGACCCGATTGCACTCAACGGAGAAAAACTCTCACCGGCCACAATGCTACAGACACTCAACGAATATGGAAACAAACACGGAATTGGTCGTGTTGACATCGTTGAAAACCGTTTTGTCGGTATGAAAGCCCGCGGATGTTATGAAACTCCGGGCGGAACAATTATGCTTAAAGCTCACAGAGCAATAGAATCCATCACCCTTGACCGTGAAGCAGCACACCTTAAAGATGAAATGATGCCTCGTTATGCAAAACTCATTTATAACGGTTTTTGGTTTGCACCTGAGCGTGAAATGCTTCAAGCTGCCATCGATCAAACACAAAAATGGGTAGAAGGCACAGTACGATTAAAACTCTACAAAGGAAATGTTACAGTTGTGGGAAGAAATTCTGATGTCTCCCTTTTCAACCCTGAATATTCCACTTTTGAAGAAGATGAAGTTTACAATCAAAAAGATGCAGAAGGTTTTATAAAACTCAACGCATTACGTTTTATCATTGAAGGTAAAGCAAGAAACAAATTTAAAAAATAACTAAAGGAACGATAGATGAGTATAATAAAAATTGATATGAATTCACCGGAATTTCAGGCGGAACTTGAAAAAACAATCAAATTTACAGACAAGGTCAATGCACAGTTCGGTTGGGTCTACAACCCGCAAGAAGAAGTGAACGAAGGCGTACAGATGGGCCTTGCACGAAACAAAATGATGTACAAAAAAAGATTTTGTCCCTGTTTTATGGTTGAAGAAGTTGATGGAAAGCCAAGAAGTGTTGATGACAGAATCTGTCCTTGTAAACCTGCCATTGAAAAAGAGATTCCGGAGGGTGGAGTATGTCACTGTGGAATTTTCTGTACTCCTGAATTTGCTGAGAAAAAGCGTATTGAACTCGGTATGGAAGAGGCCGCACACAGTCACTCAAGAGGACTGACAAAAGAAGAGTGCGAAATACTTGTTAACAAAGACGAACTTGACGGAGATGAGCTTGTATCCCTTTTAGAAGCACGTGATCTTAAAATGGTTGATTTTAAGCTTGTAGATGTACGCGAGTACATGGAATGGCAGATGGGACACATTAAAGGTGCGGACAAACTGGTACCGACAAGTTCATTTTTTCAAACATGGGAAGAAACAAACTACGGTAAAAATGAAAACATCATACTCTACTGCCATGTAGGAAGCCGTTCTGCGCATGTTGCAAGAATTCTTACAGACAACGGTTATACAAAAATCGGAAACTTAACAAATGGTATTGTTGCCTATCCGGGTGAAATAGAAAGATAAAATAAAACTAGGAATAATCTATGAAAGTATTATTAATTAAAGATGTAAAAAGTTTAGGAAAAGCCGGTGAAGTCAAAGAGGTCAAACCGGGTTATGGTCAAAACTTTTTAATTAAAAAAGGTTTTGCCAAACCTGCAACACCTGAGATTATTGCTGAACATGAGGCAGAAATCAAAAGAAAAGAAGAAGAAGAAAAAGCTGAAATAGCAAGACTCAAACAGATTGCAGAAAAACTTGATAAACTCGAAGTTATCATTACTAAAAAAGTAGGTAACAATGGTCATCTTTTCGGAGCTATAACCAAAGAAGAAGTTGCCAATGCACTCAAAGAACAGCATAGCATAGAGATAGACAAAAAAGCTATTACCGACAAAGCCGTCATCAAAACAATCGGTGAGCATGACTTAGATTTAAAACTCGGCCATGGAATTCATGCAAAACTTCATGTCGATGTACAGGGAGAGTAAGAATTAATGTTTGATGCTACTACTATACTGGCCTACAAAGGCAAAAATAAAGCCGTTATCGGTGGTGATGGCCAAGTCACCTTTGGAGACAGCGTTTTAAAGGGCAATGCAACAAAAATTCGTACACTACACCATGGTAAAATCCTCGCAGGATTTGCCGGAAGTACTGCTGATGCTTTTAATCTGTTTGATATGTTTGAAGAATTTTTAGAAAATAAAAAAGGAGATTTACTCAAATCTGTTGTTGAGTTTTCTAAGGCTTGGAGAAAAGACAAAGTGCTGCGTCGTCTTGAGGCTATGATGATCGTTTTGAACAACGAGCACATATTTATTTTGACAGGAAACGGTGATGTGGTTGAGCCCGAAGACGGACAAATTGCTTCTATAGGAAGCGGAGGCAACTTTGCCATTTCGGCTGCACGTGCATTAAAAAAGCACGCTTCATTGGATGAAGAGGAACTTGTCAAAGAGTCTTTACATGTAGCGGCAGATCTTTGTATATACACCAATCATAATATCAAAACATTGATACTAGATGGAGAAAAAGAGTGAATTTAACACCAAAAGAAATTGTAGAATATCTAGACAACTATGTCATTGCTCAAAAAGATGCAAAAAAAACCATTGCACTTGCTTTGCGAACGCGCTACAGACGTATGCAACTTGATGATGAGCTTAAAAATGAAATCACTCCGAAAAATATTTTAATGATTGGTTCAACCGGTGTCGGAAAAACAGAAATATCACGCCGTTTGGCTAAAATGATGAAAGTACCGTTTATAAAAGTTGAAGCAAGCAAATATACAGAAGTGGGTTTTGTCGGTCGTGATGTAGAATCTATGATTCGTGATCTGGTTGTAAATGCTATCAGCATTGTCAAAGCGGAACAAGAAGAAGCAAACAAAGACAAAATAGAAAACTACATCATCAATAAAATCACAGAAAAACTGCTCCCTCCCCTTCCTGCCGGTGCGAGTGATAGCAAAAAAGATGATTATCAACGCCTCTTGGAAGCTATGGAAAAACGTATAGAATCCGGTGAAATGGATGATAAAGTCATAGAACTTGAAATAGAAAAACTCAATATCGAATTTAATGATACAAATTTGCCGCCGGAAATGGCGAAAGTGCAAGAGAGTTTTTCCAAAGTCTTTGCCACGATTAACAAAGAAGACAACAAAAAAGAGGTAACAGTTAAAGATGCCAAAATGCTCCTTCGTCAAGAAGCGACCAACAAACTTCTTGACATGACAAGAGTAAACGCAGAGGCATTGAGACGGGCAGAAAACGGAGGGATTATTTTTCTTGATGAGATAGATAAAATTGCACTCAGTGAAAAAAGTCAGGGACGCAATGATCCTTCAAAAGAAGGAGTCCAGAGAGACCTCTTGCCTATCGTAGAAGGAAGCAGCGTTTCAACAAAATACGGAACAATCAATACCGACCATATTCTCTTCATTGCAGCCGGTGCTTTTCATGTAAGCAAACCAAGTGATTTGATTCCTGAACTGCAAGGAAGATTTCCTTTGCGTGTTGAACTCGAAGCATTGACAGAAGAAACACTCTATCAAATTTTAACAAAAACACAGAACTCTTTACTTAAGCAATACCAAGCACTATTAGGTGTCGAAGGAATGAAGTTAACATTTGAAGATGAAGCGGTAAGAGCTATCGCAAAACTTGCACACCGTGCCAATGAAACGGCTGAAGATATCGGTGCAAGACGCCTGCATACTGTGTTGGAGCGGATACTTGAAGATATCAGTTTCAATGCAGATGAGTATAAAGGCAAAGAGTTTGTCGTCACAGCAAAACTTGTGCATGAAAAACTCGATAACGCCGTAGAAGATGAAGATTTATCAAGATATATACTATAATAGTCCCGTAAAGGAACAAAGTCCCTTTACTCCGCTTACGCCGCTGAGGCGACTGAAGGCAGACACTTGTGTCTGTAGAAAATAATTGACAAGGTTTATAAATGACTAAAGCTGGTTTCGTTTCCTTGATTGGACGTCCGAATGCAGGTAAAAGCACCCTAATGAATTCCCTTTTGGGCGAAAAAATTGCAATGGTAAGTCAAAAAGCCAATGCAACAAGAAAGCGTTCAAATGCAATCGTTATGCATGAAAATGCACAGATTATTTTTGTTGACACACCCGGTTTGCATGAAAAAGAAAAAATGCTCAATCAGTTTATGCTTGATGAAGCCCTTAAAGCCATGGGTGATTGTGATTTAATCGTCTATCTTGCACCGGTGACTGACTCAACTGAGCATTATGAAAGATTTTTAAAAATCAATAACGGACGGGTAAAGCATATTATTGTTTTAAGCAAAATAGATCAGGTTTCGCAAGAAAAGCTTTTTAAATCCATTAGTGCCTATAATAAATATGCTGATCACTTTGAAGCACTTATTCCCGTAGCCATTCCTCGTAAGGTAGGTCATAAAGATTTATTGGATACTATTGCAAAAAACCTGCCGAAATCTCCTTATCTGTATGACCCTGAGGATTTGACAAGTGAACTCGTGCGTGATATATATGCAGGATTTATTCGTGAAGCTATTTTTGAAAACATCAGTGATGAAGTCCCTTACGAATCGGATGTCATTATTGACTCTATCGAAGAAGAAACAGGCATTGACAGAATTTATGCCACTATAATTATAGAAAAAGAGTCTCAAAAAGGAATCATTATCGGAAAAGGCGGTGAAGCCGTCAAACGCATAGGAAAATCTGCCCGAGAGAAAATCGAAAGACTCAGTGGGAAAAAAGCCTATTTGAACCTTCAGGTAACCGTTAAAAAAGGCTGGACAAAAGACAAAAACTTCCTTAAAGAGATAGGATATGACCATGGGCAATAGATTTTACTTTTTCGTTATAAGTATTATCTGTACACTTTGTTTTTCAACTGCTGCACTTGCTTCAAATCATGACATTTTAACAAACTATCGACTGCATGGCATTAAAAATATTCAAAAGGAGTTGGATAAAAGCCTTGGCGATAAAAATTATTGGCAGGAGTTTCTCAAAAACAAAGATACCCAATTTGGCTATATTGAATCCTATACAAATATTTTACTGTGTGACAAATCGAAATCAGAACTGTTAATTTACTCCAGAGACCAGAACAACACCTATAAGCTACGAAAAGAGTACAGTGCTTTTACAGGAAAATTCAAAGGAGACAAAACAAAAGAAGGCGACCTTAAAACACCTGTTGGAGTTTATGATATTGTAAAAAAACTGTCAAAAGTTGACTCTTTTTACGGTCCAATGGCATTTGTGACTTCCTATCCGAACCTGTATGACAGGTACAAAGGCAAAACAGGACAGGGTATCTGGATCCACGGACTGCCAAGCAATCAGGAAAGAGACGAATTTACAAAAGGGTGTATTGCCATCAATAACAAAAGCATAGAATGTCTTAATAAAAATATTGATATCAAAAAAACAATATTGATTATAAAAGAAAAGACAAACAGCAGAAATACTGTATCAAAAGAGACCTTGGCACTGCTTTTATCTAATCTGTATGCATGGCGTTATTCCTGGCTTTATAATAATCTCGAAGATTATCTTCACTTCTATGCAGAGGAATTTAAAAGATTTGACGGTATGAATCTTGAAAAATTCAAACAGTACAAGCAAAGAGTTTTTAGCAAAAATGAAAATAAAATCATACTGTTTCGCGATATAAATATCATTGCATATCCCAATATTGAAAACCTGTATAAGATAACCTTTAACGAAGAGTACAAATCCGACAGCTTCTCTTTTCATGGAAAAAAGATATTGATTGTACGCTTACAAAACAATCAATTTAGCATTATAACAGAGAAATAAATGCCTCTGATTTTCAATATATGCCTGGCACTTCTTTTTTCATCTGTTCTCAATGCAAATATTCAGCTCATTAAAAAAGAAAACAGTGACTCAAACACTACCCTTTTAGTTATAGGCGGAATTCACGGTAATGAACCTGGCGGATATTTTGCAGCTTCAATACTGGCCACACACTACACTGTAACATCTAAGAATTTATGGATTATTCCGAACTTGAACAAAGAAAGTATTATGGCTAACAAACGTGGCATTCATGGTGATATGAATCGTAAGTTTTCACATATCAAAAAAGATGACAAAGACAGAGAAATCATCAAAGAAGTCAAAAAAATAATACTTTCAAAAAAAGTTTCTTTAGTCTTAAATTTACACGACGGACATGGTTTTTACCGCAAGCAGAACCAGGGCAGTATATTTAATCCGAATGCCTGGGGACAGACCTGTGTTATTGACCAATGCCAACTCCAGCAAAAACAGCTTTTTGGTGATTTAAACACTATTGCAGAAACAGTCAAAAACAATATCAATAAAAAACTCCTGAAAAAACATCACAGTTTCAATGTAAAAAACACCAATACAAAGTATGAAGATGAGGCAATGCAGCTTTCTCTTACCTACTTTGCTGTTACAAATGACAAGCCGGCATTTGCCATCGAGACAAGTAAAAATCTCTCCAGTTTGTCCCAAAAAGTCTTTTATCAACTCCTGGCAATCGAAGAGTATATGAAAATAATGGGGATCTCCTACAAACGCGACTTTGCATTAAATGCAGCACAAATCACGAATATAATAAAAAACTATGGAACATTAGTAATAAATCACAATATTTTGTTAAATTTGAATGATATAAAAAACTCTTTAAGCTATATTCCGATAAAATCAAAAAGTAATGAGTTTTATTTCTCCCATCCATTGGGAGACGTGAAAAGAAAAAAAGGCAGATATTTGATATATATTTGGGAATAAGTTAGTAACTACACTTAAACCCCAATACTTTAAAATGTCGGATTATTGTCCCGAAAAATACAAAATTGTTATAGACAATAACGAAGTTTCTTTGCCAAAAGCTTCAGAATTTTATGTAAGTGACGATTTTAAAATCGTCAAGAGTAAAAAACACCGTGTGAATGTTATAGGTTATTACAAAAAAGACAGAGTAGATGAGAGTCAGATAAACATATCTTTAAAACAGTTAAACAAACACTATTCAGTTGATAACAATAACAAAAACATACAGGATTGAGTTTTACAAAAATGATGAATTTTGTTCCATGTTATTGGTTCATTTTAAATAGGATTATAGTTAATGAATACATCAACACAGCACTCTTTTTCAAGTGTATTATCAATTAATCCATACAAAGAGACATACTTTAGTGGAATATCGAGTTTCATCACAGAAACAACAAGTCCAAAATTTTCAAAAGACCAGTTTGTAATTTCATATATCAGTACAAAAGAATTTATAAATGCCCAGATTGCAATCAGTAAAAATATTCCCGAGGAAGATCTGTTTGATGCTATCAGCAACAAAGCATATGATGAACTGGCCCTTGATCAGGCAGTTGAGTATAAAATTCGCTACATTGAGTCATTTGACACATTAGATGAAGAAAACAGATATTTTCATGTCTTTATTGTAGACCCTTTGGATATAACCAATACTTTTATAAAAATTGTTGAAAAAGTAAAATATATTGATGTCATTATTCCTTCGCCTCTTTTAATCAAATCACTTTATACAAAAGAGCTCATCGACAGTAACGGTGTACACTGTTTTATATACATTCAGGAAAATGATGCATTTTTGACTATTTACGGCAACAAAGAATTTGTTTATACCAAATCTTTAAAATATTCTCTTGTAGAAATGCATGAGCGTTTTTGTGAACTGTATGGTGAAAGAATTGAATATAACGAATTTATACGCTTTTTTTCAAAAGAAAATCTTAAAGAAACTACAAGTGATTACAAAGAATTTTTTATTCGTCTTTATAAAGAATTGTTTGCAAACATCAATGATATTCTCACCTATGCAAAAAGAGCATTTGATATTGAAAAATTCGAACATGTATATATAGGAGCACAACTTCCGACTGTAACAAAACTTTATGAAATGCTGGAAGTTGAGTTAAATATAAAGTCAAGTGAATTTGAATTTGATTACGGTTTTGAGACTGAAAATGAATATGTTGATCAACTGCATGCACTTATGCATATTTACACAACACTGCCAAAAGATGAAATATATGAATGTAATTTTACTGATTACAGACGACCGCCGAAATTCATCAAACGAGAAAGCGGCAAACTTATAATTTTAATATTTGCCTCCTTTGCTCTTGCATTTGCATACCCTATAACATATTGGATACTCACGTATGCACAGACTCTGCAAGAAGATCTGCTCAAACAAGAATACAAAGAGATTCATAATATCAAAATAACCAGAGAGGCAACTATTAAAAACAGGAAAGCAGACAAAGAAAAATCATTGAAACTGCTTGCCAAAGAAAAAACAGAATATTCTGAGAAAAAAAACACTCTTATGAAAATTCATGAAGTAAAAGTTGATTATCCTATGAAAGCAAAACTTTTAACAATGTTCACTAAAAACTTAAACAAGTATGGTGTAAAGATTGAAGAAGCAAAATATACAGAAGATAATAAAACAAAAATACTGACTTTTTATTTAGTTGCCAACAATGACAGAAAGATTACGCAACTCGTTGAATATCTCACTAAGATTTATGAAGGAAAATACAAGTTTATCCTTGAAGAGATTGTCTTTGATGAAAAAACAAATAAATATTTCAGTGAATTAAAGGTGCGTATATTATGAAAATAAATCTTGAAGACTATCTCCATAGAATAGATGCAGCTTTTAAAAACAAAACCCAAAAAGACATCTATATGACTTACCTTATGGTTGTCGGTATCATTTTTGCCTTTGCATACCTTCTGTTCTGGGACAGTTCATTTGACAAATTCACACAGACAAGGGCCAGTGTACAAAATCTCCAGACAAAGATAAATGCCGATAAAACATTTCTGCAGCATAACCCTGAAACGAAAATTCTACAGCTTGAAAAAGAAATTAGAAACATAAATAATGAAATAGTTGTCATAAAAGACACAAACTCTTATATAAAAAGTAAAATTGAAACTATTTCATCTTTAATATATGATGAACGGGCATGGGGTGAATATCTTGATTCCATAGCAACCAATGCACAAAAATACAATGTCAAACTGCTTACCCTGACAAATAAATATGCAAAAAATGAGAGTTCTTTTGGTCATATACTCGATATTACAATTGAATCAACTGCGAATTACAAAAACACCTTGAAGTTTATCAATTCGCTAGAGCAGAGTGAACTGGTCGTTGATATACACAACTTTGATATAAAAGCTGATCAAGCGCTGATTTCTGATTTAAATATATCTGTATGGGGGATTACATACTAATGAAAAAATTCTATTTGATTTTAATGCTCCTTCTGACATCGCAACTTTTTTCCAACAATCTGGCATGGGTTGATGAGCAGATTGAAGCGATTAAACCACCAAGAATCGGAGTTTCTGAAAAAGAAATTTCAAGGATAAAAGATCCTTTTATTTTTTTACACAAGAAAAATGATTCAAAAAAACACAAAACAGGCAAAAAAACAGTATTTGGTGCACATGCAAACTACAAAAAAGTTACGCGACACAGTACTGTGCATTTCAGGCTTGATGCCATCTTAAACAAATCAGCAATGATTAATGGAAAATGGTATAAACAGGGTAAATATATTTATGGTTATAAACTGGCTAAAGTTGGTAGAAATTCTGTTCTATTAGTTCGAAAAAATAAAAAACTTCTGCTTTCAACAAAAAGTAAAAGTAAAAAAATAAAAATCTATAATAAGTAGGGATCTCAAATGAAATTTATACAAACATCGGTTTATGCAACAATAATCACCGCGATGCTTTCAACAACTAGCTTTGCAGATTGTTCTTATGAACTTTTTAGTATCAGTTCTGCAAAAAATACTAAAATCATTGACTTTGTAGAACAATTGAGTGATGAATGTGGTTTCAGTATCATAGTAACAGATCCTCATGCTGAGAAATTCCTAAAAACAAAGCTGAATAAAACAAACTTAAAGAATTTAACGATTGATGAAGTGTTGGATATTATATTGACACAGCATAATCTTTCCTATACGCTTGACAACAACCTTCTAAAAATATCTTATTTAACAACAAAAGTTTTTAACATAGACTATATACTCTCACAAAGAAAAAGCACAGGCAGTACAGATGTCACACTCAGTTCTTCTTCAAATGCACAACAACAGGGAGGAGGAGTTGGCGGTGGCGGCGGCAGATCTGCCAATTCTCAAAGAGGCGCCGGTGGGAACTCAGGAACCGGTGGAGGCAATTCTACATCAGATACAGGTGTGAAAATCGAAAGTTCTGATGAAGTTAAATTTTGGGAGCAACTCGATACAGAGTTTCAGAGTATTCTCAACCGTCCAAATGACATATACAAAGCAACACCTCCAATCATAAACAAAAATGCAGGGCTGATAACTGTAACAGCTACAGATAAACAGCTCAAGCGTTTTGAAAGTTATCTAAAAAAACTGCAGGACAAGGTAAAACTCCAGGTACTGATTGATGTACAACTGCTCTCCGTTACCATGAGTAAGGGAAAAACAACAGGTATAGACTGGAAACAGCTGTATGCTTTGCAAAATGTCAAACTCTCTGCAAGTACAGCAAACTATAACAATATCGGTACGACAATACCTGCCAATGGAATTATTACAGATACTGCTGCGACAGGCGCGGGTGCATCACAACTTTTTACTATGAGTGCCGGTGGACAACTGACAGAAGTTATCAAATTTTTAAAAACACAGGGAGATGTTACTTCCATATCGAATCCGAAAGTTCTTACTTTAAACAACCAACCGGCACTTATTACAGCAGGGACAGAGTATTTTTATAAAATACTCTCATCAACCAACCAACAGGGAACAGGCGGCGGAGTTGCTGCTACAACCCAAACCGATTTGGTAAACTCTGTCTTTGCCGGTGTTCTTCTAACAATTACTCCGGAAATTTCTGACGACAAAACAATTACTCTGAGAATAAACCCCTCTCTTTCAGAAACAACAACAGATATCTCCCAAACACCAAATACAGGAAGAGATATGCCGCCGGATTTAAACCGCCGTCAGCTCTCTTCTGTTGTAACAGTAAAAGACGGTAACAGAATTATTTTAGGCGGACTTATAAATTCCAAAAACACAAATAATTCAAATCAGGTTCCAATTTTAGGCAGTATTCCCTTCCTGGGTAATTTATTTAAACATGAAGAGATGGTAAAAACAGTTGAAGAACTTGTCATAATTATAGAACCGCATATTATCCATAAAGAAAAAGATTCAATCTCTTTAAGTGATTTAGGCTATGAGGGACTGAGCGATGAATTACTTACACTTGAAATGGCTTCAAAAAAGAAAAAAGAGATAAAACTGAATCAAACTGATGATAGGGAAGAAGGTAAATAATCTATGGACAGTATCTTTGCAAAGTCAAAAAATGTTTTCTTAGATACAGTCAATGCCAAGGACTATATACAGTTAGACAGAGTTTCTACAATCTATAAATCCTTAAAAGACTCTATATCCAAACCATTGAAGATGGTCCTTCTTTTTGGAAAACCGGGAACCGGAAAAAGTATGTTTCTGAGTAAACTCTATGATGATTTAGCGCAAGAGTGCGATATCTATCTTTATGAAACACCTATTTTAGATGAAACAGAATTTTATAAAGTCCTCGCTCAGGATATTTTCAACATCCGATATAATGACACCTTAAACTTAACGCAGTTTATGAAAATTGTAAAAGAGAGAGCTGTTGAAAAGGCACCAATTGTTTTGCTTGATGAAGCACAACTCTATTCTGAAGTTTTAATGGAAAAAATAAGACTTTTATCAGATACAAGATGTATTAAATTCGTTATAACTCTGCATAAAACAGAAAAAGAAGATCTCATCGCAAAAGAGCATTTTCAAACAAGAATCTGGGAAACTTTTGAACTTGAAAATGCATCAAAAGCAGAACTCAAGATTTATATACAAAAAAAACTTATGAAGGCAAACTGTTTTGATACAGCAAATATGTTTCACACCAAAACAGTAAACAATATTTACAAACTTACACAGGGAAATTACAGAGATACCAATAAACTGCTTTATACTCTTTTTGACATCTATCACACCTATGAACAGAGTAACCATTACCCCTTAAGTACCACACATATTCCAAACAAATTTGTTGAAATGGCTGCCATACACACAGGACTTATCAATGCTTAATATTCGTGATTTGGAAAAACGTTGGAAAATCTATAAAATAAAATCATTTTTACCTTACGTCATTGTCAGTATTGTTTTATTCGCGATTATTCCGGCTGTTTACTACTTTTATACAACCAACACTAAAGCTGTATCACAAAAAAAGCCTGCTACCGCAAAAAAAACAGTTCCAAAACCAATTCTTCCACCAAAAAACAAACCGGCAGCAGTAAAAGTCAAGCCGGTGAAAATACAGCCAAAACCAGCACAACCTAAAACAGTTGTCACAGACAAAACAAAAGAGACATCTTTCCAAACACTCAAGCCATCAATGAATTTTATGAAAAACATTCAACACGAAGTGAGACAACCACAATACAGATATAAACAGACAAAGCAAAAGCATTTCAAAGAAAGAAAAATTACAGAGGCTGTTCAAGATATCTCAGTCAAATTGCCTTCAATAAAAAAAGAGAAAAAAATCACTATCACTATCCAAAGAAAAGAGACCCAAAATGATATTTTTGAAATTATCAAGCGTTTTAAAAAGAACAAGAACCCTGCTTTGAGTCTTTTTGTTGCAAAAAAATATTATGAACTTGGAAACTACAAGCAGGCATATAATTATGCACTGATTACAAATCAGATCAATTCCAATATTGAGGCAAGCTGGATTGTTTTTGCAAAATCTCTTATGCAGCTTCACCAAAAAAACAAAGCAATCCATACACTGCAGGAATATATAAAAGTTTCACACTCAAGTAATGCCGAAATTCTCTTAAATGAAATCAAATCAGGAAAATTCAGATGAAATTACTACTGCTAGTCATAGTTACATGTAACCTTTATGCCTATAATATAAAACAAAATTTATTTACTTTATATCAAAATAAAAAATATGAAGAGGTCTGCACCATAGGTTTTAACAATTTTCAAAGATATAAAAAAGATGAAGAGTTTGTCAGTTTATATGCATTTGGCTGTTTACATTCAGACTATATAGACAGATTGTCAATACCGATAACAATGTTGAAATTTTCAAAAGAAGCTCGTGCAAACTCAGCCTATTTTGCAGTTATTATGATGCAAAAGAAACTTTTATACCATGCCCTTATCGATGGATATGAATTGTCCCAATATGTTTTACCCTCAACAGATTATATATTGTCAAAAGTCTTTGACTTATATGTACAACTGGGGAAACATAAACCCAGAACCTTTTATCTGTTCAATGATCCGACAGATAAAAAACTAAGCTATAAACTCTATATTTCAAAAGATGAGAGAATAAGCAAGATGATTATTGAAGAATATTATGATACAATAATTTTAAAACGTCACATATACTGGTAGGAGTTATTGTGGATAGAATAACAACTGATTTACTTGCCAACGGCTCAATTATGAAAGGCCAGGTTGACAGGCTTCTGGCAAAAGGAATTAGTGAAAATTTAATTCTCAGAGACATCACACTTTCCGGCTTCATGACTATGGATCGTCTTATAAGATTTATTGTGCAACAAATAAGAGAAGGCGTTTATGACCTCTCTATTATAGACAATTATGATTATATAGAAGAAAAAGCAGTCCTGCAAAGACTTGCAAAAGAGCTGAATCTTCTTTTTGTTGATCTTGATTCCATTGATATGGATTATAATCTTATTGAAAAAGCTCCTCTTAACCAACTTGAAAAACACAATGCTATTCCTGTCTCACAGGATGATCTGAGTGTTACTGTCGCTTTTAGTGATCCATTAAACATGGATGCGCAAGAAGCTGTCCAACGACTCTTTCCAAGAAAAGTTCTTAAAATTGCTTTGGCAACAAAAAAACAGATTGTCTCCTATCTTTATAAAATCAGTCTCAAAGACAGTATTAAAGATCTGGTCAAAAAAATACGGGAAGAACTGAACTCTATCAGTTCTATTGAAGAGCAACAAGAAGCCTCCTCTATTTTACAACTCATAGATGTTGTTTTAAAAACATGTATTAATGCACGGGCAAGTGATGTCCATATCGAACCTACTGAAAAAAACTGTGTGGTTCGTGGACGTGTTGACGGAAAACTCACAGAAATGTTTATTTTCGAAAAAGACATCTATCCGCCTCTGGCATCAAGGCTCAAACTGCTTGCAAATTTGGATATAGCTGAAAAAAGAAAGCCGCAAGATGGTCGTTTTTCTACTTTAGTTGGGGCAAGAGAGTATGATTTTCGTATATCGACACTGCCTATTCTTTATGGCGAATCAATTGTTATGCGTGTTTTAGACAAACAAAAAGCGCTTGTAAAACTGGAAGATGCAGGAATGGACTCCAGCAGCTATCAAAAACTGCTCAAGGGGCTTAAAACTCCTTATGGAATTATTTTAGTTACCGGACCTACGGGAAGCGGTAAAACGACTACTTTATATGGTGCATTAAATGAGCTGAGAAATGTTGAAGACAAGGTTATTACTGTTGAAGACCCTGTAGAGTACAGAATGAATCTTATTCAACAGGTACAGGTAAATGCAAAAGTAGGTCTGAGTTTTGCCGATGCACTCAGGTCAATTTTAAGACAAGATCCAGATAAAATCATGATTGGTGAAATTCGAGACCAGGAAACTCTCGAAATTGCCATAAAAGCAGCACTTACCGGACACATGGTCATCTCTACACTGCATACAAATGATGCAATCAGTGCAATACCCAGAATGGCAGACATGGGAATAGAACACTACCTCATCAGTGGTGCACTTGTAGCCATTCAGGCACAAAGACTTGTACGAAAGATATGCAGACACTGTAAAACAGAAGACACACTTTCGGCATCCGTTTTGGAAGAGATAGACGGAGTTGTGCCCGAGGGGACAATCTTTTACAAAGGCAGAGGCTGTAAAGAGTGTTCAGATACAGGCTATATGGGAAGAGAAATGATTTGTGAAGTACTTAACATTTCAGAAGAACTCTCTTCTTTGATTGCCAAAGGTGCATCAAAAGAACAGATGCTTGAACAGGCAAAAAAAGAGGGATTTGTCGGACTCTTTCAAAATGGTATTCAAAAAGCAATTGACGGAATAACCAGCATAGAAGAGATATTAAAGGTAGCCAAGGGATGAAGTATTTTATAGCAACTGTTTTGACAAAAGGAAAAAAAGAGGAGATTGGACTCTATGCTGAAAACAAAAAAGAAGCAAACAGTTATGCCAAACTAAAATTTTCCGGTATCATCATCAAGGTTTCAGAAGCCCAGGAGCCTCTGGAAGTACAACTTAAAAGATTTAAAACAAATTTTTTATCAAATATAAAAAAAAGAAAAATCAAACCTGATGCCCTTATTGCCACTATACGACAGCTGGCTGTTATGACAAATGCCGGTATTTCCATCCATGACTCTCTGACAGAGATAGCAAATGCAACAACAGACGAAGCCCTTAAGAGTGTTTTTTCAAAAATTGCAGAAGATATTAATGCAGGACACTCCATTTCATCTGCCATGCAAAACTTCCGGTATGAACTTGGAAACCTTACAATTGCGATGGTTGAACTCGGAGAAAAGACAGGTAATCTCGATGAAGCCTTATACTCTTTGGCAAATATGCTTGAAGAGATACGGGCCAATGTTGTAAAGTTTAAAAAAGCGATGGCTTATCCGAGAAATGTCATGATTGCCATGGCTATAGCGTTTACAGTTTTAATATCCTACGTTGTCCCTCAGTTCAAAGCTATATTTGAGGAACTTCATGCCGAACTGCCTCTGCCGACAGTTATTCTTTTGAAACTTGAATATATTTTCAATAACTTCGGTCCCTATGTTTTAGCCGGATTAGCTGTAGCATTTCTGATATTCAAATATCTTATCAACAATTATGAACATATACGATACGGTTGGCATAAATTTTTACTGAGAGTGTATCTCATAAAAAATATTATTAAATTTGCAACTTTAAGTAGATTCACCCTTGTATTTTCTGAACTTATTCGAGCCGGAATTCCTATAGCCGAAGCTCTTGATACCGCCACAGCAATGGTAGACAACCTTCCCCTCAAAAGAAAACTTCAATCAGTCATCAGCACTGTAGAAAAGGGAGGAACACTGAATAAAGGACTTGAAGAAACAGGACTTTTTGAAAATATGATTATTCAGATGATTCGTGCAGGAGAAGACAGTGGTACTCTTGATACAATGATTAAAAAAGTTGCAGAATACTATAAGATGCGATTTGATGCGATTATTGACGGCTTAAGTGAAGCCATAGAACCTATTATGCTCCTGATAATAGCTTCTATGGTTATATTACTGGCACTTGGTATCTTCTTACCAATGTGGGATATGGGAAATGCGGTGCAGGGAAGAAGATAGCTACACCGCAGTAACAGTTACTACTCTGGCGGTTTTAGAAAGAAAATTTTTCATATTTTCTTCACTTGCTGTAATTATATATGATACTTTTGTATCAAATTCTTTGTGTGCTATCACAATGTCAGATACCTGACACTCATACTCGACAAAGCGCACATCACTGTAATCAAAAACAATTTTTTGCGTCAACTCTTTTTTATACTCATACAGCTCTGCTTTTTCAATGACTAAATTCACAGCATCACTGTATGCTCTGACCAATCCGCCCGTTCCTAACTTTGTACCGCCAAAATAGCGTACGACAATCACAGCAGTATTGATAAGTTTCCTGAATTCCACGAATTCAAAAAAATTAAAAGAAGACCACCTATACATCCCTAAAACAGGGAGGCTGTGTTGTAAAAGTGGGTGGCACAAACTTTAAGAGATATTTTTTTATAATACCTTTATGTATATCAGAAAAAAGAAAAATACAAGTGGTTCAATAAGTATCCAGATTATAAAAAAGATAAAGGGTAAATCTAAAGTAATTGAGAGTATAGGATGCTCAAAAGATCCAGATAAAATAGAAAGACTTTTAAAAAAAGCTCATAAACGAATAAAAGAGTTAGAGCCTACACTATTTGATAGTGTAAAGCAAGAGGAACAAAAACTAAAATTTTTGCCAATATCAAATGAACAAGTAATACCCATAGGTGATGAGTTATTTTTTGGTGCGATATTTGACAGGATTTTCAATAAAAAAACTATTTTTCAATCAGTTTATAAAGCAAATGATAAACATGAGCTTTTTAAAGCACTTGTTATCTCAAGAATACTCTACCCAGGCAGTAAACTTTATCTGAGTGATTATCTTTTTTATTTTAAAAAGAAAGAGATTAGTGATGAAGCGATATACCGATTGGTAGATAGTCTCTATAAAGATGAAGTAAAACAAAGAATTGAAGAAGCTGTATATAAAGATACACTTGCAAAAGTAGGTGGTAAAATAGCAGTATGCTTTTATGATGTAACAACTCTGTTTTTTGAAAGTGAAAGTGAAGATGATTTAAGACGCATAGGCTTTTCCAAAGAGGGCAAATTGGCTCGTCCTCAAATACAACTTGGACTATTTACAACCTTACAAGGCTATCCACTCTCCTATGAGGTGTATCACGGTAAAAAATATGAAGGGCACACACTTCTTGAAGCACTACTAAACTTTCAAAAGAAATTTAAACTTAAAAACAAACCTATTGTAGTAGCAGACAGAGGAATGCTCAATGATGCAAATATTGCTTTTTTAGAAAATAATGGATACAAATATATACTCGGTGCAAAAATTAAAATGTTACCAAGTGGTATCAAAGATAAAATTATAAATCTGACGTTTATTGATGATAACGTAACCCATGAAATAAATATCCACAAAACCATAACATATAAACAAGATAAACAAAAACATTCTCTTGATATATCCCAAAGGCTCATCCTGACATATTCATCACAAAGAGCGAAAAAAGACAAATACCTAAGAGAAAAAGCTTTAGATAAACTCAAAGCAAAAATAGAGTATTCAACAAACCTGACCAAAAACGATTTAAAACTCTCCCATTATGCAAAATATTTGGATATTGTAGATGACTGTAAGGTGGAGTTTAGACTCAATCATAATAAAGTTTTACAAGATAGTAAGCTTGATGGACTAAAAGGGTATTTAACAAACGATACTACACTTTCCCATAAAGATATAATAGAACATTACCAAAATCTCTGGCATATTGAAAAAGCTTTTAGAATCTCAAAAACAGATTTGCAAATACGACCAATACATCATAGGTTAGAACACCGTATAAAGGCTCATATCCTCATTAGCTTTGTAGCTTATGCCATATATAAAGAGTTTGAAATAAAAACAAGAGAGATTAAAAAAGAGTATCAAATATCATATAAAATTTTACGAGATTTAATTAAACATGTATTTGCTATAAAGTTCGATGATGGTGAGATATTTCCCATTAAGCTATCAGAAGTCCAGCAAAAGTTTTATGATGCTTTACATAGCTAAATTTTAAAATATTTTAAGGTTACTCAAAAGTGGGTGGCAAATCGTGGAAAACAGGAGCACTGTAGAAAAGGGAGGAACACTGAATAAAGGACTTGAAGAAACAGGACTTTTTGAAAATATGATTATTCAGATGATTCGTGCAGGAGAAGACAGTGGTACTCTTGATACAATGATTAAAAAAGTTGCAGAATACTATAAGATGCGATTTGATGCGATTATTGACGGCTTAAGTGAAGCCATAGAACCTATTATGCTCCTGATAATAGCTTCTATGGTTATATTACTGGCACTTGGTATCTTCTTACCAATGTGGGATATGGGAAATGCGGTGCAGGGAAGAAGATAGCTACACCGCAGTAACAGTTACTACTCTGGCGGTTTTAGAAAGAAAATTTTTCATATTTTCTTCACTTGCTGTAATTATATATGATACTTTTGTATCAAATTCTTTGTGTGCTATCACAATGTCAGATACCTGACACTCATACTCGACAAAGCGCACATCACTGTAATCAAAAACAATTTTTTGCGTCAACTCTTTTTTATACTCATACAGCTCTGCTTTTTCAATGACTAAATTCACAGCATCACTGTATGCTCTGACCAATCCGCCCGTTCCTAACTTTGTACCGCCAAAATAGCGTACGACAATCACAGCAGTATTGATAAGTTTCTGTCCTTGCAAAACCATCAGGGAGGGTTTTCCCGATGTTCCCGAAGGTTCACCGTCATCACTTGAGTGTTCCACTATTTGTTCATACTCATTCAGGTACCTGTACGCCGTTACAAAATGCCGTGCTTTAGGATGTTCTTCTTTTAGTTTATGAAGCAGTGTTTCATATTTGTCGTATGGCACCAGGCAGGCAATAAACTTTGACTGCTTCACTTCAAGAGTATTTGCATACTCTTCTTTTATATAGTACATGTAAAGTACATTTTACGCTAAATTGGTATAAACTTTTTGAACATCCTCATCATCTTCAAGTCTTTCTAAAATCTTATCAACATCAGCCTGTTCTTCTTCACTTATTTGTATAGGCGTATTTGCAATTCGCTCAAGTGTTGCTTTTGTAATTTCTACACCCATTTTTTCCAGTGCTTCATTCATCGTACCAAAACTTGTATAGTCAGCTGTCACTAAAACAACTCCGTCTTCTGTCTCTATCTCTTCAAGTCCTGCATCTATAAGTTCAAGTTCCAACTCTTCTATATCCATATCTTCTGAAAGTGGAAACTCAAAAAGAGCCTTACGCGAAAACATAAATTCCAAAGAACCGTTTGTCAGCATCTCTCCGCCGTTTTTATTTAAAATACTTTTGACATTTGCGACTGTTCTTGTGTTATTGTCAGTGGCACACTCAATAAAAAGCAGTACCCCGTGAGGTGCTTTTCCCTCAAAGTTTACCTCTTTCATATCGGCACTGTCTTTGGCAGTCGCTCTTTTTATAGCTGCATCAATGTTGTCTTTTGGCATATTTTCAGCTTTTGCATTTAAAATTGCAGTTCTGAGCTTTGCATTCATATCGGGATCTGTTCCGCCCTCTTTTGCCGCCATTGTGATAACTTTTCCAAGTTTTGGGAACAATTTGGACATTGCTCCCCATCTTTTTAATTTTGATGCTTTTCTATATTCAAACGCTCTACCCATAAAAAAATTCCTTATTCCGATTATTTTTGAAATTATACCATTTTCAATGTATAATACGGTAGAAGGAACACCTATGAGGCTCAGTTTTAGATTAAAACATCATTTTTTCAGTGCTTTTCGTGAACTCTTTGTACATCATCACGGTTCATTGGAATTTCGTGCAAAAATTTTTTCCCTGATAATCGCAGCCAATAAAGAAGCAACAGTAGAAAGCTATATCCTTATAAAAAATATTGGACTCGATCTCTACAAAGAAGATACCGACAGAGCAAACCTTCTGATGCTTTCAACAAAAGAACTTGTAAAAAAAGTACAGGACAACAATGGTCTAAATATTGATGCACTTGTTTTAAACATACAAAAAGAGTTGAAAATAATTCCCAGATATGCACATAAAATAGACATTGACTCACTTCGCAGGCTGCTCCGGTATACTTATGATACGGATACTTTGGCCTACCAGGAAAATATTTTAGAATTTTTACAAAAAATTAAAGATGAAACACTAAACAACAAAGGATAAACTGTGGATATACAAACATTGGCACTCCATGCCGGATATGAAAAAGACTCGCAAGGAACTATGGCGGTTCCGATTTATCAAACAACGGCCTATGAGTTTCGTGATGTAGAGCATGCTGCGAATCTTTTTTCATTAAAAGAACTCGGCAATATATACACACGTCTCAACAATCCCACAACGGATGTTTTTGAAAAACGTTTTGCAGCACTTGAAGATGGTGAAGCAGCCATTGCCACAGCAAGCGGTATGAGTGCAATCTTTTTTGCAATTGCCAATGCAGCCCAGGCAGGAGACAATATTATCTGTGCCAAACAGCTTTATGGAGGCAGCTTGACGCTTAGCACACATACACTCAAACGCTTTGGCATAGAAGCCAGATTTTTTGATGTGCATCAAGCAAAACAGATAGAAGCACTTATTGACGAAAATACAAAAATAATCTTTTTTGAATCATTGACAAATCCAAGTATTGATGTAGCAGATATAGAAGCAATTACCTCCATTGCAGACAAACATAATATTTTAACTGTTGTTGACAATACAGTTGCAACACCTGCTTTGTGCCGTCCATTTGAGTTTGGAGCAGATATTACTGTACACAGTGCCAGTAAATATACTACAGGTCAGGGGCTTGCCATAGGCGGCATCATGGTTGAAAGAAAAAATCTGACAGAAAAACTCAAAGACAATCCGAGGTATGCTCATTTTAATGAGCCTGATGCTTCGTACCACGGACTTGTCTACACAGATGTCGGGCTTCCTCCCTACACGCTTCGTGCCCGCCTTTCCCTTTTGCGTGATTTGGGGGCTGTTGTCTCTCCGTTTAATTCATGGCTCTTTATTCAAGGAATCGAGACACTCCCTTTACGCATGAAAGAACATTCAAAAAATGCACTTTTACTGGCAGAATTTTTAGAATCACATCCAAAGGTAAAAAAAGTAAACTACCCTGGTTTAAAAAGTAATCCAAACTACAAAAATGCCCAAAAATACTTTCAAGACGGTTTTTGCAGTGGACTGCTCAGTTTTGAGGTTGAAAATTTTGATGAAGCAACAAAAATTGTCAATGCCACAAAACTCTATTCTCTTGTTGTCAATATCGGTGATTCAAAATCGATTATTACACACCCTGCTTCGACAACGCACCAGCAGCTCTCACATGAAGAGCTGGTTGCCTGTGGTGTTCCTGAAGGCCTGATTAGAATTTCTTGTGGTTTGGAGAGTCCAAAAGATTTAATTGAGGATATGAAACAGGCACTTGAAGCATAATTAAGACTCTTTTGCTAAAATACTGTTACTAATTTTCGGAGAGCAATCACCTTGTCTTTAAACCTGCAAACACATACAGAACATTTTACAAATCCGCTCTATCTTGAGAGTGGACGTATTTTGGAACCGTATGATATTACTTATGAAACCTATGGAACGCTCAATGATGACAAGAGTAATGTCGTTGTTGTCTGTCATGCACTCACAGGTTCCCATCATGCCGCAGGACTCTATGAAGGAGAGGCAAAGCCTGGTTGGTGGGATGGTTTTATCGGTCCCAAAAAAGCGATTGATACCGATAAATATTTTGTAATCTGTTCCAATGTTATAGGAAGCTGCTTTGGTTCCACAGGTCCTATGAGCATGCAATATCCCCACCATGAACCATACCGTTATAAATTTCCCGTTGTCAGCATAAAAGACATGGTAAAAGCACAGCGTATTTTGTTTGACAGGCTTGATATTCACAGAGTACATGCAATAGTCGGCGGTTCCATGGGTGGTATGCAGGCACTCCAATTTGCCATACACTATCCAAACTTTGCGAACAAAATCATTGCAATGGCGACAACACATGCAACACAGCCATGGGCAATAGCTTTTAACAAAGTTGCGCAGGAATCCATTCTTAATGATCCTGATTTCAAACAGGGGTATTATGACCCAAAACTGCTTAAAGAACAGGGACTCTCCGGGATGGCAGTCGGTCGTATGGCAGGGCATATCAGCTTTTTGTCACCTGAGTCAATGCGTGAAAAATTCGGCAGAGAGTATAAGCTCACAGATGGACTGTATGAGCTTTTTGGAAAATTTCAGGTTGAGTCTTATCTGGAATACAATGGTTATAATTTTACAAAATGGTTTGACCCTTTGTCTTATCTTTATATCACAAAAGCCATTAACATCTATGACCTGTCTCGAGGATTTGACTCACTGGATGAAGCACTAAAAAGAATAACCTCTGCTCTGTATCTGATAAGTTTTAAAAATGATCTGCTGTTTAAAAACAGTGAGATGCAAGAAATGGCACAGATACTCAAAAAAATAGGAAACAGAAATCATGATTATGTAGATATTGACAGTAACTATGGGCATGACGCATTTTTGGTAGAGCTTGATAAATTTGAAAACAATGTAAAGGATGCACTCAATGGCTAAAGAAAAATTTGAAAAAAAACTCCAAAATGCCAAAGAAATTTTGGAAACACTTATGAGCCCGGAGATTACACTTGAAGAGAGTGTAAAAGCCTATGAAAAAGGCATGAAAGAGTTGGCCGAAGCACAAAAAATGCTCGAAGAAGCTCAAATCAAAATTCAAAATTTAAAAACTACGCAATGAGAGCGGCAGTTTTACAGCTCAATGCACAGGGAATGAGCTCTACAAAACTTTATAACTATATTCGGGTAGCCAGTAAAAAAGGCGTCAAAGTCCTGCTCCTTGGTGAATACGTTCTCAATCCTTTTTTCAAAGAACTCGAACAGATGTCTGTCTCTATGATAAAAGAGCAGGCACTCCATCAGATTAAAATCCTAAAAGAACTCTCTTTAACATACAGTATAACAATAATCGCGCCCTTGGTTATTGTCAAAAAAGATAAAATTTACAAATGCATTGCAAAGTTTTCTCCAACATCTGCCTCTTACTACAATCAGCAAATCCTTATTAACTATGCCCACTGGAATGAAGAGAAATTCTTTGCAAATGAGCTTGCACCACTGCTCTCCCCTATGGTTTTTAAAATTGACGGCTTCAAATTTGCGGTAATGAATGGATTTGAACTTCATTTTGATGATTTTTTTGCTAAACTTAGAAATAAAAATATAGACTGTTTGCTCGTACCGAGTGTTTCAACTTTTGAGTCTTATGAGAGATGGAAAGCATTAATACTCACAAGAGCATTTACACACAATATGTATATACTCAGAGCCAACAGAATCGGTGAGTATCAGGACAAAGAGTTTGTATGGAAATTTTACGGTGATTCTATCTTGGCATCCCCGAATGCAGAAATTTTAAACCATTTGGGAAATACTGAAGAGTTAATGATAGTTGATATGAGTCATACAGATGTAGTACGCGCTCGTCGCACATGGGGATTTAAAGAAGCTGTCAGCAAGAGAGCATTAAAACTTACAAAAAAGGATTTATAATGATGGAGTATTTTCACAGACAGGTGCAACTTTGGGGAGAAGAGACACAAAAAAATCTTCAGACAAAAAAAATAGCAATTGTTGGAGCAGGAGGGCTCGGTTCTTCTTTGAGCTTTGCATTGGGTTCTACAGGAATCGGAGAAATTCACATTATAGATTTTGATGATGTAAGTCTGCATAATATTCACAGACAAATTGCTTTTAAACTAGGAGATGAAGGAAAGAACAAAGCAAAAATAAACGCTGAAATTATACAACAGCGATGTCCCTTCACAAAAGCTGTTGCCCATGAGTGTAATTTTGAAGAGTGGAGCAAAAAGAACATTGCAGTGGATCTCATTTTAGATGCCACAGACAATCTTCCTACACGCGGAGATATTAACACTTATGCAAAAAAAGTCAATACACCCTGGATTTATGGAAGTGTAGAAGCATTTCACGGACAGGTTTGTTTTTTTGACAAATCATCTTTTAATGACGCTTTTAAAATAGTACAAAAAACACCGGCAGGCATTGCAGCACCTATCGTTATGCACATAGCATCCCTGCAGGCAAACCTTGCTTTGAGATTCTTGGCAGGCTTACATGTAAAGAAAGATTTGCTTTATTATCTCTTTTTCAACGAAGAGGGAGAACTTGTTACTCAGAAGTTTGGATTGCCAACAGAGGATTGATCATAAACAACAAACGAACTGGTGTGTTTGCATGACTTATTTATACTTTTGCTACCCAAAAAAGAAACAGTAGCGGAACAATCAGTATTCAAATCATAGATTGAAAAACCGAAAATATAAGGTAGTTGAGACTATAGCATGCCTTAAATCCATTAGTAGAATTTTATGCGGCTCTATGTATCTCTTTTAAATTTTCTTTTTGTTTTTGATATGTTTTGTACAAATCATAAGCATTTTGTAAATTTAACCAAAACTGTGGAGTTGTACCGAAATATTCAGAGAGTTTTAAAGCCATAAGTGGCGTTATACCTCTTTTTTCATTATAAAGTTCACTCAGTGTTTTTATGCCGACTTTCAAGTCTTTTGAGAGTTTTGCTTGCGTTAAATTCAAGGGGAGTGCAAACTCTTCTTTTAATATAATACCTGGATGTGTACTTGGTCTAATCTCTTTCATATAAAAATCCTTATTTATGATAATCATCTATATATACATCATAGGCATTAGAATTTTCAAATTTAAAAATTAGTCTAAATTGGTTATTAATTCTAATACTGTAAAAACCTTTTAAATCACCCTGTAATTGTTCAAGATGATTAGATGGTGACACTTTCAAGTCTTCCAGTGCAAAAGCTGCATCTAACATATCTAATTTTCTTTTACCGATATTATTAACTACTTGAGAAAACTTTTTTTGGTATTTACCATTAAAAAGCTGTTTTGTGTATTTGCATTTAAAAGACTGAATCATATTGTTATATTATCGCAATATGATAATATTGTCAAACAATCGAATATACCTTTACTTCTGTGTAATGAGAAAATTAAAGTAAGATTGATTCAAAAAATGTAAGTGGTGGGTTCTGAGTGACTCGAACACTCGACCGCTCGGTTATGAGCCGAGAGCTCTAACCAACTGAGCTAAGAACCCACTTGTTGTTGGTAGGTCGGAATTATACAAGGAGCTTCCTTATATAATCCTTATTATAAGGCTGCTACTGCGTATTTATCATCCAAATAGAAAATATATCCAAATATCTCCAAAATGAGTTCAAGGATGTTTCTGTCACGCCCTTTTCTTTTAGTTCTTCTAAAAGCGGTTTATAAAGCTCCAGCCATGTTTGACGGGCTTTTGCATCAATTCGAAACGGTGCATGACGACCGACCATTTGCGGTGCCCCTCTGTTTGTATTAAAATACTTCGGTCCTCCGCATATTTGAATAAAAAAATCTGCCGAATTCACTTTTGCTTTTTCAAACTCTGCATCATCCTGAGGAAAAAGATGAGAAATATCACTCTGCTTTATTGCATCATAATGTTTACTAATCAGTTCTCTGATGCCTTCTTCTCCTACTTCTAATAAAAATTCCGGTATTGGTTTTGTTACCGGTGGTCTTACACCAAACTGTGCCTGGCTTATTTCTAAATTCATTTTTATCCTTTGTTTGTCTGAGGTGGTTTTATTTTATATACAACGGCATAAAGCAAAGGGACATACAACAGATTTAACACTGTTGCCCATGCGATACCATATCCCAAAGATATTGCCATCGGTTGGAGTATTTTTGCCTGGCCTGATGCAAAAAATATAAGCGTTAAAAGCCCCAGTACGGTTGTCAGCGATGTCAAAAGAATCGGTCTGAGTCGTGTTTGCGCTCTTTTCATCAGATCTTCTGTATTTTTGGCATTTTTTATAAAATCTACCATGATAAGTCCATCATTAACGACAACGCCTGCAAGCCCTACTATACCTATGAGTCCCGGCATAGTCAGGTTTAGCCCCATTATCCAGTGTCCCACATAAACACCCAGAAGTACAAGAGGAATTGTACTGATAACAATTAAAGATTTTCTTATAGAATCAAAGAGCCACACCAAAGTAATAAAAATTAAAAATATTGCTATAAGCGCCGACTGCATCATCTCTCTTTTGTTTTTGTTATTCTCTTTTTCTTCTCCTTTGATATCTACAACAATGCCCTCTTTTTTAAACTTTTGCAGTGTCGGTTGGAGTTTTTTCATAAGTTCGGATGATGTTATAATTTTTTTGTCTGTAGAAGCATAAACACTGCGTATTCTTTTGCCGTTTTCTTTTTTAAGCGTTACAAAGCTTTGGATATACTCAAAATCACATATCTCTTTTAAGGCAACATATTTGTCTGACCCCGGAACCTGCAACTCTATTGTATGTATAGAACGTATCTCTTTATTTACATTGCTGTCAAGTCGTATACGCACCAACCCCTGGTCATTAAAAAGTTTTCCGTATTCCCCTTTCAGATAATATGCCCGCAGTTCATTTGAAATATCCTGTTCAGTAAAGCCCAGTTCCTGACCGTATCTGTTTACATGTAACTTTAGTTCTTTCTCACCGAGTGTTGCATCATCCGCTATATTGTAAACACCTTTAATACCTGCGAGTTCTTTTTCAAGAATTTTCAGGTAGGGTATAACACTTTGGGCGTTTTTTGTACTCAAACCAATTTCGACATCATGTGCTATCACCCCTGCACCAGGAACTTTTACAACAAGCTCTTCAAAAGCTGATTTTTGATTTTGCAGTACTTTTTTAATCTCTTTTGCTATCTCTTTTGCATCTTTTTTACGTGTTTGTACTCCAGGATTGTACTCTATAGAGAGATAAGGGCTGATGTATGTATCAAAAAAATTCTCAGGCGCTCGCTCGTGCAAATCTATAAATATATGAAACATGTTCTCACCAAGTTCTGCTCTGTTTTTGGCATCCATTTTAAAGCCGATAACAGAGGTTACAGAGGAGACATCTTCATTGTTTATGTTTTTAAGAATGATATTTTCCAGTTTTGTTACAATTTTTTCCGTATCTTTGAGTTCATTGTTGATATTTACCTTTCCATAGACATATATTTGTGTATTGTCAAAATCCGGAAAAAGCTGAAATTTTGCATTTTTAATCATTACAAATTCAAGTAAAACAATGCTCACAACAATAACACTCAAAGAGAGAAACTTTCTTCTAAAAAGAAAATGCAGGGCCCTGCTGTACCAGTCGTGCATTTTTTGCCAAAATCGTTTTGTAAAACTCCCTTCTTTGGAGATTTTCAAAAAATCATGTGCATGCAAGGGAAGAAAATAAAAAGCTTCAAAGAGTGAAGAGAGTAAAAGTACCGTTATCATGATAGGAATAATCTTAATAAACATTCCCATTTCACCTGTCATCAAAAGCATAGGTAAAAATGCAAAAACTGTTGTAAGCGTTGCGGTGAGTACAGCAGGAAACATCTCTGCCGCACCTGTTATGACCGCTTCTTTTCTATCCATCCCCTCTTCAAGGTGTCTGTAGATGTTCTCGGCTACAACTATTGCCTCATCAACGAGCATTCCAAGCGCAATCAGTGCTCCCAGAAGAGAGAGCATATTAAGACTGTCTCCCAATATCTCTGTTACGATAAGCCCTATCATAAAACTTACAGGAATACCGAGTGCGACAACAAAGGCTATGCCTCGGTTGATAAAAATCAGCATTGCCAGAAAAACAAGCATCAAACCAAACATTATATTTGAAAAGACGGTATTGAGGCGGTTTTTAATCCATACAGAAGTATCTGTATAGATATTATAATCCAAATCAGGATGTTTTGCTTCTTGTTTTTTTAAAAGTTCTCGTATCTCTTTTACCAAAGCAATGGCATTGCCGTTTTTGCTTTTTGTGACATTTATTGAAATATTTCGTACACCATTATAATGGGAGAGTTCCACCTCATCACTCAACTTGAAAGAAACCTCTGCAATGTCGCCGATTTTGACTCTTTTTCCGCCAACATCAATGAGTGTATTTTCAACTGCTTCTTTTGTCTTTTCACCGTTATATGTAGAAATATAAAGATGATTTGCTTTTTGCTTGATGGTGCCTATGGGAAAAATCGAACTTATTTTGGAGAGTTGTGCGATAACCAATGTTGAGGAGAGTCCGTAGGCTCTTATTTTTTGCGGATTAAGCTGTATATCCAGCTCTTCATCGGCATCACCACGAATTGTAATGTCACTCAAATCCTTAAACTTGCTTAATTCAGATTTAAGTTCATCTGCATGTTTTAGCAGTGTTTCCTTGGAAACATCTCCAGAAAGTGCTATGAGTACAAGGGGAAATGCATGTGTTTTGATTTTGGCAACAGGCTCATTCATATCTGCCGGCAAATCTTTTTTTACACTGCTCACTACATCTTTGACATCATTAAGCACTAAAATATTATCCGAACCGTTTTTAATGTCTGCACTGATACTGAACGAACCGTTTTTAATACTGCTTTTTATATCTTCAAGTGCATCAATATTCTGCAAATCATTTTCAATACTCTGCACAACCATTTTGTCCAAAATATCAGCCGATGTTCCTGCATAACCACCCTTTATGGTTATTTTATCCATATTCATCGGAGGGAAAATCTCTTTGGGTATATTGATATATGCAAAAATGGAGAGCATAAAAATAAAGAGTAATAGTATATGGTTTAAAAGTGGTTTTTCTATAGCAAATTCTATAAACTTACGAATCACTGCTGTTCCTTAAAAGAGAGTATCTAGTATTTGGTTTTTAAATTTTATCGACTCAACAGAGGCGCGGATGAGTTTGTTTTCTTCTTTGAGCGTATCATACTCTACTTTGAGTTTTGCAATATCTCTGCTTTTAAAGTAAATCTGCTCTGTAATGTAAATTTTAGGAAATGCAAACATAGCGATAAATGTTAACACCAGCAGCATATATAAAAAATAGTTCAGACCCAACTTTTGTTTTGATATAACCAGATTATCAAGTTCATCTAAAAGTTCGTTCTTTTCGCTCATTTTTCACCCATTTGAAACAGACGCATCTTTGCGCTGCGACTCCTGACATTTTCTTTGAGTTCTTCATCTCTCGCCGTAATTGGTTTTTTCGTTACAATCTTTCCCAGCTGATTGTTGTTTCCACATGTACAGCGAAATGCCTCAGGAGGGCATATGCATGATTTGGACCATTTGGAGAACTCTCTTTTAACAATCCTGTCTTCAAGAGAGTGAAAAGATATTATTGCTACTTTTGCATCCGGTAATTTTGCTTCTTCTATGCTCTTGAGCAGTGATTTAAGCTCACCGAGTTCATCATTTACTTCTATGCGGATTGCCTGCATTAAAAGTGTTGCAGGATGGATCTTCTTGCCTCTTGGCATATGTGGTTTGAGCGCTTCACTTAACTCTTTTGCCGAAACAAAAGGACGGTTTTGCACAATAGCATCTGCAATTTTTTTATAGTTTCTGAGTTCTCCGTATTCTAAAAGTATTTTTTCAAGTTCGCTTTTGGCATATTCATTCACTACATGTAAAGCACTCAGTGGCGCCTCTTTGTCCATACGCATGTCAAGTGTCTCACTCTCATACGAAAACCCCCGCTCTTTTTGGTCAAGTTGTAAAGAAGAAACTCCTATGTCCGCAAGAATGCCTTTAATTTCGCCGGGATCAAACTCTTGCAAAATTTCTTGCATCACATTTGAAAAACGCCCTTTTCTTATACTCACTCTCTCACCGTATTGTTCAAGACGCTTTGTTGAAAAGTCTATAGCGGTCTGATCCTGATCAATTGCTATGAGTTTTATATTGGGATTAGCTTCAAGTATCATACTCGAGTGTCCGCCGTACCCCATGGTACAGTCTATCACTATACCCTCTTTTAAATCTTTAAAAGCTTCAACAACCTCTTTATATAAAACCGGAACATGTGGAATATTTTGCAAAAGACACCCTGTCAATAGAAATTTATTAGTGATTATACAGCAAATTTGATTTAGGTTTAATTTTTTATACTGTATGATTTATGCTAAGAACAAAAAAAGGGTCTTCTTATGGTTTTACAGTATCAAAATGAATTATTTGCTTTGGCAACCATACTTCTGCTTATGCTCATTTATTTTAGGATAAAACAAAAAAACAAAAAAACAGAAGCGGATACAAAAGCAGATAAAAAAGAAGAAGAACTCAAAGCAGAGCAAAGCGGGCAAATTACTGCAACACCACAAAAAGAGATTCAAGAAAAAAAAATACAAAATACTGTGCCAAGCCATGCAAAGATAACAAAAGAAGATTTTAAAATATTTGCCGGGGAAAGAATTCTTTTGGCCGAAGACAATCTCATTAACCAAAAAGTAATCCTTGGAGTCCTTGGAGACAGCGGTATAGAAGTTGTTGTGGCAAATGACGGGCAGGAAGCACTTGACATCCTCCAAACGGACAAAAACTTTCTCATTATACTCATGGATGCGCATATGCCAAGAGTTGACGGATTTGAAGCCACCAGAGCTATCAGACACGATCCCCAAAACAATCATATCCCCGTCATTGCCCTGAGTGGAGATACGGCAAGTGATGACATCAGAAAAATGAAAGAAGCCGGTATGGATGAACATCTTGAAAAGCCTTTGCAGGTTGATGCTTTGTATGATATTCTTTATAAATACTCTGCTAAAATATCAGCACAAGAGGACAACTCTTTGGATATACCGACTTTAGATACACAAAGAGGTCTGCAGGTATGTGGCAATGACACTGCTTTTTACCACGATATTTTAAAAGAGTTTCTTCTCACCTATAGTAATTCTGCAGAAGAATTGGAAATTTTACTCAAAAACAATAAAACAGATCAGGCTGACAGACTGCTTCTCGATATTATTGGTGTTTCAGCGAATATTGGTGCAGATGCTCTGACTGCCTGTGCTAATGATATAAAAAACAACATAAATGCAAATAAGAACATCAATCTTACACTTTATAAAAAAAGAGTGCAAGAATTAGTCCAAAGCATCAACAACTATTTTCTTACATGTAACTAGCTTACATATAAGAAATATAAGAAAAACTATTACCAATCTACACATATAAATAATTCCTTAAACAAATAACAAAAATCCTTCACCTAATGTAACACTAATTATAAAAAAAAGATAAAATCATTATGTTAGTCAATAAAATTGATTTATATCAATATTATTGGTATCAGAAAAGACTAGAATACATATGATTCTAAAATATTAACAGAGTTTAAGGAGTGTAAAATGATCGATCCATCTATAATCAGACCGGAAATTGCGTTGGATGATTTTCTAACTATATTTGTATCGTCAGCACTTGTGTTAGTTTTTGGAGGATTTTATGTTGGTATATATACTGCAGTAAAAGTTAAACTACTAAAACCGTGGAGTATGCTTTTTGCATACATGTTTTGGGTATTGACTGCCTATTGTTTGTATTTAATGGGAAGTTTAATGCATGTCGGGGAATTTACTGCAAAAGCTTTAGTTGTCGCAGCAATTGGATTATTTTTACTTCCATTTGCTGTTTATTATATGCAAAATCAGGTTCATGAAGAAAATGAACATTGATGCACGATATATATTTTGACAATAAATTTATAGGAGGATACAGTGGCTAATAAATCTGTATGGAGTGACAATCGTTTCTGGCGAAGAACAGCAACGTGGGTTACAGGTTTTGCATCAGTTCTTTTAATTTGGTTAACGTTTGATACGTCAGCTCAGATTGCAATGGGAAATGATCAGGATCTACAAAACAAGGTGACGAAGAGGGTTCCAGGACCTACCGTTATAAATTACAAAATCACGTATGAAATGAGCGCAAAACGTGGTCATGAAATTCCGGTGATTGGGGAAAAAGAAAAGTTTTTTGGTCGAGATGACTATTCGGAAGAAGAAGCCGGGGCTTTACTTCACTTAGGCAAGTTAGGCTCACAGGCCAAAAACTGTATGGATTGTCATACACTTCTTGGAAATGGCGCATATTATGCACCTGACTTGACAAAAGCATGGCTAGACCCTGCATGGGGACCAGATGGTGCGATGCAGGCTCTAACGGGGAAAAACACAAAAGAAGAGGCGATGGCTGAATTCCTTATGCATCCGGACCAGTATCCTACACATGCCCGTATGATGCCGGATTTAGGTATCACAGCAAAAGAGGCTAAAGGTTTAGTTGCTTTCTTGAAACATATGTCATCTATTGACACAAATGGCTTCCCAAGAAACTTTGGAAAAATAAAAGGAGCAGTTCATGGCAAGTAAATATTTAACAGGTGTCGGAAGTGAATCAAAACAGTTGGCAACATGGTACTTTACATTTGCGGCTATTCTCTTTGGCGCCCAATTACTTTTCGGGTTAGTGGCAGCGATTCAATATGTAATGCCTGGTTTTTTATATGGCGTTCTGGATTTTTCAATTGCCAGAATTATACATATTAATGCACTCGTTGTATGGATGGTCTTTGCAATGTTTGGTTCTGTTTACTGGTTACTGCCGGATGAGACAGGTATTGAAACAGTCGGTATCAAAATCGGAAAGCTTTTGTTTTGGATTTTTGCAGCAGCAATCGTTGTCGTTGTACTTGTATATCTGTTCATTCAGGTAGGTCCTGCAGATGCAACAACAATCTGGTTTATTACAGAGGGCCGTGAATATATTGAAGCACCTCGTTGGGCTGACTGGGGCATTGTCGTTGTAGCTCTTGGATTTGTCGGAAATCTTTTCTTAACAGGAATGAAAGGGGAACAGACAGGAATTGTCACCGTTCTTATGGCAGATATGATTGCCTTTGCAGGTCTTTATCTGGCCGGTATGTTCTTTACGGACAATATTACAGTTGATCAGTACTGGTGGTGGTGGGTAATCCACTTATGGGTTGAGGCTACCTGGGAAGTTTTCGTTGGCGCGATTGCGGCTTACGGTCTTATTACTATGATTGGCGCACACCGTAAAGTTGTTGAAATGTGGTTATGGATAGAAGTTGCTATGCTCTTTGGATCAGGTATACTTGGACTCGGTCACCACTATTTCTGGATCGGAACACCTGAGTACTGGTGGGAAATCGGAGCACTATTTAGTGCACTAGAACCGTTACCGCTTGTGGCTATGTTTATTCACGTTCTATATGACTGGGGGAAAACGCAAGGTGCAGAAATGGCAAAAGAAGGTGTTAGCGAAGAAAATGTAAAATCAGTTATCACAAATAAGCCGGCATTTACATGGTTTGTCCTTAATGCCTTTGGTAACTTCTTAGGTGCCGGTATTTGGGGATTCTTCCATACACTGCCACAGGTAAATCTTTATACTCACGGTACACAGTTTACTTCAGCACACGGTCACCTGGCCTTCTTTGGAGCCTATGCGACCATCCTTGTCGGTATGATGTATATTGCGGTGCAAGGCACAAACGGTATTAAAGTTATGAAACATACCAAAGCATCTCTGTGGGCTGTCAGCATGATTACCGGCGGTGTTGTCGGAATGACTGTGGCACTTACAATTGCAGGATATGTACAGGTTCTTGTTTCCCGTGCACAGATGGGTGCTACCTGGGCGGCATACTTTGACGGTCAGAGCGGAATGTGGTTTTCTCAAGCAATGGACTGGAGACTCATCATGGGTGTTGTTACATTCATCGGTTTCATATTCCTGGCAAAAGATTTACTTACAACTGGTAAAAATCCAGTACACGAAAGATAAGGAGATATAATGTTTGAACCATTTACAGATGTCAACCCGAGTTTTTTCGGTTGGCTTAACCAAGGACCTTTAACCTTAACAATTTTTTTACACACAGTCATAATACTTCCAATGATTTGGATCTATTTTCAGGAGAAGAAACGTTTAGAAAATGAGAACTAGTCGGTATTGACTCTTAATTAGAGTCAATATCTAATCATATTTTAGAAGGAGAAATAAAATGAGATTAGGTAAATTAGTGATATCAGCTGCAGCGTTTGCAGTTGTCAGTTCAGGTCTGTTTGCGGGTACTTCGCATATGGATGTTGAAAAAATGTTCGAAAAAGAGTGTCAGGGTTGTCACGGTCCCAATCATGAAGGAGGCGTCGGTGCAGATTTGCGTCCGGCACAATTGGAAAAGAAAAATGCCTATACACTGGCTGAAATAATCTTAAATGGCCGTCCGGGTACCGCTATGCCTCCTTTTGCCAATAAAATGACGAAAGCAGATGCACAAAAAATGGTGGATTATCTTCAGCATTTCAAAGGCAAAAAAATAGAAGTCCTTACGCTTGATGCGGTAAAACAAGGATGGAAGAAACTCAACGACAGAATGAAATTCCTCAAAAAATATCCCAATCCTGTTGATGTAAAGAAAAACACTGATATTTGTTTTGTAACAGAAAGAGATGCAGCACGCGTTGTCTTCGTGGACGGAACAACCGGTAAAATTCTTTCCCGCCATCCTGCCGGATTTGCGGTGCATGTAACCGTTACAAATAAACGTCAGCCTCGTTATGCATACTCTATCTCCCGTTCAGGTCTGGTAACAATGTTTGACTTAAACACACCGGGTCAGCAAAAAATTGCTGAATGTCAGGTTGGTAGTGATTCTCGTGGTCTGGCAGTTTCACCGGACGGAAAATACCTGATGGCAGGGAATTATGTTCCGGGTGGTGCGGTGCTTATGGATGCTATGACACTTGAACCGCTCAAAGTCTACCCTACTTCGAGTGTTATCAATATGGACGGAGACATTGGTTCTTCTCGTGTAGCCGGTGTTTATGATACACCGTATGGTCCATATATTGCCTTTGCACTTAAAGATGCTGGGCATGTTTATATTATAGACTATTCAAAACCAAACTATCCGATAGTCGGAGATATTCCAAATATCGGTAAAATCCTGCATGACGGTTTTGAAAATGAAGGAAAAGAAATCGGTCGCTACTTAATGCAGGCTTCTCAAGGAAGTGATGTGATGGGTGTAGTTGACTTTAAAACAAAATCTTTAGTTGCCAAAGTATACACAGGTCCGGGAAGCAAGCCGCACCCGGGACAGGGTTCATCTTGGTATAATGACAGATACGGACAACTTTATGCGACAAACTCTATGAATGTCGGTGATGTTGTAATTTGGGACAGTGACTGGAATGTTGTAGCCCATATCAGAACTGCCGGCGGCGGTCTTTTTGTCGGAACAAGTGAACATACGCCTTTTATCTGGTCAGACAATGTTCTTGGCGGTCCGGCAAACTGGAACAAAATCTATCTCATTAACAAACAGACTTTGGAAACAGATAGAATTTTGACAGTCGGTACAAAAAGAGGTACTATTATAGACCCTGTAACGCATAAAACACTTTACAGTTGGAAAGTTCCTACTGTTAAAGATAAAAAAGGCAAAGTAATCATTCCTAGAATTTTACATGCTGAACCTGCAAATCATGGGAAATGGACTATGGTTTCAGAATGGAATGCCGGTCGTATCGGTATTTATGAAGCGAAAACCGGTAAATTTGTTAAATATATAGAAGGTTTGACAACACCAACGTTTACATACTCAATCGAGCACAGACAGTCTATTCCTGGGGCGTAGACTCTATTTTTATATTTCTCCCTTTTTTGGGAGAAATTCTCTCATTACTTGATATAAATCATCTTTTTTTTCATAATATTTTTTTATAATTATATATATAAGGTTTTTATTTAATTTTTCCCTGTTTTTTGGGATTTATAAGCAAAATTTCAAGTAAATTTTCGCTACAATATAAACAATATACACTGCTTAAAAAGGGAGATGGAGTGAAAAAACTGATTATTCTTTTTTTACTTTTTTGCTCTGTGGCTTTTGCACAAAAGCCAGATGGTAAAAAAGTCTTTCAAACGTACTGTTGGGGATGCCATCATCAAACAGCAATGGCCTTTGGTCCCCCGTTTTCACAGATTGCAGACAAACGTACAAAAGAAGAGATTATGGCCTATATTGCTTCGCCTCTGTCTCTGTATAAACAATTTGGCTACAAAAGAAGTGTCATGACACAGCTCAAACTCTCTGCTGATGAACTCGACGCGGTCAGTGATTATATTCTCTCATACAAAGGTAAAAAATAATGTTTCGATTATCAAATCTTATCGCTTCTGTTGTCGAAGACAAAAAAGAGAGAATTTTAGACGGAAGCATAGCCATTTGGAATTTTACAAACCGCTGCAATCTTTCGTGTCTGCACTGCTATTCCAAATCAACTTTGGATGAAGTAGATACCCTCACAACCCAGCAGATTAAAAAAACCATCTTGGAGATGAAAGCCAATGGTGTCAAATTTATCATCTTTTCGGGGGGCGAACCCTTAACAAGAAAAGACCTCTTTGAAATCGCCGACTTTTGCAAAGAGCACGGCATCATTACCTACCTCTCAAGCAATGGACTCTATTTTACAAAGGGCAATATCAAAAAAATTACTGACACTTTTAACTATGTTGGTGTGAGCATCGACGGTGATGAAGCAACCCATGACTATTTCAGAGGACTCAAGGGTGCATTTAAAGAGACACTCAAGTCTGTCCTTTTGGCAAATGAAACGGGTGCAAAAGTCGGTATACGCTTTACAATGACAAAAGACACCATCGGTTCGCTTGAATATATTTTTGATCTGGTTGAGCAGCACAATATACCAAAGATATATATCTCACACCTTGTCTACTCGGGGCGTGGACTTGATAACCTGAAAATGGATTTGACAAAAGAGCAAAGAAAAAAAGCAGTTGATTTTATCCTTGACAAAGCATTTGAGTATTATGAAACAGGGCGCGAAATAGAAATCGTCACCGGAAATATGGAGATGGATGCGGTTGCCTTTTTAAATAAATTTGCACAAAAGTATCCCAAGCTAAAAGAAAAGATGAGAGAGAGACTCGTCAAATGGGGCGGCAACTCTGCAGGTCGAAAACTCCTTAACATAAACAGCGAAGGCGATGTGCGCCCTGACCCATTCTTCCCGCTTATAGTGGGCAATATTATCCATCAGGATTTTGGTGACATTTGGCAAAGCGGAGATCTGTTGGAACAACTCAGAGTCCATCCAAGAAAACAAATCAGCGGTATCTGCTCTACATGTAAGCAGATAGATATATGTAACGGCGGCAGTCGGGCACGTGCGTATGCAATAACAGGCGACCTGTGGAGTGAAGACCCCTCATGTTATTTAACCCAAGAAGAAAGAGAGACAGTATAATGAAAATAAAAAAAATTTTAGTAATGGTATTTATTGCCCTATCTTTACATGTAAGTGCACTGGCACATGAAAAAGTCTTTGTTGTTGAACGGGAGAGCAATTCGGTAGCAGTCATAGAAGACGGGCTTCCGAGAAATCATATGCTAAACATGCACAATATGAATCACGGTGTTATGAAATTTTACGACAATGACGGCTATCTTATCTCACGGGATGGCTACATTATGCGTTTTAACCCTGTTACTGAGAAAAAACTCTCCGAATACAAAACAAGCAAAAGCGCCATAGGCTTTGTCATTAACAAAAACTATGTTGCCGTTGCCAATTATGATGACAAAAGTGTAGATATTTTATCCCGTAATCTGCAGCCTGTACAAAAGCTCAAAACCGGTTCACGGAATGTAGGCATAAAAATCTATAAAGACTATCTCGTTTTTTCAGAAATGGACAAAGACACGATTGCCGTCTACAAAGACACAAACAAGGGCAAAGGCAAACCGCATTTTGTTCTCTACAAAGAGTTTAAAGATGTGGGCATTATGCCTTTTGACGCTTTGCTTGATGGCAACAAATATGTCAACGGCTTTTTCAACAGTCCTTGGATAGGCGAACTCAATCTTGATACCATGAAATATAAAAAAATTCCATTGCAGTTGGGAGAGAGAGAACCGGTTTTAAAAGTACCGCATTTCGGTTTTTGGTCGGTGAGCCATTCTAAAATCTTCATTCCTGCGGTGGGAGACAACAAAGTTTTTGTTTTTACTCCGAAATTTAAATTTATTACAGCTATTAAAACTGAAGGCATGCCTGTTTTTACTGCCCTTTCACCGGATAAAAAATATTTGGCTGTGACATTCAGCGGTAAAAAGTTTCCGGTCATTCAAATCATAGATACAAAAACACTCAAAGTCATTAAAAGATTTGAATTTGACGGCAAGGTGTTACATGTAAGATGGTCTCAGGAAAAACCTTATCTGTATGTTTCCGTCAATGATGCAAACAAAATCGCAGTCATAAATACAAAAGGATGGTGGTTAAAACGCGAAATTTTTACCATCAAGAAGCCTTCTGGTATTTTTATTTATGAGGAAAAAAACAATGAGTAGAGTTTATTTAACCGGTGCCGGTCCCGGAGATATTGAGCTTTTGACAATGAAAGCACACAGAGTTATCACAGAAGCCGATGTCATCATATATGACCGTTTGGCAAATCCGGAAATATTAGAGATGACAAAAGACGGCTGTGAATTTGTTTATGTCGGCAAAGAAGACGGCAGGCACACACTTCCTCAAGAAGAGATAAATGAAGTCATTTACCAAAATGCTCTCAAGCACAATGTTGTTGTCCGCTTAAAAGGCGGAGATCCTTTTGTCTTTGGGCGCGGCGGAGAAGAGGGAGCATATTTGCATGAAAGAGGTGTGAAATTTGAAATTATTCCCGGCATTACCTCTGCAGTCAGTGTTCCTGCCTATGCCGGCATTCCGGTCACTCACCGTGGCATTGCCGTAAGTTTTCGAGTAGTAACAGGGCATGAATCCCCAAACAAAAAAGAGTCCCAGATTGCCTGGGAAAATTTCAAAACAGATGACACCATCGTATTTTTAATGGGACTGCATAATCTTTCTAAAATTTCATCAAAACTGATAGAAGTAGGCAAGCCCGAAGACTATCCCTGTGCCGTCATTTCACGCGGTACGACAAAAGATCAGAGTGTTGTTGTCGGGACACTCGGTGATATTGTGCAAAAAGCAGAGGGTGTGCCCACTCCCGCACTCATTATAGTCGGAAAAGTTGTTACACTCAGAAAACAGCTTGACTGGTTTCATCACTAATAGTTTTGTAACTTATACTCTTTATACAAGAGTAGAACTTCGGAATTTCCCGAGTCTATAGCCCTTTGGGCCCATTTCTTTGCCTCTTTGAATTTGTTTTGTGTGACATAGATTTCACTTAAGAGATAACAGGCTTTGGTATCACCCTCTTTTGCATTTTTTTTCAACCACTCTGCGGCTTTGTCAAAATTCATTGTCTGCATATAAATACGGCCTACATTTTGCAGCGCTTTTTTATGCCCCGCTTTTGCCGCACGCTCTAACAGTTCGGCTGCTTTAGAGATGTTTTGTTCTACTCCATACCCGTTGTAATACATCAGCGACAAATTATAGGTTGCATTGATGTTCCCCTGCTTTGCTTCTGTGTCTAGCAATGAAAATGCTTTTTTATAATTTCCGGTATGAAAGGCTTCAAAAGCAGCATCTGATCCGTATAACAATATACTCAGCAACAAGATAGAAAGTAATTTTTTCATGCAATTCCTTTTGTCATATATAGTACAATAAAGAGGAGAGAAACAGGGCACCCAAAAATGTCACCACTAACATTACAGAGCGTTTTTGCGACTCTTGTATCCCGTGATGTGCCTCCAGATAATCACTCAGTCGGATTGCCGGATAGATTGTAAAAATAAACATTGGGAAGGTCAGTACCAAAATAATCATAACATCGTGAAGTGTCATCAAAATTCCTCGAAATTAAATTTTTCTTTATAATTATTATTATATCATATAACAAAGGGGTTACTATGAAAAAAATCATAATTTCGACGATTTCGATACTTTTAAGCACTCTGCTTTTCAACGCCTGCTCAACAGCAAAAATATCATCCGAAGATGTAAAAACAGCTGGTTTCATATATTTCAAACATGAGATTCCACTCAAAAAAGTCCATACTCTCATTCGCGAAGCCGGTGAAAAAAACGGTTGGAGAATCACTGAGTTTAAAGAAAATATGCTTATCGGAGAAAAAGAAGAAAATGGTAAAATGAAAGCAGTTACCATTACTTTTGCAAAAAATTATTTTAATATCTCACCAAAAGATGCTGATTTGCAAGAAGCGATACAAAAGGAGCTGCAGGAGTAGTCATATTTATATATTTTTGATACACTTTATTCAAAAGAAATAAAAGGTATTGAATGGATTTTTTCAAATATATACATGCAGTTGGCACCGGTCCAAAAGGCAACAGAGATTTAAGCTTTCAAGAGAGCAAAGATATGATGCAGCAGATTTTGGACCAAAGTGTCCCGAGTGAACAGATTGCCGCATTTTTACTGGGCTGGAGACTCAAGCCTGAAACAACAGAAGAGTTTCGCGGCGCATTAAGTGCGTGTGATGCGTATACCAAAAAAGAAAATTTTCCCGATTCAATAGAATTGGGATATCCTTTTGACGGAAAAGCCAAAAATCCATATATTTTTCCACTGGTTGCAAAAGCACTTGAAAATACAGATTTGAAACTAGTGATTATGGGTGATGACAAACAACCTGCAAAAGACGGCATTACAATAAAAGATATATGCCAAAACATTGATCTTCACCAAAACATACAATACTTTGACAGAAAAAAGTATTGTAACAAACTGCATCAACTTACAGACATCAGAAATAAGCTGGGACTCAGAAGTGGGTTTAATACCATAGAAAAACTGCCAAAAGTGGCAAACAGTCAGTATGCGATTACAGGCGTTTTTCATAAACCTTATGTTAAAAAGTATGTTGAAATTTTTGCAGACAGATATGAGTCTTTTGCTTTGATTCAGGGCAATGAAGGAACACCGGAACTTTTCAGCAAAGGACGTATATGGATTATGAAGTCAAACAACATAGAAGAAATAATAGTAGCTCCTCAATATTACGGCATTCATTATAAAAAATCCTGGGAGCAGATAAGCCTTGCGGACTCTCTTGAACAGCTGAACAACCCTTCTGACGAATATTTAAAACTGGCAAAGCTCAATGCGGCAGTGTACCTTTTCATAGCACAAAAATATAAAACAATTGAAGATGCCTTTGATGCGCTTTCATAAATATTGTTTTATGGATGTAAACAATCCATTGTTTTTGTAATATTTATATTGCCACGCAATGCTTTACAGGTAAAAAGTTCCTCTCTGTCAAGAAAAAAAAGTGTCGGGTATTGTGTGGTATAAAGCATTTCTATCGGAAAGCTCTCTTCCTGGTTTCTATAAACCAAAACAAAAACTGCATTTTTCTCAATAAGTGAAGTAAGTCTTTTACTGTTTATCATTTTCATAAGAGCTTTATTGCAGGCAGAACACCCTTTTTTTGTCAAAAAAACAAGAAGTATTTTATTTGATTTGAGCGCTTTGTACTGTGCAGTGTTATAAGAATTCTCTATAGTAAATCCCTCTAACTCAAACAACAGAAGAAGCATGAACACGATACTTCTAATCAAAAGATTTTTCCAGGTGTGTCAGTGTTATGACAGGAGGGTCCGGCAGTTGCGGATAGGCTGCTTTTACAATATTTGTCACCCATTGCGGATAAATTCGAAAATTGAGTTTGATCTCTACATGTAAAGGATATCGGAGTGGTTTTTGCAGCAGGAATCTATTTACGACCCGCTTGCCTGCCGGTATTCTCGTATCTTTGAGTAATTTTTCATACCGCCAGAAAAACAGTCCCACAGGATTGCCTTCTTTGTCCCCAAATACTTTGTTAAAAATAACAGAACCTTTTTCTATCTCCCCTTCTTTGTTGAGTTTTCCGCTGCTAAAAACAGTTTTTCCCTGGCTGTCCTTCACCGTTATGTCAAGCCACAACTCACGAAAATCTGCTGCTCCTGTCGGCAGTTTATGTCCTGCACCAACATTTTTCACGCCTACAAAGAGCACATTGTTCTCAATATCCGCATCGAGTTTGGCGGATGTTTTAAGAAGCTGAAGAGACTGTGATTCATTCTCTTTGTTCTTTAATCCGCTCAGAAAATGATTGCCTCCTGCAAAATAGTGTACTTTTATATCTTTTTTAGACTGACCGCCAAGCGTTGAATGCCCCTGTAACGGAGAAAATTTTCCGTTTTTCATATAGGTCATATGACAGTCTATACAATCTTTATGCTCTTTTGGGTTTTGCGGATTGTTATATGGTGACTCTTTCCACTGTTCATAGGTAGAAACAACTTTTTTTCCGCTGTGTGGCAAAAATTCATTATGACAGGAGGCACAGTACTGACTCTTTTTATACAAAGGCTTCATATATTCCTGCTTGTGGATCTGCGGTTTTGCATTGATAAGTTTTTGGCTTATCCATACTTTCATATCTGTATGTGCGTCTTCATAGAGATACTTTTTTCTTTTTGTAAGATTCAAGCTGTAGGAACTGTTGCCCATTGATTTTGCATCAACAATTCGATGGCATGCGATACATGAAACCCCCTGCTCCAGTCTGTTCGGATGGTTTTTATACGTATTAATCAGGTTTTGCGAAGCTTTTGTAAACAATGGTTCCGGCATCATATTGTCTTGCATAAAATGTGTTGTTCTTTCCTGGTGCATACTCACGGCACTCGGATTATGACAGCCCATACACCATTGTCTGAACTCTTTGCCTCTGTCCATTTCAGCCAAATTTTCAAGCACCATATAGTATGGATTGGAATCTGCGAGATGTCTATGGTTTGAATCTGCCCATTGTTGAAAGATAGCCGGGTGGCAGGCTTTACATGTAACGGAGTTTGTCCAGTCTATACTGTGATGATGTTTTGCACCGTCTGTAAAGATGATATTTGTCAGTTTCTCTGAACTTGAATAGGCATAGTTTGGGAAGAATATCAGCAAAAGAGGAAGAACAGCTGTAATTTTTTTTACCGCAAAAAATTTTCTCAGATGCAGTGCAAAAAAGAACAGCAATACAAAAGAGCCATAAAGGTGTATGTAGTAAGAAACAATGCCATAGATATCACCGCCTCTGTTTCCTATCAAGAACAGGTACGTTCCGCTGACGAGTAAAAACACAAATACAAAAGCAAATGCCAACCCGCTTTTGCTTTTGTGTTTCATAATTATCATACTCTCATAAATATGCTTATATAAAAAAGGAAGAACAAAAAACAGTGTGAGAACTACAGAGCCAAAAATGTGAAGAAATTCTATCACTCGAAAATAGGACCATTGCAGTGAAAAATAGTTCATCAGCAAAATTCCACTGACAAACATAAAGAGAATATCAAGGTTTATATATAAAATTTTCATTGCAGTTCCTTATACTCGACAACATCACCTTCAAGTGATTTTAAAAATGCTACGATTTCATCTATCTGTATCTCTGTCAACTCCATGCTTAACTGGTATTTTCCCATAATACGGACAGCTTCGCGTAAATCAAATACGGCTCCGTTATGAAAATAGGGAGATGTTTTGGTAACATTGCGCAAAATAGGCACCCGAAAAAGCTGTTCGTTGTTTTTGCCTAAAAATCCGCCCTTGTTTTCAAAAGGATATCTGCTGTACGGCTTCACATTAAAATCAAAAGCAGCCACATCACGCCCAATGTATTGCGTGCTGAAAATACCGGTGACATCTATGATATGATTATAATTTCGTGTCGGAAATTTCTGGATGGTCTGCCCTCCGACTGTTATGCCCGTATGACACCCTTTGCATCCGAGCTGAATGAAGTTTCGAAAACCTCTTTTTGCCTCCGCACTCATTGCTGCATTGTCCCCTTCCAAAAATCTGTCATAGGCACTGCGTGTCAAAAGTGTTTTTTGGTAAACATCCAAAGCCTTACAGACATTTTCAAAGGTCACGCCGTCCGAAAAAATCTTTTCAAAAGTTTGTTTATATCTCTGGTTGTTTTTTAGCCTTGTTTCGACTGCCTGTGCCGATAGATTCATTTTGTATTTATCATGTATCATAGGAGCTACAGCTGCTTTGGAGCTTGTGAGTGAACCATCCCACATTCTGTATTTTGCCAAGGCTGAATTTAATATTGTCGGTGTGTTTAAATGGTTTGGAGCAGTTTTGGCACCTACTCCTATTGCCGTAGAGAGTCTGTCACTGCCGCTTTCATCCTTAATATGACATACCATACAGTCGGTTTTTGCCTGGGGATGTGTCAGGTCATCTAAAAACTGCTTTTTATTATGAGGATTTTTTTTCAGCATATGACAAGAAGCACAGCTGACTGTTTTATCCTGCGAAAGTATTGTGTCAAAGTACAGACTTCTGCCTAAAGCTACTTTCTCTTTTGTTATCGGATTTTCTTTTGAATCCAGCAGTTTTAAAAATCTATCATACTCTTTGGGTATCGGCTGCATTCCTCTGCTTAAGGCAATTTCACGAAGTTGATCATCACTGTAGAGCTGTTTTGGCTTGTTTGGAATTATATAAGGAAGCAGCTCTATCCATACAACAATAATAAAAATTGCCAGGAAAGTCAAGCGTAGCATAATGCACTCCCTTTATAAAACGAATATAAGATTAGATGCCAAAAAACTTTTTCAGCCAGTCTCTTTCTTCTTTTGTCTCTATATAGATTTTTCTCACTGTTTGATTTGCATCGCCAAGGACGATAACATCATTTCCTACAACTTTCAAATGTTGTTTTCCCCACTTTTGATCCAATTCATCCATGCGGTACAATGAATCTGCCGCATCCGGTTTCTCTTTGGTCCCTGTTCTTGTATCTACAATGGCAAGACCACCGATTGTTTTTTCAAACTTATACGGACTGTAGACTTTAATCTCTTTGTAAATTCTGTGCGGCTTTGTATCCGGGGTAGCTTTTTGTATCGCTATAAACCCAAGTGCAAAAAATGCAAACAATATCCCTAAAAACAATCCTTTTTTAGCGTTCATTATGACTCCAATTTTCTATATATTTTTTTGCTTTTTCATCAAGCATTTTCATTCTCTCTTTTCCTTTGGGCAAACTTTTACGCAGTTTTTTCATCTCCTGCAAAAATTCTGAAATTCCATTTGGAATCATCTTTTGCAGATATTTTCTTAAATGCTTTGCCATCGCAGGAGAAGCACCTGAAGTTGATATTGCAATAATCAGATCCTCTTTTTTTACATACGAAGGAAAAATAAAATCACAATACTCAACCGAGTCCACAGCATTACACAAACAATTATACTGCTTGGACTCCTCAAATATCTCTGCCTGCAGTGCAATACTGTCCACAGCAACCACTGCAACAGCAAACTCCCGTATATCACCTTTTTTGTACTTACGCTTTTCATACACAAGATTTTCTTCTTCTATGCGCTGCAGCATCTCCTCTGAAAATTCATTTGCAATGATATGTATATCTTTTGTAAAATCAAGAAGATGTTCCAATTTTTCATACGCAACATTTCCGCCACCTACTATAAGAATTTTTTTACCGTCTAATTTTAAAAATGCCGGAAAATAAGCCATTCCAAATACCCTTACTTAAGTTTTTGTAATCTAATCATAACATATACAGACATAAAGTTCTTGACAAATATCAATTTAAATTTAGATAAAGATAGATACAATCATTATGCTAAAAATTAATATAAAGTAATACAGATGAAACAAGAGATACTTTCAAGAATACAGAAAAAGTTTCCGTTGGTACAAAAACCTTTTGAGGTGATTGCTGATGAGTTGGGTATGCGAGAAGATGAAGTTTTAGAGATATTGCAAGCAGAAAAAAAAGCAAATATCATACGACAGACTTCCGCTATATTTGACACAAAACGCCTGGGGTACAAGTCATCTTTGGTTGCGTTTAAAATTCCCGAAGAAAAAATCAGCACTGCCGTAAAGATTATCAATGCCCATCCGGGTGTTTCGCATAACTACGAAAGAAACCATGATTTTAACATCTGGTTTACCATGGCAGTTGCACCTGATTCTGTTTTGGGTTTAGAAAAAACAATACAAACACTTGCGAGCCTTACAGAGGCAGATGATTATATTGTTCTGCCTACATTGAAGCTTTTTAAAATCAATGTCAAACTCAATACGACAGGAAAAGACGAAAAAAAAGAAGAGGTAAAAAAAGTTGTTCATAAAGATATAAAACTGACACCTTTGCACCATAAAATTATTCAAAGAGTGCAGTATGACATTGATTTTGTCAGTGAACCCTTTGCTGATATCATCAATGATCTCGATATAGACTACGAAACCTTTTTCAATACCCTGCAGGAGTTGCAAGAAGCCGGTGTCATGAGACGGTTTGCCTCCATTTTAAACCATAGAAAAGCAGGTTTCAATGCAAATGCCATGGTCGTATGGGATGTTGATGAAACGATTGGTGATGAGATAGGGGCAAAAGCAGCGGCTTTTTCTGCCGTAAGTCACTGCTACCTGCGTCCAAAATACAAAAACTGGCCCTATAATCTCTTTACAATGGTCCACGGAAAAACGACACAAGAGACAAATGCCATGATTGCGGAGATGGCACAGGAGATAGAGTCAAAAGACTACATGCCTCTGTACTCATCAAAAGAGTTTAAAAAGGTACGGATTGAGTATTTCACACCCAAATTTGCCGAATGGGAAAAAAAACATGCTACAGTTGCATAAAGGAGAAATATAATGGAAAGATTTTTTGAATTGGAAATTGCATATATTGTCATAGGAATATTTTTTTTGGCCATTACCGCCTTTGTCACAACAAGGGACTTTATGCCAAAAGGTGCCTTTAAAAAAGGAATGACTGGCATATTTGCCATATTTGCCATTATGATAGGTATTCATTATTTTGTAACAACCAAAAGAATGCAGGGTGTCAAAGAAATTTTCAATGAAGGCAAGACTGTCATCTGTGAAAACAAGATGAGAAGAACCATTTCACAGTCTGTTTTGATTTCCAAAGAACTTGGATGGAAACTTGATGGTGATTACTTCAAAAATCCTGATTTTATCAGAGATTTTCATACGGCAAGATGCGTAGACTATTCACCTATTGCCCCAAAAGATGAGAGTAAAAATGATAAGTAGACTCAAAAGATATGGTATGGCTATTATATTTTTGATTTTAGTCATTGTTTTAATGCTACTTGGAACTTTAGGTGTGAAGGATTTTGGAGATCAGATGTTTAAAGATGCAAATATTACAATTACCCCAAAAGGAGAGAGGATACAGTTATGAGTTTGACATTTTTGTTGAGTATTGGAATTGTTCTAACAATTATCTTTCATTTTTTAGGTGTTTATGCCGGAGCAAAAAGAATAGTATGGATTGCCATTATTCTTATATGGGCTGCTGTTATTTCTGTTGCAACAAGTGAGGTCAAGCCTAAAGCTTATGATGATATAAAAAGAATGCAGGGTAAATATAAAGATACAGACCAACTTATAGACGAAGCGATGCCAAAAGTTTCGGTATATGAAATGATAGTGATAAAAAACAGTTATTTAAAACATGAGCCTCAGTAGCAGGCTCATGAAATATTAAGCACCTAATGCTTTTTTGACATTTTCATCAGCCATGGAAATATTCCACTGCGGTTCCCAGACAACTTCTACATCAGCACTTTTTACATTTGGCAGTTTTTCTACTGCCTCTTTTACCCATTGTAAAATCATCTGATGCATAGGGCAGGCCTTTGTTGAAAGCGTCATGACTACTTTAACATTCCCCTCTTCATCACAACTGGCATCATAGATAAGACCCATTTCCACAAGATTAAAACCTACTTCCGGATCTATAACCGTTGAAATTGCTTGAAATAATTCATCTTTTGTATACATGTAATTCTCCTCTTATAAAATTTTATGCTTTAAAATTTATCATATAAAATACATTTCTGATAAATGCCAATGTTCCTATAAAAAGAAAAGAAGCACCGGCATGTAGGAATGCATCACCTTTTGTAAGTATTGCGATGGTAATCAAAACAACACCGACTGCACAAAACACAAACTGAGCCTGCGAACTTTTGTACGGTACCATATCTGCCAGCATTGGAACCTTTTGTTTCCCCACCAATGGTGAAAACTTTTCAAACCAGACCAAAAACGGAATTATTTTGTAAATATGCCCTGTAATCAAAAAAGCAAAAAATCCAAAAAAGAGCAGCCACATAGAGGCCAGCAAAAATTCCTCTTTTTGTGTCAGAAAATAAAAAACGACAATCACAATGGAAACCAACATGGAAATATAAGAGAACATCAAAGAGACCGCATAGATATCGTTCTCTTTTCTTGGTCTGGTGCTATAAATTATATAAATAAGATAAAAATAGACAACCATCGAAACAGCTGCCAAAGCATAGCCGATATAAGCCAGTATATCTATCTTAAAAAATGAAGATATGACAACACTCACAACAGCCGCACTCATCATGATCAAAGAAATCTTTAATGGCTTCAAAGAAAAGCTGTGAGAGAGCGTAAACATAGGCACAAGCACAATGGAGAGTCCCATAATGGTTATAGCAATGTAACCGCCTAAAACCGCATAGACATGGGCTTTGAGCAAGGATGCAATATCCAAAGAAATTGTTCCGGCATAAGAGAGTGCCATTAAAAGCCCAAAAATTATTCCGAAAAACAAAAAAGTATTTGAAATAAGCAGACTGCTCATCACCAAAGTTAATTTTTTGACTTTAAATATTGTTAAAAAAATTTCGCCTACAAATATCAGCATAGATATCAATACAGTCACGCCGCCGTAAGGCAACAGCGCGGGAAAATACAAAAATCCCAATACCATGAGCAGTGTACCCGTAAGCAGCAACGGCCAAATTGCATAAAAAAGTTCTACACCAAAGTGTCCGACTTCAAGAACAACCGGAACCAGTTGTGCCATTGCACCAAAAATCACCATCATGACAAAACCCAATAAAAACAGATGCGTAAAAGCTATCATATCCGGGTTGACAAAAGAGAGATTTGCAGCATCAAATGAAAAAAGATAGACTGATGCAAAAAAATAAAACAGGCTCCCTATCAGGAAAAAAGGAGCTATCAGTTTAAACGGCGGTGCAAAGTCCTGCGATATTTTTACCATTACTCAGCTCAACCGCCACAACTTGTCTGTGTCAAATCAGATTCACTTGCAGCATCTTTGTTATAGGAAAAAACAACTTTTACCAAACCGTCATCCAGTTCTTGTATATCATACTTCACATCATCTTCAAGTTTTGCAAAGAGTCCTCCCGGTGCTTTATGGTTGATCATAACCAGAGTATCGTTAGTGCCTTTTATAAGAGCCAAACCTGCCATTGCATTCACCATCGGGTGTGGCGGCCCCTCTTTTGATGTGTCAAAATAATAGGTACTCTCTCCATCTTTTTGCAGTTTGTAAAAATCAACGGTAGCACCGTCAACAACTATTTTTTCAGCTTCATTGGGTATATGTGACATTATCAATCCTTTTACTTATAAGATTTCATGATTGTAATCAAGAAAGCGTAATAATGGCTTGACTAATATCAATAAAAAGAAAAAAATCACTCAAAAAGGATGGTTAATGCCTCTTTATTGGTGATTTGGTATGAACTTGCCTCTTTTTTTACAAATCCTAACTTTGTGAATTTTTTAAGTATTCTCGAAAGTGTTTCAGGTGTCATGTGCAGATATTGTGCAAGCTGATTGTTTTTCATCTTCAGTGCCTCGTCATTTTCACAGATATATTTTGCAACTCTTGCCGTTGAGTCCAGAACAACATTCAAGGCTATCACATTGTCAAGATGCTTGATTTTTTGGGTCAGTGATTTAAAAAGAGCCAAAGAGATGTCTTGATTTCCAAGAAAATACTCTTTGAATTTTTCAAAATCTATCTCTAAAACGCTTCCGTCACTCTCAAAAGCAGCAGAAGCAGGATAAGGAATACCTTCAAAAACCGCCATTTCAGCCACCATACTCTTTGGTCTAAACCGATGCAGAACGATTTCATTGTTTTTTGGATCTATTTTATAAATTTTCACAACACCTTCAAGCACCATCGTAAGATGCTCTGCTTTGTCTTTTTCATAAAAAAGAATTTCACCTTGAGAAAAACTTCTCTTTCTTGTGATTGAAAGTAACAGTTTCAACTCTTTTTCATTGAGATTTTCAAAAAAAACAATACTTTTTAGTTCATCAACAGTCAACATCATCTTATCTGCCCGCTTCCATAAATTTTATATTTATACGTTGTCAATCCTTCTATGCCCATAGGACCTCTTGCATGGAGTTTGTTTGTACTGATTCCCACCTCTGCACCAAAGCCAAAAGCACCTCCGTCTGTAAAACGGGTAGAGGCATTGACATAAACTGCCGCTGCATCAATGTTGTTTAAAAATTTCTCTGCTGTAGTGATATTTTCAGTAACAATAGCTTCCGAGTGTCCTGAGCCGAAATGTATTATATGCTCAATTGCCCCGTTGACACCCTCAACAACCTTCAAATTTAAAATATTTGCCAAATACTCAGTATCATAATCGGCATCTGTCGCATCTGCAACACTGATTATCTCCTGAGTTTTCGCACAGCCCTTTAATTGTGTATTTGCATTGTCAAAAGCCTCTTTTAATAAAGGAAGTACCTCTTTTGCTATTGTTTTGTCTACCAACAGTGTCTCCATTGCATTACAGACACCCGGTCTTTGTACTTTTGCATTAATGGCAATTTTTATGGCACTCTCAATATTTGCGTCCTTGTCTATATAGGTATGACACTGCCCTTTGTCATGCTTGACAACACTTACCGTTGCATTTTCACTGACAAACTTTATAAGCCCTGCTCCTCCGCGAGGAATAATCAGATCTACATATTTGTCCATTTTGATAAGTTTGGCCACACCCTCACGGGAACTGTCCGGAATCAAAGATATAAGAGATGTCGGCAAATCATGATTTTCCAGGACCGCTTTTAAGACTTTAGCGATTGCTTTGTTTGAACGCTCTGCTTCTTTGCCGCCTTTGAGAACACAGACATTTGAACTTTTGAAACAAAGAGCAGCTGTATCGCTCGTGACATTAGGGCGTGATTCGTAAATTATACCGATTACACCAATGGGAATACTCACTTTTTCTATTTTCAGCCCATCTTCAGTCAGCCACCCGTCAAGTACGCGTCCTACCGGTTCTTTGAGTGCAGCTATCTCTTCTACAGCCTTTGCCATAGACTCTATTCTCTCTTCATCCAAAAAAAGTCTGTCCATCAATGCAGAACTTAATTTGTTCTTCTCACCTTCGAGCATGTCAATAGCATTTGCTTCTATAAGATCCATAGTATTGGCACGCAAAGCATTTGCCATTTCGTGTAGTATTTTGTTTTTATCACGTCCGCTCAAACTGTTAAATACTCTACTCGCAGTTTTTGCTTCTTTTAAAAATTGTTCCATATCCCCACCCATTTTTTAGACTTTATTTTAATAATGTTATACTACCATAAAACATTTAGGACTTGTATGAAAACAATTACATTTATCGGAAATGGCAATATGGCACTCAGCATTGCCAAAGGTTTAAAAAACAGTTACAAAATAGAAGTAGTGGGAAGAGACCGTAAAAAGTTGGAGAGTTTTGAAGAAAAACTCGGTGTACATGTAAAGAAATCTCTTCTTGATAATTTTAATATTGAAGATAAAAATATTCTCCTGTGTGTTAAGCCGGCAAATGTAGAAGAAGTGTCAAAAAAACTGCAAGGCAGAGCAGAGGTACTCTATTCGGTTTTGGCCGGAACAGGCATTCAAAAGCTCAAAGACCATTTTAACACATCTGCAGTTGTAAGAGCTATGCCAAACCTTGCGGCAAGTGTTGGAAAATCCATGACAACACTCACAGGAGACACCACCTATAAAGAAGAAGCACAAACGCTTTTTAATTCTATCGGCTCAACAAGATGGCTGGCAAATGAGAAAGAGATAGACATAGCAACAGCTCTTGCCGGCAGTGGTCCTGCCTATCTTGCACTTATTGCAGAATCTTTAAGCGACGGAGCTGTCAAACAGGGACTCAAACGCGAAGATGCCATGGCTATTATGCGCGGTTTGTTTGACGGTTTTGGAGAGCTTATCCAGGAAATACACCCTGCACTGCTTAAAGACGGTGTCATGAGTCCGGGAGGGACAACAGCAGCAGGGTATGCTGCACTCGAGAAAGGAAATGTTCGCAATGCCTGTATCGAAGCAATAGAAGAAGCCTATAAAAAAGCAGTGAAGCTGTAACGCCGGGCTGCTTTAATACCCCTCTTCTGATTCATAGGTCAAATACAAAATCATAATCCAGATTAACAGACAGACAGAGACTATTTCATACCCTATCAGCCAAACTACAGGAAATGCATTGAGATTCAGTAACTGAAAGCTTTCCCAATTTGCATTTGCTATAAATAAAAATAAAAACAAAGCTCCAACGGTATAGGGGATACCGACAAAATAGAGTATGTATGCAACAAATTCCCATTGTTGGGGAATAAACAGATAATCTTTAAAATCGACTTTTTGGGAACCAAAACTTGTACGCTTTTTAGCTGTTTTTGTTTTTCTTCCATGAAAAGACTTTGCACGTCTTTCATTCAAAATCAGTTGATTGTAATAAAGCATATTCCGCTTTTGCTTTAACTTATCCTCAGTCGTTGTTTCATTCATAATTTTTCCTATTAAAGTTATTTTACATCTTTAATAGTTAATGACAACTTAAACTGTTAATAATAATTATTTATCGCTTTTGTAAAAATGTTACAAAAATTTGAGTATCTCTTCTTCTATTTCCTCTTTTTCTATCACTGTTTTTTGCACTGTCGGTTTGGTAAACAACTCTTGTATCATCTTTGGAATTTCAAGATTTGCCACTCTCGATATTGATTCTAACGCTTCAATATCTTTCATACCAATCTCTCCTGTCAGTGCATTTGCAATTACCGGAGAAAATTTCGTCCACTCAGCCGTCGAATATGCAATCGTCTTAATTTCAGGTTTTGAACATGTTTCGTAGGATTTCATACATGTAGCCGTATGCGGATCCATCAAATAGTTATATTTTTCAAAAGTCTCTTTGATGTATTTTTTCCCCTCTTCTCCTGTACAAAAATCAGCATCAAAACACTCACGAAGCTTTGTAAGTTCATCCGCAGTCAATTCATAAAAATTATTTTCTTCAAGAGTTTGCATTAACTCTTTTGTTCTGCCTTCTCCAAACAGATCGAACAAAACTCTTTCAACATTGGATGACTTTAAAATATCCATAGCAGGTGATGTCGTACCGATAACTTCACAATTTCTCAAATCATATTTCCCGTCACGAATCAGACGCGTAAGCACATTGTTTTCATTGGATGAAATAATGATTTTTTCAACAGGCAGACCCATTTTCCAGGCATAATATCCCCCAAGAGCATTTCCGAAGTTCCCGCTTGGAACATTCAGATAGACTTTTTCACCCATTGCAACGGCATTTTGACGAACCAACTCCAGATAAGAATGAATATGATAAATAATCTGAAATATTATACGTCCGAAATTGACCGAATTTGCTGCCGAGAGTTTCATATCTTTTTTTTGCAGTGCATCCTTAAAACTTTGCGAAGCCAGCAAACGTTTTAAAGCACTCTGTGCATCATCAAAAACACCGTTTATGCCGATGACTTTTAGGTTTGGTGCATCTTCTGTCACCATCTGCAGACGCTGCACATCACTTGTTCCGCCATCCGGGTACAAACATGCAACTTTTACATTTGCTCTGTTTTTAAAAGTTTCAAGTGCCGCAGGACCGGTATCTCCGCTTGTTGCAGCCAAAATCAAATAATTTTCATTTAATCTCTGTGCGATAGAAGAGAGAACTACACCAAAGGGTTGCAGTGCCATATCTTTAAATGCGCGGGTAGGCCCGTGATACAATTCACTGATATAGAGGTTTTCTTTGACTTTTACAACAGGCACAGGATTGGATGCATCATCAAATTTGTCATACAGACCCAGTGCTTCATCAATCACTTCTTTTGCGATATCTATTTCAAAACGATCTAACATATCTGCTGCGAGTTCTTTATAAGAAGAGTTCAGATGCTTTTGTAAAAATTCTTCTCCGAGATCAGGAAGATTCTGCGGAACATATAAACCGCCAAAAGATGCTATAGGACTCAATATTGCCTCTGAAAAGGTAACCGTTTGCGGCTTGTTTTTATCTGCGCCGCGTGTTTGAATAAAGTTCATATTTTTTCTCTGTTTTTTATTTTTGCAATTATATCAAAATCTATTGAAATAAGCGTATCGGATTAATATGATTTGTTTTTTGTGTAACTTCAAAAACAAGTTCATCTTTGACCCTGCCGATTGTTGCCCCTTTGGCAATCTTTTTCCCTTTTTTGACATTTGGTGCTATCTGTGAAAGATTTGCATAAATTGTATGGAGTCCATTTTTGTGTTCGACAATAACAATATTGTCTAAAACCGCTGTCTTTGCCGCATAAATTACCTTACCGTTGAAAACAGTTTTTACTTTTGCATTAGGATATTTTGGTTTCAAAGAGATAGATTCATTAAATATCTTTATACCGTAAATAGGATCTGTATAGGTACCGTATTTTTTTGTAATGGTATAAGCATTGAGCGGAGCAATCGTTTTTCGTCCTCTGTACCTGATTGTCTTTATTGCCTGATAGCTGCTGCCGTGTTTTTTTACTTTTGGCAGGTTTTTTCCAAGTTTTTTCTGACGTTTTGCAAAAGCCAGTTTTCTCATCTTCTCTTCTTTTGCTCTTTTAATTTCATCTATTTTTATAAGATTCAGCTTAGAAAGCGTTCTTTTTAAAGCATTTTGCCTTCTGATAAGACTTTTTAACTCTTTTTTGTAGGACTCTTTTGCCAAAGTCAGTTTTTTCAATGCTTTTTTGTTCTCTTTTCTTCTTCGGATTACTTCTTTTCTTTTTTGATCTATATTGGCGATTGCCACTTCGAGTGAACTTACATGTAAACTGATTAAATCTATATTTTTTTCATTTTCAAAAAATTTTCTGCTTAAAAGTTTTGCTTTGTCTTTTGAGGCTTTGAGCATAGCTTTTAAAACTTCAAACTCCATGATAGCCTCTTCGTTTTCAGGATATTCTTTTTCCAGAACAACTGATAAAGAGACAGTTTTGGCTATAACAAAAATCAGATCCTCTTCGAGTTTTTGCCGTTTTTTTTGAAGTGCTTCCTGGGATTTTTTTAAAATTTTCAACTGTTGTGTATTTTCACTGTGACTGCTCTCTTTGAGAGAGAGTTCTTTTTCTAACTTTTTGAGATAAAGCGTTTTTTTTGCCAACTCTGTTTTTTGCTTGATGATGGCTTTTGCCGTCTGTGCCATTTTCGCATTGAGTACAGAATAGTTCTTCGTATAAGACTTCAGCGCAGAACTTGTTTTGTTTATTTTTTTATCTATTGCTGTCGCACCAAACAAAATACTGCTACATGTAAAGAGTAAAAAAAATAATACAGCTCTCATCAGACCTCTTCTTTATGCCCTAAAACTATAAAACCTGCCAGTAAAATAGAGACTGTTATAGAAACGCCAAGCATAATCAGTGAATCATACACTCTGTCAAAAATCACAACAGATATACCTATGTTTGCAAACTGCTCTTTTACCCACGGACTTGAAGCAAAATAGGAAAAAGCTACAAATGAAATACCAAAGGCTATAAATGCATCAACAATGGAAAGCCGAAACAAAACTGCTGAACGCAGCCATACAGGAGCACCGAACAATCCCATTATATTCATTCTTTCATTGTGTTTAAACTGCCATATACGAAGTTCTTTAAATATTAAAAGTATCGTAACAAGCAAAATAGATATTGCCAAAACAGATATGACATTTTTAAAAAGCAGCAACAGTTTATAGGTTGTGTCATGTGTATTTGAAAAAGTTTCCACTTTTGTAATATACGGGTACGCTAAAAGCTCTTTTTTTATTTTTTGCAACTCTACAGGTGTCGGATATCTTTTTAATTTAAATTTATAAAATTTTGGCAATGTTATTTTCAACAGTTCTATATTTTTTTTACTTATCCCTGTATTGAGTTTTTTTATGATCTCATCAGGAGAAAGCTGTTCGACAGAAGAGAGTGCTGTTATTTTATCCGTCAACTCTTTTGGCTGCAATGTTTTTTGACTGACGACCACAAGTGAATAGTTTTTAGCCAGATTCTCTTTATAGGCATTGATAGATCTGTCGACTATAGTAAAAATCTGCAATGAAAAAAGTATACTTACAAGAGCAATAACAAGAGAGATGTGATTTTTAAATGACTTCATGTACCTCTCCAAATTCTATATGATAGTGCTTGTAATCAACCTTCATTGTTTCAGGAATATGGTGTGTTACCACAATAACAGTAGTTTTAAGCTGCTCATTTGCACCTTCTAAAAGATTCCAGATCAGCTGTGAAGAGTAATCATCAAGATTGCCTGTCGGCTCATCGGCAAGTATCAAAATCGGATTATGTGCCAAGGCTCTTGCCATGGCTACACGCTGTTGCTCTCCACCACTGAGTTCCAAAGGATACTTTCCCACTTGATGCTGCAGTCTTACATGCTTAAGCAAAGAGTCAACCTGACTCTGTGTGATACTTTTTTCATAGCCGTTTATAATCAGCGGCAGCATGATGTTTTTTTCTATCGTCCACTCTTTTACAAGTTTATAGTCCTGAAAAACAATGCCAAGGTGCTTTCGCAAAAAATTCAGCTTTGCACTTGAAACACCTTTGAGCTCAACACCTCCCACAACAAGACTTCCCTCAATGGGCTTGAGCGCACCATAGAGTGACTTTAAAAGTGTTGATTTGCCACTGCCGCTTGCTCCGGTTATAAAAACAAAACTTCCCGAGTCTATAGAAAAATTTGCTTTGTTTATAATGGTTTCATCTTTGGAATAAGCAAGAGAGAGGTTCTGTGCAATAATAACTTTATCCATGTAACACCTTGTTAAGTTCTTTGTGTGCTTTGAGATTACTGCGTGATTTTAATGGGTACTCAGGATAGTAGAAAACTTCCTCATTATTGATAATAAGATACAAATGTTCCGGCCTGTCAAAACTCCCCATTGACAAACGCAGCATAACCCCTTCTTTGAGTCTGTATACCCGTTCAAAATGTATAAAACCGCCTTCAAAACGAAAAGTCTTATTATGCAGTGCAATGATTTCTTCTGCACTCAAGCCAGGTTTTGTAAAAGCAAAATCACCTTCAATAGCCAACTCCTGAGAAAACTCATCATTTATCATTGTCACATCATAAATGTTTTTTTCCATTTTTTTCCATCTGTCTTCGTATTTTGAACTGATGGCAATGTCTTTGTTTTTGTTAATTTGCAGTGTTGTTTTGTCAAAGGCTATAAAGGTCTCATAAGAGTACGCATAATAGTTTTCACTGTCTGTTCTGAGTTCCAAAGTTCCGCCAACCTTCAATACACGACGGGCCTCTTTGATAAAAGAAGTTGAAATAACTCTGCGATGCGGTTTTTTGTCCCATGGAACAGGAAAATGCACATAAACAGCCCCGACAATATTTGAAGGAACAAGCTCCATAAAAAGCCTCGCATCATAATCAAGCACAAGTAAATTATCTAGCTTTTGTATGACACTCTGTTTAAGTACCTGTTCTATGGAAGGACGATGAATCTCCAAGCCTATAAAGAGCACATCAGGATTCTTTGCTGCCTGGTGCAACAAATGCCGTCCCGAACCAAAGCCTACTTCAATGCGGACCTCTTTGTCCTGTGGAAATTCATTGGCAAAATATTCTATTTTTTTGAGTGCCGTTACTTCTTGCAGGTGTATATTCTTCGGTGCCTGGGGTACATTGGATGTGATTACATGTAAGCCTGCAGCTTTTGCATATGCCAAAAGTGCTTTATGTACATTGTGTATGGAAGCGGGACGCGTAAGCTTGTCGGTTTTAAGCAGGCTTCTGTTCTCTTCTTCCTTAACCAAAAGAAAAAAATCTTCACCTTCTACAGTCGTTGCAATGAGCTTTTCATCAGAATGCAAAACATTTGATGCAATAAAATTAAAACTTACCTCATCACAAACCTTTGGAAAATCAATTTGTTTAAATTTTTCTATATGTAAATGTGGCATTAAATCTCGTTTAAATCTAAATCTTTGACAGGAGTCACTCTCTCTTGTGTACTGTCTGTATTCTTTATATAGGTTTTGACATGAACCTCTTTCACCGGCGCACTCTTTTCTCCATCAACCACCTTGGTAAATGCACCCACTTTTATTTTGACTTCGGTACTCGGTTTTGAAACTATACCGTTTTCATCTATGCCGTAGACAGTATATGTATAGATACTGTCTGCAGTAATGTTTGTATCAAGAAATCTGTTTGTATGAATATTTTTATACTCTTTTGTTGTCTCTTTAAACCAGCCTATCTGGCGCTTTCTGACAATTTTATATGATTTGATTCTTGCGTCTGTGGCTTTCCAGGAAAGTTCTACACCTGAATCAGTAAGCTGTATTGAGGTAACAACAGGAGCATCGGGTTTTGGCAGCGTCATCCCCATAACGGTATTTTCATCATGTTCGCTTTCAAGCCCGTCTTTATCCACAACACTGACTCTGTAAAAATAAACCTGTCCGTCTTTGTTGATATGATCCGTAAAGCTGTTGTTGTACAGTTTGGCTATCAGTTCAAAAGAGCTGTCTATATCTTCGCCTCTGTATAAATAGTATTGATGAAAATCTTTTTGTTTTGAAACAGACCAGCTGATTTTTATCATTTTTGGCAAATTTTTGCTTGCACTTATATGTTCTACACTTTTTGGCAATGCCTTTGTTACAGATTTTACAATTTGTGAAGGTTGTGAAATGATTCCATCATAGGTCTTTGCCCGAATTCTGTACAGATATACGGCATTGTCTTTTAAATCTTCATCAATATACTCGGCATTTAAGCGCCCTTTTAGTGTTGCAATCTTTTTAAATGACTCATCTTCAACACTCTGGCGCTCAATTATATAGGATGCAACCCGCTGATTTTCATGCGGTCTCCATATAATTTTCGCACTTCGCGGAAGTCCGGCAATGGAGTGTATCCAGGCAACGGATTCCAAAACAGGGAGAGTGCTGACATTGTATACTTTACTGAGTTGTCCCTGGGCATCTTTGGAAACCACCCTGAAAGCATAACTGTATTTTGTTCCCGGTTTATTCTTTGCATCAAGATAATGCGTTTTAAATCTATTGTCTATACGGTCGTAATAATCCAGTTCTTTTGTAGTTTTTTTTCCTAAAATTCTTTTATAGACATAAATACCGTTTACACGCGGATCTTTTATACTTTTCCATTCAAAGGCTACGGTTTTCATATCACGCATGATTCCGTTTTTTGTAAGCGTTACAACAGGCAGTGTAGAGTCTATAGCAACTTTTTTCTTTGGCAGCGGGCTTATTCCCTGACAACCACTAAGAATCAGCAGTGAAACTGCGCATAATGTACTCAGGCTCAATAACTTCATTTAAAATCTCCGTATCAAATTTTTTATAAATTGTTTCTCGCATTATAGCATCAAACTCTGCTTGAAAAGTTAACTTTTCTTTTGTTGAGGGATGAATAAAGTAAATCATATAGGCATGCAGCAAAATACGTTCCGAGTTCTCCTGTTTTGGGCTCAGTCCATAGATATGATCTCCCAAAATATGACGGTTTATGCTCTCAAGGTGTACCCTTATCTGATGGGTTCTTCCGGTAAAAAGCTTGCAGGCTATAAGCTGAGTATGTTCGTCTTCACTCAAAGCCAGATGCTTAAACATCGTTTTTGCATACTTTGCATGTTCGAGTCCGGATGCCATTTTCAAACGGTTATGGGCACTTCTGCCTATGTTTGATTCTATTGTGGTAATTTCTTCTTTTAAAGGAGGCACAATAACAGCTATATAATAGCGTCCCATACTTTTGTCCTGCAACTGCTGTGACAAAAATTCATGGGCTGCATTGTTTTTGGCAACAACCATTGTGCCACTCGTTCCTTTGTCCAGACGGTGCACAATACCGTGACGCTCTTCCCCGCTTATGGTAGAAAGCCTGATACCTTTGTGCTTGAGCCAGTCAACCAGGGTTGCTTCTTTGACACTCGGTGCAGGATGTACTGTCACTCCGCTTGGCTTGTTTATGACCAGAACATCATCATCTTCATATAAAATTTCAACATCAAAATCTACATCAAGTGCTTTTTCCTCTTTTGCCTCCGGAAATTCTACCCTGACTCTCTGTCCTGATTTAAGTTTTACACCCGGACGGGGAACTTTTTTTCCATCTACAAAGACACATTCATGTTTGATCAGTCCTGCTATTTGCGAACGGGTCTGTCCTATCTGTGCAGTCAGAAAAGTATCCAGTCTTTCAGGATTTACGCATTTGTATTCTTGTGTGTTTATCATTCTTTACAGCCTTTATGATACAATCATAATAATTTTATTTTGGAGTTACAAATTTGTGGAGATTTGATAAGAGTATTTTATCACAATTTGACTTTTTTTCCATCATTCTTATCATTCCTTTGATAATTATGTCGCATTGGCTCATCGGTGAAGCTGTTCCTGCTCTTGCTGAAAAACAGCTTGCCTATGTCGGTGTTGCATTTTTGGCTTTTTTGGTTGTGTTTTTATTGCCTATAAGACGGATGAGTTGGCTTATCCCTTTTATATACTGGGGCAACATTGCCCTGCTTTTTGCAGTAGAACTTTTCGGACACTCACGTCTTGGAGCCCAAAGATGGATAGAAATCCCCTTCATCAATGCCACCATACAGCCCTCAGAATTTGTAAAACCTGCGCTTATTTTAATGCTTGCCTATCTTATCCATAAAAACCCTCCGCCTGCCCAAGGCTACAGACTCAAAGATTTTTTACGCATCAGCTTTTACATACTGCTCCCTTTTGTTCTTATTGCAAAAGAACCGGATTTGGGTACAGCCCTTGTATTACTGCTTATAGGCTACAGTGTTTTGTTTTATGTGGGTGTTTATTGGAAAATTATAGCCACTATTGTTGCAGGAATTTTGATTCTCTCACCACTTGCCTATAAATTTATGCTGCATGATTATCAAAAAGAGAGAATTACAGATTTTTTAAGTGAAAAACCATCGTATCACGTACAGCAGTCTATCATTGCCATAGGCTCTGGCGGATGGAGCGGAAAAGACAAAGAGAATGCGACGCAGACACAGATGAAATTTTTGCCTATCGCCACAAGTGATTTTATTTTTGCCTTTGTTGTTGAGCGAACCGGCTTTTTAGGTGCTTTGGCACTTATTTTACTCTATGCTATGCTCATATTGCATCTTTTGAGTCTGAGTATATTTAACAATGACTACTATATTAAAGTTGTCACTGTCGCTATCTCTTTTATGATTTTCATCTATATGGGTGTCAACATTGCCATGACTATAGGCTATGCCCCTGTAGTTGGCGTCCCTCTGCCTATGTTTTCCTACGGAGGCAGCAGTTTTTTAAATTTTATGATACTTTTTGCTATCATGCAAAATCTCATAACATTCCGGTACAAAGATATGTATGACAAAGGGGGAACAAAAAGCTTTGTATAGTCTCTGTGTTCAACCCGGATTATTTTTTCAGCTCTCCCGCCAGTCTTTGATACACAGCAGAACACTCTAAAAGCTCTTTGTGCGTACCGCTTGCCACTATGAGCCCTTTTTGCAGTACCAAAATTTTGTCAGCATGCTCAATTGTAGAGAGACGGTGTGCGATTGTCAGTGTGATTTTATCTTTTGTGTAGGCATCGAGTGCTTTTTGTATCCGCTTTTCACTCTCATTGTCGAGTGCCGATGTTGCTTCATCAAAAAGCAGCAGTGAAGCATGTTTGTATATTGCTCTTGCAATGGCTATACGTTGTCTCTGTCCACCTGAAAGATTTGCCCCTGCTTCACTCATCATAGTATAAATACCCTCTTCAAGCTGCATCACAAAATCATAGGCATCCGCCAGTTTTAAAGCTTCTATGACTTTTGCTTCATCTATATGCTCTTGGCCGTAGGCAACATTGGCAGCCAGAGTGTCTTGAAAAATGTAGATGCGCTGTGAAACAAGCGCGATATGATGCTTGAGTGACTTTTGCTTGAACTCTTTGATATTTATGCCGTTTATGAGAATCTCTCCGCTGTCGGGATCATAAAAACGCAAAAGCATATTCATAAAAGTCGATTTGCCCCCGCCACTGTCTCCAACAAGAGCAATATGTTCTCCCTGGTTGATTGTCAAAGTAATACCGTCTAGTATATTGATATTTTCATACTGTAAAACAACATTTTTGTATTCGATTTTCTTAATGTCTTCTTTGAGCTCTTTTGTACCCTCGACGACACTGTTTTCTTTGTCTATGATTTCAAAAACACGCTCACTTGCCGCAAGCGCATCCTGAATTTTTGAATAGGTTCCGCCAAGTTTGCGAATCGGTTCAAACACAAGTCCTACTGCCGTGATAAATGCTGTAAACTCACCGACAGTCATTTTACCATCAAAAACCTCTTTGCCCCCGACATACACGACCATGGCAAGTCCTGAAACTGCTATGATCTCCATTATAGGCGAAACAAGGGCACCGACATAAATGGCTTTCATGTTTATCTTGAAAAAGTTCCAGTTTTCTACACTGAAACGGGAGACTTCAAATTTTTCTGTTGCATTGGCTTTGATGATTTCACTGTTGTTGAAAACTTCTGTCAAACGCGATACCAAATCAGCATTTTTATTCTGGGAACGGTGTGAATACTTTTTGAGTTTTTTGGCTATAAGCATCAAAGGGTAAATAATCAGAGGCACAACAATAAGCGTATAAAAAGAGAGTAAAGGATTGAGATAGACAATATACCCCACGAGCGCAATAACCGTTAAAAGATCGCGAAACATATCAGGCAGCATATTTGAAACAAAATACTGAATCCGACCGATGTCATTTGTTACACGAGAAATAAGCTCTCCGCTCCGGTTTGCATACAAAAATGCCATATCAAGATGAATCATCTTGTCTAAAAGTATTTCACGAAAACGGGTCACAATACTCTGCCCGATGTACTCCATAAAAATTGTCTGAATATACTTTCCAATCGCTTTTGTCACATAAATGGCAATAAGCCCCAAAGGAATAAGGTAGAGCATTGTTTTGTCTTTTTTAATGAACATATCATCCATCATCGGCTTCATAATCTGGGCAGTTCCCACAGTTGACACAAGAATCAGCAAGCCGCCAAAAATGACAAGTAAATAGTAGAGTTTATACTCTTTTATATAAGGCCAAAACCGTTTAACAATCTCTTTCAAATGCACTCCGTTAAGTTAATATGACATTTTACACTAACTATCCTATATAAATGTTAATTGGCTATAATTACACAAAAAAAACAAAGATTCCTATGAAATATCCTTTACATGTAACCCTAAGAAAAAAACTCTCGAGTATTCTCAATGGTCTGCTTTCTTTCTTTTCTCATAAATCGCAGCCTGCTCAATATATTGACAAAGAGAAAGTCAAAAGCATTGTCATTATACGGCCAAATTACCGAATAGGGAACCTGCTTTTTTTAACGCCTCTTATCAACGAACTTGCAAAAGAGATGCCAAATGCAAAAATAGACATCATTGTCGGCATGAAACTTGCCGGTAAAATTCTTGAACCTCTGCCAAATGTTGACAAAGTCATAGACATCCCCCGAAAACTGCTTTTGCATCCGCTTGAGATGCTTGCCTACATCAAACAGGCCAGAACAAAAGAGTATGATGTTGCCCTGAATGTTTCCGGCGGTTCCACCAGTGCCCAAATCGTCACATCACTCACAAGAGCAAAATATAAAGCCAGCTTCGCAAGTGACAAACTCTGGGCGAATTTCACACATATTCAAGAAAGAGGCTTAAAGACCTACCGGCATATGGGACTTGAAAGTATGGAATTTTTACGATTTTTCAAAATTGATTTTCCAAAAAAAATGCCAACGCTTGATATAAAACCAACACAAGATGAGAGAGAAAAAGCAAAAAAAGACTTGCTTTCACTGTTACATGTAAATAATATTGCTGCCGGTACAAAGGTTATAGCCATCTTCAGAAATGCAAGATTTGACAAAAAGATAAGTGATGAATGGTGGAACGAGTGGGTAGACACACTCTTTAAGCTTGATGAAAACATTGTCATTATAGATATTCTCTCCCCTGACATTCCTACAAAACTCAACGAAAAAGTTTTGGAATATGCCAACAAAGATTTAAGAGTTTTAGGGGCATTTTTTCAAGTCTGTGATCTGTATGTCAGTGCGGACACAGGGCCTATGCATCTTGCAGTCGCTTCAGGTGCAAAAGTTTTGGCACTTTTCAACAAGACAGATATTCAAGTCTACGGTGCTTTGGGAGAACAAAACAAAACTATAAACATAGAAAAACTCTCCCCCGGAGATGTTGCACACATTACAACTGACTTTCTCAGTACTCTCAAGTAGTTTTTTCGGAATCTGTACTTCAATGACAATGTCATTAAGTTAAAAAAATTAATGCTTTCTCGGAACCGGTACTTCCGTGAGGGCTTTATCTTTGAAAGTCTGGATTAATAAGAACTTGAACAGATGATGTAAAAACAGTATTTTATGATTGAATGGATTGAATGAATAAAAAGAGAATGGCGCGGTGGATGGGGCTCGAACCCACGACCCCCTGCGTGACAGGCAGGTATTCTAACCAACTGAACTACCACCGCAACCTAAAATTATGCTTTTTGCTTTACTCGGCGTTAGAACCTTTCGCTCAATCGTCACATAGTATAACTATGCTCCTTTTTCACTCTAGAACCTGCCTTGATTAAAACAAAAATCAAGAATTTTATAAATAATCGTCACATTTTCTTTTTTAAAGTAAGAAAAAACTTGTTTTTTACATTAGTTGTGTCAAAAATTTTAGCGAAGCGTATCTTGATGCCCCTTGAGGGTGCTTAGGTACGTGAACTGAAATCTTTTGATGCAAATAATCAAAAAATGGTGGGCACTACTGGACTCGAACCAGTGACATCTACCTTGTAAGGGTAGCGCTCTACCAACTGAGCTAAGCGCCCAAAATATGCTTTTTACTTTACTCGGCGTTAGAACCTTTCGCTCAATCGTCACATAGTATAACTATGCTCCTCATTCACTCTAGAACCTGCCTTGATTAAAACAAAAATCAAGAATTTTATTATTAAAATTTCAAACACCAATTAAAATGGCGACCCCTAAAGGATTTGAACCTCTGTTACTACCATGAAGTGATAGTGTCCTTGGCCACTAGACGAAAGGGTCACTTTCATTGTTAACAAAGGGTTAACGGTTGTTTTTTGCATTAGTTGTGTCAAAAATTTTAGCGAAGCGTATCTTGATGCCCCTTGAGGGTGCTTAAGTACGTGAGCTGAAATTTTTTGATGCAAATAATCAAAAAATGGTGGGCACTACTGGACTCGAACCAGTGACATCTACCTTGTAAGGGTAGCGCTCTACCAACTGAGCTAAGCGCCCGAAAAATGGCGCGGTGGATGGGGCTCGAACCCACGACCCCCTGCGTGACAGGCAGGTATTCTAACCAACTGAACTACCACCGCGCATATAAAAATGGTGTCCTGTGATGGATTCGAACCATCGGCCACATCATTAAAAGTGACGTGCTCTACCAGCTGAGCTAACAAGACATTTGCCTCTTATTGTTAAGAGGTCGAAATTATAGACAAATAGATTTTAATTGTCAAGATATTTTCTCCTAAATTTAGAAAAAAGTCTCTTTATCAAGCAAAAGCAACATTTTTATTGCCATCAGGGCACTCTGTTCCTGTACATAATTCCTGTCACCGTGAAAATGCAGATGCTTTTCAGTATGTTGTGTTTTGCTTCGCACACCTATATATACAGTACCGACCGGTTTAAACTGCGTGCCCCCTGTATCTCCGGCGATTCCGCTTACTGCCAAAGCATAGTCTGCTCCACTGACATTGAGTGCACCCTCACTCATTTCTCTGACAACTTCGGCACTTACTGCACCGTTTTCTTCAAGTATGGCATGATCCACAGCCAACCAGTTTTCTTTGAGTGTATTGGAGTAGGTTACCAGGCCGCCCTCTAAAATTTTTGATGCGCCGTTGTGTTTTGTAAAAAAGTAACTGAGCAGTCCGCCTGTGCAACTCTCGGCAAATGTTATTTTTTTCCCTGAATGTGAAAGTTTTTCTATAATATACTCAATAATATTTGATGATGCAATAAGCTTTTTAGGCAACAGGTTTTTTGCTGCATGAATAAATTTTGTAATATCCCCGTACTTGTTACTCGTTACATCTACTCTGTGCCACCCTTGCACCTCCTGTGTTACATCAATATTGACTTCATATGTTTGTGCGATTGGAGTAAAAATTGTCACTATAGTGGATTTGTCTTCTTCAAATATATGTATAGTTGCCCGTATCTCTTCATTTTTTAAAAGTAATTCGGGCATTTTTTGTCCTTCATCCATCTGTATTACGTTTATCAGGGAGTTTTGAAATTCCAACAGATAGGAACGTTCTGCAAACAATGAAGCTTTCTGCGGTATGAGCATCCCCTCTTTTAAAATCTGGTTATCACTGGTTGCGGTGCATATCACTTTTCCGACAGTTGAAAAGTTTTGTTTACATGTAACGATAATAACCCGGTCGGATGTATGGAGTTCTTCTTCAAGATAAAGAAAAAAGGAGTTGTCACTGTCCTTAAAATAAGTTATATTATCTATAAAACCGCTGTTTTTTTCAATATCTCGCAAAATATACTCTTGTAATGATCTGTTATAAACAAATTTATTTCCAATGATTATCAGATGTGTTTTCATACTCTGTACAGCCTTGTTTGAAGAATTTTATTTGGCTTATTATAACACTTTTATTAGGTTTTAAACACATAAAAGGTATACTGCAAAAATTTATAATAATATTTTGAGGTTTCAATGGACTACAAAGACACACTACTTTTACCAACAACTACGTTTGCCATGCGAGGCAACTTAATAAACAATGAACCAAAGCGTTATGCTGCTTGGGATGAGAAAAAAGTTTATCATAAAATGAAGGCAAAACGTGCCGGTGCGGAACACTTTACCTTGCATGACGGTCCTCCCTATGCAAACGGACATATCCACATAGGACATGCACTCAATAAAATTCTCAAAGATATTATCATCAAAAACAACTATTTCAACGGGAAATCAGTCCGTTTTACTCCGGGCTGGGATTGTCACGGTCTTCCAATTGAACAGCAGGTTGAAAAAAAGCTTGGCGGAAAGCAAAAAAAAGAGCAGCTTGAAACTGCCGAGATCAGAAAACTCTGCCGTGAGCATGCTGCGAAGTTTGTAGACATTCAAAAAGAAGAGTTTAAAACACTCGGAATTATTGCTGACTGGGAAAAACCCTATGTGACAATGGATTACAGATTTGAAGCAAACATTTTCAGAACACTCTGCAGTGTTGCGAAAAAAGGTCTTTTGATTGAACGTAGCAAACCTGTCTTTTGGTCGTGGGCTGAACGAACTGCACTGGCAGAAGCCGAAGTTGAATATGAGGACAAAGAAGACTATTCGATTTTTGTAGCCTTTGAACTCAGCGATGAAGCCAAAGAAAAACTCGGACTGGACAAAGAAACAAAAGCAGCTCCGGTTATCTGGACGACTACACCATGGACAATTCCTGCAAATACAGGGATTTCGCTAAACCCTGAAGAAGAGTATGTTCTTACAACTGAGGGTTATATTGTTGCAAAAAAACTATTGAATGCTTTGGTTGAAGAGGGCATCCTCAAAGGCAGTGTTGCCAAAACTTTTGATGCGACTGTATTTGAAAACCTCAACGCCATCAACCCGCTCAATGGCAGAATTTCCCGTATGGTTTTAGGAGAGCATGTTTTAGTTGACAATGGTACAGGCTGTGTGCATACCGCTCCGGGTCATGGTGAAGATGACTACCGTGTCGGACTAAAATATGATCTTGAAGTTGTTATGCCTGTGGATGAAACAGGATGTTATGATGCAACTGTTGTACGTGATGCTTTGATTCCCAATGCAGAGGATTTTGTAGGGCGTCACATCTTTAAATCAAATGAAGACCTTATAGAGATGATGGGTGAGAGCGTGTTACATGTAAGCAAGTTTATGCACTCCTATCCACATTGCTGGAGAAGTCATACACCGCTTATCTACCGTGCTACAAAACAATGGTTTATCTCTGTTGATGAAAAACCTGAGGGCGAGGATAAAACACTCAGAAACATTGCCCTTGATGAGATTGAAAAAACACTTTTCGTGCCACAAACCGGAAAAAACCGTTTGACTTCGATGGTTGCAAACCGTCCTGACTGGTGTATTTCCCGCCAGCGTGACTGGGGTGTGCCTATCGCATTTTTCAGAGTAAAAGAGACAGGTGAAGTTTTACTTGATGAAAAGGTGCTCAACTTTGTAGCGATGATATTTGAAATGCAGGGAAGTGATGCCTGGTACTCTATGGACATCGCGCAGCTTCTTTATCCGGGAAGCGGCTACAAGCCTGAAGAGCTTGAAAAAGTGACAGATATTTTGGATGTATGGTTTGACTCGGGCTCTACCTGGAATTCGGTACTCAAATCTCGTAACTATGATGCTGGAGATTATCCGGCTGACCTGTATGTAGAAGGGTCTGACCAACATCGCGGCTGGTTCCAGTCATCTCTGTTTTTATCTTCTGCGGTTGAGCACAAAGCACCCTACAAAGGTGTATTGACACATGGTTTCACAGTGGATGAAAAAGGCGAGAAAATGTCTAAATCAAAAGGCAATGTCATAGCACCTGAAAAAGTCTTAAAAGAGTACGGCAGTGAAATCCTGCGTTTATGGGTTGCTTCTTCAGACTATCAGGGTGATTTGAAAATTTCTCAGGGGATTTTAAAACAGACTTCTGAAAACTATCGTAAACTGAGAAACACATTCAGAATCATGCTTGCCAATATCAATGACCTGGAAAACCTGACACCGTACGAAGATATGGGTGATTTGGACAAATGGATTTTAAATGTTGCACAAAACACGCTTGATGAAGTACATAAACACTTTAGCGAATATAACTTTGTCAACGGTATGAGCACACTCAATAACTTCATCGTTAACGAACTCAGCGGCATGTATATAGATATGACAAAAGACAATTTGTACTGCAATGCACAAGACTCTACAAGAAGACGTGCAAGTCAAAGTGCTATGGCAATGATTACAAAAACACTTCTGCTTCTTATGGCACCTGTCATAACCTATACAGCGGATGAGATAGTAGACAATGCCCCTGCCATCATCAAAGGCAATGCCGAAGATATTTTTGACATGAGCTATGAAAAAATTGAAGCCGGTGACGTGCCGTTTGATGCTGAGTATATGGTAAAAGCGCGTGAAGGTTTCGGCGCAGAAGTTGATAAACTCAAAAAAGAAAAAATCATCAAAAATACCCTTGAACTTGTCATTTGCACAGAATCAAAAACTGTCCTTGAGATGAACAGTACTGATGCAGAAGACTGGTTTGTTGTTTCCGGAATCTTCGAAGACAAACCCGAAGAAGAGATCATAGCCAGCTTTAAAGTTGATGAAGATACCTTCAGCATCGCAAAAGCCACACTGTACAAATGTCCAAGATGCTGGAAATACCAGGCTGAAGCAGAGGACTGCCTTTGTAAAAGATGTCAAAGCGTAGTCAATGATTGATTACACTCAGCCCGTTAGTACAACATTTATCATAACAACCATACTTGCTGTATTTGTTATGATTGGTATAGGTATTTTAGCTGTTAAAAAATTCAAAAAGGAAAGTTAGTGATTACATTAAAAGAAGCGCTTGCAATGAGCAAAGATGAACTTAATAAATTTAAAGATGAATTACAAACAAAGATAGAAGCAAACAAAGATTTAAATGCTTATATAGATGTCAATACTTTTGGTGAGGGCGTGCCTGTTGCCATAAAAGACAATATTCAAGTCAAAGGGTGGTCTGTTACTTCTGCTTCAAAAATTCTGCAAGGCTACATTGCGCCTTACAATGCCACTGTCATAGAAAAACTTTTAGCTGCCGGGCTCTCTCCTTTTGGTCGCACAAACATGGATGAATTTGCCATGGGTTCGACAACAGAGACAAGCTGCTACGGCAAAACACTCAACCCTGTCAATCCTGAGCATGTTCCCGGTGGAAGTTCGGGAGGAAGTGCCGCTGCAGTTGGAGCGGGTTTGGCTATAGCTGCACTTGGCAGTGATACAGGCGGAAGTATCCGCCAACCGGCAGCCTATTGCGGCATCGTAGGGATGAAACCGACCTACGGAAGAGTCAGCCGTTACGGTTTGGGAGCTTATGCCTCAAGTCTGGATCAGATAGGACCGATGACACAAAATGTAGAAGATGCTGCTATTTTGTATGACATTATCAGCGGGAGTGATGCCAAAGATTCCACAAATGCCATGAGAGATGACAAAGTCAGTGACAATCTCAATCCTGAAAGAAAGCTCACTATTGCCGTTTTGCCAAAGTATATAGAAAATGCGAGTGATGATATGAAAGAGGCCTACAACAAAGCAATTGCAGCACTCAAAGCACAGGGGCACACCATCGTTGAAAAAGAGATGATGGATGCCAAATATGACATTTCTGCATACTATGTGACGGCTACAGCAGAAGCAACAACCAACCTTGGACGATATGACGGCATACGTTATGGCAACCGAGTTGAAGGTGCAAACTTAGAAGAAACCTACTACAAAACAAGAAGCGAAGGTTTTGGGGATGAAGTCAAACGCCGTATCCTCCTTGGAAATTTTGTACTCTCAAGCGGCTACTATGAAGCCTACTATGTAAAAGCACAAAAAACACGCCATTTGATAAAAGAGGAGTATGCAAAAATCTTTAAGGATGTTGACCTGATTCTCTCTCCGGTTGCTCCGAATGTTGCTCCAAAATTCGGAGAACTTGCAAATCCGATGGAGATGTATCTGAGTGATATCTATACAATCAGTGTCAACCTTGCAGGTCTGCCTGCTCTGTCTTTGCCTATTATAAAAAATAAAGATGGCATGCCTGTCGGACTGCAGCTTATAGCCAATGCCTATGATGAGCAGACACTCTTTGACGGTTCACTGAGTCTTGAAAAAGAGATTGCCTATAAATAATGTAATGACAATGAGATAATTTTTTGCTACTATTTTAAAAAAGGAAGTAAAATGGCATATTTTGACAATGTAAAAGTAAAAGACAAACTCTACGGCTTGGTTTTTGGTCGGGGCAAGGTTTCGCAGGTTTTTGAAGATTCTCATTACAAAATGATGGTAAAATTTAAAAACGGTCATGAGGTTCCCTACACTGAAGACGGCATACCAGGCTGGGGAAACTTCAAAAAACAGACAATCTTTTATAAAGATGATATAGATTTGACAGATGTTGATTTTGCCCCTGTCACAAAAGTACTCTCTCCTAAAAAAATCATTAAACTCAGGGAAAAGAAAAAACTTGAAGTCAGACTGCCTTCGGGAATATGGACAAACTGCACAAAATGTGTGGCAAGTTATGTTGAAGATATGCTTGAGTCTGAGAACTATCATCTCTTTAGAAAAACACCTAAAAAAGGATAAATCATTACATATACAATCATTCATACCATACATATATTTGCTGTTTTTATTTATGGAGGATTTCTCTTTACCGATAATCTTTTTATGACAAAGATGAAACAGTCATTAACGGAAGAAGAACATAAAAAAGCACGTGAAGCCATCATGATACATGTACGAAAAGTTGTTCCAAAGGCTCTTATAGTTGCTGTACTCTCTGGAATGTATCTTTTTTCACAGGTTTTTGGAAAAATTTCTCCTGATGGACTAAGCAGTTTTCAGATAGCTCTTTCAATCAAAGCTTTTTTAGGTCTTTGGCTTGGTTTTCGCGGTGTCAATCAGGTATTTTTCGGTATACAGCCGTGGGTATTTAAAAGCCATATTTTCCCTTTTGTTCTTGTCGTTATTATCATTTTACTTTCCCAGTTTATGTTTTTAGATTTTACCTCTTTTTAACCACAAAAGAGGTATAATGCAAAAATTTCTAATAATTAATTTTATACTCTGCAAAAGGATACCCCATGAGAATTCGTAAACGCGCCCTGACATTTGAAGATGTACTTTTAGTACCACAGTATTCGGAAGTACTTCCTAAAGAGGTCTCACTTGAGACAAAACTCACTCGTAATATCACTCTGAAAATTCCTATGGTTTCGGCTGCTATGGATACAGTCACAGAATACCGTGCTGCTATTGCAATGGCAAGACTCGGAGGTATCGGAATTATTCATAAAAACATGGATGTCGAAACACAGTGCAAACAGGTAAAAAAAGTAAAAAAATCTGAAAGCGGCATTATCATTGATCCGATTTATGTCCACCCTGATGCTACTTTAGCGGATGCAGAAGCGTTGATGAAAGAGTTTAAAATCTCCGGTGTTCCTGTTGTAGACGGACATAACAAACTCCTTGGTATTTTAACAAACCGTGATATGCGATTTGAAAAAGATATGCGAAAACATGCAGACGAAGTGATGACAAAAATGCCGTTGATTACTGCAAAAAAAGGAATTTCTCTGGATGAAGCTGCAGACATTATGCACCAGAACAAAATAGAAAAACTCCCTATCATAGATGATGAAGGCTTTTTAAAAGGGCTCGTAACCATCAAAGATATCAAAAAACGTATAGAGTATCCAAATTCAAACAAAGACGCCTTCGGTCGTCTGATAGTTGGCGCAGCTATCGGTGTCGGTCAGATGGACAGAGCAAAAGCCCTTGTTAATGCCGGTGCCGATGTTCTTGTTCTGGATTCTGCACATGGTCATTCCAAAGGTATTTTAGACACCGTCAAAGCGATTAAAGAGTCTTTGGAAGTTGATGTAATTGCCGGAAACATTGCAACAAAAGAGGCAGTTCTTGCACTTATAGAAGCAGGCGCCGATGCGGTAAAAGTAGGTATAGGGCCTGGTTCAATCTGTACAACACGAATTGTTGCAGGTGTCGGTGTGCCACAGATTTCCGCCATAGATGAGTGTGCGGAAGTTGCCCGTCCTCACGGTGTTCCTGTTATAGCAGACGGAGGTATCAAATACTCCGGCGACATTGCAAAGGCACTTGCTGTCGGTGCGAGTTGTGTAATGGCAGGTTCACTTTTAGCAGGTACAGAAGAGTCGCCTGGTGAGACGATAATGTTTCAGGGACGTCAGTACAAATCGTACCGCGGTATGGGTTCTATCGGGGCTATGCAAAAAGGAAGCAATGACAGATATTTCCAAGAAGGCACAGCCGCTGACAAACTTGTTCCCGAGGGAATTGAAGGGCGTGTTCCGTTTCGTGGTTCTATTGCAGGAATTGTGCATCAGATGATGGGCGGACTGCGTTCTTCTATGGGATACTGCGGAAGCGAAAGCATTGAAGCTTTCTGGGACAAGGCAGAATTTGTTGAAATAACATCAGCAGGACTCAAAGAGTCTCATGTCCATGATGTCATCATTACGCAAGAGGCACCGAACTATCACGTATAATTAAATTTTAAATACATATAAGTGCCTGACAAGAATACCTTCCTCCTCCAATGCCATTAAGTTAAGCATTTTTTTGGAACGCGGACTTCAGTCCGGGCTGAGAGTGACAAGAGTATTGCAACAGCCGGCACTGAAGTATCGGTTCCGAAAAAGCATTAATTTTCTTAACTTAATGGCAGTGACCTCCTCCCCACTTTGTAAATCTTTTGTCAATAAACTACTACCAAATACTTGATAATCTACTGTTATACTTTTAAAATAATAGGAGGTGCTACTTGAAAAAGATACTACTAACATTTGGAATTTTAAGTATAACGCTTTATGCAAATCCAATAAATAGCTACATGGAGACTTTAAAAGTTCAAGCAAAAAAAGAGAACCAAAACTTCAGTGACTTTAGTGCTGTAAGAGGCAAAGAGATATTTTTCAAAGAACTGATTGGTAAAAGAGAAAAAAAGGTCTCTTGTGCAAGTTGTCATACAAATGACTTAACGAAAACAGGTGAAAACATCTTTACAGGGAAAAAAATAAAACCACTCTCACCAAAAGTAAATCCAAAGAGATTTACAAATGTAAAAAAGGTCAAAAAGTGGCTTAGAAGAAACTTTAAAGATGTTTACAAAAGAGAAGGAACAGCCCTTGAAAAAGGTGATGTATTATATTTTATGATGGGAGTTCAAAAATGAAAAAGATAGTAATTTTAATGATTTGCAATGGTTTAGTTTTTGCCGGCGGAATGGCTTATAATCAAGTGACGGATTTTAGGGAAAAGAAAAGCAACTCAAAAGAAAAAGCTTTATATATAAATGAGTGTGGTTCATGTCATATGCCATATCAACCACAGTTTTTACCTAAAAAATCCTGGATAAAGATGATGAAAAATCTTGATAATCACTTTAAAACCGACGCAACAGTTGAGCCGGAAGATTATAAAAATTTAAAAGATTTTTTACTTAAAAATGCTTCGGACAGCAAAGAGAGCAAAAGAGTTGGTAAATATTACAGGAAAATAGCAAATTCTATACCTAAACACAAAACTCTTTTAAGAATAAGTAACGCACCCTATTTTCAAAAAGAGCATAGAGAATTTCCTAAAAAATACATAACGCAAAAAGAGGTTAAATCTATTGCAAATTGTATTGCTTGTCATAAAGATGCAGAAAAAGGAACATATCAAGAGAGAAGTATATTTATACCAAACTATGGCAGATGGGATGATTAAAGATGAAAGCATATATTTGGCCTCTTCCAAACAGAGTTTTTCATACACTGATAGTTCTTTTTGTTGCTATATCATGGATAACAAGCGAGTGGGATAACTATTTAGATATACATGCAATTTTTGGCATAGCTGTAGGGTTATTGATTTTGTTTAGAATTGTTTGGGGCTTTATTGGACCAGAGTATTCGAAATTTTCTACTTGGCCTTTGCATATAGACGAGTTATGGGAATTTGCTAAAAACTTTTTAAATCCAAAAAAGTATGCGGGACATAATCCGGCTGCTTCTTTTGTGCTGCTTTCTATCTTAGTGGTTGGAATACTAGTAGTGTTGAGTGGGCTGTTGGCTTATGGAGTACAGGAAGGAAAAGGTCTTTTTAGTTTTTTACATGACACCTTTTTCCAAAAAATGGAAGTTTTTGAAGAGTTGCATGAATTTATAACAAATATATTTTTCTTGCTTATTTTTGCTCATCTATCAGGAGTAATGATAGATAGACTCTTACATCCAAAAACGCAAACTCTTAAATCTATTGTTACAGGCTACAAAAGTATTGAAGCAACAAGTGTGAGATTAAACAGCTTGCAAAAATTATTTGCATCTCTCTTTTTTATAGGATTGTCTATATTCTTTTCATATAGCATAAGTGGACAAAATATCTTTATAAAAAGCAAATATAAAGAGATAGAATATGAAAAACACTCTGCTATTTTTGTAGAAGAGTGTGCTGCTTGTCATACGCTTTATCCCCCTTTTTTACTGCCTAAGAGTTCTTGGAAACAGCTTATGAAGCAAAAAGAACTTGAAAATCACTTTGGTGATGATGCTTCTTTGAATGAGGAGGATAGAATTTCTATTTTAAACTTTTTAGTAAAAAACAGCGCAGAATTTTCTACAAAAGAGAGTGCAAACTATATTTTAAATTCACTAAAAGAGAAAAAAAAGTATATAATAGCAATAACTGATACACCTTATTGGAAAAAAAGACATAAAAATATAGATAAAAACATATTTTCAAGTAAAGAAGTAAAAAGTAAGGCAAATTGTAAAGCATGCCATACAAAAGTAGAAAGAGGTCTTTTAGAAGATAATCAGATAAAAATACCTAATGGAGCTTAGATGAGAATTATTCTTATTTTTTTAATGATATTTAACTTTGCTTTTGCAGATCACAATGATAAATATGAAAATAAAGAGCATTTTTTTAAAGACTTATCATATTTACACCTAAAAAACGATCAAAAAAAATACATACAAGTTATTTTAATTAATGCCAAGAAGAGATTAAAAAATATGAAAAAACTAGAAAACAGTACCAATAAAACTCTTAAAAAACTTTTCTTAGAAGATGATTTTGATGAAGAAGAAGCTTCAAGAGTTTTAAATATCTATGAAGCAGAAGAAGTAAAACTTCATATAGATACATTGAAAAAAATTCATAAAATTCTAAATAATGAGCAAAGAAGACAATTTAGCAGATATCTTAAGGAGTGGGAGTTTGAGTAAAAATATAATGCTAATAGAAGATGATAAAAAGATGCAAGAGTTAATACAAGAGTATTTAGAAAATTTTGGATTTAATCTGTCTGTGTTTGGAGAACCAAAAGAGGCTTTAGATGAACTTTTTTCAAAACAAAGTTTTTATGATTTGGTTGTTTTAGATTTAATGCTTCCAAATATGGATGGCTTTGATGTATGTAAGATTATAAAAAACACAGTTGATATACCCATAATAATATCAAGCGCAAGAGGTGATATAGGAAATAAAATCTACGGATATGAGCTTGGCGCAGATGATTATTTGGCCAAACCTTATAATCCAAGAGAACTTGTATTAAAAGTAGAAACACTCCTAAAAAGATATAAAAAGTCAAACAGTTTTAAAATAAACAACCTAACAATAGATGAAATCAACAGAACAGTAAAAATTAAAGATTATAAGGTTGATTTAACAAAAGCAGAATTTGATATTTTACTTTTCTTAATAAAACATACAAATTCAATTTGCTCAAGAGAGCAGATAGCCACAGCTATCGGATTGCCAATCGATACAAAAAAAAGAGTTATTGATATGCATATCTCTAACATTAGATATAAGATTGGAGATGATGCTAAAAATCCAGAGTTTATTAAATCTATTTGGGGTATGGGATACAAGTTTGTATCATGAATATTCAAAAAAAACTTTTTATATTTTTTGCTTTTAACGGAGTCTTGTTTCTGGCAATATCATCGTTCCTCTATCTTCAAAACAATAAAAAGCAAGAGCTTTTAATCGATAAAATCTACCTCAATAGCGCAAACACTATTTTAAAATATATTACTAAAGAACAAAATACTCAATTAAAAAACTATTTATTATCACAAAATCTTCAAGAGATAAAAAATTTAAAAAATTATAAAGTCACATATTCTAAAGATTTAGTTTTATCCAAATTAGCAATTGTCAAAAAAGAGAATACAAAATATTTAATAGTTGAATATCTTGATGAAAAAAGAATCTTTTTTAGTAAACTTTATCAAAAATTTAAAAAAGAGAACTATATTTTATTAGTATTTTTTTTAATAATTTTTATATTGAACATTACTCTTTTTATTTTAATCAACAGACTATTTAAACCTATAAAACTCTTAACCCAAAGGATGCTTGATTTTGTATCTTTAAGTAAAAATACAAGTAACTTCGATGAAATACAAGAGTTAAATATCGCTTTTTCAATTATGACACAGAAAATCAATACTCTACTTATGCAACATAAAGACCTCTTAAGAGATATGGGACATGAATTAAAAACACCTATAGCAAGAGGAAAATTTATAATTCAAAAAATAGAACAAGAGAATTTAAAAGTTGAACTCAATGCTGTTTTTAACGAATTAAACAGCTTAACTTCAACTATTTTAAATACACAACTATTATCAAAAGAGAATATGAAAATATCAAATTTTGATATTGACTCCATTTTACTAGAATCACTTCAAAGAGTTGGAGCGAGTGAAGATGAAGTTGAAATTCAAAAAAGAAATGAACTCAATTTTCAAGCTGATTTTTCTTATCTTATCCTTGCATTTAAAAACTTAATTGAAAATGGCTTGAAATATAAAATCAATGATAAGCTATACATAATCATAAAAGAAGATAGAATTATATTTAAAAATAGAGCAAAAAGATTAAAAAAAGAGTTTGAGTACTATTTAAAACCATTTTCACAAGAGGATAAAAACTCAGAGGGGTTTGGGATAGGACTTAGCTTGGTTCAAAAAATTGCTACACTACATAATTTTCAGTTAAACTATTACTATAAAAATGATTTTATACATTTTGAGATGATAGTAAAAAAGAGTATGAAAAGTGCTAAAAGAGAATAAAAAGAGTGTTACATTAGTATTAAGTAAGCGTTCTTACGCTATCTTTAGGGTATGAAAAAAAATATTAGATATGCAGGATTTTGGATACGCTTTTTTGCCTCGTTTTTCGATACGCTCTTTTTGGCTCTGCCTGTAGGTATCATTATTTATTTTGTAAGTGATGGCAACTGGTTTGATTTTTCCCAGTACCAACACAATATTCAAATGGCAATGAATGGGAATATGCATGCTCTTGACCAACAACCGCATACCTCTTTAACATGGGAATTTGTTTTTGAGATTTCAGTGTTGCTTGTGACAATTCTTTTTTGGGAAAAGTGGCACGGAGCTACCCCTGGAAAAAAATTTCTACATGTAAAGATAGTCGATGCCTTTACATGTAAAGATATAAACAACAAACAGGCGATTACACGTTCTTTGGCCTATATCCCCTCATTACTGTTGTTCGGACTCGGCTTTTTGATGGTGGCTTTTCGAAAAGACAAAAGAGGACTGCATGATTTGATTGCCGGAACCATTGTAATCTATGAGGAAGAAGCTACTCCTCACTCATAAAAAAACTCTCGACTGAGATGTTTTTAAAAGCGGCATTGAGTGAAGTAAAAAGCTGAGGATGTTCTTTTTCCATTGATGCGAGCATCTCTTTCATCTGTGCTCTAGCATAAGGCATTTTGACATCAAAACGCATAGCAGGACAGGCTTCATCACCTATGGCTTCTATGCCGTTGTCTTGTACAAAAGCACGCAGCTGACGTTCACGCATCTGAATCAAAGGACGAATCACAACAAGTCCGTTTTGGGCTGTATATTTCGGAGCAAGACTGCGCATCTGTCCATTGTAAATAAAGTTCATAAAAAAACTCTCTGCCGCATCATCCATATGATGTCCAAGGGCAACTTTGTTACATCCCAACTCCTTGGCAACACTGTAAAGATACCCTCGCCGCATACGGGAAAAAAAGCTGCAAAATGAAGAGTTTTTGCGAATTTTTTCTTTTGCCAAATCATAAGTCTGGGTCTCTTTTACTATATGTTTTATACCATGTTCCCTGCAATGTGCGGAGAGTTTTTCAAAATTTTCACCCATCCCGTAGCTTACGGTAACGGCAATAAATTCAAAATCAAAAGGAGCCCGACGCTGCTGCTCTTTCATCGCATGAATCATTGTCAGAGAGTCTTTGCCTCCGCTGAGTCCGACAAGAATTTTATCCCCCTCTTCTATCAAGGCAAACTCGGCATTTGTTTTACCGAGCTTTGACATAATTTTTTTGGAAAGTTTAACCGACAAGTTTATCAACCATTTTCATAATAAATTCAGCAGACTCTACAGCACTCGTCTCTAAAAACTCATCAAAAGAAAAACTTGCATCCATGTCTGCCGCATCACTTATTGCACGAAGAATAAAAAAGGGCACATCCAAAGCATCACATACAACAGCAACACTTGCCCCCTCCATTTCCAGTGCATCTGCATGAAACGTCTCTCCAATCCAGTTTTTTCTTTTCTCATCGGCTACAAACTGGTCACCTGTTGCAATGATACCTTCTTGGACATTTTTGCCCATCTCTTTTGCAACCTCTTTTGAAAGGGCTATCAGTTCTTTGTCTGCTTCCACATATACAGCACCCTCGGGCACATATCCAAAAGGATGTCCAAAGGCTGTAATGTCAAGATCGTGCTGAGCAAGTTTTGTTGCTACAATCAAGTCACCTATTTTGAGTTTTGGCGATATTGCCCCGGCAACCCCCGAAAACAAAAGTGTTGTTGCTCCAAAATGTTCACACATGGTTGTAGCCGTCAGTGTTGAAAAGACTTTTCCAATCTTTGAGTAGGCAATAATAAGACCAACCCCTTGGTAATCTGCTTCGTAGTAAGTGTTTCCTGCATATTTTGTTGTTTTGTATGTACCGACTTTTTCTAAAATCGGTGCGATTTCTTCAGGCATTGCACCCATTATTGCTATTGTCATATTTATTCCTCGATTGTAAATGTCTGTATTGATTTTTCAAACAGTGGCAGCTGATGCACTCTTTTGCCCTCTCTTTGAACGATACAGCTTCCGCCCCAAAAGCCAAGTCCGTCTTCAAATCCTACACGGTTGACAAAAAGAAGCTCTGCACTGCACTCTTTTGCAACATTGCTGATAATTCCATACCATTTGTCTTGAATATCCAAAGATTTTTCATTAAATCCGCGAGCCGGGGATGCCACAAGAACGATAATCAAGTCCGGATCAAGTCTGGTGAGTTCTTCATGCACACTGCTGTGCCATAAATCCTCACAGATAAGCATCGAAACTTTTTTTCTCACCGCAACAAAAGACTCAAATGTGTCACCGCCTTCAAAATAGCGGGCTTCTTCAAACATTCCGTAATTTGGTAGATGGACTTTTATATGCTTGGAGAGAAGTTTTCCTCCGCTGTAGTACAACGCTGTATTTCTAAAAACATTCCCGTCTTTGAGTGCTGCGCCGACAACAATATCAATATCTTTGCTCAACTCTTCAAAAACGCTCAGTTCTTCAGGTAAATAGGCATCTTCAAAAAGTTTATCCTGAAGCAAATACCCGCTTAAAGAGAGTTCAGGAAAGACTATAAGATCTGAACTCTCTTTGACACTGTTTATACATGTAACAGCGTCATTGAGATTTGTACGGTTTAACTTCGGTGAAGTTTGTGCAAGTGTGACTCTCATATTAAGAGCAAACTTCCTCTTTCACTTTTTGCAATGATGCCATATCTGATATATTGAGTGTTTTCAACTCTTTTGCAATTCTTCTGTTGAGGCCTTTTAGTACAACTCCGTTACCAAACTCTATGGCCAGATCAACTTCAGGTGCTATCGCCTGAATAGACTGTTTGTATTTTACCGGTTTTACAAGCTGCTCTTTTAAAAGGTCAACTGCTTCGGCTTTTGTACTGTAGGGTTTTGTTGTAACATTTGAAATCACAGGGGCTTCAAAAGTATCTTGTATCTGTGTCTGCATAATTTCAGCAAGAGGTTCCTGTGCAGGTGCCAATATATCACAGTGTGATGCAACAGACATATTTAAAAGTAAGGCCCGTTTTGCACCTGCTTCTTTAAAAGTCTGTTCCATTGATGCCAAATCTTCTTTATTTCCCGCAACTACAAGTTGTCCATCCTGGTTATAATTGGCAGGCCATACCTGCTTACCTTCATTTTGTGCATCACTACAAATTTTTTCCACACTTGCATCATCAAGACCGACAATAGCCATCATCCCTGCATTTTTTCCTTCACAGGCTTCTTGCATAAAAGCACCGCGTTTATGCACAAGTTCTACAGCATCTACATAATCAATAGCGCCTGCTGCACATAAAGCAGAAAACTCACCCAGAGAGTGTCCTAAAAAAAGTTCGGCTTTGGTGTCAGGGCAAGCTTCTTTGAAAAGTCTGTATGCTATCATCTGAACAAGTAAAATTGCCGGCTGTGTATAGGCCGTTTGCCCCAGTTTTTCATTTTCTTCAAAAATAAGTTCTTTAAAATCCACACCGATTCTTTCACCGGCTTTCTCAAACATTTCACGTGCAATTTCAGAATTTTCATAAAAATCTTTTCCCATGCCAACTGCCTGAGAACCCTGTCCTGCAAATATCATAGCTATTTTTTTCATATTTTTCCTTCTAAATATTTTTTATTTTCTGTTATCTTTTTTCGTAATGTGTTTCTGTTTAAACCCAAACTTTCAGCTAACTGTACCTGTGATTTAAACTTATGCAGACCTGCTTTGAGAAGCGGTACTTCATAAAGATATAAATAGTTTCTATAATCACTCTTGGAGCCAAGTTTGTCGTAAAGATAATGTTCAATAATATCCATTAGCTCATTGTCTTGAATATCCTGAAGTAAATAATTTATCATCACCTGTCTTTTTAAAGAGATGCCATTTTGAGACAAATCAGGTTTGAAATTACTTACGTCAAAGTTACTGCACTCACCAAACAACACAATGGCTTCGCTCACAAACTTTTCGATTAATGCTTTGACATCTTCCATTCTCTCTCGTAAAGGAGGAATATTAAACTTCACACTAAAAAGCTCATCAATGGCCCGGTGGGAAAAAGAGTCTTTTGCCGTTGCTATAACTCTTACATTGTTTTCTTTTACAGCCTGTGCCAAACGTTCAATATTGGGTGAATTGTCAAGATTTGTGATTATGATAGCTTGTGTGTTTTCTAAAGAAAGAAGCAGCTCATCAAAATTAGATGCATCAATTACAAATGCATCCGGAAGAATAAAAGAAGCCAAGGTCTTTTTTCCAACACCTATCTCACCTGTAATAAGGGCATTTACCGTAAGTGTTTTTAAAAGAGTCGCTGTCTTTTTAGCCTGGGAGGAAGCCTCACAGGCAGTTAGAAATTTAGTTACATCCACAACCGCTGCCGCCACCTGTTCCACAACAACCCTCTTCATCAGAAGGTTTGTTTTCTTCCGGAACACCAGTCATTGCTTCTTCAGCAGAGGCATCTCTTACATTGTTAATGGCAACAGTGAACATTAAATCTTTTCCTGCAAGAGGATGATTAAAATCAATTACGACAGTATCATCTTTGATTTCTTTTACTGTAACCTGCACAGTTCCGCCATCTTCACCCTGACCGTAAAGAGTCATGCCTTCAGTTAAATCAATCCCGGCAAACTGTTCTTTTGGAACCTCTTGAGTTGCATCTGCATTATACTCGCCATAGGCATCTGCCGCTTTTACCAAGATGTCAGCTTTGTCACCTGTATTCATATCTTTGATTCCATTTTCAAGTCCTGGAATAATTTGTCCTTTTCCGAACATAAATACCAATGGAGCTCCGCCTTTGTTACTGTCTACGATTTGATCGCCATCACGTACTTCATATTCCATTGATACAATTTGATTGTCTTGAATTGCCATTATTTTACCTTTTATTTTTTTGGGATTTTATCATAATAATCTATATTATTGCTGAAAAGCATATTTTACCCCGTTTAGCCTAAATGTTTCTTAGCCTCTTTTGCTTCTTTTGAATGAGGATATTTTGCAATTACAGCATTGTAAAATGCCTTTGCATGTGCCTTGTCTCCTGTTTTATCCATCGCAATCGCAGTATGTAACAACAGTTTTGGCATATACGAAGCTTTGTCATACAAAGAAGCACTTTTTTTAAAATATGAAATTGCCTGTGCATAATTTTTTCTTTTAAAGTTCATCTCGCCTATCATATAATGTGCATAGGCCGGCTTGTATTTTCTTTTGATGAGTTCTTTATAGTTTTGAATCGCTTTTGTATAGTATCTTTTGTCAAAATTTGCTTTTGCCTGGTTGTATAACTGTGCACTGCTTATTTTTCTCGGTTTCACACTTTTTTTTCTAGACTGCATCTCTTTTGCAATCAATGTTTTAAAATCATTGATATCTTTTACAAGAGTATTGAATGCCTCTTTGCTTACATACTGAGCATTCATTTTATCTACGACTTTTGAAAGCGCAAAGATCATGGTTTGCAGTTTTGCTATCTCATCTTGATTCTTCTGTACTTTTTCAGCCAGTCTGGTTTGAAACTCATGAATATTGTCAAGATTTACTCTGTTTTCTTCTTTGAATTTTTGTAATTCCAGCTTATTTTCATGAGAGCGTACACTCAGATTTTCTACAACACTTTGTATGCCGTCCACTCTTTCACGCAATGAATCAAGTTTACTGGCTTGTGATTTTGTATTTATGGCAACTTTTTTCAAAGTATCTTTTGTTTGCAAAATAACTTTTTCACTTTGAGTAAGTCCGTAGGGTGTCGGTGCAGTCAAGTCGCCTGCTCCGAACGCAGAAGGTTCAGAAGCAAACGATAAAGAAGAGACAAAAGTAAGAAGTAATAAAGTGCGTATATTACTTTTCATCACATAAAACTTATGGTAAAAGTTTAAAATTTACGCGACGGTTTTTAGCCCAGCATTCTCTTGTGTGTTCGGTACATACAGGGTTACTCTCTCCGTAACTGACCATAGAGATACGAGAAGCATCAACACCCTCAGCAACCAAAGCTTTTTTTACACTGTTTGCACGCTTGAGTCCAAGTGCGAAGTTGTACTCATCACTTCCCCACTCATCACAGTTACCTTCAAGTTTTATATTAAAAGACTTTGCAGTAGTTTTTCCAAGTTCTGCTGCAGTATCTACTTTTTCCTGCATATCAGGTCTGATGTTATACTTGTCAAAATCAAAATAGACTGTAGGAAATTTTGATTCAATTGCACCAGTACTGAACTGATTGCTGTTGAGGCTGTTTGTAGATGAACTGATTTCCGCATTTTCACCTGTTACAGTTTCAGTCATCACTTCTTCAACTTCTTGTGCTACCGGTGCCGTGACTTCTTCAGTCTTTGTGTCGACTGCCGGTTCTTTTGTACTACAACCACTGAAAACTAAAAGTGCTACTACAACACTTGAAAGAACTATACTTTTCATTATTTATTTCCTTGCTTTTAAAATTGATATATTATACCAAAAAAATGTAATAAGTGATGAACACTTACAACCTTACCAGTCCATAGATTGTATTTTTCCTGATTTTAGAGGAAAAAGATAGTTTTTATTGTGCATCAGCCGAATAATGCCAATGGCACTTTGCGATTTATAGTTTTTTATAAATATAATTGCATCACCGTCTTTGGAAAACCTTGGAAACTCATTCACTCCTGTCGCAGTGAGCCTGCGAATAAAATCAGTTTCTGTTGAGATAAGATGCAGATTAAATGTATTTGCACTAAAAGCATTTGAACTTTCACGGGCCTCATAGACTACATAATGTCCTTGCGCACTGCATGAAGAGTTTGCTTTTCCATAATAAACCAGCTGCTCTACAAGTCCGTTGTCCAATCTCTTGGAAAAGACATTGGGATAGCCTAAACGGGATGAAATAAAAATAATTTTATCATCTCCCATAAACTGTCCGTTTACATCTATTCCGCTGTATGAGGTAATTCTTTTATATTTTTTTGTCTCTGTATTGTAAAGATAAATATCCGGCTGACCGTCTCTTGCCATTGTCAGCAGCAGCTTTTTTCCGTCTTCGCTGACATCTGAACATACCATCATCCCGTCAGAAGATATGATGTTTTTCACTTTTGCAGTTTTAATATCAACATGCTTCAAAGTAGGTTCAAAAGAATCCAGTGATGTATAATAAAATGCAGTTTGTGCTTTGTTTGCCCATTTTGGAAAGATATTCAATCCGCCTGAGATGATTACATGCTGGTAGGAGAGTGTATAGTCCGCAATAATAATTTCACTTTTTTTAGGTGCAACTATACGGGAAAATATAACTTTTCTCTTCATCCATCCAACAGAAGGCTCACCCATAAACTCATTGATATCATAAGCCATGGCATGAGAGATAAACATATAAATATTTTTGTTGTTTACTCTGTATCGCTTTGAAAAGACTACTTCATTTTGGTGAAACAGAATCATTTCGATATTTAAAGCTTTGTTGTCATCCTCAAACAGTTTATAGCGCAAAACATAATTCATATCTTTATTGGCGACAAGTACATTTGTATCATCAAAATCGGCAAACCTGTGATGCCTGTCAACATTAAATAGAGAAATAACATTTAAATCTGCTACAAGAGACTTAAAAAAACGCAGCTTAAATGTGTCATTATAGCTGAGCGACGCATCTTCAACTGCCAAGGAAGGCAAAGAGTCTGCTTTTTTCACTACTTCTATAGTTGCATCACCTGCAAAAGCCAGGCTGATTAAAATGAACAAAGAAAAAAATATTTTCAAAATCTACTCCTTAGAAATTAATATAACAATCGTTCTGCTCGGTCTGTTTTTCGGGTTGACAGGAAAGACAACATTTTTCAATCGTTCTTTAATCCTGTCTGCTTCTTCATTGAGTGCTTCATTGTTAGAATAACTCAGTATTCTAAAATCAATAAGTTTGCCAAAAGGGTCAAGTTCGATTACTGTTTTTACACTGTTGCCCTCACTGTTTTGCGGCACATTAAAATGTTGATAAACAATATCCTGAATTTTAGCCAAATATTCATTAACTTCATTCGCAGCAGATGTTGCTTCATTTTTTGACGGATCATGGCTTGCCTGAAGTGTACTGATCTTTTGTGTTACAGACTCTCTCTCTTCTTCTTTTGTGGGCCTGATTTTTCTTGTAATCTGTTCTATCCGTCTTTTATTATCGGTTTTTTTAACTTTTTTTACACTGTTGTCTATTTTCTTTGTCCATACATCACTGAATAGATTATTGATATCTATGTTTTTTACAGCTTTTTTAGTTGCGGGAACTGTTTTGGAACTTTTCTTTTTCAGCGGGTGCTTTGTATTTGTAACATTGATTGAAACAGAGATATAATTTTCTTTTTTATAGCCATATGCTTTTGTTTTGGAAGCATTAAACATCATATAAAGAAATGAGAATAAAAAAAATGCAAAAAGAGAGAGTGACAAAAAGCCACTTATATAAAAATAACGGCTGTTGTTATCCATTTGTAGCTAAAGATACCTCAGTGAAACCGGCTTGTTTAACCGCAGCAAGCACTGACATAACTATACCATAGTCCAAACGTTTATCTGCACTGATTAATACAGTTGCTTTTTTATTTAACTTTCTTGCATACAATGAAAAATTATCCATAAAAGCATTTAAGAGATAGATATCTTTATTGACTTTTATATTTCTTTCTTTGTCTATTGTTATATGTACAGGAGGAATCTTCGAGAGTTGCTCGGTTGTTGAGCCCTGTGGCAGTTTTATATTCTCTTCATAAATGATATTTGGAGCAATAACCATCAAAACAACGAGCAGTACAAGCATTACGTCAACAAGGGGAGTAATGTTGAGCTCTGGTTTTTCTTCCCAATCATACAGCACTGTTTTACGCCTTACGTGCTAAAATCGCATCACTTTGCATTTGTATATAACTGATAAGTTCATAAGAGTTTCTTTTCAAAACCTGATGATATGTATACGCAAATATTGCCACAAATATACCCGATGCAGTAGCGACGAGTGCATCCGAAACGCCGCTGGCAATAATTGACATACCCCCGCTGTTTTGTCCGATATGTGAAAAAGTATCCAGTATAGAGACCACTGTACCAAAAAGTCCGATAAAAGGAGAAGTAGAAGCAAAAACAGAGAGTACGGAAAGTCCTTTTGTTGCTTCTTTTGTCGCAGCAAGCATTCCGAGTCCTAAAACTTCTTTTGAAACAACATTACTGGTTTTTATAAAATTATTTAAAAAAGAGTTTTCATTTACAGTAGTAGCTCCAAGTAAAAGTGATTCAAGAGAAGCACTTTCACGAGAAAGCCAGTTATTAAGAGAAAAATAGCGGTAAAAAAACACCCAGTTCAATACTATAAAGTATAAAGAGAGCAGTAGCAATACTCCGAGAGTCACAGGGTGGCTTTTTAGATAAAAATCTATTAAATTATTAATCATACGGTTACTATATTAACTTTTGTGCGGCAGATTCAATTTTTGCTGATACTGATGCAATAGCAGTGCTTGAATCTGCAATTTCATTAATAAGTTTTTTCGCTGCATCAAGTGCCTGCGCAATCTCAGATTCAGTTTCACCGCGAATTGCAGCAGCACCTTCAACCAAAATAACAACTTTTTCTTCATCAACTTGAACAACGCCCCAATTAACAACAATAGACTCGACTGATTTATCTTCTTTTTCGATATCTACCACGCCAGCTTCTAACAATGTAGTTAGAGATGCATGACCTGCCAGAACACCAAACTCTCCCTCTTTTCCAGGAAGAACAACACTGACAGCTTTACCATTATAGATTTCACCGTCAGGCGTTAGGATTTCAAGTTTAAATGTATCCATTACAGTCCTTTGTCTTAAGCGATATGCTTATTTATTTTTCTCATTCTTAGCAATAGCTTCATCCATATTTCCGACCATATAGAATGCACTTTCAGACATGTGGTCATAGTCACCGTTTAAGATGCCTTTGAAACCTGCAATTGTGTCTTCAAGTTTAACATATTTTCCTGGAGCACCAGTGAAAACTTCTGCAACAAAGAACGGCTGAGAAAGAAACTTCTCAATTTTACGGGCACGTTCAACAACATTTTTGTCATCTTCACTAAGTTCATCCATACCAAGAATTGCAATAATATCCTGCAAATCTTTATATTTTTGAAGTGTTTGCTGTACACCGCGAGCTACATTGTAGTGCTCTTCACCCAAAATTTGTGGATCAAGCAGTCTTGAAGTTGAATCCAATGGATCAACCGCAGGATAGATACCTTTTTCCGCAATTTTACGGTTAAGAACCGTTGTTGCATCCAAGTGGGCAAAAACTGAAGCCGGAGCCGGGTCAGTCAAGTCATCTGCAGGTACATATACTGCCTGAACAGAAGTAATTGAACCGTTTTTCGTTGATGTAATACGATCCTGCAGTGCACCCATTTCACGAGCCAATGTCGGTTGGTATCCAACAGCTGACGGAATACGTCCAAGAAGTGCTGACATTTCAGAACCTGACTGTGCAAAACGGAAGATATTATCGATAAACATCAATACATCAAGTTTCTTTTCGTCACGGAAATACTCAGCCATTGTAAGACCTGTAAGCGCAATACGGTTACGTGCTCCTGGAGGCTCAGACATTTGACCGTAGCACAGTGCAACTTTGTCAAGTACGTTCGATTCTTTCATTTCATAATAAAGGTCATTTCCTTCACGAGTTCTTTCACCAACACCCGCAAATACAGAAAGACCGTCATGTCCGTGTGCAACATTGTGGATAAGCTCCATGATGATAACTGTTTTACCAACACCTGCCCCTCCGAAGAGTCCGACTTTACCACCTTTTGCATACGGAGCGAGCAAGTCAACAACTTTGATACCTGTTTCAAACATCTCTGTAGTTGTTGACTGATCAACCAATGGTGGAGGATCACGGTGAATCGACCATGTTGGAGCGTCAGTAACCTGCTCGCCGCCATCAATTGTTTCACCAATTACATTAAAGATACGACCGAGTACTTTTTCACCAACCGGAACACTGATCGGTGCACCTGTAGCTTTTGCGTCCATACCACGAACCAAACCTTCACTCATATCCATTGCAATCGTTCTAACACGACCGTCACCTAAGTGTGCTGCAACTTCTAATACCAAACGATGTTCACTACCTTCTAAATTAACATTCACTTCAATTGCTTCGTTAATTACTGGAAGATAACCATCAAAATCAACATCAACAACAGGACCCATTACCTGGCTAATTTTTCCAATCATATTTTTCTCCATTATTTCATAGACTCCACACCACTGATAATTTCTATCAGCTCTGTAGTAATAGCGGCTTGACGCGCTTTATTGTATTGTACATTTAAACTTTTTACCATCTCTTTTGCATTGTTCGTTGCTGTATCCATAGCCTGCATACGCGCAGAGTGTTCTGCAGCAACTGAATCAATCAAAGAGTAGTACATATTGTAATTTACATATTTTTCAATTAAAGACTCAAGCATTTTATCTTCATCTTCTGCTTCAATTTCCATCATTGATTTTGATTCTACTTCTTTACAATCAAAATCATTTGCATCAATAGGCAAAACATTGTTTACATGTAACTCTTGCGTTATCATGTTTTTATAGCCGTTATAAATAATATGAACAGCATCCGTTTTGCCCTCTTTGTAATCTTCGATAGAAGTTTTTATAAATTCATCAGATCTCGTTTTATTCGGCTTAGAACTTAAGTTTGTGACAGTATCAAACATTTCAACTTCATTATACTTATAGTATTCTATCCCTTTTTTACCGATTCCGCGTAAACGCACTTTTACTTTTTTCTCTTTGTACTCTTTTAGAAGTTTATTTACAGCTTTAATTGTTTGAATATTAAAACCGCCACATAAACCTTTATCTGCAGTTACAAAAATAATGTCAACCATTTTTGGATTTTCAATTGCTGTAAAAAAGCGATTTTCCAACCCTCCAACTCTGTTACATTCTATGCGTCCAGCTATTTCGGCAATGACCTGATTCATTTTTTGAGCATAAAGACGAGAACGTTTTGCAAGTTCTTCTGCACGGCGAAGCTTGGCAGTCGATACAAGCTTCATCGCACGAGTCGTCTTTTGAGTGTTTGAAACACTCTTAATCTGTCTTTGAATATCTTTCAAGTTTGCCATAAGTTATTCCTTAGTTAGCTACAAAGCTGGCTTTGAACTCTTCTAGTGCTTTCATCAATAGTGTTTTTGTTTCATCATCTACTTTTTTAGTACTTCTGATATTTTCAAAGATCTGAGGATATGATGCTTCTATAAACGGATAAAGTTCTGCTTCAAAACGAACAACATTTGATACATCCATATCATCCAAGAAACCTTCATTTCCGGCAAATATAATAACAACCTGTTTTTCAGCAGGAAGTGGTGAGAAAGGCCCCTGTTTTAGGATTTCAACCATTCTTTGTCCACGCTCTAACTGCTTACGTGAAACTTCATCAAGATCAGATGCGAACTGGGCAAATGCCTGCAATTCTCTAAAAGATGCAAGATCGAGTCTTAATGTACCTGCCACCTGTTTTGTAGCTTTAATTTGCGCAGCACCACCAACACGAGATACTGAAAGACCGACATTGATCGCAGGACGAACACCTGAATTAAACAAGTCAGTTTCCAAGAAAATCTGACCATCAGTAATAGAGATAACATTTGTCGGAATATATGCCGCAACATCTCCGGCCTGTGTTTCAATAATAGGAAGAGCAGTTAAAGAACCGGCTCCGTTTTCATCAGACATTTTTGCAGCACGTTCAAGTAAACGAGAATGCACATAAAAAACATCACCAGGATAAGCTTCACGACCCGGAGGACGACGAAGAATCAGTGACATTTCACGATATGCAACCGCATGTTTTGACAAATCATCATAAACAATCAAACCATGTCTTGCATTGTCACGGAAATACTCACCCATAGTAACACCAGTATATGGTGCTAAAAACTGAAGTGCAGCAGCTTCAGCGGCAGTTGCTGAAACAATAATTGTATATTCCATTGCTCCGTGATCTTCTAAACGACGAACGATTTGTGCAACAGTTGACTCTTTTTGACCGATGGCAACATATATACATACAACACCGTTGCCTTTTTGGTTGATGATTGCATCTAGCGCAACTGTAGTTTTACCTGTTTGTCTGTCACCGATGATAAGTTCACGTTGCCCGCGACCAATCGGAACCAGTGCATCAATTGCTTTGATACCCGTTGCAAGTGGTTCATGTACAGATTTTCTGTCCATAATTCCAGGTGCTTTTTCTTCTACAAAACGAACTTCTGTAGTATCAATCGGACCTTTACCGTCAATCGGTTCACCAAGTGCATTCACAACACGACCAAGAAGGGCATCCCCTACAGGAACTTTTAAAAGTGTTCCCAAACGCTTCACGCTCATTCCTTCACGAAGCTCAGGACCAGAACCGAGAATAACAACACCAACGCTGCTCTCTTCCAGGTTTAGAACCAAACCTTTTGTTCCCTCTTCAAATTCTACCATTTCTCCTGCCATAACATTGCTCAGTCCGTAAACCTTCGCAACACCATCGGCATAAGAAACAATTTTACCTGTTTCATTGATATCAACACTTAGTTCAAAGTTGTCGATACGCTCTTTAATTATTGAGCTGATTTCATCAGCTTGAATTTTTGCTACCACTATTGTTCTCCTCTCATTGAAAGTTAAATTGCTTTTATTATATGTTCTATAATTTGTCTGTCTATTCTGTCTTTGGAAAAATTAATTTCTATACCAAGACCTTCTACTTCTACTTTTATGCCGTTAAAGTCATTTTTAACAAATGTCAGGCTGATAGTTACATCATACTTTTTACCTAAACCGGCACTCAATTCTTCTATTACTTTTGAATCGATATCTGTATCACTGTAAATAACACCTTCATAGGTTTTAGCAGCTTTTGCCAAATCACTTTTCAATTCCTGTGCAATTACCGGAATAATATTGATACGTTTGTTCTCTACCAACAGTTTGATAAAGTTATTGATTTTATCAGAGTTGGCACTTTTTACCGCCTCTAACAAAATATTTGATTTTTCTTGAGCTTTTATGCTTGGGTTAGCAATAATACTGACAAACTTGTCATTTTTAAATGACTCTGCCAAGGCAGAAAATACTGTTGTCATATTTTGCATAGATGCTAAGTCAGAACCCATACCTAAAGCTTTTATATATCGTTTTGCAATCAGTTCTTCCATTTAGGCAACCTTTTTCAAAATGATATTAGCCATAGTTTCTCTGTCAAAACTATCACTGCTTTGTTTCAATGTCTCTTTTATGACATCTTCAACAACACTGCGAATCATTTTCTTTTCTTCAAATTCTTTTTTGAGAGCAAATTTTTTCACCATAGCTTCAATATCACTTTCTGCCTGTGCAATAATTGTGTCATTCAAAATTTTGTTCTCTTTTTTAGAAACAATCGCCAACTCTTCAGCAAACTTTTCAGCCTCAGAAATTTTTGCCAATGCCTCTTTTTTAAGAGCGATTGATTCATTCAGCTTTTCCTGAACCTTTTTCAGTTCGTCAGCTATTGCCTGACTTCTTGATGCAAAGAAATTCTTTACAGGTTCCCCAACTAGATACCAAACAAGCCCGGCAAACAGCAAAAAGTTCACAGTTCTTTGAACTATGTCTGTTCCTGCATGCTCGTGCCCAGATGCCAATGCATAAGTTGATATCATTAGCATTAATACTAAAATTCTACTCACATTACACCTTTATATCTGACTAAATTTAGCTTTTACAGCTTCTTTAAATACCGGAACTTGTGACATTAAGTCAGAAGTCAACTCATCTTTAGATTTTGCAAGTGATTGCTCAAACTCTAAATACTCTGCCGCGAGTTCAGCACGTTTTGATTCTAACTTACTGTCAGCTAATTCCTTAGCATCCGCGATAACTTTTTCTCTTAGGGCCGCAGCTTCCAGCTTGGCATTCATAATTATTGACTCTGCTTTTGCTTTGAGCTCATTGATTTCATTGTCATTTGATCCTACTTTTTCAAGATCTTTTTTAATGTCATCATCACGCTTTTGCATAAAAGAAAGTAATGGGTTATAAAGCCAACTGTTCAGAACGGCTATAAGGGAAACAAATACAACAAATGTAGCCAAAAGTAGTATTGGATTTATATCTAACATAGCACCTCCTAAAAGTTGCGTGATTATACTATTATAAAATTGAAACGATAGTTAAATGGAGGTATAAATTTGTTATTTGAGTGATTAGTTTCTAAAATGTGTCAAAAATTCATCAATTTCATCTTGTGATACAAAACTGACGGTTATTTTATTTTTAGAAGCTTTTACATGTAATCCGAGTGCACTGAATTTTTCTTTTAGCTGTGCAAAATCATAATTTGCATCACTCTTTTTTACAGAATCAGTTGGTGCAGGCTCTACATTTTTCATGCTTTTTATCATAGCTTCAACTTCGCGTACACTCAGTTTCTGCCCTATAATCGAATTGAGTATCAGTTGCTGGTCTTTTTCATTTAAGCCAACCATTACTTTTGCATGCCCTGCCGAAATCTTTTTTTCAACCAGTGCTTTTTGTGTTTTTGGAGCAAGCTGCAGCAGACGCAGGGTATTTGTAATATGGGTTCTGCTTTTGTGAATAATATTGGCAAGTTCGTCATGTGTTACATCATGCAGCTTTATAAGTTCTGTATAGGCCTCTGCCAGTTCTACAGCATTTAACTCTTCTCTTTGAATATTTTCAATCAAAGCGAACTGGCGCATTTTTTGTTCATCAGAGTTGAGAACTACTGCCCGTATCTCTTTGAGTTTTGCAAGCTTTGAAGCACGAAGTCGTCGCTCTCCCGCAATTAGGATATAGCCGTCAATATCTTCTGTTACAACGATGGGCTGAATCAGTCCGTCATTTTTTATAGATTCGGCAAGTTCCAAAAGTGCAGTTTCGTCAAATGATTTTCTTGGTTGAAAAGGATTCGGCCGGATATCTTTGAGCGGAATCTCCAATACAGCATCATATTGGCTTCCTTCATTTTCATATGCCTCGTCTATTTCTCCAAGAAGAGCGTCCAGCCCTCTGCCTAATTTTTGTGACTTCATTATCGTATAATCGCCTGTGCTAAATTTTGGTATGCAATGGAACCGCTTGATTTTACATCATACAAAATTGCAGGTTTTCCGAATGACGGAGATTCTGCAAGTCTTACATTACGCGGTACCACTATATATTTATCTGCTGCATCTTTAAACAGTTTGCCTTTAAAATGCTGACGCAAATCGGCAAATACCTGTTTGGACAAATTGTTTTGTGATGAAAACATCGTTGGCAGAAAGCCTCTTACAGCAAGTTTCGGATTAATTGATTTTCTTACCAATTTGACAGTATTGAGAAGCTGTGCTAACCCTTCAAGTGCAAAAAATTCACACTGTATAGGAATAATGACCGAGTTTGCCGCTGAAAGCGCATTGATAGTCATCGGACCAAGCGCTGGCGGAGAATCTATAATAATATAATCATACTCTTTTTGTACATTTGCAATTGCTTTTTTCAAAACAAGTTCACGCCCTTTTGCTTTGTCTGCATCATAATACTCTTTTTCTATTCCCACAAGGCCTATGTTTGAAGGTGCCAAATGCAGTGTAGGCAAGTCTGATTTCAAAATAATCTCTTTGAGCTTTTTTGTGCCTATAAGTACATGATAAATATTAAACTCATAATCATTTCTGTGAAAGCCCAATGATGTCGTGGCATTTGCCTGCGGATCTGAGTCAATCAAAAGCACTTTTTTTTCTGCTACAGCAAGTGACGCTGCCAAGTTTACAGCGGTAGTCGTTTTGCCTACTCCGCCCTTTTGATTTGCAATTACTATTACTTCACTCATCGCCTGCTGTATATCCTCTCACCATTTATATTCAAACTGCCATCACTCTCGAGTACACAAGACTCAAGTGATATTTTCTTACCATCACTATGGGTAAAAAACTCCTTGTTGTTTTCAAATTCTAACTTATATTTGCTAAAAACTTGCTTCCATAAAACCTTTTTTTCTACTTTTTTTAAATATGCTGTAATTAATGTTTTTCTGTTGAGCATAATATCCAATGATACAAAGCCCTGTGGTGCCGTTACAAGGTTTATTCCCACACCGCAGATAAGTGTATCGTCCACCCTGTTTGTAATCATTCCGCCTGTTTTTTTTGTACCGATATAAAAATCATTCGGCCACTTTAAAAAAACTTTTGAACCAAATTCAGATAAAGTTTCTTTGAGTAGATAAGAAAAATACAGTGATACAGATTCTAATTTTAAATCATGAGGCAATTGTTCTGTATTGAGGGCAAAGGACAAAAAAAGATTTCCTTTTTGGGAACTCCATTCGTTATTTCGACTGCCGATTCCTTTTGTCTGAATATCTGCAACCACAGCTACAGGAGCAGTTAGCTTCTTGTTTTTCAACTCTTCTTTTAAAAAAAGCTGCGTTGATGGCAGTGTATTATAGTAATGTATCTTCAAGTCCGAGTCTTTTCCCGTTAATATAAGAGATAACATCCATCTCTTTTTTTGACTGTGGCTGTACCTTATAAATGCGAAGAGCCCCCTGCTTACATGTAACAACAATACTTTTTTTGTCTATTGCAGTTATTTTGCCGGCATCAGCATGTTCTTCATCTTTTTTTTCAAGTTCTATCTCTTTTAATTTCAGTCCGCTTGCAAGATAAATTCCCGGCCACGGGGTAAAGGCACGGTATTTGTTATAAATCTCCTGTGCATTGTCAAAAACAACAGCACCGTCTGCTTTTGTTATTTTTTTACAATGTGAAGCCTGTGCATCATCCTGTTTTTTGGGCGTATATGTATGAAAATTACGCAGCACATCTATCGTCAGATCAGCAGCAGTCTGGGTAAGCTTTTCAAACAACTCTTCAACCATCATCTTCTCATCGACAGAGACTTTCTCAATTTTTAAAATGTCACCCGTATCAAGCCCCTCTTCCATAAGCATGGCAGTTACACCGGTTACATTGTCGCCGTTTAGCAAGGTTTGCTGTATCGGGCTTGCTCCGCGATATTGCGGTAAAATCGAAGCGTGAAGATTGATACAGGGTGCATGATCTAAAATTTCTCGTGGCAAAATCTGTCCGTATGCAGCCACCACTATAAAATCACAGGGAATTTCCAGAATCTCTTTTACAGTTTCCTCATCCTGAAGTTTTTTTGGCTGGTAGAGTGGAATGTTATACTCTTGCGCAGTAAGCTTCACAGGGGGAGGCGTCAGTACTTTTTTACGCCCGACCGGTTTGTCAGGCTGTGTATAGACGGCAACAACATTTATATCTTCTGTTGCTATCACTTTTTGAAGAATTTTCTGGGCATACTCAGGTGTCCCCATAAATATTATATTTTTCATTGCTAACCTTTACATGTAAAGAGAGTACCGCCCTTGTGGGAGCCTTCAAGCATAAAACTTTTCACATCACTTAAATCAAAACCACTGGCAAGAAATGTATCTATGTTTGCCTGCAGGAGATATTCTGCAGCTTTGAGTTTCGTAACGATACCGCCTGTTGCAAAAACATTGTTTGGAGTAACTTCTTTGTGCAGCTCTTCTTCACTGATTTTGTTTACTGTTTTGAATGCTTTTGCCTCGGGGTTTTTTCTTGGATCGCTGTCATAGTAGGCATCAATATCTGAAAGAATAACAAGCATATCGGCTTGCATGTCTTTTGCTATGTATGCTGAGAGTTGGTCATTGTCACCAAGCTCAAGTTCATCTGTTGCCGTTGCATCATTTTCATTGACAATAGGAAGCACACTGTTTTTCAAAAGCGTTTCAACAGTTGCGCGCACACGCTTAATATCGGAGGGAGTATTCAGATTTGCAGCAGTCACTAACACCTGTGCTGTCAGTATTTCGTATTTTGCAAACTTGTTCGCATATTTATTCATTAAAATAGGCTGACCTATTGCGGCTAAAGCCTGTTTGTTCGCGATGTTGTTTCTATCGAGTTTTAGCTCGGTATATCCGCCCGCAACTGCACCTGAAGAGACCAAAATCACTTCATGCTCTTGTTTTAACTCGCTTAGAAATTCTACGAGAGAACGCATACGATCAAGTGCTATATTGCCATCCTGGGTCAAGACGGCACTGCCTACTTTGACTACAACACGCATGAAATTACTGCCTTGTCTGCTGTACTAAATTAAAGAGTGCGTACTTTAAGGGTTCAATATTTTTGTTGATTGCGGAAGAAATAGGAACGATAAAATAAGGCTTTTCAATATCATACCCTAATGTTTCATCTGCACTTTCTTGAATGAAGTACGGCAAATCTTTGTCAAAGTCAAATTCACTGCCCTTGCTTGGTTTAAGATCAAGCATTTTAATAAACTCTGCAACTTTTTCATTTACCTCTTCTTGAGGTACAATATCTGTTCGGGTAAGTGCTATTGCATAACGAGAAGCTCCCAATTTTTCAGAAAAAGAGACTACTTCATTCTTTAATGTTTCTATCTGCTCTTTGAGGTCCCGGTATGAAGCTAAATCAATCATAAACAGCAATATTTTCGTTCGCTCAATATGACGTAAAAATTCTATACCCAAGCCTTTGCCTTCATGCGCTCCACCTATTATTCCAGGAATATCCGCCATAACAAATGATTCATAATCCCCGATATTTACCTGACCGAGTTTCGGTGTTAATGTTGTAAATTCATAATTTGCAATTTCCGGTCTTGCGTTTGACACAGTAGAAATAAGCGTAGATTTTCCGACATTTGGAAAACCGACCAGTCCGATATCTGCAATAAGTTTCAAATCAAGCTTGATATTTCTTGTTTCACCTTTTTCTCCGGGCTGTGCGTATGTCGGTCTTTGGTTTGTCGGTGACTTAAAGTGTGTATTGCCGAGTCCGCCTTTTCCGCCTTGCAGAAATTTCACTTCCTGTCCGTCTTCAAGCATATCAAAAAGAACTTCTCCGCTTTCCTGGTCAATAATCTGTGTTCCAGGTGGTACAATGATTACTTTTTTTGCACCTGATTTCCCGGTACAGTTCGAACCTTCGCCAGGTTTGCCGTTTTCAGCCTTTATATGCATTTTTCTTTGGAAGTGTGAAAGTGTATGTGTATTGTTGTCACATTTGAACCATACATCACCGCCTTTTCCACCGTCTCCACCGTTTGGACCACCATTGAGTACAAACTTTTCACGACGGAAAGCCACACATCCCTGTCCGCCTTTTCCAGAACTAACTGTTAATTCTACACTATCTGTAAACATTTGTGAAATCCTTTTTTATGACTCTGTGCCATGTTAAATACTTAAGAAAATACTATGAATTATAAAGTAATTTATTAAATATTTTGAAATTTTCTTTGTGGAATATGTTTCCATCGGATATGATGGAAACAAGAGGTTTTATACTGTAGAAATTACGCAGCAGGTATAATGGAAACTTGTTGGCGTTTTTTGTCTTTTCTCTCAAACGCAACAACACCGTCAACCAAAGCAAATATAGTATGATCTTTTCCCATACCTACATTTTTACCCGGATGAACTTTTGTTCCTCTTTGACGAATAATGATGTTACCGGCTATAACAGCCTCTCCACCAAATTTTTTTACACCAAGTCTTCTACCAGCCGAATCACGATTATTCTGTGTACTACCCTGACCTTTCTTATGTGCCATTACTTATCTCCTTAAATTTAGTTCCTAAATTGAAGGAACCTTTTCATTGATTATAGTACGCAGAAGGAACAAAGTCCCTTCTGCTACGCTAACGCTGAGTTTTCCTCAGCGGAAAGCTCACGCAACTAATTGCTCTATGTTGTGTTGATTACGCTGCTATTTTCGTGATTTTAACACGAGTATAGTCTCTTCTGAAACCACGTTTAACTTTAGAATCTTTACGACGACGCTTTTTGAAAATTACAACTTTCTTGTCACGTCCTTCTGCAATAACTTCAGCAGTTACAACTGCACCCTCTACAAAAGGAGTTCCGATCTTAAGCTCTCCGGCATTTACAGCCAGAACCTCTTTAATCTCTACCGTAGCACCAGTGTCAAGAGATAATTTATCTAAGGATAAAACATCACCTTCTTGAACTTTATACTGCTTACCACCATTTTTAATAATTGCGTACATCTATGGTCCTTACATATATTTAGCTTGTATTTCTACAAAAGTCCGGAATTATACCCATTCAAGCTTTAAGTCTTGATTAAACAAAAAGGAATATAACTTAAAAATAGGTAAATCCCACGAAAAATAAAACAAATCTTAATCAGCATAGTTTGATTCAATCAATTGAACACTAAAATCATCACGATAAAGAGCATTTCTTTTAATATCTGCCATTGTAGTTTTACCGGTTAGGAGTACCTTTTTATCTTTGTTCTCATTTAAAAACAACTGATAAAGATTAACAGTAAAACTTCTAAGAATAGCTATAGAGAAAGGCTCTTTATATGCTATATGGTCATCTTCTTCAGTAAGCATATCTAAGTGATAGTGATATGTTTCCACTCTCCAATGTTGCAGTATCTTTTGAAGAAACTCTTTTGCAGTTGTTTTAAAGTTAGCCATTAAATATTGAGTTGAAATTGTAACTTCACCAGTCTGTGCATTTGTTAATGTTTTCGTCACTTTAATGAGTGATTGAATATTTTGAAAGTTCTCATGATACATAACTAAATCAGCACTTTTATTTTGAAAAACTTCTACTTTTCGAGAGACTCTTTTGTTGTTTTCAGTTAAATAGCTATCTTCATCATCAACTCTATCTGTAGGCTGATTAAACTCTTCTATGGTCTTTATAGCTTTCTCTTTGAGGTGTTTCTGGTTATCTTTGAGTTTTGCTATATATCTGTTACCTTGCTCATCAATAGTGTTGAGAATCTCTGATTGAGTAAGCAGTGCATCAAAGGAAAATATCTGTCCTTCATTGCTAAAAATATTATCGTTTAAAACCTCTTTGAGTGCAGTAATTTCGCTACTCTTATTTTTATCTAAAAACTTGTGAGCAAACACTATTTTTATATCTTTATCCAAGATATTTAGTATTGCTTTATGTCTTTCCTGTGTGTATTGACCATTCACGTCGCTACCTCTCAGCCACTTCCCGTCAATAGCAATATTTTCTTGTGCAATGAATGGAAAAAAGAACTCTCTAAATACTTTTTCCAAAGCATTATTATCTGTGTTTATCAATAAACGATGATATGTTGATTTGGAAGGAATCGTTATCTCTTCTTTATCAAAAATCTCTTTGAGTATTGCATTGTCTTTGTTATATATCATCCATGAAAATATATCCTTAAAAGTTGTATTTCCTTTGATAAGTGCAAAAAGTGTCATGAAAAGAACTTCGTGCAATGGATATTCTATCTTCCCTGTATCTACTCTATAGTCTGGGATACTTTTTAGCGATTGAAGTAAGGCTTTTGTGCGTATTAATTTGATGGTAAACTCCTTGTTTTAGGAGTCTAAGCAATATTTCTTCCAGTTTTTTTGAATCTATTGATTAAGATTTGTTTTATTTTTCGTGGGATTTACCTAACTTAAAAAGAGTAGTCTGTCACTAATGCCACGGCATCTATTTCAACCAAAGCATTCTTAGGCAGTGTTTTTACCGCTACTGTTGCACGCGCTGGCTTATGTTCACCGAATGCTTTTTCATAGATTGCATTGACTGTGGCAAAATCATTCATATCTGCCAGAAAAATTGTTGTTTTTACAACATCATTTAAAGAACTTCCCGCTTCTTCTAAAACCGCCTGAAGATTTTTTAAAACTGCAACAGCCTGTACCCCTACATCTTCTTTTAACAGTTCATCTCCACCCTCAGGTGTTAATGCAATCTGTCCTGATGTATATACCATTCCGTTTGTTACTATAGCTTGTGAGTAAGGGCCAATAGCCGAAGGTGCTTTATTTGTCTGTACTTGTTTCATAGTTTTCATCCTTTAATATTTCATAATGTTCCTGGGCATTGTCCATAAATGCATTGAACATCTCTTCGTCTCTGTATCCTAAAGATGCATACAGTATTTTTCCTGTTTCATCCAAAAAATAGTGTCTTGGAACAGGAGATGTTTTCAAAAATTTTGGTATTGCATGTCTGTCTCTTGAGAGTAAAACAGTAACAAATTCTTTATTAACTCTCTCTTTAATCTTTGTATTTTGCAAAGTTGTCTTTTCAAATTTTTTGCACCACCCGCATGTGTCAGAAACGATTAGCACATAGATGAGTTTATGCTCTTTTTTTGCCTCTGACAATGCTTTAAAATAGTCATGACTCCACTGAAGCGGTGCGCAAAAAAGACTCACACTGAAAAAAAGCAGTATAAAAAGAGATTTCACTGCCTGTTCCACTCGCTGATAAGAGTTTTAAAAACGCTATAGAGATCTTGCACCTCTTTTTTTGTTGTTCTCTCGTTTATCGAGTGAATGGTATCATTTTTCACACCAAACTCCACTACATCTATACCAAGTGGTGCAATGAATCTTGCATCGCTTGTTCCGCCTGCTGTAGAGTGTTTTGGCACTTTACATGTAACCATTTCTATAGCTGTGTCGATTTTTTTGACAAGTTTCGTATCCGTATCTGTTTTAAAAGGATAGGAACCCTGTGTCAGACGCAGTTCATAGTCCAGGCCCTGCAAATGTCTGGCAACAAATTCTTCTACCTCTTTTTGTGTGGTTTTTGTATTGTTGCGAACATTAAACATCATTTTCAGCTCATTGGGTGTAACATTTGTCACCTGCATACCAGAACGGATATCGGTAATGACAAACTTTGAAGGCGCAAAAAACTCATCTCCCTCATCCAAATCAACACCTGCCATATCACCCAAAACGTTTGCTATTTGGTGTATAGGGTTTACCGCTTTTTCAGGATAAGCCGCATGCCCCTGTTTTCCTTTAAGGGTCAGATATCCGTTAATGGAACCGCGTCGCCCTACTTTTATGGCATCGCCAAACTCATTTTCACATGTCGGTTCTGCTACCACACAGGCATCGGGAAGCAGTTTATGCTCTTGCAAATACTCCAACACTTTGACAGTGCCGTTTGTTGCTTCTCCCTCTTCATCCGAAGTTAAAAGCAAAGAGAGCGTGCCTTTAAAGTTTTTCGTATCTTTTACGGCCTGAATAAAAGCGGCGAGTCCGCTTTTCATATCCTGTGCACCCCGTCCGTATATATAGTCCTCTTTTTCTACAGCTTCGTACGGATTTGTATTCCACCCTTTTCCTGCCGGAACAACATCAACATGCCCGGCAAAACAAAGATGTTCACCCTCGGAAAATTTTTTATAGATAAAAAGATTTTTGACATCTTCTATATCAATTCTTATCGCTTCAAAACCTTCAAGGTAATCCTCAACAAAATTCAAAATACCGCCATCATCCGGTGTTTCACTTTTTGAGTTGATTAAATATTTAAACAGTTGAATCACATCCATCATTTAGTTCTTTGGATTTTCATAAAACACATAGGGTGTTGAAAAATTACTGATTTCAAAGTAGACTTTTTTCTCCCCTTTATCAACAACAAGATTTCTGTTGGTATCTATATAACCATACCCGTAACGATAATTTCTCGGTGTATTTCCGTCCGTACTTGTAGCTGTTGTCAGTTTATCAATTTTTATAAATCTTTGAACAAGCTGTCCACCCATATAAATATCAAGTACACCGTTTGTTCCTGTCCAGTTTTGGATAGAGCGTCCTATTTTATTTTGTGCTTCTTGCGTACATCCGTTCAAAAAGAACATTGTTACTGCAAAAAGCAGAATAATAATTTTATTTTTTTTCATAATTTTCTCCGAATTTCAGTTTTTTTAATGCCAACTCTTCATCTTCTTGGCGCATTAATGATTCACCGACCAAAAATGCGTCTACTCCTGCTTTGCTTAAATCTTCAAGCTGTCCATGCTCATATATGCCACTCTCGGCCACAATAATTTTTCCGTTTGGTATCAAAGGAATCAATTCATAGCAAAGGTTCATATTCATCTCAAAAGTCTGCAGATTTCTGTGATTTATCCCGATAATGTCCGCTCCGGCGTAAATGGCTTTTACCAAATCTTTTTTGTCATGCACCTCAACCAAAATTTCCAATCCCAAGTGCCTTGCATAACCCAGTAAATCTTTGAGCTCTTTCTTGCTTAAAGCTGCCGCAATAAGCAAAATAAAATCAGCTCCGAAAACCAGGGCTTCAAGTACCTGATATTTTGAAATAATAAAATCTTTTCTTAAAAGAGGAACAGAAACATATCTGCGAATACCGGCAAGATAATCAAGAGAACCTTGAAAAAAGTGCGGTTCAGTTAAAACAGAAATAGCACTTGCCCCTCCGCGTTCATACGCCTGAGCAATGGCAAGCGGATCAAAATCTTCACGAATAACACCCTTTGAAGGTGAAGCTTTTTTCACCTCGGCAATAATTCTGTAGGGGTCTTCCTCTGTAGCTTTTAAAAACGGAATCACATCACGCGGCTGTCTAGCATTAAAAGCCAGTGAGCGTCCCAACCAGTCCAGCGAAAACTCTTTCTCTCTTTGTACCAGATCTTCTTTTGTTTTTTTAATAATGTCATCTAAAATCATCTTTTCTTCTTCCCTTTATTGTGTTCTAAGCTCTTTTTGTAGCATGCATCTATCTTCTTTACATGTAAGAGTACTTCAGGATTGTCTCCGCCTTCCATATTAACTACCCTGTCCATCACTTTTTTCGCTTCAACGCACTTTCCCAGCTTATAATAGCCCCATGCCAGAGAATCCAGATAAAATGCAGAATCCGGATTTGTTTTTAAAACTTTTTTGATGTAGTCCATGCCTTTTTTGACATCCAGGTCATGATCAATCAGAATATAGCCCAAATAATTCAGATAGAGTGGCTCATCTGTCTCTTTGGCAACTTTTGTCAACTTTTTTACTATAGATGCCAAAAGCTTTTTTGTCATTTTCTTGCTGTGTGCCTCATATTCATAAATAGCACTTTGTCCCAAATATTTTATATCTCCGCTTTTTTCATACAGTTTCTGTGCCAGAGCACTTGCTTTTTCATAATTTTTCCCTGTCATATAAAGTTCTAAAAGTACCGTATCATCCGCATGTGTCTCTTCCAAAAAGTCAATAAGTTTGACATAGTCTCTTTTGTAGGCATATATACGGATTATTTTTTGTGCGACTGATTTGTCTTTTTTTAAACTATAAAGTCTTTTGTATACAGAAAGCAGGCCTTCGATGTTGTTTTCATTACTGTAAATTCCGATTAAACGGTTACATATAAGCTGTGAGCATCCGTGCATGCGTGTATGTGTCTCAAGATAGGCAATCGCATCTTTTTTCCTATGCAGATTAACATACAGAATAATTGCCATTTTATCAAGTATTTTTTCATTATACTCTTTCATATACGCACTGTTAAGATACTTTAACGCGACATCAAACTCCTGGTTTTTGATATACACATCACTGGCTAAAAGGTAATCCTCTGCTTTTTGTGTTTTTTTTGCAAGGGCAATTGAGAGTTTTTTTGCATAATCGAGTTTTCCCATTTCCATCAAAGCAATGATTTTTAAACGGATGAGCGCCGGATCAGAGAAAGTACCCTGTGTTATTTCATCAACTTTTTCAATCACTTTTTCATTCTCTTTTGCCACAAGATAGTTATGCAAAGAGCGATACAGATACTCTTTTTTGGATGCTTTGTCATAAAGTTCTTCAAAGCGTCTTGCCGCTACATCATAATGTTTTGTAAGTTCAGCATTTAACGCAAGCATGATATACAGATCTTCACCCTCAAAAGCTTTTTCATTTGGACTTATCGGTCTGGGATGCGTTGCGCATGAAACAAAGAACAGCGACACTGTTACTAAAAGGAGAATTCTAATCATCTATTATTCCTGGACACTCAAGTTTTAGCTCATCAACTCTGGTTTTGTAATAATCCCAAAAAGGAAATGTTTTACACTGATTTGGACGGGCATTGTATATTTTACACCCATTTGTTTTTCTGTCATAAAAAACACATTCATAGGAGTCATTGATTTTGTTTTCTCTGATAGAGTATTTATACCCTTTCTTAAAGAGATATTTTAACGCAAATTCATTAACATCCATTGCTAAAACTTCTGCAATTGCAAATATTTCATTTTTAGTGACATATATGTAGCCACTCTCACCCGTACAGCATCTGCCTTCACATGTAGCACATGCACTGGTATCAAAAGCATAGGGATAATTTTCTTTTTTTATTATATTTGACATTTTATACTCTGTGTATTGGCTTTTTTATAAATGTTTTGTACTTTTTGTGAAGGATTGTCTCCCTCAAAACTTATCAACGGAGGCCAGACTTTCATCATTGCCTTTGAACCGTTTCTTGCATGTATCATTACCAGTGATGCACTCCTGTCAATTTTGGGGTGGACAAACTGCACATCCACTATCTTCATTTTGACTCTCTCAAGTTCAACGCAGACATTTCCAAACTGCGAGGCATCATAACAAAATATAAAATGTGAATGTGGTCGCAACAAACGCGATACTTTTTTAAAAAACTTCTCTAAAGGGAGGTGCACATTATAGCGTGCATTAAATAATATCTCATTTTGGCTTTTTTGTACACCAGCAGGATAAAACGGCGGATTTGAAATAATATAGTCATATTTCTGTACTTCTTGCATATCCAAAAAATCACACTCATGCAGTCTATACGCTATTTTGTTGACTCGGGCATTTGTTTTGGAAAAATGCCTGAAAACTTCCTGCTTTTCTACTGCTTCAAGTTCTACTTTTTCATTGTCTCTTGCAACAAGCAGCCCTACGACTCCGCAACCTGCACCTACATCCAGAACTTTCCCTTTGGGATGAAAAGAGTTGATAAAATCATACAAAAAAAGAGAATCGCTGTTATAGCAGTAACCAGAATTCGGTTGGTAAAGAAGCATGAATTAAAGTCCCTTGGGTTATAATATTGCAATTATATCATAAGGGCAGATTAATATGATTATTATTCCGGCAAGATTGGCATCCACACGGTTTCCGCAAAAGGTTTTAGCAGACATAGGAGGCGTGCCTATGGTTGTAAGAACGGCACAAAGAGTATCACATTTGGATGATGTAGTTGTCGCCTGCGATGATGAACGCATCATTACTACATGTAAAGAGCATGGAATCAAAGCCATGCTGACATCCACAACACACAAAAGCGGTACAGACAGAATTCACGAATGTGCCACTATTTTAAATTTGCCGGATGAGGAACTTGTTATCAATGTCCAGGCAGATGAACCTTTTATAGAGCCTGATGTTGTTGAAGCACTTATAAAAAAACTCAAAGAACTGCAAAAAGAAAAAAAAGAGTTTATTATGGGAAGCTGTTATAACGCTATAAATGCACAAGCGGCAGAGGATTCCAATCTCGTTAAAGTTGTGCTCGATGCAAACAGCAATGCCGTCTATTTTTCCCGTGCTAAAATACCATACAATCAAAGCGGAGAAGCTGTCTATTTCGGACATATCGGTATTTACGGCTTTTCTAAAAAAAGCTTGAAAGAGTTTTGTTCACTCCCTGATGCTCCCATTGAAGACATTGAAAAACTAGAGCAGCTTCGTGCAATATACCATGGAAAAAATATAGCTATGGTCAAAGTGGCAAGTACAGGTTTTGGAATTGATACAGAGGATGATTTAAAAAGAGCGATTGAGATTTTTTTATAAAAGCGGATTACATGTAAAGAGAAAGTCCCAAAAAAAAAGGGACTTTAAAGAAAAAGTTTAAAACTTAGATATTGTCACGAATACCTAAATCTTCGATGAGTTTCATATAGGCGTCTTTGTCTTTTCTTTTGAAATATTTCATCAAACGACGACGCTGACCAACTAATTTCAGTAATCCCAAACGAGATGCATGATCTTTTTTGAAAACTTTTAAGTGTTCTGTTAACTCTTTAATTCTTTCAGTTAAAAGTGCAATTTGAACTTCACTTGAACCAGTGTCATTTTCACTGCGACCGTATTTCGCAACTATTTCTTGTTTTTTAGCCGAATCTAAAGCCATAATAGCCTCCTGATAGGTATAATAATCTAACTCAAATGCACAATGCAGAAGAATTGAAGCGTGATTATAGCAAAACTTTTCTTTAAATTTTATTTTTGTTTATTTCGGCAATAATTTTGGATATAATATCATTTTAAAAGTTTAAATAATGAAAGTAAATACATGCTTATAACCCGTGCCAGCGAATATGCCATCTTATCACTTATACTACTTTGCAAAGCAGAAGCGCCAATGGACAGTGATACTCTTTCCAAAGAGCTCTCTATCTCCAAAAGTTTTTTGGCAAAAATTCTTCAGTCCATGGCAAAAGCACAGATTTTAAACTCATACAAAGGTGTCAATGGTGGTTTTGCTCTGAACAAAGATCCCAAAGATATCAATATGCTTAGTGTCGCGTCCTGTGTAGAAGGCAAAGCACCTACTGTTTTTGAGTGTGCTCCCTCTTTGGGAGACTGTCCTTCCGAAAAAGCCAGTACATGTACAATATGGCCTTTTTTACACAGACTCCAGGGGAAAATAGATTTGTTTTTGGCAAACTTGACTTTGGCAGACTTACTCGACGACTAAATTTGGTGAGACACTGACACTTGGCAAGAAAATTGACAACAAAACAAAAAATCGGAACTTCCCTTAACTTTTTACTAGGCAAACGTGATCTTGGTGTTGTCTTTTTTGTAATGGCTATTTTGGCGATTATTATCGTGCCTCTGCCTTCTTCCGTTTTAGATGTTTTGTTGACGATTTCTATAGCTTTATCTGTTTTAATTTTGCTTATTTCATTATATGTGCCAAAACCGACAGATTTGACAACTTTCCAACACTCATACTTATTCTTACCCTTTTTAGACTTTCACTAAATATTGCTACAACAAGAATGATTTTAAGTCATGGGTATGAAGGACCCGAACAGGTCAGTGATGTTATTACAAGTTTTGGTGATTTTGTTGTCGGAGGAAATTATGTCATTGGGATTATCGTTTTTTCCATTTTGGTTCTTATAAACTTTATGGTCATCACAAAAGGTTCCACAAGGGTTGCAGAAGTTGCAGCACGTTTTGTACTTGACTCTATGCCCGGAAAGCAGATGGCTGTTGATGCAGATTTAAATGCAGGACTTATAGACGATGCCGAAGCCAAACAACGCCGTGCGGAAATTCTTCAGGATGCCAATTTTTACGGGGCAATGGATGGTTCTTCAAAATTTGTCAAAGGGGATGCCGTTGCAGGTATAATTATTACTCTTATAAATATCATCGGCGGTTTTCTCATCGGTGTTTTCCAGTACGATATGAGCGTTACAGACAGCGCTTCTACCTTTACACTTCTTACAATCGGTGACGGTCTTGTCAGCCAGATTCCGGCACTCATTACCTCAACGGCAACCGGTATTATCATTACCCGTTCCTCAAGTGACGGTGACAATTTTGCCGAAGGCACTATCTCACAGATGATAGGCAATGCAAAGATTATGATGATAGTCGGCTTCATCATGCTCTTATTTGCTCTTGTTCCTGGCCTGCCAACTGCCTCTATGGGGTTTGTCGGGATAATCTTCGCCCTGCTTGGGTGGTCTATCTACAAATATGAAAAAGGAGAACTTTCCATTTTGGATGTTGAAAATCTCCTTGGTGTCAAGACAAAAGAAGAGGTAGAAAAAGAGAAAGAGAGAATCAAACCGAAAAAAACGAACGAAGAGATTGCCAAAGAAGAGGAAAATGCGCTTGATGACATACTCAAAGTAGAAATGCTTGAACTGACTTTGGGATATCAACTTATAAAACTGGCCGACAGTTCTCAGGGTGGTGATTTGCTTGAACGTATTCGTTCTATGCGAAGAAAAATAGCAAATGACTATGGATTTTTAATGCCGCAGGTCAGAATACGTGACAACTTACATCTCAAACCTAACCAATATCAGGTACTGCTTAAAGGTATTGCCATTGGTGAGGGGGAAATCATGCCTGATAAATTTCTTGCGATGGACAGCGGTATGGCTACAGGAGAGATTCAGGGAGAACCGACAAAAGAACCTGCTTTTGGACTCGATGCTCTGTGGATAGCACCAGAACAAAAAGAAGATGCAATTATTAACGGATATACCGTTGTTGATCCTGCTACAGTAATCTCCACACATATGAGTGAACTCATCAAGCGTAATGCAGAAGAGCTTTTAACCCGTCAAGAAGTGCAGTCACTTATTGATAAAATAAAAGATGATTATCCTGTAATCATTGATGATGTTTTAAAAGTGGCTTCCATCGGTCTTATTCAAAGAGTTCTCAAAGCACTGTTGCATGAAAAAATTCCGCTTAAAGATATGCTTACTATTTTGGAGACAATTGCAGATATTGCCGAATATACAAAAAATGTTGACCTTATAACAGAACAGGTCAGAGCCAGACTTTCTCGCGTCATTACCCAAATGTATGCAGGGGATGATGGGGTGATACGCCTTTTGACATTTGATACACAGACAGAGCAGTTGTTACTGCAAAAATCACAAGAACAAGACGGTGTGAGAAATCTCATGCTCAATGTAGGAGAAATAAATGCTCTGATTCAGGCAACAAGCACAAAGGCTGCAGACTTACTGCAAAAAGGGATTTCCCCTGTTATTATTATCGTCGATCCACAAATCCGTCGCAGTGTTGCAGAAATATTTGAGAGATTTTCTCTTGATGTTGTAACACTCTCTCATGCAGAAATTGACTCGAGTGCTACATTTGAAGTGATGGGCTCTATTTCAATTCAAACACAAGAAACAAATAACTAAAAGGGTACAAATGAAAAACAGAACTATTCATCATCTTTCACACATTGATTTGGATGGCTACAGCTGCCAGCTGGTCATGCAGTACACACCGTACAAAAGATTTAACTACAACTCCAATTACGGGGCAGAAGTGAAACAAAAGCTCGATCTTATGCTGGAAAACATCAGAAAAGCAAAAGAAAAAGCTTACATACTCATCACGGACCTGAATCTTACAGCGGATGAATCCCGTTGGCTCAGCCATGAGGTAAAAAAAATGAATGACGGTGCCTTTGATGTCAAGTTACAACTTCTTGATCACCACGGAAGCGGGGAAGAGAGTGCAAAAAAGCATGAATGGTACTATCTTGATACCAGTCGCTGCGCTACAAAAATCACCTATGACTACGCAAAAGAACACTTTGAACTCAACGAACCTGCATGGATGGAGAAGTATGTTGATGTGGTCAATGCGGTAGATTTATGGAAACAGGAAGAACATGATAATTTTGAATACGGGAAAGTCTGTATGCGTCTTGTAACAGAAACAAAAGAACTCAACCGAATAATGTTTCCTGATGAAGACTCAAACTACAAACTCACACTGTTGCATAAAGCGGCAAAATTCATTCATGAACCTGATGCCCCTATCTTACTTGATGAAAAAATCCACTCTTTAAAAAAGAATTTTTTCAGACGCGACAAAGATGATACACTCGATAATCTTGCCACACGATATGTTGTTGAGCTTATGGGCAAAGCCAGAAGTGAAAAAACAATCTATTACAAGGGATACAGAGGCTACCTGAGTTATGGTATAGGAAACACCTCCATAGTCGGCAACGGATTTTTAACAGCCTACCCTGAATATGATTTTATTGTGGATGTCAGCTACAGAGGAACAATGAGCCTGCGCGCAAGCGACAAGGTAAGTGTTGCACAGATATCCAAAGAGTGGGCAAACGGCGGAGGACACCCAAATGCTGCCGGAGGAAGAATCATGGGCTTTAAAGAGCAGTTTCGTTATGACAAAGTCAAACAGCAGATTGAAAAAGTCATCAACGACAAAGAAGCGGTTGCCGGTGATTTGGAATATAAAAAAGAGGACTAAGCCTCAAGGCTGCTTTATCTTTTTTGAGAATTTATAAAATAGTATTCTATCAATACTAAAGCAGACATAAAGCTGTCACTTAAGAAGTTTAAACTATCTTATAAAAAATAGACGGAGAACCTAAATGGAAAAATTTGAACTAAGAGAAATAAATGAAACAATAGATAAAAAGACTTTATACCCATATATTGATGCTACAGAGTTTAATGATAAAATAAAAAAAGCTATAAAAAGAATGCTTGGGGTTGTTATCCCAAGTGGTGATAATGATATAAATCTTGATTTTGATGATGTGAAAATCATTATGCGTCATGGAGGAATGGGATTTAGTGGTGTTGGAGAACATGATGGTGAAAATTCAGCAGTCGAAGCCCTGAAAAAAGCAATAGTAGATTCATCATTGGATTATAATTTCATGAATCAAGTGTCAGGTATATTGATACATTTTGAACTTCATCCAGATTTACCTATTATAAATATTGCAGAAGCAATGGATATCATACATAAAAATACTAACAATGAAGCTGATATCGCCTGGGGAACAACAACCGATAGGTCAATTAGTAAAAATTATGTAAAAGTCACTATTTTGTTTACCGGATTTGAAAAAAACAAGCTTAAGCATATGGCTGTTAATAATATTTATTAAAGTTCATAATGAATCAATCATTTTCATCCTATATTCCAGAAATTTAATTTTAAATAACAAGTTGACAGCCTTAGCATCGGATGTGTACAAAGAAGCTACAAAGATTAATTTTATTGCAAAGAAGAAGATGGTCCTTGTATCTGTTGGATTGAGGGTATAAAAAGTAACTTTGACAATAGTACTAAAATTTGGAATATTGATGATGCTAAGTACCTATCCAAAAATAAAACCAATTAATTAACCCGAATGTCATAGTTCACTATCAATATATAAAAACAATAAGGAATACAAAGATGGGAAAAGACAAAAAACATTTTTTAGATATAAGTATACAGCAAAGACTCTACGTATGAAAGAAAAAAATTTATTAGAACAAATCAAAGTAATTCAGAAAAAATACTATGAGATAAATAAAATTACAGGTGAGAATTTCAATATTTTTGAAGCTGGACATATAGGGCATATAGAGACTTTCCATACAAGACTGATTGCTGAATTATTATGCAAAAAGGGTTCACATAATCAAGGAGATACTTTTTTAAAACTTTTTTTTAATAAGCTCAAATTAAAAACAAATTATGAAAATACAAAAGTCTATTCTGAATACCAAACTGACAATGGGAGAAGAATTGATATTGTTATTGAAAATGAAAAATTAATTATTGGAATTGAAGCAAAAATTTATGCAAAAGATCAAGATAAACAGATTCAGGATTATTACACTTATTTAACAAATAAAAATAAAAAAGTTTATCTAATCTATTTAACACTTGATGGTCATTTACCAGATGAACAAAGTAAAGGAGAAGTAAGTCACGATCAAATAATAATTATGTCCTTTAAAACTGAAATATATGATTGGATTATACTTTGCATCAAAGAGGTATATGATAAGATTAATTTAAGAGAATCGTTATTGATTTACAAAAATTTGTTGGAAAAATTAACAAATCAGAATCTAAAAAAGGAAATTGAAATGGTCAAAATTTTAAATAGTAAAGAAAATATTGAATCAGCTTTTAACTTATTTGATGTATATGAAAGAGCTTGGGCAGAGAAGGAATATAATTTCTGGTGTGATTTGTATGCAAAGGTTGAGAAAAACATTGGTTCTCAATGGGAAGATGGTGATGATATATTTTTGAAAGAAAAAGATAAAAGTGTCTGGTATAAGAGTGATGGTGAACCTTATGATACAGAAGAGAGTATTAAACAAATTAAAAGCCTGCGATATGGATCAACAAATAAATTATTCGGTATTGCTTTTAAACAAAATTGTGATGGTCGAAATATTTATCTGATTGTTGCTTATGCGAATTCTTCTGAAGTTGGTTGGCTGTATATAGAAATTAAATCTAATGATAATAAAAATTTCAATCATACTCAAATACGAGAATTGCTAATAGACAATAATGATGTTCTCCTAGATTTTAAAGACTTTGACGATACTTCTGTGTATAAAATAATTGAAGAAATAAAATTTCCTTCATACAAAAATAGAATGGGAAACTTTGAGTTATTTGGCGAAAGTAAGTATAAAACAATTATCAATAAATTATCAAAAGAATTAATTTGTAAACTTAATGAAATTGATAAAATATTAAGAAGAAATAATGAGAGCGTAAAAAATTCTGTGTCAGCTACCATTTGTAACACCTAACTACAACTCTAAATACTCATCCAGCCTCCCCTCGAAAAAGATAGCTAATTGCGAAATAGTTTGACTCCAGTTATGCACTGGCTGAGTCCATTTTTCCTGTGCATTTTGAATGCCCATATAAAGTAGCTTCAGTAAAGAATCTTGACTCGGAAAAGCTCCTTTCGTTTTTGTAAGTTTACGAAACTGTCTATGTACAGATTCAATAATATTCGTTGTGTACATAATTTTTCTGATTGGATATGGGTACTTGAAATAGTGAGACAAGTTCTCCCATTTATTATGGGAGTGTTCAAAAGGGAGTGTTCAAAATTCTTTATCAACCTTTTATATTCTTATTATATCAGGCTAATAAAGAATTTTGAACACTCCCCTCCCTTATCTTTTTTGAGAATTTATAAAATAGCGCTCCACTCCATTGGCAAGTCCCTGTGCCATTGTTTTTTGGTAACTTCTGCTTACAAGCCGTCTGGCTTCTGTCGGATGCGTTATAAATCCGACTTCAACCAGGACAGAAGGCATTTGGGCCCCTACCAGTACCCAAAACGGCCCTTCTCTGACCCCTGCATCTTTCACATTCTTGTATCTGCTTTTGAGTGTTGCTAACGCCCCTCTTTGCAGATCAATTGCCAGCTTATTTGATGCAACAATGTTGTGTGAATTTATGGTGTTTAAAAAGCTTTGCTTTCCGTAATAATCCATCTCATCCAAATCTGCCGAATTTTCCATTTCTGCTACTTTTTTTGCCCTGCTTGAGCGGGATTTTGAGAGAAAATAGCATTCCAGTCCAGAAACTCTTTTGGCATCTTTGCGTCCAACTGCATTGGCATGGATACTGATAAAAATATCTGCATTTTTTCTGTTTGCATATTTTGTTCTGTTTCTTAATTTTATAAAGCGGTCACTGTCACGCGTCATGTACACTGTAAAACCTCTTGCGCGAAGTATACGCTTTAGCTCTCTGGCTATACTCAAGACCACAATTTTTTCTCTGTATTTTCTGTATCCTATGGCTCCAGGGTCTTTTCCGCCGTGCCCTGCATCTATGACTATAACTTTATTTCTGTCGAGTCTTTTGGGTGATTTTTTCTTTGTTTTTGCTGATTTGTTGATGATTTTTATAGAAAGCACTTTGCCTTTTTTAAAAAAACGGATTTTTAAAGGCGTTTTGTTTTGAATAACCAGCCGCAATGTATTTGGATTGTACTGTGCCAGTTTAATTTTATCAACCCCCTCTTGCTTGAGAGTATTTGACTTCTTCAGCATGGAAGCATGTATATCAAAAACATATTTATAGATGCTCTTTTTTTTATCACTCAGCGTAAAATAGTTCACCTGTTTCTTTTGAAGATTTTTATCAAACTGTAACACCAGTCTTTTATTATAAAAGCGAACTGATTTTAATTTATGTGAAGATGTAACTTGAATGTTTTTTTTTGCTTTGTAATTTTTTTTGGAAATGTGTGAGAGGTGTTTATACTCCTGTTCATATCTTTTTACATCAATATGTAATCTATGTCCACTGGAGATTATCCCTTTTAGAGCGGAGTGTTTAAGTTTGTTGTCTCCGTGCAACAATGCTCTTAAGTAGAGGTTTTTATAATCATTATATGCACGAAACTGATTGCTTTTACTCGAAGATTTTAAAAAAGAATCTGCCCTTTTTAAAATCTCCTGATCATTGACAGCATATAAAGCAGTAATAAAAAAAAGTATGAGAGCAAAAACTTTTATCATACAGTATTATTCACCGTGCATAAGCTTGTCAATAAGTTCTTTTACTGTAATAATTTCATTTAATTTATAGCCATTGGTTCCAGAGAAAAAGAGTCCTGTTTCCAGGTTTCCCTCATAAGCATCACTTAATCTGTCTGCAATACAAAAACCGACAACTTTAGCCTCTTCTCCCCGGTTACATGGTGCAACACAGTTTGAAATACACTTAATTGCAGGACCTTCTCTTTTTTCTACCATGCGTGTGAGATTTGTCACAACTCCCTGTGCAGGATATCCCACAGGAGAACCCATAAGTTTTATATCACCCTCTTTTGCATCAAGAAGTACTTTTTTAAAGTTTGCATGCGCATCACACTCATAGGTACCGATAAAACGAGTTCCCATCTGCACACCGCTCGCACCGAGTTCCATCATCGCTTCTATGTCGTTTTTGTCCCAAACACCACCTGCAGCAATTACCGGCATGCCACCCCATTGCGCTGCTTCTTCTACAACAGGTTTTACAAGGTTTTCCAATTGATATTGTGGCATTGAACATTGCTCATAGGTAAAACCCTGATGCCCACCGCTTTTTGGACCTTCGAGAATAACGGCATCAGGAAGACGGTTATAGCGCTTTTGCCATCTTTTACAAATAATTTTCAAAGCTTTTGCAGACGATACAATAGGCACTAACGCTACATCAGGATACCCTTCAGTGAACTCCGGCATATTTGTCGGCAGTCCTGCCCCTGTGATTACAATATTAATACCGGCTTCACAGGCATCACGAACAACACGTCCGTAGTCATTGATAGCATACAAAACATTTGCGGCCAAAGGCTTGTCGCCACAGATTTTTCTGGCATTTTTTATTATCTCTGTAAAGCCATCTTTTGAGTAAAAGTTTGCTTCGCTCAAAGGCCTGTCTGCTACCAGTTTTTTTGCAAACTCTTTATCTTTGTAGTATCCTGTTCCAACAGAACTGATAACTCCAAGTCCGCCTTCTTTTGAAACAGTACCAGCTAACTGATCCCAACTGATTCCAACACCCATACCACCTTGTACTATTGGCTTTTCTATCTCATATTTACCAATTTTTAAAGACTTGAAATTCATTTTACTTTACCTTTAACTTTGCAAATTTTCTTTTTCCAACCTGTAACAGGTATTCTCCTGATGACAATTCCAGCTTTTCATCAGATACTTTTTTCTGGTCTATTTTAACACCACCCTGCTTGATGTCTCTTCTGGCCTGGGATGTTGAGGGTTCCATTTTGCAATCAACCAAAGCTTTTGCAATCCAAATCGGTCCCTCACAGCTAAACTCTGAAATATCATTTGGAATTTGGCTTTTTGAATGGATTCTGTCAAACTCTTCTTTTGCATTTTGTGCTGCTTCTTTATCATGAAAACGCGCTGTGATTTCCAATGCCAAGTCTTCTTTTACTTTTTTCGGATGTAATTTTCCTTCTTTTACTGCCCTCTCTAGCGCTGCAATCTCATCAAGACTTTTGTCGCTCAAAAGCTCAAAATACCTCCACATTAACTCATCGGATATACTTAAAACTTTACCAAACATATCATTTGGTTCATCTGAAACACCAATATAATTTCCCAGAGACTTACTCATTTTCTGGACACCGTCAAGACCTTCGAGAATAGGCATCATTAAAATGGCCTGTTGTTTCTTAATATTGTATACTTTTTGCAGTTGTCGTCCCATCAAAAGATTAAACTTTTGATCGGTTCCGCCTATTTCTATGTCAGATTTCAGGTAAACACTGTCATAACCCTGCAGCAGCGGATACATAAATTCACTCGTTGCAATTGCGACATTTGTTTTAAATCTTTTTGAAAAATCATCACGCTCAAGCATACGCGCCACTGTTAAATTTGAGGCAAGCGCTATTAAATCAGCTGCACTCATTTTTCCCAGCCAGTCATCATTATATACTATGTCTGTTTTACTCTCATCTAAAATTTTAAAAGCCTGTGTCGTATAACTCTCAATATTTTTGATTATATCTTCTTTTGACAATACTTTTCGTGTGGCATTTTTCCCTGTCGGATCACCAATTGTTGCCGTAAAACTTCCTATAAGAAACTGCACTCTTGCACCGTATTTTTGAAATGTTGCAAGTTTTTGCAAAAGAACAGTATGTCCAAGGTGCAAATCCGGTGCCGTCGGGTCAAAACCGGCTTTTACCGTATATGTCTTTCCCTCTTGAAAATAAGCTTTTAAAAGTTTTTCTATTCTTTCGTTGTCAATAATCTCTGCACAACCTCTGTTTATCTCTCTTAAAGCTTCATCTATCATTTTTTCTCTCTATATTTATTTAATTTTTATAAGCATCATCGGTTCTCACCAAATTGACAACTTTTATTTTAGACTCTATTTTAGCACGAAGTGAATTAATATCAGCTTCTTTTGCCTCAAAAACAAGCTCACAGTACTTAATATAATCAGCGCTCTCTTTGCCCAGTTCAATTGCATTGATATCCACATCCAGTTTAACCAGAAAACTCAAAAACTCAGCCAAAGCACCTTTTTCATTGTGCAAAGAGGCAATCAGTTTGTATCGGTAAATTTTTTCCTGCTTCCAGCGGACAAATACCATCGGCTCATGGGCATCGAGCATTTTTGTAGCATTGTTACACAGTTTATGATGGACATGCACCTTTGTTTTATCCAAAAATCCCATAATTTCATCCCCGTGTTTGGGATGACAGCAATAATCAAATACTATATCGGTAATGTTTGTTGTAGAAAATATCTCAATGCCTGCAACTTCATACCCTTTGAGTTTGAATCTGTGTCGGGAAATAAACTTTTTAAATCTGTTGTTTTTACTGATATCTACTATATATTTATGAATAACATTCTTAAAATGTTCTATGTCGTTAGGAATAGAGGTCACACTGTCACACTGATGTTTCAAAAACCATTCCTGCACTCTCGCGAAATTCAGCTTCATTGCAGTTGCAACAATACTCACGGCCACTTTTGCATTAAGATCGCGTATTCTTGCATTGCAGTTTAATTTCATATTTGTTTTGGCTTTTGATGTTTTAACCGCATCAATCCAGGAACATCTTGTAATAATTTCATCTCCGGTAATTATTTTTACAATATCACCATTATTGAGTTCGCTCATTAAAGAGGCTTTTGTTTTATTGATTAAAGCGCTCACAGCTTTATTTCCGACTTCTGAGTGTACAGCGTAAGCAAAATCAAGTGCCACTGCTCCGCGGGGAAGAGTAAAAGCATCACCCGACGGAGAGAAAACCGAAATATCTTCAGAATACAAATCATTTTTAATGAGTGCATAAAAATCTTCTACAGATTCATTTTGGTACTGCAGGCTGTCTAACCAGTCCAGCTTGATGTTGTTGCCGCCGCTTTTATATTTCCAGTGTGCGGCAACTCCAAGTTCAGCAGTTTTATGCATATCGTAGGTTCGAATCTGTACTTCAAAAATTGCGGCATCATGAAAAACAGTTGTATGAATGGTCTGGTATCCATTGTCCTTTGCAACAGCAATATAATCTTTAAAACGTGAAGCAAGCGGACGAAAATTAAGATGAATAAGCCCCAGAATCGTATAACACTTTACAGGGTCTTTGGTAAGAATCCGCACAGCCAAAAGATCCAGCACCTCATCAATACTCACACCTTTTCTCTGCATCTTCAGATAAATAGAATATTTATGTTTTATTCTTGACAAAATCTCAAAATCATCTTCACAAAAGCCATTTTTCACAAGAATCTTCATAATTGATTCTTTGATTGCATCAAGTTTCATCTCAATAGCATGATAGTTTGTCTGAAGATAATTTTCTATTTCCTGCTTTTCCTTGGGGAACAAATAGCCGAAACTCAAGTCTTCAAGTATATTTTTCAAAAATGAAATCCCCAACCTGTGTGCAATAGGGGCATACACAACCAATGTCTCTTCGGCAATTCGTTTTTGCTTGTGAGGGGGCAAGGCATCAAGGGTGAGCATATTGTGCAGTCTGTCACACAGTTTGACAACAAGAACCCGTACATCATGAATACTGGCAATAAGCATTTTTCTAAAAGAGAGTGCCGATACGACAAGCTTTTCATCAGAATTGGAGGGAATGAGTTCATGGTCTCTAATCGTATCTATTTTTGTAAGTCCCTCCACCAAATGGGCAACATCCTTGCCAAACAAATCTTCTATCTGTTCAATAGTCACAGGGGTGTCTTCAACAACATCATGCAATAAAGCGGCAATAGCCATCGACTCATCATTTGTTATAGAAACAACAATGGAGGCTACTAAAACAGGATGGATTATGTAAGCTTCCCCACTTTTTCTATACTGCCCTTCATGTGCTTTTATAGAAAAGTCCAATGCTTTTTCAAGTGGTTCACTTTGAGGTATTTGAGAAAAAAGATAAGCAATTGCAGATTCAACATCATTGATGTGTTTAACCTGTTCTATATCCATTTGACTCAAAGACAAAAACTTATTTCTCTTTGTCGCTAAAGCCTTTGACTCTGATAAGTCCTTCAGCTATTTCCATAAGTGCCAAATCAGTTGACTTGATACTGCTTGTATTGACATTTAATTTGCTTGGAGCACCGTTTTCCAGTTCATCACATCTTTTTGCAACTGCAATTGCCAGTTGATATCTATCCATACTTGGATTTTCATCTAAAACTTTCGCTGTTAATTCTTCAACTTTCATTCTCTGTTTTTCCTTTAGTTTATTTTACTATTGAGCAGTTACTCATATTTCCGTTTAAAATATCCAGTAAGTTACCTTGCTTGGACATATCGCAGACAATAATAGGCAGACTGTTGTCTTTTGCCAGTGCGATTGAGGTGTCATCCATAACCTTTATATGATCCTGCAATGCCTGGTCATATGTCAGTTCGGGCAATTTCACCGCATCAGGATACTTGGCAGGGTCTTTGTCATACACTCCATCAACTTTAGTCGCTTTAATAATGACTTCCGCACCGATTTCTACAGCTCGGAGTGTTGCCGCCGTATCTGTAGTAAAAAACGGATTTCCCGTCCCTGCTGCAAAAATAACAACACGTCCTTTTTCAAGATGGCGTGTCGCTTTACGATTAATATACGGTTCAGCAATCTGTTCCATTTTTATAGCGGTTTGCATACGTACCTGCATTCCGGCATGCTCACAGGCCTCTTGCATTGCTACACCGTTTATAACAGTTGCCAGCATGCCCATATAATCTCCGGATGTACGCTTGATAATTCCGTCCTGGGCGGCAGTCACACCACGAATGATATTTCCACCTCCAATGACTATACCGACTTCTATACCTGCATCAACAAGAGTTTTAATCTCCTGGGCAATATACTTTAAAATCTTTGTATCGATTCCATGACCTGCTTCTCCAGCAAGAGCTTCACCCGAAAATTTAACTAAAACACGTTTGTTTGCCATGCATATACCTTTTTATAAAATCTGTGAATTATACTTAAAAATGGCTTTTGTTTTGCTTTGAACTATTTTAATCTCTGTCAATTGCTAGGTAAATCCCACAAAAAATAAAACAAATCTTAATCAATATAGTTTGATTCAATCAATTGAACACTAAAATCATCACGATAAAGAGCATTTCTTTTAATATCTGCCATTGTAGTTTTACCGGTTAGGAGTACCTTTTTATCTTTGTTCTCATTTAAAAACAACTGATAAAGATTAACAGTAAAACTTCTAAGAATAGCTATAGAGAAAGGCTCTTTATATGCTATATGGTCATCTTCTTCAGTAAGCATATCTAAGTGATAGTGATATGTTTCCACTCTCCAATGTTGCAGTATCTTTTGAAGAAACTCTTTTGCAGTTGTTTTAAAGTTAGCCATTAAATATTGAGTTGAAATTGTAACTTCACCAGTCTGTGCATTTGTTAATGTTTTCGTCACTTTAATGAGTGATTGAATATTTTGAAAGTTCTCATGATACATAACTAAATCAGCACTTTTATTTTGAAAAACTTCTACTTTTCGAGAGACTCTTTTGTTGTTTTCAGTTAAATAGCTATCTTCATCATCAACTCTATCTGTAGGCTGATTAAACTCTTCTATGGTCTTTATAGCTTTCTCTTTGAGGTGTTTCTGGTTATCTTTGAGTTTTGCTATATATCTGTTACCTTGCTCATCAATAGTGTTGAGAATCTCTGATTGAGTAAGCAGTGCATCAAAGGAAAATATCTGTCCTTCATTGCTAAAAATATTATCGTTTAAAACCTCTTTGAGTGCAGTAATTTCGCTACTCTTATTTTTATCTAAAAACTTGTGAGCAAACACTATTTTTATATCTTTATCCAAGATATTTAGTATTGCTTTATGTCTTTCCTGTGTGTATTGACCATTCACGTCGCTACCTCTCAGCCACTTCCCGTCAATAGCAATATTTTCTTGTGCAATGAATGGAAAAAAGAACTCTCTAAATACTTTTTCCAAAGCATTATTATCTGTGTTTATCAATAAACGATGATATGTTGATTTGGAAGGAATCGTTATCTCTTCTTTATCAAAAATCTCTTTGAGTATTGCATTGTCTTTGTTATATATCATCCATGAAAATATATCCTTAAAAGTTGTATTTCCTTTGATAAGTGCAAAAAGTGTCATGAAAAGAACTTCGTGCAATGGATATTCTATCTTCCCTGTATCTACTCTATAGTCTGGGATACTTTTTAGCGATTCAAGTAAGGCTTTTGTGCGTGTTAATTTGATGGTAAACTCCTTGTTTTAGGAGTCTAAGCAATATTTCTTCCAGTTCTTTTGAATCTATTGATTAAGATTTATTTTATTTTTCGTGGGATTTACCTATGTCAATTGCAGCCTTTCTCGCTTTTTCCATTAAGGCATCCGGGCTTGCAGCCTGATCCGGATACACAGATGTACCTATGGAAATCTTAAAATCTACAGTATATTTTGTATTGAGCTCGGGAGCCTATGCAAATGACTCCTCTACTCTTTGACACACTCTCTTGTAATTTTCTTCTTGTAAATATTCATTAAATACAATCATAAAAGAGTCATCACTGATATGTCCGATTATATCCTCACTCCGTGTACTTTGCAGCAGTCTGTTACTTGCTTCAAGCATAAATTCCTCTGCCAGCACTTTTGAATGCAGCTGAACTTCATAAAAATTTTTTATTTTTATTACCATAACCAAAAAAGATTTATTATGTCGCAAAGCTCTTTGTATCTGTTCAGAAATTACTATTTTAACATTTTCTTTATTCGGGAGAGAGGTGACAGGATGATAGTAGGCATTTTTTATGAGTCTGTTTTCATCTTCCAAGCGTTTTTTTATCTTTTTCCTGTATTTGATATTAAAAAACAGACTTGCAAGCAAAAGTATACTTCCTGCAAAAAGAGTGTATTGATACAGTTCACATTCCTGCATAATTATGACCGCCATTTTTGAAGTTTTGGGGAGGCAATGCCATTAAGTTAAGAAAAAAACTGTTTAACTTAATGGGATTTGAAAGGACCCGTAAATAATTATAACATAACTTCTATTGTTGCAAATGCACCTCTTTTTCTTTATAGCCAACCCCTTCATAAACGACCTTATGATGTGCAATCGCTCCGCTTGAGTGTTCCTCTTCAAGTGTCAGACCCTCAGGCACCTCCTGTGAGTGAAGCTGTATTGCCGTTTGTTTGAAATTCGGTTCTCCTGATTTTGGACAAAAACTTTCATTTGTCAAAGTATTGACAAGCTGTTCGTTGAAATGAAACGGGACAAATACCGTGCCTTCGCGTACACTTGATGTGACCCGTACAATAACATCATCAACGCGTCCTCTCGGAGATGAAAGACTCATTCTGTCACCGCTTTTTACTTTGAGTTTAGCCGCATCTTTTGGAGAAATATCTACCCAGGCTTCAGGAGCCAAATTGTCAAGAATGGCAATATCTCTTGTTTTTGTTCTCGTATGCCACTGTTCAACTGTTCTTCCTGTGTTTAAAATAACAGGAAACTCAGGGCTCACAGGCTCTGCCATCGGATGCCACTCCACACATACAAGTTTCGCTTTTTTATCTGCTGTTCTAAACGGAATATCTTTGGTATAAAGTCTTTTGCTCCCCTTTGGAAACTGTTCATTACACGGCCATTGAATCCCGCCCAACTCTTCTATAAGCTCATAACTCATACCGCTGTAGTCACACAACTGCCCTTTACTGACTTTTTTCCACTCCTCAAAAGCATCGCGGGGTTGGCTCCAGTTTGGAAAAAGCATCTCATTCACACCCTCAAAATATTTTGAAAATTCAAGAATGATATCAAAATCGCTTTTTGCCTCACCTATCGGTTCTACTGCTTTGTTCGCCTTGTTACAGCGACGTTCGGAATTCGTATAGACACCCTCTTTCTCACCCCAGGTCGCAGCAGCGAAAACAACATCTGCTATTTGTGCCGTATCGCCTAAAAAAGCATCCTGCACAACCAGCAAATCAAGTTTTGTCAGTGTTTTTCGCAGTTTGTCCTGATTGACAAAACTCACCAGCGGATTGGTCGCCGTTATCCAAAGCGCTTTTATCTCGCCTCTGTCAATGGCATCAATAATTTCGGCATATTTATAGCCGCGTTCACGCGGAATAATCTCCTCCGGGACATTGACAATTTTCGCATACTCTATTAAAGCTTCTTCATCCCCAAAGTTTCTGTATCCCGGAAGAGATGAAGTGAACCCAGTTTCGCGTGTTCCCATCGCATTACACTGTCCCGTAATGCTAAAAGGTCCTGTGCCCTCTCGTCCGATATGCCCTGTCAAAAGATGCAGATTGATAATTGCACTGACAGTATCTGTTCCCATAAAAGACTGGTTCACGCCCATCGTCCAACCGGTGATAACACTTTTGCTTGAAACAAATTCCCGTGCGAGTTCATAAAGCGTTTTGACATCAATGCCTGTAATGTTTGCCACCTCTTGGGGCGGATAATCCTGCAGATGTTTTCTGAGTTCTTTATAGCCGTTTGTATTTGCTTTGATATACCCCTCGTCTTCCCAGCCCTGCTCCATCACTATGTAAGCCAGACCGTTGTAAAGCGCCAGATCCGTACGAGGTTTTATAGGCACATAAACATCTGCCATCTGGGATGTTTTAGAAGCTCTCGGGTCTATAACGATGACTTTTTTCTTAGGATTTTTGTTTACATGTAAAGTCAGTATCGGATGATTGTCCGCAATGTTGGCTCCGACCAAAAAGATAGTATCGGCAAGGGCAAAATCTTCATACGAGCTTGTCGGACCGTCACTGCCAAGAGACTGTTTGTAGCCCATAACGGCAGATGCCATACACAAGGTTGTGTTGCCGTCATAATTATTTGTGCGAAGACCAAGCTGGACAAATTTACCCAAAGTGTAAAATTCTTCTGTCAAAAACTGCCCTGTTCCAATGACTGCAACAGCTTTGTGTCCATGCTCTTTTTGAATTCTCTTAAATTCACTGCTGACTTTCGTGAAGGCTTCATCCCAGGTTACAGGTTTCAGCTCACCGTTTTGTTTTATCAAAGGTGTCTGGATTCTATGGGGAGAGTTCAGCATTTGATGTTCACTCAAACCTTTTGGACAGAGTGTTCCCTGATTGACAAAATGTTTTGGATTTCCTTTGGTATAAACAGCTTTGCCGTCTTTGACACCGATGTAGAGTCCACAGCCGACACCACAGTATCCACAGGTCGAAAAGACCCATTTGTCGGGTTTTTTTGCATCAGCTATCATGCCGAATGTTTCATCATGCGAAAGTTTGTATTTCTCTTCTTTTATATCAAACCTTAAAAAATCTTTTAATCTACTTATCATCGTTGTTTCCCTACAAAAAATCCACCTGCCATTCCAAGAGGAACAACCGTGGTATAAAATAAAAATCTATCACTTATTTCACTGACAAAGGCAATAATGATTGCCAAAAAGAGCATTACAGAAGCCGTTACATGTAACGATGCGCTTACAAAGACCAAAGTAAACAGCGGCAACACTACACCACCGAGTATCAACGTGGCAAAACGAATCATTTTGACCTTATGAAAATTTTCATTTAAAAGTCTTTTTGTCCGTTGCAGTTGGTATTCATTCTCTTTTGCATCAAGACTCCTAATATCTTCATAAGAGAAAAAAAGCTGTGCCAAAGCACCAAGCATACCCAAGGTCGTCAAAGGAATAATCGCTTCATGCACGCTTGATACGGAGCTGATAAATGCAACTAAAAAGATTCCGATATATGCCACACCGAAGAACTTGAAATTTGTTGTAATCCTGTTCCAGGAAGGACGAGCACGAATACGGTAAATCATACTTTGTGCATAAATTCCATAGATTCCCACAGCTAAAGTCAGTGCTTCAAGCAACAAACGCAATACACTGGAAATATCGAAAAAGTATGTTGCCACCACAGCACTCATAAGCCCTGTAAAAACGCCCAAAGCCAAAGCCTCACGAGAGAGCCACGAGGTTTTTATATTTTTCATAGCTGTCATCGCCAAAAACGGGCGTCCGAGATGCAAGGCCGAGAGGGGCAGACCGATTGCCGCAGGAAGCATCACAAGCAGTGCCATAATCCAGTTAGTACTCTCAAATCCGAACAGACTCATAAAATCACCTAAAAAGAGTGCCAAAAAACCACCGAGGGAAATTTGCGTCAACACTGTCATAAAAACAAGAGGCAGTTCCTTATGTGCAGGTTTTAAGATGTGTTCATCCATCTCTTTCATATCATCTGGAAGATTCTCTGGAAGTGTGTAACGCGTTGTAGAATTTGTTATGCGTGCATCTGGTAAAAACGGCATATTTGCCTGCTCATCAATGTCACGCTCCAGCCACTCTTTGACATTGACAACTTCAATTTCAATTGCCCCTGCAGGACAGGCTTGTACACAAGCAGGAGATTCACCTACATCAAGCCGTTCGTGGCACATATGACATTTTGTAACAATATTTCTCTCTTCATGAAACACAGGCACACCGTATGGACAGTTCCATGTACAGTATTGGCACCCTATACATGTATCGTCATCATGCACGACTATCCCTGTTTCAGCTATCTTTATATAAGACTCTGTCGGACAGCCTATGAGACATTCAGGATCTATACAGTGGTTACAGCTCATAGAGTTGAGCATTTGGGTAAAAGCCGGAAAATCTCCGCCTTCCATCTCTCCGACACGACGCCATTTTATATCCGCAGGATTGTTGTTTTGTTCATTACAAGCGACTTCACAACATCGACACCCAACACAGGCAACAGCGTCAAAATGAAAACGGTACTGTTCCCCCTCTTTTAACGGCGGTATATCTATAGAGTAATTCCCACATTGCATCCCTGTATCGGCTTTATACTCTATAAAATTTTCTAAAGGTGTCTGCATGTAAGGTATCTCCATATATAAAGTGATGAAATTATACTCTACGCAAATGGACATTTTCCTAATTCTTTGTTTAATTTTTAATCATTCATATCCTCTTTGTCCATAACTGCCCCGACAATGAGCAATCCTATGACAAACAGGCTCACGGCTCCAATAAAAAAATAGTGCATTACAGTTTTCCTTTTTCTTTTGCCAGTGCCAAAAACTGTTGTAGTTCATCCGCAGATCCAAAGGCAGAGTTTTGAAAAAAAAGCGTATCATGCAGGCTTTGCACCAAAATCCCGTTTTCAAGTTTTACTATCCTTGTAATTTCTTCCCAGGGAATGTGCTTTTTATCTTTATGCAAGCCTTTTGTGTCAATAATAAAATGCACTTCTGTATCTTGAGACATATTTTTCTTGTAAAAATTTAACAGCATTCTTTTTCGCAAAAACCATCTTCCAAAATACCAGTAAAAGATCAAAAAGGTGGAAAGATACAAAATACCGTAGCTCTCATGTTTCAAAGCACCGACAATACCAAACTGTACCAAAGCGACAAAAAACCAGCCTATATATCTTTTGGCAGAATGACGCATATCATAATCATAAAAAAGCTTGCTTGTCTGCAGTGCCAGTTCTTTGTTCCAGATATAATCAACACTGATTGTTTTAGACATGTTCTTCACACTCATGAATCAATAAGTCCTCTTTTTTGATACACTCTTTTTCTTCCAGTGCTTCGAGGAGTTGTAATGTCTGCAGATAAAGCACTTCGTAGCGCTGCTTGTTTTTTGCATACAGTCTGCTCTGCTTTTTTCCATACCAGTAGGCAAAAGCAACAGAAGATGCAAAGAGTGAATATATCCACCATTGCCACTCTTTGAGATTTAGCAACACTATAAAATACTGTACAGAAAAAAGAACAAAAAACTCAATGGAAAAAATGATGACAAGCGTAGCACTCTGTTCAAAATCAAGCGTATATTTTTCCAAGGCACGCAATTTTTCCAGATTTTCATTAAAAGTCTGTGCTTCCTGTCTGCATTCATCTTTGAGATTTTGCACATTGATATCTTTGAGATGGATATTGCTCAAATTATATTCGACATTTGTCTGCATATAGTCTTGCAGAATTTCCGGATTTTTCTCTAATATTTGAAGAATTTTTGCTTCATCTACTCTGTTTTTTCCGGCAATTCTTTGCACATCCTGCAAAACCAAATCGTACAGTCCTATAGTCTTGATTTCACGCGCTACTCGATTCAAATTTATCAACTGTTTTTTCCTACTATTTAGTATTTAAATATTCCAGCCATTTCAGCCCAGGTTAAAATCCGGGTTCCTCAAAAGTATGAGACTTTTACTGCACAAATGCCGGGTCATCTGCCGGTTCCAGCTCTTCTTCTATCCCATAAGAAGCCGTTGCATCTTTTGCAGGCAAAAATATGCCAATCAGTCCTTTGATTCCTACACTCATAATAATATTGTATAAGAATACTGCCCAGGCAACAAGCAGCATCGTTCCAAAAAGAGCGGCAAATATCATGTCTGGGTTAAACTGCCCGTCCACATAAAGATGACGACGGAGCATCCCGTCAAGTCCTGCCATTCCCATAAATGCGCCCATACCGATACCGCCTATAAGATGCAGCCAAAAATGTGTATTTGCCAACTTGTGTGAATAAAGTTTCGTGTTGTTTGTCACCAATGGCCATAAAACATACAGAGCCGAATAGAGTGTCATATACAATCCGACAATCAAAGCAATATGCACATGCGCACCGATAATCCACTGCGTATTGTGCAGTACTCTGTTCATCCCCATATCTGCCTGGATAATTGCAGCAGGAACGGCCAAACCAAAACCTACAAGTCCTCCAAGCAGATATTTTAACTCCATAGTCATTTTCAGAGGTCGGGCCTTCCAAAGCGTCACAAGGGTAATAAAGAGTGCCAAGCCTTGCGTAAGCAGTTCAAAAGCAGTCACCATCTCACCCGAGATAAGTTTCATCATTTCAGGTTGTCCCTGATCACCAAGGAGGTGATGCGACCAGACCATCCAGGAAACCAAAAGCTCAAGCATTAACGCCGCACGGGCAACATTTTCCATAAAAAGCTTTTGTCCTGTAATTAAAGTAGCAAGCAAATACCATGAACCGGCCACATAAATCAGTACAAGTCCGTCCGCAACCAAATCAAGCCCCCACCAAAAAAAGTTCTTGTATAAAAGGGCATCAATCGCCGTGACATCAAGAGCATGTCCGCTTGCATCAAAAAGAAGATAAACCAAAATCAAAATACCTGCACCCAAAATCACCAGTGCATCTAAGAAGGTATCTACCGTACCACGGAAGATTGCCACAACAGGCAGCGCCAAAGCCGGCTCTTTTGTATAGGGCTGTTTGCCTCGCAGCTTGTTGATCAGATTTAAAAATCCGTCTATACCAAAACCGGAGATAAGCAGCTCTTTTGTTGTTTTGTTTTTATGAATCCCCACACGCGCAAAAATTGTCGCATAAATATTGTAAATAAACCCCAAAGTACCGACCATGATCAAAGCGACACCAAGGATAAACATAATACCACCAATAACATTAAACTGGTGTGTATCCGCAGGAAGCGGCCAGTATAATGTATATAACGGCGCATACTGCCATACAAATGCGGCTATCCATGCCAAAGCAGTCCCTAAAGTAATCAATATCCAGGTCCAGTTGGCAAGTTTTACGCTGTAGAGCGGTTTTTTTGTCAGATATGGCACCAAAAAGGTAAAGGCACCAAAGACCAGCTGATAGGTTGAACCAAATATACCGACAATCGGGTGTACCGTCATAATGGAAAAGAAATGTTCCGGATGAAAAAACTGCTCAGGCAGAGGATTGAGCGGCACATGTCCGACCTCAACCATTCGCATAATCATACCCTCCAAGGCAACCAGTCCGTAAAATAAAAATGCCATGACAACCGGTCTGAGTGTTACCTTTTGCAAAGCATTTAAGCCTTTATGGTCAAAATTTGTTCCGTTTATTAATGTATTTATATAACTCATTGAATGCCTCCATTATCTTTACACCCTACGACTTTAACGAAATCTTTTACCAGCATTAAATCTTTCCCGTCTTCGCTGTACTGTCTGGGTCCGGAATATTCCGTGGATGTTAAATCAAAAACACCGTTATGATTAAATGTCCATAAAATATCATTGGAATCCAAAATACCGTTGACATCCGTACCGGGATTGACCTGCATCTGCATCACCATGGAACCGTCTTGACGAAAGAGTCCAAATCCATACACCAGGTCTCTGCTGTGCACATCAAATTCAACCGTTTGCCCACACTGTATCACTATCTGTTTTGGCAGTCCTATCCACTTATGATCTTTAATCTCAAACTCATACTTCACATCCGGTGTTATATTGTGCCTGTCGATATCCTGTGACACCCAAGGTATTGTATTGTATGTAAAAATATGGTGTCCCACACCGCCTGCAACCAAAAATGCCATATACCAGTAAAACGGAATACGAAACACCGATTTGGCATCTTTTTTTGTCAGGTTATACCCAAACCATGCAACAACAGAAATAATCATTGCAGCATATATAGAGTAAGCAACCCAGTGAAAAGACAACAATTCAGCCGAATTTGTAAATGTCATGATAATGCTCTCCTTAAATTTTCACAAATTGTATAAAAAACGAGAATTGAGAAAATTGATATATATCAAGAAAATTACTCTTTAATATGAAAATTGTATAATTTCTAATCTTTTGAAAATTCCAAATTGATTATTTTTTAACCAATAATATTTTTAAATTAGAAATATTTTTCACTATAATTACACTATTAAATTGCATTGGAGAATATATAATATGGCAAGTTTTAAAGCCCTCAAAGGTCAAGGCGACGCAAAAACACTTTTTGCAGCTTTTCTTTATTTTGATTTTAGCTTTATGGTCTGGACCATGCTAGGCCCATTGGCAACAGAAATCAGTGAATCATTGGCAATGCACGGATTTATCATGAGTGCCTCACAAAAAGCCACACTGCTTTCTATTCCGATTTTGGCAGGAGCACTGCTTCGTATTGTACTTGGATTTGGCGTTGATAAATTCGGTGCGAAAAAAACAGCGCTGATGAGCCAGGCAGTTGTTATATCTGTGCTGTTTTACGCCTACTTCAGAGGAGAGACCATTACCTATAATGAACTCCTGATTGTAGCTGTCGGTCTCGGATTTGCAGGTGCTTCTTTTGCGGTTGCATTGCCACAGGCAGGACAGTGGTATCCGCCAAAACTGCAGGGAGTCGTTTTGGGAATTGCAGGTGCCGGCAATATTGGTGTTGTCATTGACTTTATGTTTGCTCCAAAGATAGCAGAACTTTGGGGATGGCAGGCAGTCTTTTTGGTTGGTGGAGCATTATCAACCCTAATTTTTGCAACATACATCTTTTTGGCAAAAGATGCCCCTAAAGAGGTTTACACGCCCCGTCCTAAAAAACTCAAAGATTATGCCAAACTCTTACGTGACAGAGACACATGGTGGTTTAACCTTTTCTATGCAGTAAGCTTTGGAGGATTTGTCGGATTTGCGGGATATATGAAAGTTTATCTTATGAATACTTATCAAGCCGATATGAGCAGTTTTGGACTCAGTGTATTTAATGAACCCAATGTTAAAGTCATTGCCGGTTATTTTGGAGCGCTGACAATTTTTGCCGGTGCAGTCTTAAGACCTGTCGGTGGTGCTGTTGCAGATAAAATGGGTGGTGTCAAATCACTTTATATCTTTTTTGGTATTGTCGCCGCATTGGCAATTGTAAATGCAACTGTCACTCTGCCGTTTTGGCTGGCAATTGCAGTACTCTTTGCAATAATGGCAAACCTTGGCATGGCAAACGGGGCAGTTTTTCAACTTGTACCTCAGCGATTTGGCAAAGATATTGGAATCATGACAGGAATTATCGGTGCAGCCGGCGGACTCGGGGGTACAGCACTTATTAAAACGCTTGGATGGTCAAAAGGTGCCTTTGACGGTTATTCGGCAGGTTTTATGATATTTGCCGGTGTTGTACTTGTAGCTATCATGGGGATAAGTTTGGTAAAAACACGATGGAGAACAACCTGGGGCGTTGCAGCCGGCGGAAGAATATAAATAAGATAATGGAGAATATTTTGCAATTACAAGTATTAGAAAAAGCATATGAAGCGAGAAGTAAAAAAGTCAATAAAATCGAAACAGTCAAAAGCCTTAAAAATCCTATGGAGGCTTTTGAAAAAATAGCAGAGTATGCACGAGAAGGGTATGATGCAATTCCTGATGAAGACAAGAAATATTTTCTGAAATGTTTTGGAATCTTTGACAAAGACGGTCTCACGCCAAAGCAGTTTATGATGAGAGTCAGAGTTGCAGGGGGACACCTCAACGCAATTCAGGCAAAAAAAATCGGAGAAATTGCAAAAAATTTCGGTCAAGACTATATTGATATCACAACCAGAGCACAAATTGAACTTCGTTTTTTAAATATCGAAGATATGCCTGCAATTTTAAACGGGCTTGAAGAAGTCGGACTCACTTCCTATCAGACAGGTGTGGACAACTTTAGAAATATCGTTACAGACCCATTTGATAAAGAGGGTTTTGACAATGTGCTTCCTTCGTATGATTTACTCAAAAAAATCGAAAAAACATTCTTAAAAAATCCGGATTGGATTTCAACACTGCCGAGAAAATTCAATACTGGAATTTCAGGATCTCTCGCAAACAGATGTAATGTTTTTGGACATGACTGTTCTCTCGTGCTTGCACAAAAAGACGGAGTATACGGTTACAATATGTTTCTTGGCGGCAGAGTCGGTATGATTGCAAAAAATGCAGACATATTTTTGGCAAACGAAGAAGAGGTTTTACAGGCCTACGGTGCACTTATAGCAATCTTTCAAAAGTACGGTTTCCGTGACAACAGAAACAAAAACAGACTGCACTTTCTCATTGAGGCTGTCGGTATGGCTGAAATTTCTGCAGCGATTCGTGATGTTGCAGGCGTAAATTTTGCCACCGCCGGTGATACAATGACACAGATAGATCCAGTAGATTCAGAACACGGAAAAATCCAACTTCGAGACGGTTCATTTGGAGTACAGATTATTGTGCCTTCGGGAATATTTACAGGAAGTGATCTTATAAAAGTATCCGAGTTAAGCCAAAATCACGGCAATAACGAAATCAGATTCAGTGTTGAACAAAATATCTACATTTTAGGTGTCAAAAACACGGCTACCCTTTTAGAAGATCCCTTTTTTACAAAATATAAAAATATAAACACGCCTTACTTTAACAACCTTGTCGCCTGTGCAGGAACCAAACACTGTGCATTTGGCGTTATTGAGAACAAAGAGGATGCTATAGAAATGGCTGCATATTTAAGCAAAGCCGTTCCTCTTGAATCAGGGAGAGTACGCATGTACTGGTCAGCCTGCGTCAAAGGCTGCGGAACACATGAAATAGGAGACATCGGTTTTGAAGGCTGCAAGGCAAAAGTAAACGGACAAACTGAAGATGGTGTCCACATAACCATAGGCGGGAAAATCGTGAGTGAAGGGAAAAACGGGTATACCGTTATCAAATCTGCTCCACTGAAATTTTCTAAATATTTTGTTGAGACACTCGTGTCGGAATATAAAAAACTGCGTTTAAAAAGCGAATCATTTGAAGCATTTCATGACAGAATTTTAGCACAGTATTCTCATGCATATATCGGTTTTTATATGCAGCTCCAGGCTTATTTACGATTAAAAAACATTGATATTGATTTAAACATCAATAAAATTCCGAAAACAGGACATATTGAAGAGTTTGAACTTTTTGAACTTGGCCGTAAACTCTATTTTGCCCTTTCCAAACAAGAACCGTATACGGCATACAACAGATTTACAAATGAAAATCCAAGAGAAAAACTGATACCTCTCAATAAGATAGTTTTCGATATCGATAAAAATATCAATGAACTCGTCTTTAAGATGCTTGATGTTGAAGCAAAAAGAGCCGTTGTCTTTTCGGAATTGCTTCCATTGATCAGTTTGGCTGACAATGATTAAAAATTAATCATTTTAAACCTATTAAATATACAGATTTGAGCTATACTTATTAAATAAAATTAAAAGGAATTCATATGAGTTATGTAAAACCAGAGGTAGTTGTAGATGGAATGGTAACAGCCGGAGTATACAAATCAGGATTGGGTGTAAAAGATTTATTGATACGCGGTTCCCTTGCGGGTGCCCTTCTTGGAGTTGCTACAACCCTGGCCATTGTTGCTTCCACACAGACACATCTGCCTATTGTCGGAGCACTTATTTTCCCTGTCGGTTTTGTTATGATTGTTTTGCTGGGACTGGAGCTTGTCACCGGAAGTTTTGCACTGCTGACAACCTCTTTGTTTGACAGAAAAATTGGGTTTGCAAAACTCTCTGTAAACTGGTTCTGGGTCTTTACCGGAAATCTGCTGGGCAGCCTGCTTTTTGCAGCTCTTTACACTCTGGTTGCTACAAAATTCGGACATGTGGAATCATCTCCTGTCATAGACATGATCAAGCATATTGCAGAAGCAAAAACAATCGGATATGAAAAAATAGGTGCAGACGGTATTTATACCGTCTTTTTAAAAGCTGTTTTTTGTAACTGGATGGTATCTCTGGGTGTCGTTATGGCATTGACAGCTACAACAACAATAGGGAAAATTGCAGCTATGTGGCTCCCAATTCTTACTTTCTTTGGACAGGGCTTTGAACACGCCGTTGTAAATATGTTTGTTATTCCTGCGGGTATAATGCTTGGTGCAAATGTAAGTGTGTCACAGTGGTGGTTGTGGAATGAAATTCCGGTAACTTTGGGAAATATTGTTGGCGGAGCGATTTGTACAGGTATGGCTTTATATTACACACATAGAAAAAACCAGGCATAAAAACTCTTTAAAATAAATGCCGTTTTGCTATAATCTACTTTACATGTAAAGGGGCAATATGGCAAAAAGTAATATTAAAACTTCCGGGTTCTCACTTGCAAAGACCAAAGAACTGACAGGAGATGATTTTTATGATATGGCAACTATCGGCAACCTGAGTGTTGCTATAGTCTGTGATGGTGTCGGGAGTGCCGAAGAAGGTGCCGAGGCAGCAAAAAGAGTGACTTCCTATCTTATAAACAACTTTAAGATTCGGCCAAAGTCATGGTCCATCGAAAAATCTATAAAAACGTTTATCAATTCCATAAATACAATTCTTTATAAAGAATCACAACTCAATTATGAACGCAGTGAACTTATCACAACCCTGGCTCTCGTTGTTATAGAAGGAAACCGTTTATACGGTGTAAATGTCGGAGACAGCAGAGTCTATCTCCTCAGAGACGCTTCGCTGACACAGCTTTCATCTGACCATGCCATGCAAGAAGAAGGATACGAAAATGTTCTGACCCAGGCTATTGGTATCAGTGAGGATGTGGAACCCTACTATTTTGAAAATATTATTCAGAAAAATGACAAAATTCTTCTTTGCAGCGACGGTTTGTACAATGTACTTTCCCAAAGTGAAATAAAAGACAATATTTCAAAAGGAGCTATTGCTCTTGTCAAGCAAGCAAGTAAACGTACAAAAGACCATCTTCCCGATGATACAACAGCAGTTGTATTGGAAATACTCAATGCTGATGAAATAGAGATACTCAAACAGCAAAAACTGGATATTCCACGATTACTCAAAGCAGGGCAAACCATAGACGGCTATACACTTGAAAAATCTCTCATACAAAATGAAAGAACCTGGCTTGTAAGTAAAAAAACAAAGCAATATGTTATGAAGTTTGCACCAATTGAATCAAAAGAAGATAATCAGATCTTAGATCTGTTTGTCAAAGAGGCATGGAATGCCAAACGTCTCAAAGCAAAGTTTTTCCCAAAGGCTGTCATTCCAAAAAACAGAAGCGCCCGATACTATGTTATGCAACTCTTTGATGGAGAAGATTTAAATAATTACCTGGCATCACACTTACATGTAACGATAGATGATGCTGTAGAACTTGCGCAGACGCTTTTAAACATGTCTCAGTTTTTGCTTAAATATGATCTTGTACACGGTGATATCAAGCCAAACAATATCATGATTGCCAAAATTGACGATGATAATACAGAATACAAGGTTATTGATTTTGGCAGTATTACAGAGATATTTTCAGAAGAGTCCCGCGCTGGTACACCGAGTTTTTTAGCACCTGAACGATTTCAAGGCGAGTCTATAAGTGAAACAAGCGAAATATTTGCCATTGGTGTGACACTCTATTTAAGTCTTACGGGAAAGTACCCTTACGGCGAGATAGAACCCTTTCAAAACCCGACATTCAAAGAAGCCAAAAAACCGAGTTATTACAATTCAAATATACCTGATTGGCTTGACAGTGTTATCATGCGTGCTATTGCACTTCAAAAAGACCAAAGGTATGAGCATTACTCTGAAATGAAATATGAACTTACACATCCGCAGAAGGTAAAACCCTACTTTATTAAAAATGCACCACTCATTGAAAAATCACCCTTACTCTTTTATAAGAGGGCTTTTACTATAATGACAGTTATAAACTTTATACTTATCTATTTGGTATTAAAATAAAAGGAAATGTATGAGTTGGTTTCACTTTTTCCGGCCAAAGTCTTATTGTTCAAAAAGCTTTGGAAGAGGTATTCATGCAGATGTTGCAGAAAATGAAGAAGAACTCTTTAACAAAGCCTATGAAGCCTTTGAAAAAAAAGAAATTTTAAATGCCTATACATTCTTTTTCAACTCTTTAATGAATTACAAAAACGGCCTCCCCAATCAAAATATTATACTCACCCGGGAAAAAGAGTCTTTGAAATTTATCATATATCAAGGCAGTGCAAAGATCAACGGCTTCACAACAAACAAAAAACTCTACGCCGAAGTGACTATGGTCAAAGCAAAAAATGCAAATGTTGCTCTCAAACGCTACGCACTTGAAAGAAATTACCAGTTTACCTATGTAAATTACTGCAGTGACGGCGACTATATTAAATTAAAACTCAATCTTGACAATATTACTATGACCCCCAAGAAAGCTTTTTATCCTTTAAGAGAATTGGCACTCAATGCAGACTATGACAAAGAACACATGCTCAGTGAATTCGAACAAAAAGAGTTAGAGGACATCGGTCATATTCAAAAACTTGACGCTGCCGAGTTACATGTAAAGTATAAGTATCTACATATTTGGATAGAAGAGCTTCATGCAAAAATACAGACATTGCCTGCAGAGGACAGTATAGGTATGCAGGCATTTCTCTATCTAAACTTTTTATTTAAAATTGACTATCTTTTGGTACCAAAATCTAAAATTTATCAAAAAATGACAAAAAAACTTCAAAATTATTTTGCAGAGGAAGATGCACTGCCTGAAGTAAAAAATGCGGAGCTTGCAAAATATATTTTAAGTCTTGAAAAGCTTGATTTTGATGAATTCAGTCAAAACTTTTATGAAGCCAAATACACATTCAGCCAAATTGAAAAAAGTTCTTATGATGAGTTTGTTGACTTCATAGAAGAATCACTTATAAAACTCAGATGGTACAAGAACAACCGTCATCCTCAAATCATACCGACCATTTACAGTTATATAGCCTTGTATGCTCTGTATAACTACGGATTAAATCCTGCGGCCAGAAAATTACTCCATATTTATATTTGTGTCATTTATGCTGAGTATATGAATGCGCTGGGATGTAAAGGATATTATGATACGCAAAAGAACCGGTTTTTAGAAAGTGAGATAATTGCTCAAATTGACGAAACAGTTGCCAGATACAAACATCAGTATAAACTGCTGAGCGCTTTTGGTGATGAACTTGATTTCAGTTCACTCAATGATTTTTCAAACAGTTACTTCAGTGCATTAAAAAATCTGGATTTTCATGAGGCATAACAAATGAATACGCAAACTCTTTTAGAAACCTACATTGAAAATATTATACAGATAATGACGCCCTATGGCAGTGGAACAGGTTTTATTATAGATAATCTTATAATTACAAATTCGCATGTATGCTCGGGGCTGAGAGAAGTTGTAATCAAAGCAGAGCACTTTGAGCGAAGTATTGCAAAAGTTATTTATGATGACCCCTATTATGATTTGGCATTTATAAAATATGAATTCAAGCAACCCAAAAATCCGCTCAAACTTGCCAAAAGCAATGTGGAAAACGGTGATACCACCATAGCTATCGGACACCCTTACGGTCTAAACTATACAGCGACAGAGGGAATAGTTTCCCGCGCAGCCAGACTTATGGGAGACCTTGAATATATTCAGATTGATGCTGCCATCAACCCCGGAAACAGCGGAGGTCCTCTGTTAAATGACAAAGGAGAAGTTACAGGAGTCAATACTTTCATTATTCAAAATGCAAATAATTTGGGTTTTGCACTCCCTGTGCACTATCTTCAAGATGCACTCACCGCTTTTAAACAACTCGGAGTAGAAAATGTCATCAAATGCCCTTCGTGCAAAAATCTTATTCAAGAAAAAGATATAAAAAATGACTACTGCCCAAAATGTGGAGTAGAACTTGAAATAGCCAGACTCAGACGAAAAGGCTATACACCTATAGGACCGACAAAACTCATAGAAGATATACTGGAGTCCCTGGGCATCAATGTAACCCTGGCAAGAAGAAGCCAGTCATCCTGGAGAATAGACAAGGGAACTGCAAGAATCAATATTAACTATTATGAAAACGGCATTATTATAGGAGATGCCAAACTTTGCGGTATTCCCAAAGAAAACATTGAAAAGATGTATGATTTTTTGCTCCAGGAGAACAACAAACTCTCCTATTTACAGTTTTCTATCAATGAAAACAGCGTGTATCTTTCCTATCTGGTTGTAGACTCTTCCTTAACAAAAGAAGAAGGAAAAACTGCAATAGAAAAGTTAATCAAAGATGCAAATAAGTATGATAATATTCTCATAAACAAATACGGTGCCCTGCGACAGAAAAAAGACACTGAGGACTAAAGGAAAACATATATGACAAAATTTTTACAATTTGATTGTGACCTAGATACTTTCATAGAAGAACTGAAAAAACATCTCAATAAAAATAACAAAAAGATAGAAACCTTACTTGCACAGAAAGAAAAAACCTATGCAAACTTTGTCAAACCACTAGAGATGATGGATGAGTATTTGGAACAGTTTTTTACACCACTCTCTCATCTCAATGCTGTAAACAACTCCGAGAAAACACAAAAGGTTTATACAGAAGCCCTTCCTCTTGTTACAGAGTACTCGACACAGCTTTCACAAAACATTGAAATATACAATGCCTATAAAGAAATAATGCAAAAGGAACAGACATCCCTCAACAGTGAACAAAAAAGAGTTTTAGCATTAAATATTTTACATTTTGAATTAAGCGGTGCCCATCTGGATAAAAAAACAAAACAGAGGCTTCAGGAAATAAACTTAAAAAAGAGTGAACTTTCCAATAACTTTTCTCAAAATCTGCTTGATGCAACAAATGCCTACGAATATATAATTACTGATGAATCCGATATAGAAGGTTTGCCAAAAAGTGAAATAGAAAATGCCAAATTTGAAGACAATGGCGTTATAAAATACAAATTGACACTGCAAATGCCATCGTACATAGCCTATATGACCTATGGAAAGAACAGAGCAATTCGGGAAGAACTCTACCGTGCCTATGTTTCACGCGCACCACAGAATGCAAAAATAATTGATGAACTGTTGGCACTGCGACAGGAGATGAGTCAGCTTTTAGGGTTCAAAAACTATGCAGAACTTTCTCTTGCTACAAAAATGGCCGAAGATACAAAAAGTGTTTTAGGATTTTTAGAAAATTTACTTGAAAATTCAATTCCCCAGGCAAAAAATGAACTGCAGGAACTGCAAAATATCGCGCCACACAAACTTGAGAGTCATGATACTTCTTACTATGCAGAAATATTAAAAAAAGAGCAATACGACATCGATGAAGAGGAGTATCGCCCTTATTTTGAACAAAAAAATGTTATTGCAGGGATGTTTACTTTTTTAGACAAACTTTTTAATGTTACATGTAAACAGGTAAAAGAGAAATTGTGGCATGAAAAAGCCTATGCCTATGATGTGTATGAAAACGACATCCTCAAAGCCCGTATTTATCTTGATTTAGAAGCAAGAGAATCAAAACGGGGCGGAGCATGGATGCATAACTGGCAAACACACTGCACAGATGAAGCAGGCAAAAAACCGCTGGCCTCAGCCTTTATAGTATGCAGTTTTCCTCCATCAAATGATACAAATCCTTCACTGCTTCGACATGATGATGTTGTCACTCTTTTTCATGAAACAGGGCATACTTTGCATCATATCCTGAGTGAAGTAAATGAAAATGAAGTAAGCGGTGTCAATGGAGTAGAATGGGATGCTGTTGAATTTCCTTCTCAGTTTTTGGAAAATTTTGCCTATGAGCCTCAGGTTCTCAAAATGTTTGCAAAACACTATGAAACAAATGAAACTATTTCAGATGAAATGATAGATAAGCTGGTAAAAAGTAAAAACTTTTTATCTGCAATGGGAATGCTGAGACAATTGGAATTTTCACTCTTTGATTTTAAACTGCATACTAAAGTGTATCAGGGAGATGAAGTACAAAATCTGCTTGACACCATACGGGAAAAAACTGCACTGATAAAACCACCAAAATACAATAAGTTCCAAAACGGATTTTCCCATATATTTTCAGGTGGATATGCTGCAGGATACTACAGCTACAAATGGGCCGAAGTTCTGAGCGCAGATACTTTTTACACCGTAGTAGATGAAAATATTTTTAATTCCCCTACAGCAAAAAAATATCAAAATATCATTTTACACCGTGGCGGTTCGCAAAGTATGCAAGAACTTTTTCATGAACTGATGGGTAGAGATGCCGATACAACGCAGCTGTTAAGACTCAACGGTATAGTAGAGTGAGAGTATTCTTTCTTTTAGCTCTGCTCATCTCATTAATGTATGGAGAAACAACTTTGAAAATTGCAACATATAATGTTGAAAATCTTTTTGATTTGCAACGAAACGGACATGAGTATAAAGAATATATTCCTTATGCAAAATCAAACTGGAATGATAAAAACTATAGGAAAAAACTTAAAAATATTGCAAAGGTCATCAAAGATATCAACCCAGATATCATTGGACTCCAAGAGATAGAATCTCTTCAGGCACTCAAAGATCTACGATATACTCTAAAAAGAGAAGGCGTTTATTACCAGTACTATAAAATTGCCAACTTAAAATCTACAACAATCAAAGTAGCCATTTTGAGTAAAATTCCATTTGTATATACACATGAAATTGCTGTCACCTCTTCCCATAGATATAGAAATATTTTAGAAGTGAAATTCAAAATAAACAATGAAGATTTGTATATTCTAATTAATCATTGGAAATCAAAAGCAGGTCCGGAAAGTATGCGTATCGTCTCTGCAAAAAAACTCAGAAAAAGAATTGAGGAACTGGGAAAAAACAAAAATATCATCGCACTTGGTGATTTTAATTCTGATTATGAAGAGTATGAAATTTTTAAAAGAAAAAGAAAACATAATGACACAGATGGAATAACAGGTATCAATCATATACTGGGTACTATCAAGTATCAGAATTCATCACAAAATATACATCTGGCACCTTATGATTTTTACAACTTATGGTATGACACTGAATTAGAAAAAAGATACAGCTATATCTATAGAGGTAAAAAAGAAGCAATGGACAGTATCTTAGTCACAGCTGCACTTCTTGATAAAAAAGGCATTGATTATAAACCACACAGTATTGCTGCTTTTGAAAAGCCCTATTTGTTTAAAGGAAAAGCAATTTACAGATGGCAAACAACAAGGAGCAGATTAAGACGTCATAAAGGCAAAGGCTATTCAGATCATCTGCCTGTCATAGCAGAGTTTGTTCTACACTGAGACACCATGCAACAGGCTTTTTCTTATGTTTGATCAAATACTCATTTGCTCTGGAAAAAGGCTTTGAATGAAAAAAACCTCTGTATGCCGAGAGCGGAGAAGGATGAGGAGATTTAATAATACAATGTTTTGTTGTATCAATTAGAAACTCTTTTTTTTGTGACGGGCCGCCCCATAATATAAAGACCAAATGTTCTTTTTCATCAGAGAGTTTTTTAATAACGGCATCAGTAAACTTTTGCCAGCCAAAATCTTTATGGGAGTTTGCCTTCCCCTGTTCAACAGTTAAAACAGCATTTATCAACAAAACTCCCTCTTTTGCCCATTGTGTCAAATCCCCGTTTTTCGGATATTTACAACCTATATCATCGACTAACTCTTTGTATATATTTTTTAATGAAGGTGGAATATTACATTTTGGACAAACAGAAAATGCAAGTCCGGTAGCCTGATTGAGACCATGATAAGGGTCTTGTCCTATAATTACAACTTTTACTTCAGAAGGGTTTACTAAATTAAAGGCTCTAAATATATTTTCAGAATTGGGAAACACAGTTTTTGATTTATATTCCAAAGATACTTTTTTCAAAAGTTTGATAAAATATTCTTTATAAATTTCATCATTGAGAAAATTTTTCCATTCGTTTTCTAATAACATTCTCTTTCCATTTTTTTATAATTATATAGAAATAATACTATGGATAAGGTTAGTGGTTACATGTAAAGAGTGTTAATGATTGTAAAATAGTTGGGGTGTGAATAAAAAATCTGATCAACTAGGCAGCGACCTACATTCCCACAAGTGAAACCTGCAGTATTATCAGCGATGAGAGGCTTAGCTTCTGGGTTCGGAATGGGGGCCAGGCGTTTCCCTCTCTCTATAGCCACCTAGACAAGATCAGATATAAAGACATGAGTTACATGTATTTATATCTAATCTCATAAGGATCAGTTGAGTGAGTAATGAGTAAAAACTCATTAAGTTAAAATTGGTAAAATCAACAACAGTTAAATTAAATAACCTGACAAATCTTTCTCTTATTTAATGTGTTTATTAATCTGCTTCGTAAGAAGCTAGCTTTAGTCGCCTCAGCGGCGCAAGCGAGTAAAAGGGACAAGTTCCTTTTACGGACTAACAAATATATACACTAAATAAGGTAGTGAAGCAATTGTGTTCACTTAAGAACTTGGTAAAAAGACAAACGTACTATTAGTACTGGTCAGCTAAACACATTACTGTGCGTACACATCCAGCCTATCAAGCTTGTAGTCTTCAAGCGTACTTCAGGGAACGTTCATCTTGGAGTTGGCTTCCCGCTTAGATGCTTTCAGCGGTTATCTCATCCGTGCGTAGCTACCCAGCTATGCCCTTGGCAGGACAACTGGTGCACCAGTGGCACGTCCAACCCGGTCCTCTCGTACTAGGGTCAGCTCTCCTCAACGTTCCTACGCCCACGGAAGATAGGGACCGAACTGTCTCACGACGTTCTGAACCCAGCTCGCGTACCGCTTTAAATGGCGAACAGCCATACCCTTGGGACCTGCTCCAGCCCCAGGATGCGATGAGCCGACATCGAGGTGCCAAACCTCCCCGTCGATGTGAGCTCTTGGGGGAGATCAGCCTGTTATCCCCGGCGTACCTTTTATCCTTTGAGCGATGGCCCTTCCACACAGAACCACCGGATCACTATGACCGTCTTTCGACTCTGCTCGACTTGTATGTCTCACAGTCAGTCCGGCTTATGCCATTATACTCTACGAAGGATTTCCAACCCTTCTGAGCCGAACTTTGTAAGCCTCCGTTACTTTTTAGGAGGCGACCGCCCCAGTCAAACTACCCACCAGACATTGTCCTCGCACGGGATAACCGTACGGAGTTAGCTATCAGAATATTCAAGGGTGGTATCTCAAGGATGCCTCCCCTGGAACTGGCGTCCCAGGTTCAACGGCTCCCACCTATCCTGCACATGAATATCCCAATAGCAGTGTCAAGCTATAGTAAAGGTGCACGGGGTCTTTCCGTCTTTCCGCGGGTAGGAGGAATTTTCACCTCCACTACAATTTCACTGGATCCCTTGTTGAGACAGCTCCCATCTCGTTACGCCATTCATGCAGGTCGGTATTTAACCGACAAGGAATTTCGCTACCTTAGGACCGTTATAGTTACGGCCGCCGTTTACTCGGGCTTCAATTCATGCCTTCGCTAATGCTAAGCAATCCTTTTAACCTTCGAGCACCGGGCAGGCGTCACACCCTATACATCCACTTACGTGTTAGCAGAGTGCTGTGTTTTTGGTAAACAGTCGGGAGGGACTCTTTGCTGCGACCTATAAGTGCTTTGAGAAGCAAGTTCTCTAACACTACAGGCACACCTTATACCGAAGATACGGTGCTAGTTTGCAGAGTTCCTTAACAAGGGTTCATCCACGCGCCTTAGAATACTCATCTCACCCACCTGTGTCGGTTTACGGTACGGGCAACATTACATCTCGTTTAGAGGCTTTTCTCGGCACGACAGTATCAAGGGTTCTGGTCGCTCTCCGAAAGATTGACCAGCCTGTCAGATCTCGGTCGCTTGACACACGGATTTGCCTATGTGTCGACCTACGTCCTTCGAGCCACAATTTCCATCAGTGACCCCCTTTAACTCTATGCGTCCCCCCATCACTCAAACGATGTAATGTCGGTATCGGAATATTAACCGATTTGCCATCGTCTACCCCTTTCGGACTCGACTTAGGTCCCGACTAACCCTACGATGACGAGCATCGCGTAGGAAACCTTGGGTTTACGGCGAAGAAGATTCTCACTTCTTTTCTCGCTACTCATGCCTGCATGCTCACTTCCATCCGCTCCAGTACTCCTTACCGGTATACCTTCAGCGCTGAATGGAACGCTCTCCTACCACTTACAGTAAACTGTAAATCTAAAGCTTCGGTGTTTATCTTAGCCCCGTTATATTTTCGGCGCAGAATCGCTAGACCAGTGAGCTGTTACGCTTTCTTTAAAGGATGGCTGCTTCTAAGCCAACCTCCTGGTTGTCACAGCAACTCCACATCCTTTTCCACTTAGATAAAACTTTGGGACCTTAGCTGTTAGTCTGGGTTGTTCCCCTCTCGACATAGGATTTTATCACCCTACGCCTGACTCCCGAGGTTACACGTATAGTATTCGGAGTTTGATAGGGTTTGGTACCGCGGTAAGCAGCCCTAGCCCTGTCAGTGCTCTACCCCTATACGCTAATGCTCGAGGCTATACCTAAATATATTTCGGAGAGAACCAGCTATCACTGAGTTTGATTGGCCTTTCACCCCTATCCACAAGTCATCCCAAGAATTTTCAACTTCTACGGGTTCGGTCCTCCACTGGCTCTTACACCAGCTTCAACCTGCTCATGGATAGATCACTCAGTTTCGGGTCTGCAGCATCTGACTATGTCGCCCTATTAAGACTCGCTTTCGCTACGGCTTCTCGTTCGATTAACCTTGCCAGATACCACAACTCGCAGGCTCATTATGCAAAAGGCAGTCCGTCACACTTATTTAATAGTGCTCCGAATGATTGTAAGCCATAGGTTTCAGGTTCTATTTCACTCCGCTCACCGCGGTCCTTTTCACCTTTCCCTCACGGTACTTGTTCGCTATCGGTCTAGTAGTAGTATTTAGGGTTGGAGGGTGGTCCCCCCATATTCAGTCAAGATAACACGTGTCCCGACCTACTCGTTCCATACCTTAGTTCCACACATATGTTTTCGCTTACGGGAGTATCACCCTCTATGCTCATCCTTTCCAGAATGTTCTGCTAACAAATGTGCTAAATGTATGCGCCCTATTCCAATTTCGCTCGCCGCTACTCTCGGAATCTCGTTTGATTTCTCTTCCTCTAGGTACTGAGATGTTTCACTTCCCTAGGTTCGCCCCACCCGAAGGTGGTAACGTGATTCGCACCACGTTGGGTCGCCCCATTCAGAAATTCCCGGATCAAAGCTTCTTGGCAGCTCCCCGAGACTTTTCGCAGCCTAGTACGTCTTTCATCGCCTCTACTAGCCAAGGCATCCACCTATGGCCCTTAATATCTTTTTATGTTATTAGCACGCAATCTGAACAAAGTCCAGATTACTACGTTAGACACTAGGTCACTAAAGTACAAAAAAGCTTTCGGCTTTTTCATAAAAAAGTTCTCTAATCTCCAACTAACTAATTATTCTATGTTGCGTTCACTACCTTATTTAATGTACTAATACACTAAACAAGATGAATGATCTGTTATTGTAGTTATTTAATTTATAATAAATCTCTTTATTATAGTTGTTGACTTTAACAATTGTAATTTAATGAACAAGACTAATATAAATAAAAGTCTAATTTAAATTCTAAACACTTAGAACTTAAATTAAATTTTTACTTTTAGTAATGGTGGGCCTAGGAGGACTTGAACCTCCGACCTCACCCTTATCAGGGGTGCACTCTAACCAGCTGAGCTATAGGCCCTTTCTGGTGCTTTTAACTTTATTCTGCGTCAGAACCTTTACTTCAGTTGTCACGTACATTTGTACGCTCCGCCTTCAGCAAAGAACCTTTCTTGACTAAAGCTAAAATCCCTCAGAAAGCAAAGCCCTCTCAAGGTTACACCTTTGACATAATCGTAATTCAAATGAACACAGATCACTGAAAACTAAGCAAGTAAGATTACTTGAAATAACTAATGTCTCTTGTGAGATTTTCTTGTGTTGAGCCAATCAAACGAATGATTGCTCTTTACTCTAGAAAGGAGGTGATCCAACCGCAGGTTCTCCTACGGTTACCTTGTTACGACTTCACCCCAGTCGCTAATTCCACCGTAAGCGGTAGCCCCCCGAAGGTTGGCTTCCCGATTTCGGGTGAAATCAACTCCCATGGTGTGACGGGCGGTGAGTACAAGACCCGGGAACGTATTCACCGTAGCATTGCTGATCTACGATTACTAGTGATTCCAGCTTCATGGAGTCGAGTTGCAGACTCCAATCCGAACTGAGAGACGCTTTAAGTGATTAGCTCCACCTCGCGGTATCGCAACACTCTGTACGCCCCATTGTAGCACGTGTGTAGCCCTAGCCATAAGGGCCATGATGACTTGACGTCGTCCTCACCTTCCTCCTCCTTACGAAGGCAGTCTCCTTAGAGTGCTCAGCTTAACCTGCTAGCAACTAAGGACGAGGGTTGCGCTCGTTGCGGGACTTAACCCAACATCTCACGACACGAGCTGACGACAGCCGTGCAGCACCTGTTTTCGAGCTCCCCGAAGGGCACCCCGCCATCTCTGGCAGGTTCTCTCAATGTCAAGGCTAGGTAAGGTTCTTCGCGTATCTTCGAATTAAACCACATGCTCCACCACTTGTGCGGGTCCCCGTCTATTCCTTTGAGTTTTAATCTTGCGACCGTACTCCCCAGGCGGTTCACTTAATCTGTTAAGTGCATCACCGCCCTGACTAGCAGAGCGACGACTAGTGAACATCGTTTAGGGCGTGGACTACCAGGGTATCTAATCCTGTTTGCTCCCCACGCTTTCACGCCTTAGCGTCAGTTATGTTCCAGGAGATCGCCTTCGCTTTCGGTATTCCTAGTGATATCTACGGATTTTACCCCTACACCACTAATTCCATCTCCCCCTCCCATACTCTAGGTCGGCAGTTTCAAATGCAGTTCTACAGTTAAGCTGTAGGATTTCACATCTGACTTGCCAACCCGCCTACGCGTCCTTTACGCCCAGTGATTCCGAATAACGCTTGCACCCTCCGTATTACCGCGGCTGCTGGCACGGAGTTAGCCGGTGCTTATTCATATGCTACCGTCATTTTCTTGACATATAAAAGGAGTTTACACACCGAAATGCGTCATCCTCCACGCGGCGTTGCTGCATCAGGGTTTCCCCCATTGTGCAATATTCCTCACTGCTGCCTCCCGTAGGAGTCTGGTCCGTGTCTCAGTACCAGTGTGGCGGATCATCCTCTCAAACCCGCTACCCGTCATCGTCTTGGTAGTCTCTTACACTACCAACTAACTGATGGGATATAGACCGATCCCTTGGCGGAATCCATTTCCCGACTACTCTTATGAGCAGAAGGAGTATCCGGTATTAATCATCGTTTCCAATGGCTATCCCGGTCCAAGGGGCACATTATCTATATATTACTCACCCGTGCGCCACTCGTCAGCATAGTAGCAAGCTACTATCTGTTACCGTTCGACTTGCATGTGTTAAGCACGCCGCCAGCGTTCATTCTGAGCCAGGATCAAACTCTCCATAATTGGTCGGTGTCGGAAGTAATTCCGTCACCTACGCTAACGCTTGGTTTCGCTCAGCGCGAGGCTCGAAGCACTGCTGCTTCTTGTCTTTTGCTTATTGAACTCTACTTTACTATTAACTTTTATGAAAAGATAAGTAAACTTATTACTGATCTTTTGCCCAAGATTATTAAATCATTGGCTTTGTTATTTTAAGTCTTAATAAAACTGCTTAAGGTTTTATTACTAGACTGTATAGTTATCTATTACTATTAAGGGAACCATTCAGGTAAACCTGTATGGATTTCAAAATAGAATAGACGGTTGTTGTTTATTAGTTATTTCTAAGTAATTTATCTCTTTAACTCTAAAGTCAAAAAGTCTCTTACTTGCTTAGTTTTCAATGATCTCAAACATATTCAGCGGCTTCAACTCGAAGTCTCTTTAGGCCTTTTAAACAAGGTCTCTCTGTTTGTGGATGGGAATTATAGGAGAGTCTTGCTTAGAAAGCGCTTAATGTTTGGTGGGTTTTTGAAAAAGTTTTTGAAACTGATTTTAATCAATATTTTTTCACTGTATATCTACAAGATATGTGCATATCCTGTTTCCGGTTCTATTTTAATTACTATCTCATTCTTATTGTTGGCACTTTTTTTTGGATTAATACAAATGTCTGTACACAGTTTTATATAAACTGCTGAAGTTGTAATTCTATCTCCAGCAGAATTTAAAGCAGCTGCTGAAGTTGAACTTGTATTTCCTCTATAGGGTCTTCCCATATGATCAAATAAAATTCTTCTTGCACTTGACCCTGTACTGCCACCGCTGACAGTAATATTTTTAACAGCATATTTTTTACCGATATTTAATTCATTTGAAAGTTTTTTTGTTGCAGAATTGTCAAAAGAACCAAAAGGCACACCAATTAGATATTTATTTTTTTTGAGAGGATTGCCTGCAACTTCTACATCCGTATATGTACTATTTGCACCAGGATTTCCATCATAGGCTCCACCGACTGTAGCAGGAGAATCCGAAAATATCATGTAGGAGTTTGTTCCGGCAGCCGTAGAAAATGCCAATTGCCATTTTTGCCGAAACCAATATGGTTCATTCCGATCAAACTTATCACCGATAGTTGCCAAGTGTTGTGTATACCTTATATGAGAAACCAACTGTATTGCAGCTTCCTGTAAAGGATTGGATCTTGTTTTTGGAATTATGACTGCTGCTAGTATACCAATCATTACTACAACAAAAACAAGTTCTAAAAGTGTAAATGCTTTTTTCATACTTAGAGTATATCAAAATAATTGCAATTTTTAAGAAGAGGAGAAGGAAAGAAAGTCAGACAAAGAGATGCACTCTTTGTCTTAAAACAATAATTAAATTTTTTCTGCTTTTTTTACATCGTATAGAATATCATCCATCGGATGTCTGTACATTGGCATAGCAAGACGTTTTTCATCAAGAACATGCCCGATGAAACCTATTGAACGACCAACAATAAAGAATGAATTGAGAGTACCTGATTCGATAAATTCATTAATTTCTTCTTCAGAGTATCCCAGTGCTCTCCACATATCAACCATCAAAATACCTATAGTACCATCAACATTTAAGATAAGATTTTCTTTTTTACTTGTTGTCAAGGCTTCAACAGTTTTTGCATAATCAAGCAATGGAGTACTTGGAAAATGTTCTGCTGCGTAATTCATAAGACCGGTTACACGAAGATCCGGATTTTTAAGAGATTTAATACGGTGACCGATACCTGGAATTGGCACACCTTCACTTTTCATATATGCTAAAAACTCTTTTGGAGAAAGATTGTTGTCATCAGCATATTTAAAATATTTAGCCGCACCGTCAATTGCACCACCAAATCTCGGACCAATTGTCAATAAACCTGTTACAAGTGATTCAACAACTGATTTGCCTGCACGTGCTGTTACTTTTGCATTATGCGCACCAGAAACCGCAGGACCATGGTCTGCTACTGTTTTAATAACAGTTTCTATAAAATCTGTAGCCCATTTTGGATACTGTTTTTTAAACCATAGAAGTGAAATAACATCACCGATACCTTTACCTGTATCTGGAGTTGCAACAGATGAAATAGGGAAGCCTGCATATGTAGCCTCTTCCCCTCTGTCATCAGAAATAGTACAGATAAAGTTTTTAGAACGGCGCATTTTAGGAATAACATTGATTTCAGGCTCTTCAATCTCTCCTATAATTCCTTTTGTTTTTAAATCATCATAAACTTCCATTATCGTTGCCGGTAAATCGTTAAATGTAGCCGGTACATGTATGCCTGCTTCAGCCATCGCTTTGTTTTTAGCTTCGGCAGTTTCACGCTCAGCATTTGCAGAAGCACCTGCATGTCCGAATTGAACACCGGAATCATAATATTTAGCGATTGTACCTATACACCATGCGATGATTGGTTTTGTAATTTTACCGGATTTTACCGCTTCGATTACCTTATACTCTTCAGTACCACCGACTTCACCAAGTAAAATCATATATTTTACATCCGGATTTTTTTCCATACGTAACAGGTTGTCAATAAATACCGAACCGACAAATCTGTCACCACCGATAGCAACACCCTCTGCAATACCGTCAGCATTAATTGCAATAATATTTGAAAGTTCGTTAAAAAGTCCACCAGAGCGTGTAACAAGTCCACATGAACCTGCACGGTGAAGTTTTGAGTTGATAATATTTTCGATAGTACCACCGATATTGGCAATTTTAAATGCACCCGGAACTATAGCACCAACAGTTGCCGGACCGATTACAGTAACATTTAACTCTCTTGCATATGCGTTCATTCCGCGAGCCAGTCTTTCCGGAATTCCCTCAGCTGTGATCATGATTGTTTTAAATCCGCCAAGATTTAATGCTTCCATTGTCACATCATATGCCGTTCTGAATGATGCAAAATTTAAAAGTACATCAGCCTGTGGCTGCGCAGCTTTTGCCTCTGCTGTACTTTTGTAAATAGGCACCATAATCTCATCTGCACCCCAAAAAAACTTTTCAAATTTGTTTGAACTTGTAGGTGCGACTATTGCCGCAACAGATGGTGTTTCTCTTTTGATTGTGTAATCATAGTCAAGCATTCTCTGGATAGCAGTTTTGTTGTTATTCCAAAAAATTGCTTGTGTATCTCTAGTAAATAATTTTCCCATCTCTTCTCCTTACTTCTCTTCTAATGCCATACGCACGATGTCTGTCACATGTGTTTCCGGACCATATACTTCAATGTTTAAACCTAATCTGTCAGCAGCTTCTTTAATGTCTTTTAAACCTTTTTCATAGTTTGGACCACCACGTCTGACATAAATTTTTATACCTACATCTTTCATTTTATCAGCGTAATTTTCAAAAGCCTGAATAATACCTGTAAATGTTTTTGCAACATCTGTAAAATTTGCAATCGCTCCACCAATGATTAAGATTTTATCACGACCTTCGGGATCTTTTTCTCTTGTCATTAAATCAAGAAGCGTTTCAGCATAAAATTTTGTTTCACCTGTTGTTGGACCACCTGAGTATTCACCATAGTTCGCTAAATCTTCAATACCCGCAAAATCAGCAATAGTATCAGCGTATACAACTGAAGCACCACCACCGGCAACCATAGTCCAGATTCTAGCTTCAGGCTTCAGTAGTGTAAGCTTGAGTGAAGCACCTGTTTTTGCATCTGCTTCCTCGATTGCTTCAACTTCCGGAGATTTTGCTTCCATACCAAATGCAGTTGGATATTCAACATCACCCCACTCTTCTACCATCATAAATCCGGCAGTATCATCCAGTTTTGCAACCATGTCTAAAAGCTCAATTTTTGTTCCTTGCATAACAAATGGATTAATTTCAAGGTATGCAAAATTTAGTTCACGATACGCTTTAAAGAAACCGATTGCAAATTTTGCAAAATTTTCTTTATCTTCTTCTTTTACATCTGCAGGAATATTTGCTTTTATTTTCTCAGCGATCTCTTCTTCTGTAGCAGTAATTGGGAATGCAACTTCGGTAACTTTTTCATCCCATCCCTCTTCAACTTCCATACCACCTTCAGCTGACATGTAGAGAACATCTTCATCGCCTACCACAGTTGCTGAAATATAATACTCTTCAGACTGATCATGCGGAGTAAATGGCTCAACAATAAAGTGAGTCAACCTGTCTACTTTTGGCTCACCAGTTGGAGTGTCACCATCAAAAGAAAAATAGACTGCCACATCTTCTTTCGCCTTTTCGTCAATCCATGCGGCTGCTTTTTCTAAAGTAACATCACCCGGCTTTTGATCTTTAAAAAGCACTAAATTATTTTTACCACGTTTACCAAACAGCATATCCGGTTTTACAACTAATGGTTTTTCTTTTAACCATGGTTTTTCTTTTGCAGCTTCAAGTAGTTCCGCACCTGATGTCACCAGAACCGTCTCGTATGCATAAGTGAAATCTGGAAAGTATTTATTCCAATGTTTTGCTAAAATTGACTTCGCGTCATATTCTCGTATCGCTTTTTGAGCCATAGAAACTCCCTATTTTGATATTTGTGGATTATTCTATCATAAAGTATCCAACAAATATCTTTGGTTTATATTAAGCATTAAATAGATTTATTTATTGTTTATTTTAGTAACATTAGCCTTATACAGTATTTTATTTTTGTAACGTATCGTAACATCACTTCTTATACTTGAATGAGGTTGCAGTTCTTGTAAAACATTTTCATCACATTTATCAATAAAATAAAATTTTAATCTTTTTTGCATATCCTGGCTGGTTTTCACACACGATATATTCATTGCTTTTAACTTGGTTGCAAGTTTTTTGGCAATATGCATTTTATATGCAAAATGTTTTTTTGGATTGTCTAAAAGTAAATACAGTTCTTTGTTAAACATTACAATTAAGGTATTAAAAATTAAAAATACAAAGGCCAACACAAATATTGCTCTGTATCTTTTTCTGAAGTTTGTCAGTCTTACCCTGTATGAATGTGCAAAAGTTTTTGCCGCCAAGGGCAGCGCTAAAATCAGATAAGGTGCAAACAGTTCAAGTTCAACACGTTGTCTAAATGACAGGAGTAAAGAAAACAATAAGGCAGTTGATGCTATATACCATATTTTGTCATTCTCGTCATTAAGGTAACCACGATACAGCGTATAAAAAATATATATAAAGATAACAGGGGTAAAAATAGCACTGTAAACTCCGATTGTATCTAAAAAATGACCACTTGGCACACCCGATATATTCAAACCGTAGATATAAACAGATAAGCCTGCAAGAAAAAGATTGTATAAAAACAATATTTTATTTTTTTGAAATAAATAAAATATTGCAAGTCCTACAAACAAATAAACAAAACCCGCATCTAAAAGTGCATACAGGAATAACAACATATTTACATAGTAATCATTTAATTTTTGACTTACATATACATACAAAAATAATCCGAAAATAATCAAGCCGGCATGACTGACGACAAGAGCAGCACTGACAACCCCAGGCAAAAGTACAAATACTGCTACTAACCATAACCTGTTTCTCTCTAATGCCAAGTATTTTGCAGAAATGACATATAAAAGCCATGCGCTTAAAAGATGTAAAAGTATCATCACAAACCGTAATGCAAAATCATTTTGTCCAAATATTTTTAATGAAAGTTTCACCAGTTGCTGTAAGAAAGAAGCATCTCCGTACAAAAGTGATGCTTCAGAGGGAGAAATGGAAATTTGTGTAGTTTGAAAAATAAGAATAGATGCATCCAATCCAAGTATCAGGAATAAGATGATTCGATATTTCATAATTTTAGAAAATTTCCAATAATTTCATGTCCGTATTCACTCATTATTGATTCAGGATGAAACTGCACACCGTAAATATCTTTATCTTTTATTTTTAATGCCATTATTTCATCATCATCCATACTGAAGGCTGTCGGTTCGATACTCTCTGGTATGCTCTTTTTATCAACTATCAGAGAATGATAACGTGTTGCCGTAAATTCATCCGGCAGAGTCTCAAAGAGTTTACATGGAGAGTGTTTAATCTTTGATGTTTTACCGTGCATCATATTTTTGGCACGTACGATATCTGCACCAAAAGCCTGTGCAATACTCTGGTGCCCTAAACATATACCAAGAATCGGCAATTTGTCCTGAAAATAATTTATCACTTCCAGGGTTACACCTGCCTCATCAGGAGAAGCCGGTCCGGGAGAAATTATAATTTTTTCCGGATGAAGATTTTCTATCTCCTGCACACTCATCTCATCATTACGTATAATTTTCAAATCCGCTCCAAGTTCCCTGCAATACTGAACAATATTGTATGTAAAACTGTCATAATTGTCTATCATTAAAATCAAAATTTTTCCTGCTGAGTAATCTATATATTTTTTGTAGTATAGCTATATTGCTCTTGTATTTTACTTATTAGCTTCTTTATTCAATTCAATATTCTCACCTGTTCCAAGCAGGACTCCTATCCATTGTGTATTTTGATTGGCATCAAAAATAATCTTTGCCATTATAGTTAAAGGAATGGACAAAAGCATGCCTACTATGCCCAAAAGCCATCCCCAAAACATGAGTGAAAGAAAAATTATCAGGGTGGACAGTCCTAAACCTTTTCCCATAATTTTAGGTTCAACAATTGATCCTATGACTATATTTATCACACTATACAACACCATTACTGCCAAAGCGCTCATGCCTCCTAGTTGTACTAAAGTAATTAAAACTGCAGGAATAGCTGCAATTATTGAGCCTATATTTGGGATAAAGTTGAGCATAAAAGCCAATACTCCCCATAAAAAGGCATAATCTGTACCTAAAAAATAGAGACTCATCCATATGATGGCACCGGTAAACAATGAGATGAGTGCTTTGAGTACCATATAGTTTTTTATTTTAGAAAAAATTCTTTCTATATGAGCCATTGTCTCTTGATGTCCGTCAGCCAGTTCCACTTTTTTTACAAAATACTGTGATTCAAGCAGCATAAATATTACTGTTAAAATAATGATAAAACCATTTGTAAACATAGCACCCATACTTTGAATAATACTTGTTGCGAATTTCATCGCCTGTTTCATATTTATCAGGTTTGCGATATCTTCAGTTGAAATTTCTATGCCGAAAGAAGCGGTATAGTGTGAAATAAGCTGATAATATTGCGCAAGTTTTTGTGCATATGTATCAATATTGGCACTAAAATCATGCACTGAGTTGCCTACAAGTTTTGCAATCAGTGCCAAAAACAGAATAAAAACTGTTATTACCAAAGTAACTGACACAATATCCGGTATCGACTTTGACTTAAAATAATTATACAAAGGAGAGAGGATAATGGCAATAAACAAAGAGAGTAAAAACGGAATGATAATGACTGATGCACTTTTTATGCCTGCCAGAACAATCACAACACTTGCCATAACTATAAAATAATAGCCTATTTTATGCTCTTTCATAAGTTCGCCTTTAAGTTTTTATCTCTTTCTGGTTTGTAATCTGCTGTAAATAGTTTGAAATATTAATAAGTGAAAAAGTGACTAAAAAAATCATTAAACCTGGGAAAAAACTCACCCACCAGGCAATGTCAATAACATCTTTTCCTCCACTTAGAATTGTCCCCCAGCTCATCTGCGGGGCGACAATTCCCAATCCCAAAAAGCTCAACCCTGATTCCGCCAAAATAGCACCGCCCACACCGAAAGTAAAACTTACAAAATAGATCGGAGCCAAAAGAGGGGCATAATATTTTAAAAGTATTTTTAATGTATTTACCCTTGCGATGTTGAGTATTTTAATATAAGGCTGGGAAGTAATCTTAAAACTCTCAGAGCGTATCAGCCTGGCAGTTGTCATCCACCCTGTTATTGATATGATAACAATCAGAACCAAAGCAGAAGCATTGACATAACTGACCAGTGCAAGCAGTAAAAAAAATGTTGGAAATGTCAAAAACAAGTCAACAATGATAACAAATGTTTTATCTACGCTTCCTTTGAAATATCCGGCCATCGAACCCAGAATCAGTCCAATAAAAGAAGCGACAAAAGCACTCCCTACCCCAATAACAAGAGAAACCTCTCCTCCGGCAATAAGCCGAGCCAATATATCTCTTCCCAGCCTGTCCGTGCCTAAAGGGTGCATCAAAGAAGGCGCCAACAAAATTGCTTTTGCATCTAAAACATAGGGGTTGATATGGTATAGTTGTGATCCGAAAAACGAAAACAGAAAAATAAAGATAAGGATAAATATACTGAATTTAGGCATAAAGCTATTGTTTAATGCCTAAAAGTGTCTGCATCATCTGATCAACAGTAGTAATCACTTTTGCCGCAGCACCATAGGAAGTCTGATACTTGATGAGATTTGTCATCTCTTCATCAATACTTACTTTTGTAATAGAATTATACTCCATCTCTGTCGCATTAAATTGCGTAGAAACAGTTTCATTCCTTGTTATGGCTGAATTTGTCGAGATGCCTACATAGGTACTGGTAATATCAAACATCCCGTATGTTGTCGTATCATACTGTTCATTTCCTACCTGAAATTTATAGGATTCAAACTGTTGCTGAACCATATCAAGCGCGACTCTGTTATCACCTGCATTGGATGAATAGCCAGCATGTAATTGTGTCGGATTGTTCCTGTATTGTGTATTTAGACGAATATCTCTTGCATTACTCCCCTCAAAAAAGGAACCAAGCCCTATCGCACCTGCAAAATTTGTTCCTGATGCAAATGTATTATCAGGCAAGTTGTCAACAACGGCAAATGTATACCCTTGCGAATTGGCAGCTGCATTCATACTGAGTTCAAGTTTTATATCACCATTCGCATTGGGTGCATAATTAAACACCATATAATCATCAACATCATTATTGGCATTTGCATCACTGTTGTCATCTTTATTTGCGATAATTTGTCCCTCAATTGAGTTGGAACCACTGATACCCGACATAGAAGTTGCAGCATCAATGTTTATCGTCCTTTTTGCCACTTCATTGCCATCTATATCATACACTAACACATCAAAAGAACCGGGATTAATATTTAAAGGGGAAGTCACCAAAGGAGTTGCCGGATTAATATTGATATAATTTGATTCCATTCGGGATCTGGCACTTTTTGCATACAGGTTATTTGTTGATTCAATAAGGCCCTTGGCAAAAGCATCAAGATCTGAAACAACATTTTGCAATACACCATCTGTTGGCATGCCACTTGTTGTATCTATAGCCCGACCTCTGAGATTAAAAATTGCTCCTATCTTTCCATTGTTTATCTCTTCTTCCATAGGAATAAGTGTACCGTCCTGTCTTTCATATGAAAGTTCATAAAATCCATACGGATTATTCCCTTTTTCAATAGTGAGCGGATGATATGTACTGCCGTCAACAAGATTAAAACCATTAACACTAAGCGTATAACTTCCGGTTCTTGTATTTGAATTGGAATCTATCTGAATATTTGATTCTAACTGTCCTTGATTTACCTCAGCACCTATCAGCCTGGATAAACTTCTTTCTATAACATTTCTTTTATCCCGTAAATCATTTGCAGTGTATCCTCCGCCTGCTTCAGCGACATCAATGGACTTATTGAGATCTGCCAACTGCTGAGCCAGGCTGTTTACCTCAGTAATGTTAACATCAAGCTGGTCATTTACCTGCATTTGTAAATTTAAAACCTGGTTTTGTGTTTGGGTTATATGCTGTGTCAGTGTTTCGGTCTGTTTTGCCAAAGCAACTTTGATGGAATCATTATTTGGATTATCAGCAAAAGTCTGCCACATATTATAGTATTCGGCCAGATCCGCTTTAATACCGACACCATCTATTTCAGGAAAATATGTTGAAAGTTCTTCAAGTGTTTGTCTTTCAAAATCACTGTATTCTTTATCTGCAGAAACACTGCTGTATCTGTCAAACACAAAATTGTCAAATACTCTTTTGATATCCTGTATTTCAACGCCATTTCCAACATTTCCTGCACTCGTAATCAAAGGATTTGCAGCTGAAGTGATTACTCTTTGACGAGTATATCCTTCATTTTCCGCATTTGCTATATTGTTTCCTGTTGTATTTATCCCGACCTGTGCTGCGCTTAGTCCGCTGTATCCGATACTGAGTGTATTAAAAATTGAAGCCATTTTAAACCCTTACTTCCAATATTGTAGAGTCTTTGGATGCAACCTTGGTGTACCCCTGCATTTCAGTCGGCACCAATCTTTCCAGGAATGTATTGTATAAATTACTCACGACAACTACTAACTTTGCATACTGTTTATTCACTGTTCTGAGTTCTGATAAGCTTTTTTTCAGTTCATCCAGTAGTTGATGCTGTGTTTCATCTAATAATTGGGGCAGTTCGACATCCGGATGGGATGTAATTAACGCAGAAATTTCATAATCTATCATTGCTTTTTTTGATTCAAAGCTTTTTAGTTTTTCTTCTTTTATGGAGAGTCTTTCAAATTGATGGTCATGTTGCGCTTTTTGGATATCTTTGATATCTGATTTTGTTATTGAAATTAAATCTTCTAAATCCTGTAAAGCACTCTGCAAATGATGACTCAACATGCCATTCTCCTGTTAATTTATTTCTAAAGTAACTCATCTGCCATTTTTTTAGATAATGCAGACAAATCTACTTTGTATTGTCCTGAGTCTATAGACTCTTTGATTTGTTCGACTTTACTGCTTTTGTTTTCCATAGCAGTGACTGAAGTACTCTCTTTTTTTTGTGTGTTTGAAAGTGTACTGTTCATATAGGCACTCCCCAACACTGAATTATTTACTTTTGAAATCATAATTCATCCTTTATATAATAAGTTTGTTTTATTGCTATTGTTATATCGGCAATAACCAGAACTTATTAAGTTGATTTTATGAATTCTTTTGAGATAAATAATCATAAAGCATTTGCGAAAACCCGAAACTTCCGGCACTTGCTTTAGAAAGCTCATCTCTGTACATTGATTTATATATTTTATCTCCCGGATCATTTTGTGATGAAAAAAGATTCTTCTCATCTTTCATCGCATTATCCATCAGCATTTTCACTATAACAGCTTCAAAAGCATCTGTCTGCTCTCTCAGAGCTTTATCCTGCGCCTTTTCATCAATCTTTGGTATTGCTTTATTTGCTGTAGCCATTTGTGCCTGGGCATTGACAGCATTCATTGCGTAACTCATCATATCACCTTCAATTCTGCAGATATACTGCCTGCACTTTTCATCGCTTCAAGTATAGATATAATATCTTTTGGTGAAGCTCCAAGTTTTTGCAAAGATCTTACAAGATTTGCCACTGTTGTTGTTCCCTCTTTGGTATAAACTTCATTCTCGTTTAAACCGATAACCAGATTATTATCAACACTCATTGAACCTGCAGGCTTTGAAAGCTTTTTCTGTTCAACAATTTTTATAGTAATATCTCCGTGTGTTAAAATTACCGGCTTGAGTTCTATATTTACTCCAGCAACAATTGTTCCTGTTCTTTCGTTTATGATGATTTTGTCTTTTGGGTGATAATCCATGTTGATCTCTTGAACCTCAGCCAAAAACTCTATCATAGAACGATTTTGTGGACATTTCAGTTTTATACTTCTTGAGTCCATTGCTATTGCTAACTGTGTATGATAATAATCATTGATCGCCTTTTGGATTCCAACAGCATTCCTGAACCCTGATTCTTTAAGAGACAATGTTGCATATTTTTGATGAAAGAGGTCAATATTGATTTCTCTTTCAATTATCCCTCCGTTAAAAACAATTCCTGTAGTAGGGTGTGACGCATTTCCTGCACCTCTTGTGTTGAGTCCGCCTATACTGATGGCTCCTTGTGCCAAAGCATAAATTTTCCCGTCAACCCCTTTTAAAGGTGTCATTAAAAGTGTTCCCCCTTCTAGGGATTTTGAGTCTCCTATAGAAGAAACGGTCACATCTATTTTATCACCCTGTCTGGCAAAAGGTTTCATAGTAGCGGTTACCACAACAGCAGCAACATTTTTGGACATGATGTCAATTGGATTCATGTTTATATTCATTGCACGAAGCATATTAGAGATAGACTGAAGAGTAAACCTTGAGGTAGTCCCGTCTCCGGTTTTTTTCAATCCCACAACAAGGGAATAGCCTATAACCTGATTGTCTCTGACGCCTACAATATTTGACACATCCGATATCTTTGTTGCATAAAGAGTAGAGAAAAAGAGTATAAACAGTAAAATAAATTTCATTGGCAATCCTTACATGTAAAGATAAACCAGCAAATTTTATTCCATATTATTGTTTATGAGGTATGTTAACGTGGTATTACCAAATTTTTTTGATTTTTTCACCTTGTATATGCCTAAAAATTCAGGAATCTTTAGACCGCTCATATGTTCCACAATAATCATCTTTACATGTAAAGCAGGCAGTTTTTCTATAAGTTGCATAGTTTTTTCATAAATCTCTTCCATGCCCTCACGGATACTGAAGGGAGGGTCTACGTAAAAGAATGCGTCTTCATTCGATTTTTTCAGTCTTGAGAGAACTGACTGAATATTTTCAAAACTGTCTCCTGCAAAGACTTCACAGGCAGATGGGTCTGTCTGTGAAATATTTTTTTGCAGTGTTTTTAATGCTTCTTTGTCTTTTTCCATAAAATATATTTTTTTTGCACCACGGCTGAGTGCTTCAAGACCAATTGAGCCACTCCCTGAAAAAACTTCAACAAAGTTTGCATCAATTATCTCAAACTGCAAAGTATTAAAAAAAGATTCCAAAACTATAGACTTGGAACTTCGTGTAGTAACTTTTGACGGGAGCAAAAGTTTTTTCCCCTTATATTTTCCTGCAATAATCTTCTTGCTCAGTTGTTTACTTTTCATAAAATGCTTTCACCGCTCTTAAAATATTTTTCTGATACTCTTTTGTTAATAACTCAATTCTTTTTTCCAATACTTCAAAGTTCATTCTCTCACTTGTATTCTCATCTTCGGACTGAGTATTTGTACTCTCAGGATAGAGTTCATTATATTTTTTTTCCAAGGCCAGAATAAGCTGTGACTTTGAAAAAGGTTTTAATAAATCTGCTCCTTCTTTCGTTGAAATATAAAAACATCGGCGCTCATTCAAGCACTCTTCATCACGAATGATTATGTCACTTTTTTTTGGTGAACTTAAATACTTTGCCAAAAAAAGTTCTAATGACTTTTGCAAAAGCGGAGACTGGCATTCAACAGCTACTTTCATAACACTATCCTCTCAAATAATACTCAAGCGAGTACTTTAAATCTTCATCTAAATCTTCTAAAGAGAACATCCAGTTCACATAATTACTATCATGTTGGACTATCTCTTCTATATATTTTCCCATATATTTTCCAAAAGGAAATTTTTCTAAAAGCACTTTTTGAAAACTTAATTCTTTCATCTTTTCTACTGTTGCATACTCAAGTAAATATTCAAACAATAATTTTGTAACAAATACATCATTGAGTGCATTATTGGAGCATAAAGCATCTTTAATTCCATACTTCTGTTTAAGTGCATCCTCTTGTCTGTACAGCTTGAGTTCATAGCGTAAAAACTGCAATGAAAACTGTTCACACTCTTTGATAAGATGTTTTGTAACTTTTAATGTATCTATTACATCCCCTAGCCATTGCAGACCAGAAACAGCAAATTTTTCCAAAATAAATTGTACATTATGTGCAATTAAAGTATTTTCAAAAGTACTGTTTTTTTGTAATACTTCATATACTTGCGTCATTTTAAAAGTTTTTTTGTCTTTGATCATTTCATTGGTAATATGATGAATACTTGAAGCTGACGGCGGTATCTTTTTTCCTTCGTTTATAAGTTCGTAAAATACCTTTTCATCTTCTAATAATGCAACAGAGCACACAACATCGTCTGCCTCAATCCCTGTAGTCTGCACATCTGTAAAAATCAACATTTTTTTACCTGAACTTTTTTACATTTTACACTGAGTACAATGAAAGAAAAAAAACCGGCAATTAGAATAAATATATGCAGAACATACATATTAAACCATGTAAATACACTCTCGTATGAACTAAAAAGCTTCATAACGATCACTGCTACAATCATTTCTCCCGCAACTGTCCATATCATCAGCATAAACCATTTTCGCCATACCTTCAATAAATCACCATATCCAATTTTATCTATGGTTTTTCCAGCTTCTTCATTCGTCTCTTCTTTCGAGCAACCTAACAAGATAAACATATATCCTTGTATGCATTTATTAAAAATATATTTTAAACTTCTAAATAAAATAACCAAAAGAGCAAAATTCCATGACACCATAAACCAGAATTTAAATATAGTCAAAAGTGCCATTTTTATTTCACTGTCCAATGTACCTGTTCCCTGGCTTATGTATATCACCAGTGTTATACAAGCGGCAATAAAAAAAGTCAGCAACGCTGTATACAATGTCAGTTTTAGCGCCCACTGCAACCATATAGAAAAATAAAACCTACTCATTCTCCTGCCCGAATCTATTTAGCATGTCATGATAATGTTCAAGTGTCATAAAACTTTTTTCAAACCTGTAGCGAATGACAAATTCCACTACCTTCTCTTTTAATTCAGTGGTAACATTCTCAACTCTTCCAAAATATGCCAAAGAGATATTTTTACTTTTTTTTATTGCATTTTTGTCATAGTCAATTGCTAAAATTTGTAAATACTTTCCTTTTTTAATCGTACCAAGATTCTCCTCGTTGAGCGATACACCCGAAAGGTTCACAGCTTTAAAATGAAATAAATCTTCAAATTTTGCTACTTTTTTATCTATATCCAACTCCCCAAACAGCTTTTGTAATATTTTTAAATTTTGCTTTCTTGCCGTCTCATAACCGGAAATTTTATTTGTTAAATGTTTCAATCTGTCTAATGCGGAACTCATTTGTAAATCCTTTAAAAAATTAAGTATATCAAAAATAAACTGTTTATATAATCATATTAATTAGATATAATGCCAATTATAAAATTTATGAAAATATAAAGAGACCTATGGATTATTTAAAAATAAAAAACAGTGCTTCACTCGAAGGTACTATAAATATCTCAGGTGCAAAGAATGCATCTTTACCTCTTATTGCTATGTGCATACTAGCCAAAAACAGTGTACATATGAAAAACTTGCCACAGGTTGTAGATATAAAAACGCTTTTAAAGCTCCTGTCAAATCTCGGTGCTACCTGTGAATTTTCACAAGACAGCGTTATAGTCAACACACTGGATCTGCACGAAACAAAAGCCACCTATGATATAGTAAAAACCATGCGTGCTTCTATTTTGGTTTTGGGACCGATTTTAGCACGTTTTGGGCATTGTGAAGTCTCTTTACCCGGAGGATGTGCAATTGGACAGCGCCCAATTGATCTGCATCTTAAAGCCTTGGAACAGATGGGGGCAAAAATAGCTATCAAAGCAGGATACATCGAAGCAAGAACGCCAAATGGTTTGCATGGATGTGAAATAATTTTTGACAAAGTCACCGTTACAGGTACTGCAAACATTGTTATGGCCGCCGCCCTTGCCAAGGGAGTAACAACGATTACAAATGCAGCCAGAGAACCTGAAGTTGTCCAATTATGCGAAGTACTCAATGCCAGCGGCGTGAAAATAAACGGCATAGGCACAGCAATACTCGAAATACACGGCACAGACGGGCAACTGCTCAATATCAATGAGTTTTCTATCATTCCCGACAGGATAGAAGCCGGAACATACCTTTGTGCGGGAGCCATAACAAAATCACAACTCACATTGACGAATGTTGAACCGAAACATTTGGGCGCAGTTTTATCCAAACTTGAAGAGATGGGCAGTACTTTTACCCTCACAGACACTACAATTACAATTCACCCTGCCGCGCATATCAAACCTGTTAAAATTGTGACACAGGAATATCCCGCATTTCCAACAGACATGCAGGCACAGTTTTTGGCACTTGCTACACAGGCAGACGGTGTTTCAATTATAGAAGAACGACTTTTTGAAAACAGATTTATGCATGTCAGTGAGTTACAGCGTATGGGTGCCGATATAACATTAAACGGTCATATTGCAACAGTGAGTGGAAAAAGCAAGTTGTGTGGGACTGATGTCATGGCAACGGATTTACGTGCATCAAGCGCATTGGTCCTTGCTGCACTTGTTGCAACCGGAGAAACACATGTACACCGCATCTACCACCTGGATCGTGGATATGACTCACTTGAGAAAAAACTTTACCAAGTCGGCGCCAATATACAAAGACTTAAAGAGTAAGTTACCTACCCTACTCTTTCCCTACTCTTTAAAAACTATCATCTCATATAAACTTTTTTTCGTTACAAGTGACTTTTCGGGAGCAACAGAATGTGCATTTTTAGCTACTTCAACTTCATGACGAAGTTCTGCTATCTCTTTTTCCATTGCATCTATTGTTTCTTTCAAATTAAGAATAATATCCACACCTGCCAGGTTCACACCCAATTCACGTGTCAATCGCAAAATTAATTTAATTTTATCAATATCCCTTTGCGAGTAGAGTCGTATCCGTCCGTCAGAACGAGATGGATTTATTAAGTTTTCCCTCTCATACTGTCGTAGAGTTTGAGGGTGTATATCTAATATTTTTGCAACAATGCTTATCAAATAAACCGGTTCATCATAATGGTGCATAGCGATACCCTCCTTTTATACTGTCTTTGGTAATTTTTCTTTCATAATTTCTACTAATTCAGGGTCGAGATCTTCAACTTTTGGTAATACAATATTTGCTTTTAGATACAAATCACCTCTTTGTTTCGTTTTGCGATTCATAGCCCCCATACCTTTGACACGAAAGCGTTGTCCGTTTTTCGTATTTTGCGGTATTTTGAGTTTAATCTCTTTTTCCAGAGTCTGTACAGATATTTTGTCACCAAAAAGTGCCGCATACAAAGGCACATCAATAGTTTTGACTAAATCATCCCCTTCTCTCTCATACTCCGGACTCGGTGCGACATGTATACGCAAAAAGAGGTCTCCGACTCTGCTGTTTTGCGCATGTCCTTTGCCTTTGACACGCATCCTCTCACCGTCTTTTACACCGGCAGGAATTTTGATGTCAAAACGCTCGCCGTTTACCGAAACAGAGTGAGAGCCGCCTAAAATTGCTACGGCAAACGGGATGGTAACATTTGCTTCTATATCAAGGTTTGGTTCTTGATAGCGTTGCCCTCCGCCAAACCCGGAACTGCTAAAACCTGAGGCTCCGCCTCCTGCACCGCCAAAGCCTCCAAATCCGCCGCCACCGGAAAACATCTGACGCAGTATTTCATCAAGATCTACATTTCCACCCTGACTTTGAGAAAAATCATGGAAATTCTGACCACCGAACATTGCATCACCGTACTGATCATACTGTGCTTTTTTCTCTTTGTCACTTAGCACTTCATAGGCTGCATTTATTTCTTTAAATTTTTCTTCCGCACTCGGATCTTTATTAACATCCGGATGATATTTGCGGGCTAACTTTCTGTAGGCTTTTTTGATTTCTGATTCACTTGCATTTGGAGATACTTCCAATGTATCATATAATGATTTGCTCATATTTATTCCTTCTAATTTATTTAATTATTATAGATTCTCATTAGTGGAATTATATCATATTACTTGAGTGTATGTCAATCAAGGTAAAGAAACCTTGATAGATTTAATGTAAGAAGTGGCGGATACCTGAAAAGTAGAGACTCATACCAAATTCATCGGCTGCGGCTATTATTTCTTCGTCACGAATAGAGCCTCCTGGCTCTATAATGTTTTTGACCCCTGCTGCCGCGGCTGCATCAATAGAATCACGAAACGGAAAGAATGCTTCACTTGCAAGGGCTGCGCCTGTTACGTCAAGCCCCATATCTTTTGCTTTTTTAAGCGCACACTGCGCAGCATCTACACGACTGGTCATGCCCATACCGACAGCAACCATTGCGGAATTTTTCACATAGACGACACAGTTTGATTTTGTCAGGGATGCTACCTTATAGGCAATTTCAAGATCTTTCATCTCTTCAGGTGTTGCTGCATTTTTACTCATAAGTTTTGCATTTTTCACTTCATCATCCTGTACCTTGTCCGCATCCTGAAAAATAAATCCGCCGTCTATATGTTTAAAGTCTTTTTTATCATTCGCCAAAATTAAGTTATCCGCACCCATCTCAAAAAGTTTAATTCTTTTCTTTGCTGCAAATACTTCCTGTGCTTCTTCGGTAATACGTCCCGCTATAATCACTTCAATGAATATTTCATTCATTTTCTCAGCAAGCGCTTTATCAACTGTACCGTTTACTGCAACCACACCGCCAAAAGCAGATACCGGGTCACACTTGAGTGCTTCTGTATATGCTTCGAGTAATGTATCTTTGATTGCAAAGCCACAGGGGTTGCCGTGTTTTGAGATACAAACAGCATTTTCATCCCCAAAGGCGGCCGCAATTTTAACTGCACCGTTTAAATCATTTAAGTTGTTAAAACTTGCTTCGCCTTTGAGCGTCTTGAAATTATTTGAGAAATGTTTGTCAAACTCATACAGTGCACCTTTTTGATGAGGATTTTCACCATAACGGGTGTTCATTACTTTATTGCCGACTACAAACTGCTTTTCACCAAAACCTTCGTTAAATCGCTCATTCATGTAATTGGCTATCATAGAATCATAGGCTGCAGTATGCTCATAGGCTTTTATCATAAAAGCTCGGCGAAACTCTTTTGTGTTTTTTTCATTTTCAATCGCATCTATGACAAGATCATAATCATTTACATCTGTGACAATAATAACAGAATCAAAATTCTTAGCAGCCGAGCGTACCATTGCCGGACCGCCAATGTCAATGTTTTCTATAATCTCATCAAAATCATCAGTCCTCTCAATTGTCTCTTTAAAAGGATACAGATTGACACATACCAGATCAATCGCTTCCACCCCAAGCTCTTTTGCCTGATCCAAATGCGACTGTTTGTCACGACGATGCAAAATCCCACCGTGAACAAAAGGATTCAAGGTTTTCACACGCCCTTCAAAACATTCCGGGAACTTTGTTATCTCATCAATTTCAACAGCATCCACCCCGTTTTCTTTTAACAACCTGTATGTTCCGCCGGTAGAAATTATCTCATATCCGTTTTTTACCAATGATTTACAAAAATCTACAACACCGTTTTTATCACTTACACTTACTAACGCTCTTTTTTTCATTTGACGCCTTGATTTAAAATATTACTGTTATTTTATCTAAATAGAGTTTAGAAGATGGTAAACTTAAAAAAATAATTTAAGGAAGCTATAATGAAGCAAAATATTGCCATACTCTGTTCTGGCGGAGATGTCTCCGGCATGAATCCGGCATTGAAAAGATTTGTTGAATACAGTTTACAAAATAATTTAACGCCCTACTTCGTATATGACGGATACGAAGGACTTATTGATAACAATATTCAAAAAGCAAGTTATTGTGATGTTTCGGGCATTATTAATCGTGGAGGCACTAAAATAGGAAGTGCCAGAAGCAAAAGATTTATGCAGGTGGAGTATAGAAACATAGCAAAACAAAACCTCGATGCGTTACATGTAACAATGCTTATTGTTCTTGGGGGAGATGGTTCTTTTCGTGGTTTACATCAGTTTTACAAAGAGCATAACATAAAGTTTTGCGGTGTTCCCTCTACTATTGACAATGATATTTCAGGCACAGACTACTGTTTAGGAGTAGACACGGCACTCAATATGATAAAATTCTCAATAGACTCCATCAGAGATACGGCATCTTCTTTCAAAAGAGCCTTCGTTATTGAAACCATGGGAAACAAATGCGGCTACCTTGCGCTTGTATCTCATTTGACATCCGGTTCTGAGCTTTGTTTAATTCCTGAAACAGCATATAATTTAAATGAGTATGAGCAAAAGTTCAAACAAGAGATACAAAACGGACGAAGATATTTTATTGCTGTTGTAGCAGAAGGAATAAAAGAGGATTCTAAAGAAATAGCACGATGGTTTGAAGAAAAAATCGGCATTGAATCAAGAGTAAATGTGCTTGGTCACCTGCAGCGAGGAGGAAACCCGACAGTAAAAGACAGACTTATGGCATATAAATTTATAACCTATGCGATAGATGCTCTACTGGATAATAAAAATGAAACTATAGTTTGTTATACAAAAGAGGGGTTCAGGTATAAAGAGATTAATGCGGTTGTGAACACACCCTATCAATTAGATGAAGAGCTTATAAAATTTATAAACTCTCCAAAAGCAACCGAGTGACTAGAAGTCACCTTGTGCAGCACGAGCAGGAATTCCTTCCATTGCGTCTTTTACTTTTAAAGCAGCTTCTAGCATTTTTGGAGGTAACGGGTATCCGCCATGAATTGCAAGAGTCATATCCATACTGATTAAGTAAGCATCACCATTACCATAACGAACATACATAATTCTACATGGCATAAAACCACCATAGTAACGTGAATAATTTAAGAATATTTTTGCAGTCGTAAGGTTACACAAAGACCAGATTCTCGCTTCTGCCACTTCATTCGGCTTAGCATCCTCTTTTGTATACATTTTCACATAACCAGTCAGTCTCATGTTGTACTCTTCAGTAAGTGCCGCAATTGATTCTTTTACATCATCACCACTCACACCTTCTTCAACTTTCCACTCTTTCATCATCGCACGTGCAGGATCACCATACTTTGCAACTTTTGTGAACATGTCATCATATGCATCCATAGCTTTGTCATCAAGTTTATGCTGACTCGTCACTGCCGTCCAGCCCATATGCATTGTAGAACATCCTGTTGCAAAAAATGCAACACTCAGTGCAATTAGTGCAGTTAATATATTTTTTTTCATTTATCTTTTCCTTTGTGATATTTTCGTGATAATTATATACTGAAAACAATTAAAGTTTTATAAGTTTTAACTATTACTACAAATCTTGCTCTATGATTTTCTTGAATGTATGAAAATAGTTCTCTTTAAGCTCTTTCATACTCATATTTACATCATTTATGCGAACATTCTCTCCGCCGACTGTTCCAATCTTTTCAAAAGAGATTGCTTCACGCATCATTGCTTCAAAAGCTTCACAGTTTTCAGGTTTTACTTCAATAATTGCACGGCTCATACTCTCTGCAAAAATATCTCTGTCATCCGCAACACTCATATCGACATCACAGCCAAGTCCGCTTGTAGCAGCCATTTTGGCAAGTGCTATTGCCACACCGCCGCTGCTTGCATCTTTTGCACATTCCAGAAGATGTTTTTTGTTTGCTTCTATGACCAAATCCCAAAGAGCCAGCTCTTTTTTGTAATCAATCTCCGGTATAACACCCGCAACAGTATTGTAAAGTTCTTTCATATATAAGGAACCGCCAAACTCTGATTTGCTTTCACCAACAAGATAGAGTGTATTGCCCTCAGTTTGAAAACTTGACATAAGCACGTTGTTTTGATCATCATTTACACCGACTGTTGCAATAGAAGGTGTCGGAAAAACAGAAACACCGTTTGTTTCATTGTATAATGAAACATTTCCACCGATAACCGGTGTAGTAAGCTCGGCACATGCTTCTTTAATACCTAAACATCCCTCACCGAATTGCCACATAACTTCAGGATTTTCAGGATTTCCGTAATTAAGACAGTCGGTAATGGCAAGCGGTCTTGCACCACTCATGGCTACATTACGCCCGGATTCAACAACAGCTGCCGCTGCTCCCATTTTTGGATCTATATAACAATATCGAACATTACAGTCAGCTGACATGGCCAAAGCTTTTTTGTTCTCTTTTACGCGAATGACTGAAGCATCGAGCATACCTCCGTTTTTCACGGTATTTGTCTGTACCATAGAATCATATTGTGTGTAAATCCATGATTTGTCAACTACTTCCATAGATTTTGTCAGTTTTTCAAATGCTTCCTGATTTGACACTCTGTCAAAATCATCAATACTTACTTTGTGAATATCATCAAGATAAGCAGGTTTTTTCATAGGACGGTTTAATTCAGGAGCTTCCTCGCTCACAGGATCAACCGGAACCTCGGCACATTTTTCTCCATGCCAAAAAAGCTCCATTTTTCCGGTATCTGTTACTTCACCTATGACAGCAGCATCCAAATCCCATTTTTCAAAAATATCAATAATTGCCTGCTCTGAGCCTTTTTTGGCGCACAAAAGCATACGCTCTTGCGATTCACTGAGCATAAAATCATAAGGAGTCATATTTTCTTCACGGGCAGGAACCTTGTCAAGATGCATAATCATGCCCGAACCTGAACGTCCCGCCATTTCAAATGAGGACGAAGTAAGTCCGGCAGCTCCCATATCCTGAATTCCGATGACATGATCCGTTTTAAAAAGCTCCAGACATGCTTCCAAAAGCAGTTTTTCGGTAAAAGGATCCCCTACCTGAACCGTCGGACGCAAAGATTTGCTCTCTTCGGTAAAACTGTCCGAACTCATAACAGCTCCGCCAAGACCGTCACGACCTGTTTTTGCTCCTACATAAAGGACTGGATTTCCTGTTCCCTCTGCCTTGCCGTAAAATATTTCGTCACTTTTGGCAATCCCTAAAGTAAAAGCATTGACAAGGATGTTTCCGTTGTAGCACTCATCAAAACTGGTTTCACCACCGATGGTCGGAACACCCATACAGTTACCGTAACCACCAATTCCCTCAGTCACACCACGGACCAGATAGCGTTGATGCTTGGAAACATCGTCTTTGTTTAAAACATTACCAAAACGCAGTGCATTCAAGTTGGCAACAGGACGGGCACCCATTGTAAAAACATCACGCATAATTCCACCGACACCGGTTGCCGCGCCCTGATAAGGTTCTATAAAACTCGGATGATTATGTGACTCCATCTTAAAAACTGCCGCATATCCATCACCAATATCAATAACACCGGCATTTTCACCAGGTCCCTGAATAACCCATGGTGCTTTGGTAGGAAACCCTTTTAAATGGACTTTCGAAGATTTATACGAGCAGTGTTCACTCCACATGGCTGAAAATATACCCAATTCAACCAAATTCGGTTCACGTCCTAAAATCTCTTTAATGTGTATATAGTCTTCTTGCGAAAGCTTATGGTTGGCTAACTGTTCATCAATGTTTTGTAATTGTTGGCTCACGGGGGTTTCCTAAAAATTGGTTTTTAAAAATGAATTATATCCAAGCAATGGTAAAAGTTGTTTTAATGAAAAGAAAAATCACTTTTTGTACACCCCAATCCTAAAAAAACAGGAATTTAAAAGAAGAACAATAATTGCTTAAACTCTAAAAAACTAAAGTGATTACATATGGCAACAAAAACAAGAGAAAAATTAGCGAAAAAGCGTTCTATAAGAGGGTATGCAGATCAAGCCCAATCAAATCAACTTTTAAAATTGTTTTCAGAGGTGACAGACTATCGGAAACCTCAAGGTAAAAGACACCGACTAGAACATATTTTATATCTTTCAGTATTGGCTGGATTGATGGGAGCAACTGACTATAAGCAAATATCTATTTGGATAGAGAAGCATATTCAAAAAGAACAAGTTAAAAGATTATTAGGTGTAGAGTTTATATTAACACCAAAGAAAAGTTTGGTTTCTGATGTGTTAGCGAAAGTTGATAGCCAAGAAGTTGAAGTTGTTTTTAGGAAATGGATAAGAACCTATGTCGATACAAGAGGAAAGCACCTGAGCGTAGATGGCAAGGTTATGAATGGCAGCAAATACAAAGATAAGAGATCAATAGAAGTAGTTGGTGCTGTTTTATCTGAGATAGGGGTAATAATTGCTCATCAACAAATAGCAGAGAAGTCGAATGAAATACCTGCCCTTCAGGCTATGATAGGGGAATTGGGAGATGAATTTATCTTTACTTTTGATGCAATGAATACCCAAAAAAACTCTTGATGCTATCGAAAATAGTGGTTCAAAATATATTGCCAAGGTAAAAGATAATCAAAAAACCTTACTTGATAAAATAGATGAAATTTCAAGAGATATAAAACCGACAAATATTTACAAGGCTAAACCTGTCCAACAATCTAATGAATGGATTAATAGGAAGGTGTTTGTATATCAACCAACTACTTTTTATCATAATGGCATAACTCATATTCGCTCAATAATAAAAGTTATAAAAAAAGTAGAGTCAACAAATCATAAAACTGGCGAGATTACTAATAGCACTAGAATTCAATTCTGTATTGCAAATTTTCATGAAAGTGCAGAATTCTTTCACAATAAAATTTTACACCATTGGAAAGTGGAAACCATGCATCAATACAAAGATAATTCACTTTTAGAAGATGCTCATAATTGTCATTTAAATCCATTTTTAATGACTATTCTTAGAAGTATGATTTTGAATATTTTACACCTTAATGGTGCAAAATCTATACAAGAACAACTCATCAACAATAGATGGGATTTGGATGACTCTATCGCTCAAATATTAAAATTGAGTTTTTAGAGGATTGTGGTGCTTTTTGTATAGGTAAATCCCACGAAAAATAAAACAAATCTTAATCAATATAGTTTGATTCAATCAATTGAACACTAAAATCATCACGATAAAGAGCATTTCTTTTAATATCTGCCATTGTAGTTTTACCGGTTAGGAGTACCTTTTTATCTTTGTTCTCATTTAAAAACAACTGATAAAGATTAACAGTAAAACTTCTAAGAATAGCTATAGAGAAAGGCTCTTTATATGCTATATGGTCATCTTCTTCAGTAAGCATATCTAAGTGATAGTGATATGTTTCCACTCTCCAATGTTGCAGTATCTTTTGAAGAAACTCTTTTGCAGTTGTTTTAAAGTTAGCCATTAAATATTGAGTTGAAATTGTAACTTCACCAGTCTGTGCATTTGTTAATGTTTTCGTCACTTTAATGAGTGATTGAATATTTTGAAAGTTCTCATGATACATAACTAAATCAGCACTTTTATTTTGAAAAACTTCTACTTTTCGAGAGACTCTTTTGTTGTTTTCAGTTAAATAGCTATCTTCATCATCAACTCTATCTGTAGGCTGATTAAACTCTTCTATGGTCTTTATAGCTTTCTCTTTGAGGTGTTTCTGGTTATCTTTGAGTTTTGCTATATATCTGTTACCTTGCTCATCAATAGTGTTGAGAATCTCTGATTGAGTAAGCAGTGCATCAAAGGAAAATATCTGTCCTTCATTGCTAAAAATATTATCGTTTAAAACCTCTTTGAGTGCAGTAATTTCGCTACTCTTATTTTATCTAAAAACTTGTGAGCAAACACTATTTTTATATCTTTATCCAAGATATTTAGTATTGCTTTATGTCTTTCCTGTGTGTATTGACCATTCACGTCGCTACCTCTCAGCCACTTCCCGTCAATAGCAATATTTTCTTGTGCAATGAATGGAAAAAGAACTCTCTAAATACTTTTTCCAAAGCATTATTATCTGTGTTTATCAATAAACGATGATATGTTGATTTGGAAGGAATCGTTATCTCTTCTTTATCAAAAATCTCTTTGAGTATTGCATTGTCTTTGTTATATATCATCCATGAAAATATATCCTTAAAAGTTGTATTTCCTTTGATAAGTGCAAAAAGTGTCATGAAAAGAACTTCGTGCAATGGATATTCTATCTTCCCTGTATCTACTCTATAGTCTGGGATACTTTTTAGCGATTCAAGTAAGGCTTTTGTGCGTGTTAATTTGATGGTAAACTCCTTGTTTTAGGAGTCTAAGCAATATTTCTTCCAGTTCTTTTGAATCTATTGATTAAGATTTATTTTATTTTTCGTGGGATTTACCTACTTTTTGTACGAATATTCTTTTTCAAAGAAAAGATATTTTTATACTCTATTTTTTCAATTTCATACTCTTTTGTCTGATTTGGCAACTTGACTTTGATCTCATCACCTACACTTTTGCCAAGCAATGCTTTTGCTATAGGAGAATGAATAGATATAAGTCCGTTTTCCGGTTCACTTTCAAGCACACCACACAAAGTATAAATCTCTTTTTCGTCAGTTACAAGATCAACAAGTGTAACTGTACTGCCAAAAGCAACGCTTTTATGTACATGTAAAGAAGGGTCAATGATTTGTGAGTTTTGAATCATTTTGTTAAGATAAAAAAGCCTCTTGTCAATAAAGCGCAATTTCTCTTTTGCAGCTTGATAATCGGCATTTTCACTTCTATCACCCAATGCTGCTGCTACAAGTTTTTCATGAGCCACCTTGGGTTTTTCAACTTCGAGCAAATATTTAAATTCTTCCGTCAGCTTATCATACCCTTCAATGCTCATAGGTTCTTTCATCAACTGTTGTTCCTAATGCTCGTACCCTATAATATAATATGTTTCTTTATTTGGCAACTTGTCTGTTTTTACCTTGAATTTTCTACTGAAATGCTGTATTTTTTCATGTGCTTCCTGCGCTAACTCAGGAGTAGGTGATTCTACTTTTATTTTAAAGTAGTCTTTTGTATTGGATAAAGCGACATAGGCATTATTTACTTTGAGATGATCATTTAAATCCAAAATATGCTTCTCTATTTTTTCATATCCTGGAGTATTTTTTTGAATTCTTTTGAGTTGCTGCACTAAAGCTTCATTTGGTACATATCGCAGTTGCGTCAACATTGCATCATTTTGCATATCTGTTTCCTTGTAAAATTTTTATGAAAAATAATAACAGTTTTTTGTAAACAGGTATAAAGAACTGTTACTGCTTCAGTATGTATTTAGCTATTGAGACTATAATTACACATAGGGTTCTTGAAGATACTCTATAAAGACTATATTTTACAAGAGAGAAATTAAATGACTGAAGATATATTAAAAAAAATCAAACAACTCCCACCGCTTCCGGAATCTGCTCTTCAAATAGAGAAAGTTTACAAAGATCCAAACTCTACATTTAATGATATGGCAAAAATTTTAGAAAAAGACCCTCTTTTGACAGCCGATATCCTTAAAGCGGCAAATTCGCCTCTTTACGGTTTTTCCAGAGAAATAAATGCTATCAGTCAGGCAGTCGGTCTTTTTGGGATGGGTACTGTTCGCGGATTTGCATTAGCTTCAATCGTGAAAAAAAGCTTTGCACTGGATCTCTCTCCTTACGGTATTACAAATGAAATGTTCTCTGAACTCTCAAAAAAACAGCATGCGCTTACTACTGCATGGTGTCTAAAAAGAGAAAACAGGCTCATGGGTATTTTATCGCCTGCTGCCTTTTTGGTAGAAATCGGAAAAGTACTTATTGCACAGCAGATTATAACAGACAAAAAAGAAGCAGAGTTCAAAGCAGCTATGCAGGAGTTACAGGATGTTGAAGCTGCCGAAAAAGAGATTGTAGGCGTAGATACACCTGAAGTCAGTGCTACAATATTTGCACAATGGAAATTTGAAGAGGGACTTGTTGATGTTATACGCAACTGTCAAAATCCTGACGCAGCCAAAGAAGAAGATAAAAAAGCTGCACAGATTCTTCATGTAGTACGTATCACTGTTCCTATAAACGGCATAATCACAAACGAGAGTATTCAAGCTGCAAAAGAGTTAATAGAAAAATACGGACTTGATATGGAGAGTTTCGATCAAGCCCTGGAACATATAAAGAGTTAAATGCATTGAAATCACTACTTATACGCCTCACTCATGGACTCAATGAACAAGACATCACGGAAGAAGAACTCCCTGTAGTACGCGAATGGCTTGCAAAAAAATACCTGACACACAAGCATAATATATATAAATTCAACTCCAAATACCGTGCCGGAGTTCTAGGACTTGTCCAAAAAGGAACAGCATATTTACATGTAATAGGCGAGAATATTAAAGACCTCTATATCAATGAAAACAATCTCGGACTTGCCAATGAAGGGGATTTGGTCATTGCGCAGAGACTTTTAGGCCACAGAGGGCAGCCAAGTGCCAAAATAGTAGAGATAGTCGGGAAAGAACAGACCTACAGTGTCGCCTATATTATAGAAAAAGAGGGACGAAAAGCTTTGGTTGATCTTAAAACCGAGTATCCCGTCGGTGCTGAAATGGCAACAGAAGAGCTCAATAACTGTGCGATGGGTGACCTTTTTAAAGTTGACAACAATGAAAATAAAATCATGGAAAAAATAGGCAACATCAAAGACCCGAAATCTGATGAGAAAATTGTTCTTGCCCAGTTTAACAAGCATGATGCATTTGATGAAGAGGTTTTAAAAATCGCCCGCTCTTTCAAGCCTGTTGATGCTTCAAAATATCCAAAACGAAAAGATTTAAGAGATTTGACATTTTGTACGATAGACCCTGTGACTGCAAAAGATTTTGACGATGCCATCTACTGGGATGACAAAAACACAACCCTCTATGTTGCCATCGCAGATGTCAGTGAATATGTCACACCTTTTGGTCCCATAGATACCGAAGCAATTTACAGAAGTTTTTCTATTTACCTGCCGCATCGTTCTATTCCTATGCTGCCAAGAGAGCTCAGTGAAACCTTATGTTCTTTGCAACCCCATGTTGACAGACTTGCCTATGTATTTGAAATCAAACTTGATGTAAAAACTCTTGAAGTCGTAAAATCTGAAGTTTATGAGGCACTTATGCACTCTGACAGAAGATTTAACTATGAAGAGATTGACCTCTTTTTAGAAAATAGACTCCAGGCAAAAACACAAGAAGAAAAAGAGATATTTGCCTGGATAAAAAAGCTCAAAACAGTCACAGACAGATTACGGGCAAAACGTCTGCAGGAAGGTTTTGACTTTCATTCTACAGAAATAGAGATGACTCTGGATGAAAACACAAACCTTGTAGCCACAACCCTTGCCCAAGAAACTCCTTCTCACGGGCTCATAGAAGACTGTATGCTCTTAGCAAACAAAGAAGCGGCAAAACGCTATAAACGGGGGCTTTTTAGGATTCATGAACCGCCAAGTCAGGCAAAACTTCAGAAGCTTTATCAAGAACTGGCCGGCATAGGCATACATGTAGAGATTAAAAACACTATCAAAGAAACGATAGATTCCATCCAGAAACAGGCCAAAGAGATGGGTATTGAAGCGGAAGTGGATACCCTTATTATTCAGTCTCAGATGCAGGCACGATATTCCCCTGTAAATGTCGGACACTTTGGGCTGGGTTTTAAAGAGTACACCCATTTTACCTCGCCCATCAGAAGGTACAGTGATTTAATTGTGCACAGACTTTTAAAAGCGATTAACAGAGGCGACACACAGGAACAGTCTTATGTTTTAAGAAATATTGAATCACTCAGTATGGCTATCAGTGAAAAAGAGCGTGAGGCGATGATCATAGAGTCCGAATACAAAGCACGCAAATATGCAAGATGGGCAGCGCAGAATCTGCACAAAGAGTTTAAAGCAAGAATCACGAGCACAGATCCGGAGCTGCGGGCAGAGCTGCATGATGAAATCATTGGCGCAAGACTGCATTTTACCTCGGGTGCGGATGTGACACTGTTTGAAGATGTCATTGTACGAATTGATAAAGTCAATATAGCAAGAGCACGAATATATGCCTCGGTAGTCGGGAAAATAGAAAAATAATGTATAAAAACGAGTTTGACAAACATATACAGAACAAGAGTATCTCAAACAGCTTTATTTTTTTTGGAGAGAGTACCTTCTTGATAGATATGTACACAAAAATGCTGACAAATATAGAAGAAGCAAATATACTCAGCTATTACCATGACGAATATGATTTTAACTCTGCAAAAGCACACCTTTCACAGGGTTCGCTCTTTGGAGACAGAAATATCCTTGTTATAAAAAGCGAAAAAAAAATTCCAAAAAAAGAGCTTGATCTGTTTTTATCATTATGTGACAAAAACAGAGAAAATATTTTTGTCTATGCCTATTATGGATCAGACCATAAAACCTACAATAATAAAAAAGCTTTTGCCAAAACAAATGTCATGAGTGTAAGATTTTTTCATCCAAAAGAGTATGAAGCACAAAATATTATTTATGCACTTGCCCAAGAAAAACATGTCAATATTGATAAATTTACAATTTCACATCTGCTAAAAATTCACAATGGAGATGTTGCGCTTGCATCGAATGAAATAGAAAAGTTTCGTGTTTATGACAGAACCATTACCACTAAAGATGTTGACAATCTGGTATATGGACTTGCAAGTATCAATCTTGACGACTTTATAACAAAACTGCTTGACAAAAAAGATTTTCGTCCTGATTTACTCAATATACTGGAGCATGGCGAAGATGAAATAAGAATTATTACAGCAATTACCGCCTATTTAACGCAGCTTTATATGTTTAACATATATATTCGCATAAACGGTGCACCTAATGCTTTAGAAATTTTAGGTTATCCTGCACCCTCTTTTGTAGTGGAACAAAAAGCCTCTGCAGCAATTAAGATAAAACCGCAGACATATTCAAAACTACATGAACTACTCTTAAACAGTGAGCTTCAGATGAAAAGTTCAAGTGGTGACAAAAGCGCAATTCTCTTTTCAAGCTTAATCCGATTACAAAAACTGCTTTAGAAAACTATTTTTAAATATTTGTAGTGTATAATCCTATTATGAATAATTATACAGATATATTACGTCAACATCGTTTAAAAGCAACACCGCAAAGATTAGAAATTGCAAATGCACTTCATACCAATGGACACATGACAATAGAAAGCCTGTATGAAGTCATGCTCAAAAAATTTAATTCTATCTCCCTGGCTACTATTTATAAAAATATTAATCTTATGCTGGAGAATGCTTTTATACAGGAAGTGAAAATTCCAAATGAAAAATCAGTATACGAGCTCACCAAAGAGACACATTCCCATGTAATCTGCAGACAATGCCATACAATTCAAGATATTGTACTGGACTTATCACAAACTGCACAACTTGCTTCGCAGGCTTCTCATTTCAAGATTGACAAAGCCGACCTGGTTCTCTCAGGACTTTGTCAAAAGTGTCAACAACTTTAACATATACTCAGTACAATTGCTGTATAATACAACATTAATTTTTCCAAGAAGGAACTCCTATGCGTGGTTATAAAATTTTTGCAGGATCTGCCAGTGTTGATTTTGCGAAAGAGATTTGTAGTATTTTAGATATTCCCTTAGCGAAAGCTGATGTTAAAAAGTTCAGCGACGGTGAAATTTCGGTCCAGATTGCAGAATCTGTCCGTGGTCGTGATGTATTTATCGTACAGTCGACCGGTGCTCCCTCAAATGACAATCTTATGGAACTGTTGATTTTGACTGATGCGCTTAAACGCTCATCAGCTTCAAGTATTACAGCGGTTGTCCCTTATTACGGTTATGCGAGACAGGACAGAAAGGCGGCTCCCCGTGTCCCGATTACTGCAAAACTTGTAGCAAACCTCTATGAAACTGCCGGCATAGACAGAGTCGTAACTATAGACCTGCATGCCGGACAGATTCAGGGATTTTTTGATATTCCTGTTGACAATCTGTACGGTTCCATTACCTTTGAGCAGTATATAAAAAGCAAAAACCTCAAAAATCCCATTATCGCTTCTCCTGACATCGGCGGGGTTGCACGTGCGAGATACTTTGCATCCCGAATGGGTCTTGAAATGGTTATCGTTGACAAACGCCGTGAAAAAGCAAATGAAAGTGAAGTGATGAATATCATCGGAAATGTCGAAGGACATGATGTTATTATGATAGACGATATGGTTGACACGGCAGGAACAATGGTCAAAGCGGCTACTGCTCTTAAAAACAAAGGAGCTGTTTCTGTGATGGCATGTGCGACACATGGTGTTCTCAGCGGAAATGCCTACCAAAATCTTGAGAACGGTGAGCTTGATGAACTCATTATAACCAATACTTTAGAATCAAAACCTCATTCAAAAATAAAAGTCTTGAGTGTTGCACCGCTTTTTGCCGAAGTAATTCGCAGAGTCTATCACAACGAGAGTGTGAACAGTCTTTTTGCATAGGAGTATCATTGAAAAACATTAGAAACTTCTCAATCATTGCCCATATTGACCATGGAAAAAGCACCTTGGCTGACAGAATTATACAAGAGTGTGGTTCTGTTACCGAGCGAGAAATGGGTACGCAGATGATGGATACCATGGATATAGAACAGGAACGCGGCATCACCATCAAAGCCCAATCCGTTCGCCTTGATTATGTAAAAGACGGAGAACATTATATTCTCAATCTTATAGACACACCGGGTCATGTTGATTTTTCGTATGAAGTGAGCAAGTCTTTGGCTTCTTCTGACGGAGCCCTGCTTATCGTTGATGCCGCACAGGGTGTTGAGGCACAGACAATTGCCAATGTCTATTTGGCACTCGACAATGACCTTGAACTGATTCCCGTTATTAACAAAATAGACCTTCCTGCAGCTGACCCTGACAAAGTTGCCGAAGAGATAGAAACATCCATAGGAATAGATGCCACAGATGCTGTCCTTGTGAGTGCTAAAACAGGTGTGGGAATTCGTGAACTTATTGACGCCATTGTTGAAAGAATTCCTGAACCGAAGGGAAACCCTGATGCACCGACAAAAGCGATTATTTACGATTCCTGGTTTGACCAGTATCTTGGTGCCCTGGCACTTGTTCGTGTTTTTGACGGAGAAATAAGAAAAAACCAGACAATTAAACTGATGTCAAACGGTGAAGAGCATCAGGTACTTGACTTGATGTACCCGCATCCTCTGAAAAAAATCAAAACACAGGCTATAAAGAGCGGTGAAATAGGCATCGTGATTTTAGGACTTAAAGAAGTGAGTGTGGTAAGTGTCGGAGACACCATCACTGATGCAAAAAATCCCACTGCCGAACCGGTTGGGGATTATGAGCCTGCAAAACCTTTTGTATTTGCCGGACTCTACCCTATAGATACCGACAAATTTGAAGACTTAAGAGATGCACTTGACAAACTTAGACTCAATGATTCTTCCCTCTCTTATGAACCTGAAACATCTATAGCACTTGGCTTTGGTTTTCGTGTAGGCTTTTTGGGTATGCTGCATATGGAAGTTATTAAAGAGCGCCTCGAGAGAGAATTCGGACTTGATCTGATTGCCACAGCCCCTTCGGTTGTCTACCATGTGTACCTTAACAACGGGGAGATGGTAAAAGTGCAAAACCCTTCAGAGTTACCTGAAGTCAATCATATCGACAGAATAGAAGAGCCTTATGTGAAAGCCACAGTAATTACTCCTAGTGAATATCTGGGAAACATCATGAATCTTTTGGTTTCAAAACGCGGTATTCAAAACAAAATGACCTACCTCAACGAAGAGAGAGTAATGCTTGAGTATGAAATCCCGATGAATGAAATAGTCGTGGATTTTTATGATACGCTCAAGTCCATCTCCAAAGGCTATGCTTCTTTTGACTATGAACCGACCCAATTCAAAGAGGGCGACCTTGTCAAACTTGATGTCAAGGTTGCCGGAGAGGTCGTGGATGCGCTCAGTGTGATTGTCCCGCGAACCTCTGCGCTTTCTCGAGGACGAACTCTTGTAAAAAACATGAAAGAGCTTATTCCCCGTCAACTTTTTGAAGTAGCTGTGCAGGCATCTCTGGGCAATCAGGTCATAGCCCGCGAGACAGTCAAATCAATGGGAAAAAATGTCACTGCCAAATGTTACGGCGGAGATATTACCCGTAAACGAAAACTCCTTGAAAAACAAAAAGCAGGGAAAAAACGTATGAAATCCATAGGCAAGGTGCAACTGCCGCAAGAGGCTTTTATGTCTGTTTTAAAAATGGACTAAAGCAGATTTTATGAAATGTATAGTGTGTGAAAGTTATGCTTTTGCACATATATGTTCTACATGTAAAACAACTTTTCTCTCCCCTGCTCTTTACAAAAGAACTCTCGCTAACGGTGTTGACATCCTCTCTTTTTACAAATACGAAGAGATAAAAGAACTGCTGTTTACAAAACATACAGAACTGGGTTTTTATGTTTACACTATTTTGGCAAAACTCAGTTTTAAAAAATTTGCCAAAGAGTTTCATACAAAAGAAAAATTTGTCTCTTTGGCAGTGGATGATACCAGCAGAGGCGGCTACTCACACACAGCCATACTCAACAATCATCTAAAAACCTACAACATCCAACCCCTTTTTAATAAACTCAGAGCCACCAATCAAATATCCTATTCCGGACAGACCAAGCTTTTTAGAGAACAAAATCCAAGAAATTTTCTCCTGAAAAAGTTCAAAGGCGACAGTATCATTTTAGTCGATGATATTGTCACAACAGGGCAAACACTTACACAGGCCTGTACAAAAGTTGAAGAACAGGGCAAAACCGTCAGTTTCTGCCTTACGCTCACAGATGTAAGTCTAAAATAGTCCTTTTATGAGATTCCCTACATCTTTTCCTATTCTTTTTTGTATCTCTTTTTTAATGGCTTTTGTTGCCTCTTTTTTGATAATCTGCTTTGCGTCTACCCCGATTTTTGGTTTGTTAATATTTCCTTTTAACGTAACGCTCAAAGGGTTACCGTTCGCATTAATATCTATTTTTGCATCAATTGTATTGGCTTTCGTGTCAATTTTTGTATTTTTTGCCACAATGGAAGATGTATTTGACTTTAAATCCAAAGAGGCAACAATTTTTTCTTTCTTGATTTTTGCATACACATCCCCTTTAAAACGCTGTTTGTACAAATCTATATGTGCATATTTTTTTGTCAAATCAAGCACCTGGTTAGGCATAAACGCACCTTCAAAAAATAATCCTTTAAAGTCACCTTTTTCATCTGCGAGATTATAAAGAAATTTTCCGTCTACAGAAGCCTTAAATATTTTAGGATACAGCAGCATATCAAGAATATCCAAAGTCTGTAGTGATTTTAAATTTGCAACAAAATCATCATTGTGCAGTTTTACATCAAGTTTGCCACCGGCTACATTTGAAAAAAGTGTAAAATCCAAATCTTTTGCTTTTTTCAATACTCCATTAGCGACCAAAGCACTTTTGAGATGCCGTTGCGTTGCAAAATAGAGTTGCTCAAGATTAGGAATTTTTACGGCATAGTCAGTTTGGAAGGAAGCCTCTTTTGTATTAAAACGTGCTTTTTTAATGACAAAATTTGCAAGCGTTGAAGAAAAATTTAATTTTGTGTCAATGATATTCTTGCTGAGTACTGTATGGGTTGTAGCATGAAACTTTGTTCTTGGCATCATACTTTTAAACTTATATGCTTTGGTGATGTACCTTGTGTCTACCAATCCTTTTGTAATCTGAGATGTCACAACACCCTGCAGATTTTTCGGATCAGCATTGCTGATATTTACATGCATAGTAAACAACGCATCTGCGTAATGAGGCTGTTTGAGCATATAAAGCAGTTTTTGAAGTTTAAGACCTTTTATATCCGCTTCAATGCTTTTTGGTGTAAAATCATGCAGTGTTGCTACAAATGCTGTGTTTGAAGCGGCCAAATCACTTTTTCCTTTGAGCATCATTTCTTCTTTATTACCGACTACTGTTCCGTTGAGATTTAATTTTCCTCTTATATCAGCCGAAGTTATCGGTTTTAAAACAGCCAGCTCTTTTACACGCAATGCGTATTTTGCCTTTACATGTAACGGTGCCGGAACTATATTGCCTTGCGATGTCATTTTGGCAAGGTTTGAATTGAGCTTGTATTTATAATCAATTGCATCGCCTTTGAGCTTTGCATCCAAATTCATAGCAAATGCTGTTGGAGGAATAGTGATATTGAAATCTTTTTTCATCACACTTGCGTTTAATTTTCCGTTTTTCGTAACAAGAAAAATATCACCGTCAAGTTGATGCGGTGTGATGTTTTTAAAATTGACATTCAGATTCACATCCGCACCTGCATACGGTTTTTGATTAAGCATATGCAGTAAAGAGGCTAAATCAGCCGTATCTACTTTGGCTATGATTGCACTTGGATTGAGATTTGCCATAACAACTTTATAGTCTGTTTTACTTTTGGCAACATCACTCTTTCCTAACACAGTAAACAGTTTGTCATTCCCTTTTACGGTTCCGTTCGTAAAAAAAGAATCTTGCAGCTGTATTGAAGTCAAAGGCTGCAGCGTTGCAAGTTCCCCAAAATCAACACTGTATTGAATATCAAAAGATTTTGAAAGAATCGAATATGTTCCTGCAGCTTTAATTGTATTGTTCTCATTTAACTGCAAAACTATTTGAAAATCATTCATTGATAAAGAAAAAACCTTTAGTTTGGAATCAAGTTTCGTCTCTTCTCTAATTTTGCTCTCTATAGCGGGTTTTATCAATGAGTTGCCAAAACCCGTAAACAGTATGACATACACGAAAATAAATATACCTACAATGCCAGCAAAAAACCAAGTTAAATATTTCATAATATTTCTCCATAAATTTGTAGTATAATGATACTCAAGTGAAGCTTCATTACAGTTTTAAAAAGACGAAAAACAAACTTGATATAATGTGACTAAAGTTATTTTATATAAATTACACAACTGTTACTTGACATTATTACACTCAATGTGTATAATACGTTATCTTTTCAAGAAAAAAGGAGATATGAATCATTATGTCTGAAAAAGAAAATACGAATACAAATAATAACGAGATAGAGAATGATGAAGTCGCTGCTGAAGCTGAAGCAGTTGAAAACGAATTAGATTTACTGCAAAAAGAACTCGCAGAACTAAAAGACAAATATGCACGTGTTCATGCTGATTTTGACAATATCAAAAAGAGACTTGAGCGTGAAAAATATACTGCGGTTGAATATGCAAACGAAAAATTTGCAAAAGATATGATTCCTGTAGTGGATTCTCTTGAAATGGCTTTAAAATCTGCCGAAGCAGATGCTGATCCTCAGGAACTTATAGAAAAACTCAAAGAGGGTATTGAACTTACACTCAAGCAGTTTACTACAGCACTGGAAAAACACGGTGTAACAATGGTATCACATGAAGAGCCGTTTGATCCAAATATTCACAATGCGGTACAGAGTGTTGACAGTGATGAAGTTGAAAGTGGACAGATTGTTCAAACTTTTCAAAAAGGTTACAAGTACAAAGAGAGACCATTAAGAGAAGCTATGGTTGTTGTTGCAAACTAACTTGCAGTAAATGCAACCTAGGTTGCAAAAAAAAATTTTAAAAGAGCGTACAATTACACTGTTTTAAAAAATATAAAATTCAATTAAACTTAAAAAAAGGAAGAAAAAATGAGCAAAGTAATAGGTATAGATTTAGGAACAACAAATTCATGTGTGGCAGTATATGAGGGTGGTGAAGCGAAAATCATTCCAAATGCAGAAGGGAAAAACACAACACCTTCAGTTGTTGCATTTACAGATAAGGGAGAGGTTTTAGTCGGAGATCCGGCAAAACGTCAGGCTATCACAAATCCGGAAAAAACAATTTCATCTGTCAAAAGAATCATGGGTCTTATGATGAATGAAGAGAATGCAAAACTTGCACAGGAAAAAGTAACATATAAGATAGTAGACAAAGACGGTATGGCAGCAGTTGATGTTGCAGGAAAAGTCTACACACCACAGGAGATTTCAGCAAAAATTCTTTCAAAACTAAAAGAAGATGCAGAAAGCTATCTTGGAGAAAAAGTTACTGATGCTGTAATTACCGTTCCGGCATACTTTAATGACAGCCAAAGAAAGGCAACAAAAGATGCGGGAACAATTGCAGGACTGAATGTGCTTCGTATTATCAATGAGCCGACTGCATCAGCACTTGCATACGGTTTAGAGAAAAAATCTGATGAAGATGTATTGGTATATGACCTTGGTGGTGGTACATTTGATGTAACTACACTTGAAATTTCTGACGGAACATTTGAAGTGCTTTCAACTGATGGAAATGCATTCCTTGGTGGTGATGACTTTGACAACAAAATTGTTGACTGGTTAGCAAGTGAATTCAAAGGAAGTCACGGAATTGATCTTAAAAATGACAAAATGGCACTACAGCGTTTAAAAGATGCTGCTGAAAATGCGAAAAAAGAGTTAAGTTCGGCGACAGAAACTGAAATCAACTTGCCGTTTATCACAATGACAGAAGCAGGTCCACAACACCTGGTTGTAAAACTGACTCGTGCAAAATTTGAGGGAATGATTGAGCCACTTGTTGATGAGACTATGGATCATGTTCAGATTGCAATGAAAGATGCAGACTTAAGCAAAGGTGACATCAAAGAGATCATCATGGTTGGTGGTTCTACTCGTGTTCCTTTGGTACAAAAAAGAGTTTCTGACTACTTTGACGGCAAAGAGTTAAACAAATCAGTAAACCCTGATGAAGTTGTTGCAGCGGGTGCGGCTATTCAAGGTGGTGTATTACGCGGAGATGTAAAAGATGTTCTTTTACTTGATGTTACACCATTATCACTTGGTATTGAAACACTTGGCGGTGTTGCAACAAAAGTTATCGAAAAAGGAACTACAATTCCTGTAAAAAAATCTCAAATCTTCTCAACTGCAGAAGACAACCAGCCGGCCGTTAGCATTAACGTTGTGCAGGGTGAGAGAGAGTTTGCAAAAGACAACAAATCTTTAGGTCTGTTTGAACTGACTGATATTCCGGCAGCACCACGCGGTGTACCTCAAATTGAAGTAACATTTGATATTGATGCCAATGGTATCTTAACAGTCAGCGCAATTGACAAAGGTACAGGAAAAGAGCAAAAAATTACAATCTCAGGTGCTTCAGGATTGAGTGAAGAAGAGATTGAAAAAATGGTTCAAGATGCAGAAGCACACAAGGCTGAAGATGAAGCGAGAAAAGCTGTTGTTGAACTCAAAAATCAGGCAGATGCATTGATTGCACAAACTGAAAAATCAATGAAAGAGATGGGTGACAATCTTGCAGCTGATGAAAAAGCAAAAATAGAAGCAGCCATCAATGATCTTCAAGATGTTCTAAAAGATGAAAACGCTACAAAAGAGCAAATTGAAGAGAAAGTAAAAGCTCTTACAGAAGCAAGCCATAAAATGGCAGAGCAGATGTATAAAAAAGAGCAAGGCGGTGAAGCCGGAGCTGCAGATGCGGCAAAGAAAAAAGAGGATGACGACGTTATCGATGCTGAGATAGAGTAATTTACTCTATCTCCATCCCTCTTTCTTATTTAAAATCCTTCTTGGCAATCTGCCAAGCAGAATAAAAATCAACTATTTTTCCACCGTATTTTTTTTGAAATGCTTTTGCATTATCTAAAGATTTAAATGCATATTTACTCACTCTACTCATAGTTGCAGGTTTTTTACTCCCGACAACATAATAAGCTTCAGTAACCGGTATAAATTTTAAAGAACTCACATCAACAACCTGAGGATTTTCAAGTTCAGCACCCTCTTTTATATCTTTTGTTAAACAATGAATAGAACAGTATTGATGTGTTATCCCGTTCTCTTTTGCCGCATGATTTGTTTTATAGAACTTTACCAAATTCATACCGCATATATGGCAAGATTCTTTATCTTTTCCTTTTTGTAATAAAACAGCTTTTTCCTTAGAAACACTTTGGAACATTCTATGCACCGTTTTTTTTGTTTTATGAGGGGTTGCTTTGTGCAATGAAGTGCTACATCCCGTCATCAATACGAGAGACAGTGAAACAAGTAGTGTTTTAACCATGTATTTTCCTTTATTTTTTTAACATTTTATCAGTTTATTATTACATTAGTGTTAAGCTTGTCTTATGCTAAAAAAAATAAAACACTACCTCAAAGAAATTATCTTTTTTGTAATTACGATGACTCTTTTTGCAAATGCTTTAAGTTTGTACAGAAGTCAGGATTTATCACATAGTCCCTTAAGTGTTGAGAGCTTTAAACTTATAAATAATCAAGAGTATCAAGTAGTAAAAAACAAACCGGTTTTAGTACACTTTTTGGCCAGTTGGTGTCCTACATGTAAGCTTGAAGCTTCAAATATAGAATTTTTATCACACTATTTTGAAGTCATTACCATAGCTGTGAAGTCAGGGAGTGATGAAAAGCTTCAAAAATATCTTGATGAAAACAATTACACTTTCAAAGTTGTCAATGACCAAAATGGAAAACTCTCCTCAATATTTCATATTTCCGGATTTCCCACTACATTTATCTATGACAAAAACAAAAAAATGGTATTTAGCGAAGTTGGGTACACTTCAACACCGGGGCTCTATTTAAGAATGCTGTGGGCAGGTAAATAACTGTAGGGCATTGATATATTAAAGCATCATATATCCAATACCCCGTATGGTTTTTATGTACTCTTTTGTATTTGCAGGATCAATTTTCTCTTTTAACCTTTTAACCGCAACGTTAACAGTTTTGCGGTGAATGTTTTCTGAATCTTTCCATATATGTTTCAGCAGGTAATCTCTGTCTAAAACTCTGCCTCGATGTTGTATAAGAAGTTGCAAAAGAGCTGTTTCCTGTTTTGTCAGATTAATATTTTGATCTTGTACAGTGAGTCTTTGTAAACTGAGGTCCAACTGCATATCTTTATACCGTAATTGTTCCACAATATTTTTTGTTTGCATGTCAGAACGTTTCAAAACTGCTTTAACACGCAGAAGAAGTTCCTCTATATCAAATGGTTTTGTCATATAATCATCACCACCTTTTAAAAACCCGTGTTTAATATCTTCTTGTGAGTTTTTAGCAGAGAGAAAAATAACAGGTATGTTAATATTTTTGTTACGAAGCATTTCAACATATAAGCTGCCTTCAATTTCAGGAAGTGATCTGTCCATCAAAATCAAATCAATTGATTCTTGCACTAAAGCTTCCCGTACATGTTTTGTATTCAAAAATCCCATAACATCATAACCGGCTGATTGCAGTGTATACTCCAACAGCTCTAATATATCACTGTCATCATCAACAATAAGAATATGCTTTTTCATAGAAGCTCCATTATTTATTTTTCTCTGCATTTAAATTTTTACATCACTCTGTAAAACAAAATGATGTTTAATACTTATAGCTGAAGGAAAAGCTATAAAACCGGCCGGTACGGAATTTTTTGGTAACATTGGATCGGCTTCCCTGATACCAAATTGTCTCTTCGTCAAGAAGGTTCTTTAATCTTAGTCTCAGGGCAATATGGTTCTTAAATTTTTCTATCCAAACAAAATCAACAATTTGCGGAGGTACCTCATAATGGTCAGGATAACGCTCACCTGCATCAATCATACCGACTTTACGGATACGTTCACCCATTTTATTGTACGAAAGTGTTACACTTCTATCTTTCTTTTCATAACCAACGGTTACATTCACAACAGTAGGCGAGAGCCCTTGCAACTCTCTTTTATTTGTTGTATACAGTTCTTGCTGCTGAGGCGTAAGATTGACTTCTGATTTCGTATAGGAAAAATTTCCAGAAAAATACCATCGTTTAAAAGAGTTGGCAATAAAATCAAAATTTTTTCTCCCATCAAGTTCAATCCCATAAAGTGTTGCATAGTCTGCATTGGCATAACTGTATCTTGGCAAAGAAGAGGTGGGTAACAAAACATCCTCAATAGGTTTATCTAAATATTTGTAGAATGTACCAAAAGTTATATTCTCTGTTGATGAAAAATAGTGAGAAAATCTCAGATCATAGTTTGTTATGTCTGTATTTTTCAAATCCGGATTCCCCTTTACTGTTGCTATGTCATAGGGATGAAAATACTCGGTATCTGTAAATTCTCTTAAATCCGGAACAATATACGTTTGTGAATAGGCAAAGTTTATCTGATTCTTTTTATCAAAAATATACTTGAATGTCATACTTGGTAAAACAGAATTGAAAGACAAGTTTTCAGGCACTTTTTCTATTGGTATAAACAGGTTGTTAAAATTTGTATACTGATAAACAGTTTGTTGAAAGTCTGTACTTCTGGCACCTATCAGGAGCTCTGTCTTCTTTGTAGGTTTTAAGAACAGGTTTGCATACGTACTCGTCTCATCAACCTCAGCATCATACCAGTACGCTGGTTGAAAAGAGATATCAAGAGAAAAATCATCAAGATATTTATTATAGATTGTATCTATATCCTCAGTTAGTCTTCCTGCATTGCTTGACTGATTCACACGATATTTGTTATAACGGGATTCTCTTGTTTTTGCACTGTTGCTCCAACCGATTTCGAGATAATCATCCTTGCTCAGAAGTTCAAATTCTGTTCTGTTTTTAAGATAAAATGCCATCAGGTCATCATTTGTTGTAAGATTTAAAAAAACATTTGGTGCATATCTGTCCAGGTAAGGATCTCCAATCTGTACACCATCCAATCCTATATTTCTAAAATAGGTATATCGGTAGTTTGAAGGCTGGTCAAGAAGGGCCTGCGTTATTTCAGCACCAAAAGAAAATTTATTTTTTAAATCAACAACACTGTAAAGCATATCTCCTGAAAATTGACTGGCAAGCAGTGTTCTTTCTTCCCAGTTTAAATCATAAGTAATTCTCCAGTCGTCATTTGATCCTGCAACACCATCTGTAATTTTCGTTACCTTTTCAGATATTTTGCTGTAAAGCTGTGTGAACTTTAAATTTAAAACATTGGCATAACTATAATGAACATTTAAAATTGCAGAGTTTTTATACTGATCAACCGTTTTGTATACATCTCCTTCTTGATTTGGTGTTTCATAGAGTGTATCAGTTGCCTGGTTATAATTATAATTGTAATACTTCTCCTCTCTATACGTATGATCCTGACCATAAGAGTAGTTTGCAAAAACTGCAATATGCCCTCTGTTAGCAATATCTTGATTATACGCTCCTTCTATTGACACTTTTCCGCCAGGAGCTAATGTCTGTGGAGTAATATTAAAACTTCTCTGTGTAATCTGTTGCATATACTCAGCATTATTTGCCGGATCAAAAGAGGGAACACGCTCACCTACAACAATTTTTGAATCTTTTAAAATATCAGAAGGTATAGCTCTGTACCCGTTATCATACCCAAGCCAATCAGTAGAGCTGCCTTCATAGTTTGCTACCTTTTTTCCGGTATAAGAGTTCATTTTCAGTTCTGTTGTAATTCTAAAATAGTTCTCTTTTGCCTGTTCTTTTGTTCGGATATTCACATATCCTCCGCCAAAGCTTGCCGGTATATCTGCCGTTGCACTCTTTTGCACCTGCATAGACCCAATAACCGCTGCCGGAAATATATCCAAAGGAACCGTTCTTCTTTGCGGGTCCGGAGACGGCAGTGGCATAGAGTTCATTTCAACATTTGAGTATCTTCCTCCCAAACCACGGACATAAACATCACTTCCGTCAACTATCGTCACACCGGTAATTCGCTTTAATGCTCCGGCTGCATCACTGTCTCCTTGTCTGGCAATCTGCTCATTGCCCACAATATTTGTAATAGCATTGGCATTTTTTTCTTCATTCATGGTTGCAGCAATACTTCCCTTTACCTGAGGCGCCAAAACAATAAATTCTTCAAGTTCCATACTTGCAGGTGTCAATTTTACAGTGACTTTATGTGTTTTGTCTTTTTTTACTCTGATGTTATTCAGGGTTTGCGCACTGTATTCTGAATGGACTATTGAAATACTTAGATTTGTATCCGCCGGTATAGTAATACTGAAACTGCCGTTTTCATCAGTTCTTGCATCTATATCAGTACCTTTGACAAAGATTCTTGCATTTGCCACACCTTTGCCGTCTTCCTCACTGAGAACGCTTCCTTGCAAGATTGCAAAATTTTTGGCAACTATACTGTTTGTATCACCTACCGGTGTATCAATTTCCACATAGGGTACAGCACTGTTTTCTTTAAAAGTCGCAATAAGCTGTGTATCTCGGGAATCTTTAATAGTAACAGTTTTTTTTGTATATCCGAGATTATGGTCTTGATTATCTTTGGCAAAAATCTCTATCTGATGTTTTCCTGTTTCCAAAACAATCTCTACACTTCCATCTTCATCAGTATAATATTTATATTTTCCATCGACTAAAATCTCATTGTTTTCCAGTGGCATCCCGTTTAAAAAGGAAAATACGGAAGCCGAACCCGTATCTTCTGCATAAAGACTGCCTATGCTACACAGAGTTATCAGTAATATCTTAAATAACTGTTTCATTTATAAACACTCCAGACTGTTGTTTGTACATTTTTCTATATTTTTTCTAATGATTGTTGCTTTATTAAAAAGCTCGCTGTTTGAAATATGCTTCAGCTCTTTTTCGGCATTTTTGTAATCACCTGCCATATAATACGAATAGGCAAGAGCATACCGAAGATTATCATCATCAAGCATTTTATAACGAAGCAGCGCTTTTTTCAGTCCTATAATCTTTCTAAACTCTTGCGCATCAAGGTAAAGTGCTATTTTTTGTTTCAATTTTTCCACCTTGTCTATATTGTGCGTATTAAGATAGAGTGCATGTGTAGTTTGTCCCACACGTCTATTCATCTCCACAGCATCCTTGAGATACTTTTTGTCAAAATAAGAACTCTCTTCAAAGAGATTTGCTGTCGTAAATTTCATATCTTTTTTAAGATATAAATGCCCCAGCAAAAAACTTAATTTTGCATTTTTTGGAAATTTCAGTTTCGCATCTTCGAGTATTTCAACAGCACTGTCAATCTGGTTTGCCTCAAGAAGCATCTGTGCAAGTGCTATATACTCTTTTGGACTACTGTTGACTTGCTGCATATACTCTTTTGCTGTTTTTATGGCGGATTGATACAATCCAAAATCAGCAAGATAGTAAAATTTTTGTTTCAGCAATACAGTACTGCTTTTTGGAAAGAGTTTCATACCTGTACTCAATGCTTTAATGGCACTGTCATACGCTTTGGTTTTGTAATAACATTCCGCTCTCAAAGTAAAAAGCTCAGCACGGTTTTTTCCTTTTTCACCTGCATTGTCAAGACTTTTGACTGTGTTTTTGTAATCTTTAATCTTGTGATACTCTGAAGCCAGATACATGTAAAGCTGTTCTAACTTTTCCTGTCGTTTCTTTTTAGGATTAAATTCCGGTTGTCTGCTTTTTTCCTTTTCATGACTTCCTATAGAAAAAAGATACTTCTCCTGTATTTCAACTTTCGGAGCTTTAAACTCTTTTATTTTTGTAGCTTCTATTGCCTCTCTATAAGCTTGTATTGCCTCTTTTGTTTTTCCTTCTTTAGAGTATAAAACACCCAGGACCGTATAATATTTAGCCGCATCAAAAGTTGGAGATTTTTGATTTACAATATCCAGTTCCTCATGTGCTTTTTCATATTTCCCGTCATATATCATTAATGTCGCAAGTGCAATATGATCAATAGAAACCGCATCATCCTTTTTGGCAATAACATGACTGCTTAAAAGCAGTGTTAGCAACAAACTCTGTAATATTTTTGTAAACATTTGCATTCCCTACTGAAATCTAATTTTTTGTTTAGCCCACATTTTCACAGGCTTACCTTTATATCTAGCAGGGCTAAATCTCCATGAGTAAACAGCATCAAGCGCTGCTTGGTCAAATATTCCGGTTGGCTGAGATTCTAAAACTTTGGCAATCTCGACATTTCCGTCTTTTCCAATAAGAATATTAATAACCACATACCCTTTGATACCATTTTTTGCAGCATCTTCAGGATACTCCAATGGTGGTCTTGATACAATGCTTGGTTTTACATCCACCGTATTTTCATTCATAATTGTATCTTGCACAATATCTTCAAGCAGTTTATTCGCATCACCTGCGATATTGTCAGTTTGAAACTCCGGAATATCCATAGCAATACCTGCCAATGATGAGTCTAAATTTGGCAACGGTGCTTTTGGCTGCGCCTTTTTTGGCCTTGGTTTTTGTTTAGGTTTTGGTTTTTCAGGTGTTACTTTGGTTTTCACACTTTTTATCTGTCGTATCTCTTTTTTAACAACAGGCTCTTTTTTTTCGATATTTTTGTTAAAGGAAACAACAAGCACAACCATCAAAATTCCGCCAAAGAGCATAATAAGAAGTGCTGATAAAGTTCTTCCTTTTGTTGAATATTTTTTTTCAGGCATTATTTGTTTATCCCATCTCTTTAGTGGTAGAAACCGCGACATCTTTAGCACCACTTTGGCGTATTTCATCTACAACATCAATAAGAACATTGACGGCAATAGTGTCATCGCTTACAACCAATACCGATTTTTCTGTTGATGCGCGTAAAAGGTCTCTGAGTTTGCTCTGTATCGCCCATAATTTTACCGGTTGGTTATCTATATAAATTTCACTGTTATTATCTATATATACCCGTATAACCTTTGTTGACGCAAGCGATGCTGATGCTGCTGAAGGACGGTTTAAATCTAATTTCATATCTTTTACAAACGTCGTCGTCACCATAAAAAATATAAGAAGAATAAAAACCATATCTATTAGTGGCGAAACATCAACAGTATCTACGTTTTGGCTTTTTTGTCTAAATCTCATTTTTCATCCTTTGTACTGAGTATGTCCACAATTTGTTCAAATTCAAGTATGAACTGCTCTTCTTTTTTATCTAAAATTTTTCCTATAATCAAACCCGGTACGGCGACAACAAGACCAAGCTCTGTTGTAAACAAAGCTTTTGAAATACCGCCGGCAATAGAGTCTCCCTGTGAAAACATAGAGCTTGACTGCAGTGCGTCAAAAGTTTCAATCATTCCTGCAACAGTTCCCAAAAGTCCTACAAGAGGAGCCAGAATGACTATTGTTTTTACCAAAATTGAGTATTTTCCTATTAGTATTATGTATGGAAAAATCGCATCATAAATAAATGCCCGTGGCTTTTTACCAATACTTTGCGCTGTTTTATATGCTTGTATCGAATCAGCAACAACATAGTCTAAAAGACCGGAATATTTTTTTTCGCTGCCTCTTTTTTCATGTTTTTCTATAAGACGTCTTACATTGCCACGCGTCCCTCTTTTAAGAGTAAGATAGCGATAACCGATGCCGTACCACAAAAGCAGATTCAGTGCGAAAAGTACCCACATGATGATTCCACCAGAGTTCATAATATTTATGAACTGATTCCAGTAGACTAATATCTCGTTCATCATTTTTCTTTATGAACCTCATATTCATTCACGATATGCAGGGCAGCCTGTTCCATAGAATCTTTGATATTCTGTGCCCAACCACTGAGTAAATTTCCTAAAAGCAGTAACGGAATGGCTACTATCAAACCTAACATTGTTGTAACAAGTGCCTCTGAAATACCCCCTGAGAGTAATTTTGGATCTCCCGTACCAAATTCTGTAATGATGTCAAAGGTAGCTATCATACCGGTCACTGTTCCAAGCAGTCCCAGAAGCGGTGCCACAGCAGCCAAAACCAGTACAAAGTTACCAAATCTGTCAATATGGCTTGATTCGTTTAAAATATTTTCTGTCACAATGTCTTCTATGTGGTCTCTGTCTTTGTCTATGTTTCGGAGTGTTGCTTTAATGACACGGGCCGTTGAACCTTTATAGCCTTTAATCGCTTCGAGTGCTTCTTGCGGCTTGTTATTTCGAAGCTTTTCTACGACTGTATTTGTAATTTCTTTTACATTGGAACCCGCACGTATCAAAAGTACGGTTCTGATGAGTATAAGCAGTAAACCTAAAGCACCCAGAATTAAGATGATATATCCAATCGTACCACCGCCCTTAATAGTATCTTCCAAGGTCTTTTCTTTCTTGTACTCTACATCTTTATCAAGATTTTCATAAATAAATATTTTAATATCTTTTCTTGGAGTGCCTTTTGCAAAAGCCAAAGCATCGGCACTGGCATCCTGGTTCCAAATTTTATACTCACCGTTGCCTGCCGGGGCCAAGGCACCCTTTGCTTTGTCAGTAACTCCATATGCTGCGATATTTCCAATTTTAATGATAGTTCCATCTGTTTTTGTACCATCTGTAAGATAGAATTTTCCATTCTCTTTTTCTAAAGAAGAGAGTTGCTTATAAAGATGTGCTCCGTCTACAAAAGCCTTTCTCGTGACTTTTAGAATATCTGCATCTTTTTTGTCGTTTACTTCTATATTATACTCGTCAAGGAGTGATTTCGCTTGAATGAGTACACTTGCAATAATCTCTTTATTTGATCTTTTATCATCAAGTTTGACAGAAAGTTTTTGCATTTGATTTTCTAGGTTTTTCTCTTCCTGAGAAAGCTTCACATATCTGTTTTGCAAGTTCTGTACTTTTTGCTTTGTTGTGGCTACCTCTTTTGTTTGAAACAATTTCTCTTGGCGCAGTCTTTTTTCAAGTTCTGTTTTTTGTGCTTTTAAAAAAGTAAACTCTTTTTCGTAAGCATCTCTTAATTCATCTGCACTCAATAGTGTTGATAACAGTAAAAACAATGTAAGTAAAATTTTCATTTAGTTGCTCCCTTGTAAAACTAAAGCATTCGGTAATTCAAAGAAACCGGTTTTTATCTGTTTTTGGAGCGCATCAAACAGTGCAACTATTTTTTCTATATCTTTAGGGTCAGTTATATGTCTGTAGATATAATTATTATCTTCTTTCACAACATAGCCAACTTCATTGCTCGGCGTAGAAAAGAACAGAGCGACAGAACCGAGTTTTGCTATTTTTGCCAAAACCTGTTTTCCTTTAAAGTCAATCTGCTGTTTAAAGAGTCCTATCTCTTTTGTAATCCTGATAGTATCGTCATAGCTTGCCCATGTAAGTGCAAGAGCCTTTTCGTTTGTTATAAGGCCCTCATTCATATCCGTTTTAATCTTGTGCAGTGCATTCACTCTTTCCTGTACCATAAAGGGAATTCCCTCTCGTATGGATTTTTCCAATAAGGCAAGTGCATCGAGAACTAAGGGTTTGAGATCTTTGTTCCCGTCAGAAGTCTTTTTGATTTTCTGTTTTATCTTTTCAAGATCATTTTCTGTCAGTTTAATCGCAGTTGCTTTTCTATTAATTTGCGCCTGCAGATCAATAATCTGCATTGACAGAGATTTCATCTCAGAGTTGTATCTCTGTTTGTTTTCTTTGATGTTGGAATAAATTCTTTCAACATCCCCTCGCAATTTAATAATTGATGTTGCAAGCTCTTCATTGGGCGTAGCAGCAGATAGTGGTACAGATAATAAAGTTGCTGATAAAGCAATTGAATAGATTATCTTCTTATGATAAAAGATCATGTTTTCTCCGTCGTTATAATTAATTTAAGCGAAGAATATCAGAAGTAGGTTTTAGAAAGATTACAGGAAGATTACATAATGGTTACAATGAAAAACAACCAGACATTTAAATGCCTGGTTGTTCTCATAAAGACTAGTTTAATTTGTTACCCGCACCGTTTTCAAAAACAGCTTGAAGATCAGTAGCAGAATCTCCATTGAATTTTAATGGATTGGAACCGATCAAAGAGACATTCTCAAACGATGTATTTGCTATATCTGCAGTACCTACCGAATAAATTGCAGCATATGTGGAATTAATATCATACATAACCGTACCATTTTTAAAGTGTCCGCCGATACCGTCTTTTTTGAAATAGATTGCACCCTCTTTTGCAGTATTAGCAGCCGAAGAAGCTACATAAATATCAAAGTTATCAAATGTTGCTACAGTATTCCCTGACATTTCAATACCGGAGTTTCCTGTAGTCTGGTGAATTGTAAGGTTTGTTACCGTTCCGCTGTATCCGTCATCAATATCGAAGTGATCATCACTACACTCAGAAACATCTACATTTGTAAGGTTGACTGTACCGCCCCAGATCTCTATACAGTCGTCATCAGATTTGTTTACTGTGATATTTTCAACAACAGTGCCTGAACCAACACCAACCATAGACAAACCGTTCACCTCTTTATCTACTTCCATAGTAATACCGGAGTTAAGAATTTTTACATTTCTTAAAACACCTGAATTATCAGCCAAATCTGTAGAATCCGCAGTAAAAGCAGGATTTACTTCATATGGCTGTACTTGAGAATTTCCGGCTTTACCGATAAGTGTTAAACCACCCCATTGACCCCACTCGTCAGCACCACCGTCATAAGCAGTCTCACTCATAAATACAATAGGCTTGTCAAAAGTACCATCAGCAATAATTTTTGCACCTTTATCAATAATCATGTATGATGTAGCTGCACCTGTTCCTGATTTACCAATGATTACAGTTCCCGGCTCGATTGTAAGTGTCGCTCCGTTTGTTACCGTTACAAGACCGTTGAGTCTCCATACTTTGTCTGCTGTTAAAGTCATATCTGCTGTAATGTCTCCTGAAAGATCCGTTTTTGCGACTGTTGCATTCAGTTTATTCGTAGTATCACTTGTAAAAACAGTCTGAAGGTCAGTTGCAGAATTTCCGGCAGGGTCTCCATTGAATTTTAATGGGTTGGAACCGATCAAAGAGACATTAGTAAAAGATGTATTTGCTATATCTGCAGTCCCTACCGAATAAATTGCAGCATATGTGGAATTAATATCATACATAACCGTACCATTTTTAAAGTGTCCGCCGATACCGTCTTTTTTGAAATAGATTGCACCCTCTTTTGCAGTATTAGCAGCCGAAGAAGCTACATAAATATCAAAGTTATCAAATGTTGCTACAGTATTCCCTGACATTTCAATACCGGAGTTTCCTGTAGTCTGGTGAATTGTAAGGTTTGTTACCGTTCCGCTGTATCCGTCATCAATATCGAAGTGATCATCACTACACTCAGAAACATCTACATTTGTAAGGTTGACTGTACCGCCCCAGATCTCTATACAGTCGTCATCAGATTTGTTTACTGTGATATTTTCAACAACAGTGCCTGAACCAACACCAACCATAGACAAACCGTTCACCTCTTTATCTACTTCCATAGTAATACCGGAGTTAAGAATTTTTACATTTCTTAAAACACCTGAATTATCAGCCAAATCTGTAGAATCCGCAGTAAAAGCAGGATTTACTTCATATGGCTGTACTTGAGAATTTCCGGCTTTACCGATAAGTGTTAAACCACCCCATTGACCCCACTCGTCAGCACCACCGTCATAAGCAGTCTCACTCATAAATACAATAGGCTTGTCAAAAGTACCATCAGCAATAATTTTTGCACCTTTATCAATAATCATGTATGATGTAGCTGCACCTGTTCCTGACTTACCAATGATTACAGTTCCCGGCTCGATTGTCAATGTCGCTCCGTTTGTTACCGTTACAAGACCGTTGAGTCTCCATACTTTGTCTGCTGTTAAAGTCATATCTGCTGTAATGTCTCCTGAAAGATCCATCTTTGTTACTGTTGCAGTGTTCGGTGTTGTTGTATTCGCATCCGGTATTGTTGTGTCTGGAGCTGGTGTTGTTGTGTCTGGAGTTGGCGTTGTTGTATCTGTGGTACCGCCACCACCGCCACCACAACCACTAAAACCGATTGCTGTTGCTGTTACTAAACTAAGTGTTATCAATTTGAACTTGTTCATTGAAGAATCTCCGTAATTAAATTTATGAAATGATATACCTTCATGATTTCAGCAACATAACAATTTAGTAACGATTTGGTTACAGACTCTATTTATGCCGCATTAATGTAATAAAATTAAATGAAAATTCTTTTTGAGTAAGGTTGGAGTCAGAAGTGTCGGGACAGGTTTATGAACCAAACCCGCCCAGTATATCGTCCTGTACATCTTCAACAGGGACTTCTTTGTGATTGGAAAGAAAAAAGGACAAATCGTCAATATCCTGATCACTCAGTTTTTTCGCAAACTGAGCCATCATTTGCTGTGAAACACTGCTGGCCTTTCCTTCGCGAAAATCAATTAGTTTCTTTTTCAGGTAGCTGCTTTTTTTGTTTGCAAGTCTCGGATAGGTACTGCTTCCTTCGGCAGAGGGTCCATGACAACTTGAACAGGCATTGGCAAAGAAAAGCATTTCACCACGATTGTAAGCATCTGAATCTGCATATATTTTCGTTAGCAGGATAACAAATAAAAAAATAAACCTCATTCTCATCTCCTCTTTGCTATAATTGTATCAAAAAGTAGTGATAAATTGAATAATTTTACCTTTGAATATCCTTATGTTTTCATCCTTTTACTTTTGGTAATCTGCATATACAAATGTCCGCTTACGCTCAAAAAAATTATTTTCCCGCACATACATCTCTTTTCAAAAAAAACCTCTTTCATCAACAAGGAAAAACTGCTCTATTCTCTGATTCTCTCTTCTATGATTTTTGCACTTGCCTCACCGATTATATATGACCAAAAAAGTTCTTCAAAGCGAAAAGGAAGAGATTTGGTTTTTGCTCTTGATACCAGCGGTTCCATGGCACAAAGCGGTTTTGATCCGGACAATTCGCAAAAAAGAAAATTTGATGCACTCAAAGAGCTCTTAGCGTCATTTATATCCAAACGTTACAATGACAATGTCGGTGTAGCAATATTTGGAAGCTATGCCTACCCTGCCATTCCTTTGAGCTATGACATGAAGAGTGTTGCATTTTTACTGGATTTTTTTGATGTGGGCATTGCAGGAGAAAGCACCGCTATTGGAGAAGGACTGGCGACAGCTCTTAAAATACTCAAAAAAGGCAAAGCAAAAGAAAAAGTGATTATTCTAGTGACAGACGGCTATCAGAACAGTGGTGCTGTTTCTGTAAAAGAAGCAGTACAAAGAGCAAAAAAACAACATGTGAAAATTTATACCATAGGGATAGGAGACACCTCTTCTTTTGATGCCAATCTTCTCAAACTCATAGCAAAAAATACAAGTGCAAAAATGTTTGCGGCTAAAGATGTCAAGATGCTGCAAGAGGTTTATCAGGAAATTGACAAACTCGAACCAAGTGCCATTCGGTCAAAACATTATCTTCATAAACAAAACCTCTTTATCTATCCGCTTACTTTGGCATTGCTCCTGCTGCTGTATCTCATTGCAAAACAGAAAAAGGAAGTTTTATGACACTTTTGTATCCCTGGGTTCTTTCTTTTGTGATTCCACTCTATTTTTACTATAAGAATGATATAAAAGAAACACAGCAAAAGACAAAACGGCAAAAGAACCTGCTCTACCTTTCTCTGTTATTTATGCTCTTCGCACTCAGCCGACCGGTCATTATAAACAAACCGATCGAGCAAAAATTTGATGCACAGGATTATATAATAGCCCTTGATGCATCTTTTTCAATGCAGGCGGATGATCTGAAGCCAACACGTTATGAAGTGGCAAAAAAAAATATTGCCTCTTTGCTTAGACAACTGAATCAGGATCGGTTCAGTATTTTTGCCTTCACCTCCAATGCCATGCTCATATCACCGCCGACAACAGACAGTACCATCAGTATGATGGCCCTCAATTCTTTGGAGCCAAAATATATATTAACCAAAGGAACCTCCCTGCTCTCTTTGTTTCAAAGTATTGCCAAGACCTCCTATAAACAAAAAAATCTCATTATTTTCACTGACGGGGGCGAGGACAAAGATCTTGCCAGCCTCGTTGATATATGTAAAAAAAACACCATCATTCCCTATATCGTTGCAACAGGTTCAACAAAAGGGACCACACTGAAAAAGAACAACAAAGCTATTTTGGACAATAACGAGAACCTGGTCATCTCAAAGACAAACCCTCTTTTAAAACCATTGGCACAGGAGTGCGGGGGAAAATATTATACATTAAACAGTACAGATACAGATATTACACAAGCAATCATAAATGATCTTCAAAAACAGGACACTGCCGTACAATCAAAAACAAAAGTACTCAGCTATCAAGAACTTTTTGTTTTTCCTCTTTCTATGGCAATATTGAGTTTTTTTCTTTCTGTGACAAAACTACACCAACTTTTTGTTTTTCTGCCTCTGCTCTTCATACCTTATCCGGTTCATGCTGCATCACTGTTTGATTTTTATCATTACAAGAAAGCAAAAGAGGCATATCAACAAAAGAACTATACAGCAGCTGCACAGGAGTTTCTCAAACTCTCTCCCTCCGTAGAGAGCTACTACAACAGTGCGGTCGCGTATTGCAAAGCAAAAAACTACAAAAAAGCTGTTGCCCTTTTTTCACAGATTCACTCTCCTAATCCAAAGCTCAAACAAAACATTTTTTACAATCTCGGAAACTGTGCAGTTGCCTTAAAAAAATACAGCAGAGCTAAGCAATATTATCAAAAATCATTGGCGCTTGGATTCGACAAAGATACTTTTGACAATCTTATGCTTTTATACAAACTAGGCCTGCAGGATGAAAAAAAACTCGCACAGATGCTTCCAAAAAACAGCAAACAGCAAAAAGAGCAGCCAAAACAGAAACAGACACAGAAAAAAAATACAAATCAAAGCAGTGCATCAAATTCTCAGCAAAAAGCTTCTCAAAAAAGCAGTGGCAGTGGAAAAAACAGCAAAAAGAAAAGGGAGAACCAAAATCTTCTCCATGTAAAGAAGAAAAACAAATCAAAATACAAGCTGGGATACAGAGCTTATGAACTAATAAACAAAGGATATACAAATGAAAAACACCCTTGGTAAGATATTTTTGCTTTTTATACTTTTTGCCGTCTCACTTTTTGGTGCAGGCCAGTTGGCAACCTACAAACTTACAACCAATAAAAAAAGTGTCCATATCAAAGAACCTCTCCTCATTACCTTTGAGGCGGAGCAAAAAAACCACACTGATCATATGTTCTTTTCCTTTAATGTGCAAAAAAGCCCTGACTATGAAGTAAAACTTTTACAAAAAAGTATACAGGACAAAGGCTACCACAACACGAAGACAACCTTTAAGTTTGTTCTTTTTCCCCTCAAGGCAAAAACACTTCATATAAATTTTGATTTTATTATTCGTACCGCCAGTGACAAAGCTGTCAAGCAAAGTTACGTGGATGATCATGATGACAGTATAGCCATCAGCACCTATGATACAAAAATAGCACTCAAACCTTTAACACTCAAGGTGGAAAAATTTAAAAAACATGTTGACCTGGTAGGAGACTTTAAAATCAGCTCTGCAATTGACACCAATGAAATTGAGCAGTACGGGATTGTCAATCTGCATTATATACTCTCCGGTACCGGTTACAAAGAAACAGCGTTGAATATCCTCAAAACACAGATTGAAAATGTAAGCATATTTTCAAAAAGAAAAGACAAACTTTCCAGGCTTACGGAAAATGGGTATATTATCAATACAGAGTATATATATGCCCTCAGCGCAGCAGATGATTTTACAATCCCCTCTTTTGCGTTAGAAGTTTATTCCCCTCGCAAAAACAGCTATTACACCCTCCACACAAAAGCATATAAAGTCAAAGTAAAAAAAATCGATCCTGCACTCTTGTTAGACAAAACAAATGCACCAAAAAAAGAAACCTGGATAAATTTTACGCAGATTAAAACTTTTTTCATATACATACTGCTCTTTTTAAGCGGATTTCTTACTGCAAAGTTCACTCAAAAAAACTTTTTTTCAAAAAAACAAAAGGAAGAATTTGAAGATATTAAAGAAGCTAAAACAGCCAAAGAACTGCTGTTGCTTTTAATTATGCAGTATCCGGGCAAGGGAATGGATGAATATATTGCGAATCTTGAAGAAAATATTCATCAGAAGCATCCCCTTAATCTCAGCAAAATAAAAAAAGAGATACTCAAAAAACTTAGGTAAAAAACTCGATATAGACTTTATCAAGATATTTTTTTGCTTTTTCTGCCTTTTGAATTTTTGGTTCAAAAATCTCTTTCATTGCCGGGTAATTTTGCACATACTCATTGTATAAAGTACATTTCATATCCATATGCTTTTTAAACTGATCCACAACAGCAAGCATATCTTCGGGTGTAGCAATCCACTGCATAAAATTTTTAAACATTCTCTCACGAACATCTATTGCAAAAGATTCTCCCAGTTCAGCAGCTATGCGTTTTAAATCCCATCTTGAAAAATAGATACCGCTTTTTGCCGGAGGCATAATCTCTGCATAAATGGCCTTTAAATAGTCTGGATAGTCTTCATATTCATCTTCTGCGCAACTTCCGTCATCACAGGCAGCCTGCATTGCCTGTTTTTGCATCATTTCAAATTCGTTTCTTAATTCATTTAAATCTTTTATATCCATTATTATCTTCCTATCTTATATATTTTTCAAATATTTCTTTTGCTAAAGCTTCGCCAAGCAATGTATTGTTTTTCTCAAGATACGTTCCAATCAGTCGCTCACCGTCTCTTAGAACAAAATCACACTTGTTATACACCTGTACAAATTCATCTGCTTCGTCCAACAGTTCTACTGCACTCTCCTGGTATTCCTTTGCTATATATGCTCCGTTGACATGGGATTTTTTCATATTTGAAAGTGTATAATAAAAGTCATCTTCACGTATATTCATCGGTATCATCATGGCATCGGCATTATTTGCTTTTATCTCTTTGTTGAGTAAAACAAACAGTCTGTTTGGACTGGCATGTTCAGCAATAAGCCCAAAGAGTTTTGTCTCTTTTTTAATCCCGTCATCCGCATTCATTGTCTCGACTTCTGCCATTCTTTCACTCATTGTATCCCCCATAGTTCTTTTGCTTCTTCTTCTTCAATCCGGCATCTGTTACAGATTTTCTCTCCACCCTGATAGGCAAAAAAGTTCCCGCATTCATCACATCTTTTAATGTCAAAACGCACCAAAGTCTCAATTTTCGGTTCAAAAAAAGTGCTGAGCGAAAATGTTTTTCTCAGCGTTAAAGAATTTGGTTCACAAACATCATGACAGCTGTGACACTGTACACAGGCAAGCGGATTAAAATCAATTTTACTGCCTCTGTGATCTGAGCTTAGAGCACCGGTTGGACAGATTCTATAACACATCTGACAATTGGTACATGTAATCTCATCCAGATCCTTTTGTGAAATAAATGAGATGTCCTCTACCGAAATCGTATGATACATTTCGGGCACTTTGGCACGCTTCATAGCCATAAGCAGCAGGCTTCGCCTGTCCGGTATAGTCTTCTCTTTTATTTTCATGATATCTTTTGCTGTAACTGTATGTCTCTTTACGTTCGTATCACTCGCATCAACTTCATTTTGCAGTTGCTGTTTGATAGATATTGCAGTTTTAACACCCTCTTTTGAGAGCAGTTTGCGCCGGCTTAAAGTATCACTTTCTTTTTTTATTTCAAAATTCAATGCTGCAACACTCAGGCTTTTTTCCTGTTGCATCGCTTCAAGCAGGAAATTCACCTCCTCTGCTCTGTTGTTTATAACAGCAAGATTTGTTTTTGCTATTTCACACTCGCCACAGGGTCCCACATCCAGAGTGATTTTTTCTGCAGATATCAATGCAAGACTCAACAACTCTTCAACACTCAATGAGGCTATACAGGGAAAATTTTCATCTTTACATGTAAGCACACTCTTTTCATCTTCCAAAAACTGGAAAATATAATTCATTGGGTTAAAATCATCCAGTGTATATGCCGCAGTAGGGCAAACCGCATCACAGCCTCCACAGCCTACACATTCACTCGGTGTGAAGGAGATTGTAGAGTTTTCCAGATGAATTGTTTGGACAGGGCATGCAGTTACACATTTGTCACATATTGCAAACTTGTTTGAAGTATGCACACATTTGCTGACATCTAAAGTTAAAAGGCTCATGCTTGGTGATTGTATCCGCTGTTTTTTAATTCTGTGAGGTATTCAAAGTCACTCATAAGGAACTCCAAAGCCAAATCAGCCGCATCAAAATAAAAAGCTGTGCCTGCCTCACTTTTCACATTGAGCAAATACATTGGTGCCCACTCTAAAATATGGTCTCGCATAAAACCGTACTGAATTTGTGCAATCTCCTGTGCCACTTTGGAATTACCCTCTTCAAGTGCCTTTAGCTCTGCTCTGCAGAGTTCATACATAAATTCCAGCTCAATCGCTATATGATCTGCCGCCATAACACGTGCCTTGTCAAGCTGTACATTAAATTCAAAAGCATTAAAAATAGCTTGTACAGGGTTGTCTCCACCTGTTTCAAGCATCTGGTCATCTCTCGTGTAAAACGATTCATACGGAATAAGATGCAGTAGGAAAAGGTTAGTAAAATCAACATTCAAATATCTTTCTATCAAATCTTTTGAATCAAGCTCTTTTCTTTTTTTCCATTCTTTGAATGTTGGAAAAAAAGAGAGCATATTTTCGTCTTCTTCTATTGATTTTAATAGCCCTTCATCAATTTCACTCATCATAATTCTTGAGATAAGTGCATACAAATTTATTCTTGCAGTCTGCTCTTGTTTTAAATCATTATTCATTAAAAATGTGCCTTTTGGAAATTTTCTTATAACAGAAGTATAGTAAAGCCACACTTGAAGTGGGCTTTAACTTTGTTGTTAAACGTCTTTAATATTGAACTCGTAAGCCTTCTGGCTTGGTTTTACCGGACGTTTAATATGATATGGACGGCGTAGTTTGTCTGCCGCAGTCAACGGACGAGTCAATTGATCTCTCCATGCCTGATAGACTTTAAAGTTGTTTTCATAGTTAACTTTAATATCACCTATCTTGTCATCAGCACCTGCTTTGGTGATGATAACTTTTTGGTGCCAGCCATGATTTCCTGCAATAGGATCCGGATGACAAGGCGCTACAGCATTCTGCCATGCACCACTGAGACCATCCCACCAGATATTATCAAGATCTTTATTGTACTCTTTAAACTGCCATGCCTCATGTGGTTTGATACCCTCAGTCGGTTTCATTGTTCCGACTTTTCCGTCATCAGTCATTTCATACTTAGGAGAACCTAAGCTCATAATGCCTAACTGGTGCTCAAAACCTGGAATAGCTACAGAGTCTTTGAGTTTCCAACGACCGGCATGGTGTGAACATGCAAGAACACCAGGACGTGTTGCTTCAGTTGGTACAGCCATTGCAATAAAATAACCGCTTTTGATACCCGTAAGCGTATCCTGAATTTGAACCTTAATCGCATCACCACGTTTAATACCGAGTTTTTCGGCATCTTTTGTATAAATCCAGACAGGATTATGGTTTTGTGAAATCTCCATCAAGTGTTTGGAGTTCACAGAACGCGTGTGAATATTGTATGGCAGACGATAAATCGTATTTAATGCAAACTCATTATCCGCTTTCATGTGTTTGTGGTGTACCTGTGTTACAAGGTGTACCATTTTATCACTCTCTGCATCATTTCTTGGGTAGATTGGAATTGCATATTCCGGCCATTTCCACTCTTCTGCCAGCCACTCAGAGAAGAACTCAAGTTTTTTACTTAATGAATGAAAGCCTTCACGCAATTTTCCATCAGTTTCAATACCGATAGATTTTTTGAAATTACCGTCTTTTACCCATAATGCACCAAACTCATCTTTAGTTACTTCGTCTTTAGAATATTTATGACCGTGTGCATGGTAATATGTTCCATCAAATTCAAGTTCTTCTTCCTGAGGCTTATATACATCAGTTTTTTCTGTCCAGGCACCATGATCTCTCATATAGCTGTACACAGGAAACTCTTCTTTTGCATACAGTTTTGTCGCTTCGGCTTTTAATTTCGGTAAAAGACTCATCGCCGCATCAAAATACTCTGGAACAGTTACCGCACGAGACGGATCTTTTTTACTTGCCCAGTATTTTCTGATTCCCAATGAACCATCCGGATCTACATAATCTACGATTAGATTTGGCCAGAATTCACTCTCTTCCCATACTTCACCCAGACCAAATTTCATATGTGCTTCAAGTGTAGCACGTTCCGGTCTTTTTGCTTTCCACCCTGATTTTTCAGCAGCTACACGAAGAACAGCCTGACGGAACTCTATACGCTGTTCCGGTTTTGAAGGTGTTGACTGTTGATCATTTCTTTCACCCGCCAGTCCAACAGGCAGTACATAATCACAGTACCAGTTTGTTTCAGACCAGGTAGGAGACAGGTTAAATGACAATTCAAACTTATCTTCACGCTTGAGTGCTTCTATCCATCTGAATCCATCCGGATTAATCCATAAAGGATTGTGCATTCTTGGAATATAAACAGCCATAGACTTAGGAATCTTCAACCCACGTTTTGTCCATTTTTCATGCCACGCGTCATCCATCATGATTTGTGGCATCATATAACCCATTTCGTATGTTGAAATAGGATACTCCGGCGGCCATGCAATTTCATTCCATGCATCAGTTTTTTCAGGATGCTTCCCTGCAACTGTGGCTTTGTCACCTTTTCCTGCAACTGAAATTTCATGCCAGTGGTGCATACCCACTCCACCGATATCTCCACGCATAGCGCCAACAAAAACAAGAGGCAGGAAACCTGCACGTGTATTCATCCAGCCACCACGGTGACCAATCGGTCCTGCACGCCATAAATATGTAGCAACTTTAGCTCCTGCAGGTACAAACATTTCCCACAGTTCATCTAACTTATACTCCATGCCTTCAAGTTTACACTCTTTTGCAACAAACTCTTTTGTATACGGAGCATACAACTCTTTTGCCACTTCAATAAAAGACTCGTAACTGTCGTCTTTTGGCATTTTCGAAATATAACCATAACCAATCATCTTTTGAAGATAATCTTTGTTGGCCATCAGTCTGTCCCAGTTAACCCACTCTTTTACAAATTCATGATTGACAATATCCGAACCGTCTTTTTTCTTTTCATTTAAAATACGATTTGTCAAGTATAAGTAAAGCGCAGCTTCTGTTCCCGGCCAACATGGAATCCATAAATCTGCCATACCTGCAGAGTTACTCATTCTAGGGTCAATAACAACCATTTTTGCACCGCGTTTACGCGCTTCTGCAATCAAACCTGCTGATTGCTGGAAATAGTGACCTGCATCTGCCGCATGTGATGATTGTAAAAATATCAGATCTGCATTTGCCCAGTCTGGTGAGTTTCTGTCATCATTCGCCCATTGGATAGTTCCCTGACGGGCTCCTGCTGAACAGATATTTGTATGTGAATTGTATCCGTCAATCCCTAAAGACTGTGGTACACGCGGACCAAAACCATTTTCATTTGGACGACCGACATGATACATGATAGATTTTTTAGAAATCTCATCACCTTTTGCAAGTGTGTCATGCATTTTCTTACCAATGGCAGCCATCGCTTCATCCCAAGTGACACGAACCCACTTTCCTTCACCACGCTTGGAACCCGGCGCACGTTTAATAGGAAACGGAATACGATCCGGATCATACATTTGAGAAGTTACAGCATACCCTTTGGCACAGTTTCTACCGCGAGAACCTGTATGTAACGGATTACCCATATATTTTCTTACCGTCATAGTATCTTTGTTAACCCATGCAGTCAGACCACAACCTGCTTCACAGTTTGAACAAACTGTAGGAACGATTGTATAATTGTTTACCTGGATACCGTCAGGATTTTCAGCACTTCTTACACCATGGCGCTCAATACCGCCACGTTTCCAGTCATCTCCGTCAAGCTCCGCAAAATTGTCCCACTCTGATTGGTCAGGATAAAAAGAAATTGTATCAGGGGTGTTTGTAAACTTACTTTGGCTAACAGATTCGGCAATTGCATCTGTTGCAAATACCCCTTTAGCTATGGCTACACCAGCTACGCTGAATGCAGCACCTTTTAAAAATGTTCTTCTACTTTGTAAATACATTTATACTTTCTCCTTAACTCATTGGTAATAATTGTGGAATAACTAGCCAAACATGTTTAACTACCCACAGACCTACGATAGCCAAAATAGCTGCGAGGTTTAAAAGACTGCTACTATTACTCACTCGTGAAAGCGCAACCAGTATCATTGGTAAGATATATGCAACCCACTGTCCAATCCAGAACATTGTAGCATACTCACCATCGCCTTTAACATAGCCTAAGATAGCTGCAACTTCTTCAGCTTTCATAGCACCGAAAATGTACTCTGACATGTAAATGATAAATGCCATTAAGGCACTTAATCCTAAAATCGCTCCAAAGAAATTTTTTGTCTCATCGCTTAATTTAGAGCCGCCGAGAAGGATAATTGCCGCAGAACCGGAAAGTGTTGCTGCTAAAATCATTTGTGCTGATTCTGTCGGCATTTGCCATAATTCTCGTGCTGTTGCTTCAGCCATAATACCGGCAGTATAAAGTGTTACAGGAATTGCTAAAAGCGTCACCCAAAAAAGTGTTTTATCAAAGAACACAGTAGGTTGCTTTGTTAATAAACATTTTTCTTTTCTTATCATTACTGCAATCATAACAAATTCTAAACCTACGAACAGAGTTGCCATCCAGGCACCGACTGTAATTGCTGATGTCCAGTGAGGATAAAAGAATATATGCCACATTCTCCACATTTGGTGCAGATCCAACCATGTGAAAACCAGGAAAATATTCATAAAGATAAAAGAAGTAATCATAACAGGCGTTCTCAGTCCGTTCATTTCACTCGGATTTTTCTTCAATAAAAGAAAAAGCATAAATACCAGACCGGTACCGATACTTTTTGCCCACATATTCATTGTTACATACCAACCCCAGAATATATCAGGAATTGCAACATCTAGAGTTACTACAGCATTTGTTGCTGCTAAAGTTTCATGTACCATTAGTGATGCCCCCCTAGTGGAAGTGTTGTAATATTGTTAAACAGGTTATACCCTTCTTCTCTTCTTGATGCAAGAGGATTAAGACTCGCTTGTCCTGCTCCGACATAATAATGATGAGGATTTGTTCCCTTTTCAGGTTTACGAACCTGTACATCTCTGTGATCTTGAATATATCTTGAAATATTTGATGCAGGATCTTCCAAATCACCAAAAATATTTGCTTCTACCGGACAGGCAACCACACAGGCCGGCATCATCGACGATGCAATACGGTGTGCACAGTAGGTACACTTATCAGCAGTCTGCGTTTCAGGATCAATGTATATTGCACCGTACGGACAGGCCATAACACAACCGGCACAGCCGATACATCTCTCTTTGTCAATGTTTACAATACCATTGTCAATATAGTGAAGAGCCGATACCGGACAAATTCTTTCACATGGTGCATTTTCACAATGATTACATCTAAGAGGGGTGAATGTTCTCTTAGTTTCAGGGAAAGTTCCCACATCTACATATTTAACACGAAGTCTCCATGTACTCAGTGGAACTTCATTCTCCACTTTACATGCGATCTCACAACCTTTACAACCCATACACAGGTGTAAATCAACTAGGAAACCTAATTGCATATATTCTCCTTTGGCCTTCAGTGGCTTTTTTTAAGATTTATAACTACGACTTATTAACACTAAAAGAAGCCCTTATGCACGGCATTTCAGGCTTTTTTTACTGTAGATATATTAACGCATGAACCTTAAAGAAGTAATAAAAGAGTGATATATTTTTGATAATTTTTTCAGTATGGGTATATCGGGGAAATTAATATTTCAAAGATTTATATTAGTTATAAAATAAAATTTTATAACTAATATATTATAATCAGACTGCTTATTTATTTTAGGCGAACACGAACAGACTGTTCATGAGCGGTTAATCCTTCTGTATTTGCAATCAAAGCACACTCTTCTCCAATCTCATTGATAGCATTTTTACTAAATGAAATAATAGAACTTTTTTTCATAAAATTTTCAACACCAAGCGGTGAATAAAATTTTGCTGTACCCCCCGTAGGAAGCGTGTGGTTTGGTCCTGCAACATAGTCGCCTATAGCCTCAGGTGTGTTGTGTCCCAAGAATATTGCTCCGGCATGCTTGATATACGGCAAAAGTTCAAAAGGGCTCATCGTAGCGACTTCAAGATGTTCGGGTGCTATTTTGTTCATCAAATCAACCGCTTCATCCATATCTTTTGTCACGATGATTGCGCCTCTTTCTTCTATAGATTTTCGGGCTATCTCTTGGCGTGGAAGTTTTGTAAGCCATATTTCAATTTCGTCTTTTACAGCATCAGCCAGTTTTTGTGAAGGTGTAATCAAAATAGAACTTGCCATTTCGTCATGTTCTGCCTGAGAAAGCAAATCTATAGCCAGATGGTTGGCATTGGCACTCTCATCTGCCAAAATACCTATTTCACTCGGCCCGGCTATCATGTCAATATTGACTTCGCCGAAAACCATTTTTTTAGCCGTTGCCACAAAAATATTTCCAGGCCCTGTAATAACATCCACTTTCGGAATTGTCTCGGTTCCATACGCCATTGCCGCGATAGCACTTGCTCCACCCACTTTGTAGACCTCACGCACACCGCAAAGATGACAGGCAGCGAGCAAAAGCTCATTTGGTTCATTATCCGGTGTCGGCGTACAGATAACAATGTTTTCAACACCCGCAACCTGAGCAGGAATAACGTTCATAAGCAAAGATGAAGGGTAGGCTGCTTTTCCTCCGGGAATATAAAGCCCCGCGCTCTCAACCGGAGTCACCTGCTGTCCTAAAATCGTTCCGTTTGCTTCTGTATCAAACCATGATTTCGGTTTTTGCTTTTCATGATATGCTTTTATTCTGTCATAGGCAAGATGCAGGGCATCTTTAAGCTTTTTGTCAATATTTTCATAGGCTTTTTGCATAGATGCTGTCGTTATTTTTAAGTCTGCATCATTTTTTGGTGTCCAGTTGTCAAACTTGCTGATATGTGATCGCAAAGCCAGGTTTTTATCTGTTTTGATATCTTCGATAATATCACCTACTATGCCACTTACATGGGCAATATCCATCTTTCCGCGCGCTAAAAGCTCTTCAAACTTTCCGTCAAAATCATTATCAGTCGATTTTACAAATATCATTACTTCTTCACTCTCTTTTGGTTTGTATTAAATTCTTTTTGCACTATCTCTAATGCCTGTAAAAACACATCTTTTTTTGCATATCCTAAAAGTGGCTGAAACATGGGGTCACCGTTTGGTAACAAAAACCATATTCCCGGAAGCCCCGGAGTATTTTGTGCCAGGACAGCCGGAATATAATCTCTTTTGTCCGTCCATGAACGTACAGCAATAAAATTTTTATTTATCTTCTGCACAACTTTTTCATCTTTAAGTGTTGTTTTATCAAGGAGCAGACAATATTTACAAGAGTGACTTGAAATAATAAAAAGCACAGGCTTATGCTCTTTTTGTGCCTGAGCCATCCCCTCTTGATAATCTTTTGCCCAGTGTATCTCATCAGCCATCAAAGATGTTGTAAGTACAAATGCCAGTACCAATAATAATTTACCCATGTTTTTTTACCTTTTTTAAGAGTTCTTTTGCACATTCCTGTGCTGATTTTTCAGTCACATCTATGATGATATCTGCCAACTTCAGATACTGAGGTCGTCGTTCATCATAAAGTTTTTTTGCTTTTTTCAAATCAGCAAGCAACGGTCTTTTTTTCAACTTTCTTTTTGCATTGGGGTGTTCTTTTAATCGTTTAATGATAGCATCAAAAGGAGAATCCAATAAAACAATTGTACCTATTTTTTGTAAATTAGTCTGCTTATAAAAACCGCCGCCTGTAGAAATGAGTGTATCATGCACACTTGTTTCCAGCCATTTTGCAACCCGTTTTTCCAGTTTTCTAAAATACTCTTCACCGTTTTCTTCAAATATCTTTTTAATTTTTCTGTTTTCCATACTTTCTATAATGTCGTCAGTGTCTATCGTCATATACGAAGAATATTTGAGCGCTTCACGCGCTATGCTTCCTTTGCCTACACCCATGAAACCTATCAGTACAATGTTTTTCATTTGATATCCCATACAAATTTAAAATGATTTTATCATATTTAGCATAAAAGTTTTCCATTTATCAACTGTTGGTATAATATCTTCTTTAAAAAATCAACAGTAGGTTTATTATGAAAAACAAAAAGTTTATCACTCTAGGGTTTGCATCGGTTGCGACATCAATAGCGCTTATGTTTTCTTCTTCTTTATTTGCAGAAAGTTCCATAAAAGATGCACAGGCTTCTAGACTTCAGGCTTTGGAAAAATTCACAAAAGTCATCAGCATAGTACAACAATATGATGTTGATGATGTGACGATAGAAGAACTTATAGACAAAGCCCTTGACGGTATGATGAAAAATCTTGATGCCCATTCAAATTATCTGACAGAAAAAGATTACAAACGCCTAAAAGTACAAACAGAAGGTGAATTTGGCGGTCTGGGAATTACTGTTGGCATGAAAGACGGTGCACTCACAGTTATCTCTCCTATTGACGGAACACCGGCAGACAAAGCAGGGCTTAAAGCAGGTGATATAATTTTAAAAATTGATGACAAGTCAACCATCGGCATGACTATAGATGAAGCGGTATCCCTTATGCGGGGAAAAGTCGGAGAACCTATTGATTTACTGATAGTCAGAGAGGGAGAACTCAAGCCTCTTTCTATCCATATTGTCCGTGATATCATCAAAATAGAATCTGTACATGCAAAAGTAATTAATAATGATATTTTATACATACGCGTTGCCAGTTTTGACAAAAAAGTTGTAGAAGATGTTACGAAAGAGATAAACAAACGCAAAGCCTCCACGAAGGGTATTATTTTAGACTTAAGAAACAATCCCGGCGGATTACTCGACCAGGCAGTAGGTTTGGTTGACTCTTTTGTCGACAGCGGAGTGATAGTTTCCCAAAAAGGAAGACGAAAAATTGAAAACAAAACCTACAGCGCTCATGCGTCAAACACTCTCACAAAGGTTCCTTTGGTTGTTTTAGTCAATGGGGGAAGTGCCAGTGCCAGTGAGATTGTAAGTGGTGCACTGCAAGACCACAAACGCGCTGTGCTCGTAGGAGAAAATACTTTTGGAAAAGGAAGTGTACAGGTTGTCCTGCCTATTACAAAAACTGAAGCGATAAAACTCACAATAGCAAGATACTATCTCCCAAGTGGAAGAACTATTCAAGCCGTAGGTGTGAAGCCTGACGTAGTCGTTACTCCAGGTGAGCTTAAAACACATAAAAACGAATTTGCCATAAAAGAAGCTGACCTGAAAAAACACCTGCAAGAAGAACTTGAAAAAGTTGACGGAAAAAAAGAAGAGACTAAAGAAGATAAAAAAGATAAAAAAGATATAATTACGCCAGAAATGCTCAACAAAGACATTCAACTCAAAGAAGCCGTTGACATCATAAAAGCTCTTGTAATAATGAAAGGATAAAAAACGTGGAAAAAAAAGAATTACTTTACGAAGGTAAAGCAAAAAAACTATACGCGACAGAAGATGAGAATTTAGTCATTTCTGAATTTAAAGATGACTTAACAGCATTTAATGGCGAAAAAAAATCCAGCGAAGTCGGAAAAGGAGCACTGAACAATAAAATTTCTACAGAATTGTTCAAACTCTTAGAAAAAAATGGTATTCCTACCCATTTTGTGAAAATGCTCGATGATAATCATATGCTTCATAAAAAAGTTGATGTTATTCTCATAGAGGTCATTGTTCGCAATATTGCAACAGGAAGTCTTACTCGTAATCTTGGTATTGAAGACGGTACAGTTCTACCTTTTACTCTTGTAGAGTTTGACTACAAAAATGATGAGCTTGGTGATCCTAAACTCAATGACCAGCATGCACTGATTCTTGGACTGGTTGATTTTCAGGATGAGCTTGACAAACTTCGCCGTATGGCTCGACAGGTAAATGATATTTTAAAGCCTTATTTTGCCCAAAAAGGTTTAAATCTAGTCGATTTTAAACTTGAATTTGGAAAAGACAAAGAGGGAAATATCATTCTCATTGATGAAATTTCACCGGACAACTGCCGTTTTTGGGATATGAAAAGTGGTGAAAAAATGGATAAAGACAGATTCCGTCAAGGACTTGGTGGCGTTACAGTAGCTTACGAGCAAGTATTAAACAGAATATTAGGAAAGTAATAAATGAAAGCAATAGTAAATGTATTTTTAAAAGCAGGCGTATTGGACTCACAGGGAAAAGCTGTACACCATGCCCTTAACTCTCTACAATTTAGCAATGTTGAAGATGTTCGTGTAGGCAAACAGATCATACTCAAACTGAATGAAACAGACAAAGAAAAAGCAATGTCTGATGTGACAAAAATGTGTGAAGATCTTTTGGCAAACACCGTAATTGAAGACTATACTATAGAGCTTGTATAATGAAAGTTTCTATTTTACAATTTCCGGGAACGAACTGTGAATATGATACACAGTATGCTTTTGAAAAACTTGGTGCACAGACACAGATAGTATGGCACAAATCTACAACAATACCCGAAGACACCGATTTGCTTGTAGTAGCAGGAGGATTTTCCTATGGTGATTATCTCAGAAGCGGCGCTATTGCGAAATTCAGCCCTGTTATGTCTGCGGTAAAAGAGTATGCAGACAATGGCGGCAAAATTTTAGGTATCTGTAACGGTTTTCAGGTTTTGACAGAAGCGAGACTTCTTCCCGGCGCACTGAAGCGTAACGAAGGATTGCACTTTATTTCAAAACATCATTACCTAAAAGTAGAAAATAATGACAATGTGTTTTTAGAAAAACTAAACACTGGAGATATTGTAAATATTCCAATTGCTCACCATGATGGAAATTACTATATTGATGATGAAGGTTTGGCAGAGCTTGAATCTAATGGACAGATTCTTCTCAAATACACCGATGCAAATGGCGAAATACAAAATCCCAACGGAAGTGTTGCCGGCATTGCAGGTGTTTGCAATAAAGAAAAGAATATTTTTGGCCTTATGCCACATCCAGAACGCGCTATGGAATCTCTCTTGGGAAGCGATGACGGAATAAAAATGCTAGAAGGATTTTTAGCGTCGTGATCAAAGCACTTTTAATTGCTCTCATTTTCATCACATCACTTTTTGCAAATAAAGTGATTTATCTCAGCTATGATGAAATTCCGACAAGAGTTATTAAAGGTGAAATATTTCCCGTAACATACAAAACACTCTCAACAGTAAAAAACTTTGATGATGTTTTGTATGAGTTTTCAAATCATCAAGGTGTCAAAATCCTTGATGAAGCACCCCAGAGAGTGCAAAAAGGAAAGTATTATTTTGATACTTTCCATATGCAGGCAACACAAAAGCAGGCAAAACTGCCCGATATTGAAGCTTTTTTAATGGCACCCCATGATTACAACTCTACAACACTACAAGGTCTAAACCTTAATGTAATTACACTCAATCCCGGGGAAAACTTCTCCAATGTCATAGCAAATAGTTTTACTATTCAAGAGTATAAAACAACGGTCTATGACGATACACACAACATTGTTATATTTGTTGCCTCGGCACAAAATGCTGATCTGAATGAAATCCGTTTTAAACATGTATACAAGCAGGGGCTTGAATCAATCTCCGGTAATTATAAGGAAGGGAAGATTATATATTTTGTTATTATTGACAAAAAAATAGAAAATTTTTCTTTTTCCTATTTTAATTTGCTTAAAAATGATTATGCTTTAGTCACAATCCCGATTATAGTCAATGATGACAGTGTTACCACACAAAGTGACTTGCGACCGCGAGACCAGTCACATGATACAATCAAGATGTATACAGCAGCTGCTGTGGCATTCCTAGGTTTTATTTTAGTTCTTGTGCGTCGTAAATATTTCTATCTGATTTTTATTGTCATACCATTAATTTACATAATTTATCTGGCAATACCCCAGAAAAAAGTATGTATCAAAGAGGGAACACCTCTTTATCTGCTGCCGGTAGAGAACTCTACTGTATTTGAAACAACACAAACACAATACCATTTAACAAAAGAAGGACAGGTGCGAAACTTTATAAAAGTAAAACTGAAAAACAATAAAATAGGCTGGGTGAAAAATGAAGATACTTGCTCATATTAGTTGGGCTTATGCCACGTTCATTATCTTTACAGGGCTGACTTTTTCCATAATTTTATATCCGATTTTACCTCGTCCCTATGCAAGAAAAGCAGTAGCATGGTTTATCAGACTCACTACATTTTTCTCTACAACAGTCAAAGGAAAAGAGGATCCCGATGCACAGATGTTTTTAGTAAACCACCAAAGTGATTTGGATATCGGTATTTTGGAGACTGTTACAAATAAAGATATAACATGGGTTGCAAAAAAGTCTCTTTTTGATGTACCGTTTTTTGGTTTGGCAATGAGTATGCCGGAAGATATAGAAGTAGAAAGAGAAAGCAAAACATCTTTAATCAAACTGCTTCGTGCTGCCAAAGACAGGCTGAAGAAGAAAAGAGTCATTACAATGTTTCCCGAAGGCACACGTTCAAAAGGCAGCAAAATGCTCCCTTTTAAATCAGGAGCCAAAGTCATAGCAGATCAATACAAACTCAAAGTGCAGCCAATAGTTCTCGTAGAGACTGCAAAATGCTATGATTTGAAGCGTTTTTATTATGTTCCCCGAAATATAAAAGTAGTTTTTTTAGACTCTTTTGTCGCTGATAAAAATGATCCGGACTGGTTAAACAGACTAAGACAAAAAATGCAAAAGGTGTATGATGATGAGTTGGCAGACAATACTCGCAATAGGTAGCGGCGGATTTATCGGAGCAGTATTGCGCTCCTACATTAATGGGCTGATTTCCCACAGAGTACCACATGAACTCCCCTTTGGTACACTTGGAGTCAACCTTATAGGAAGTTTTATTATGGGTGCTCTTTTGGCATACTTCATGTATTCAACTTTTTTAACACCCCATATGAAATCTTTTCTCTCAACAGGAATTTTAGGCGCATTGACCACCTATTCCACTTTTGCCATTGAAAGTTTTTTGCTTTTAGAGGGAGGAAGTATCGCGCTTGGGCTTTTAAATATGGCACTGAATGTTTTTGGAACAGTATTTATGGCGGGAAGCGGATACTACCTTATCAACCATTTTTTCAAATCCTGATAACCTCATCTGCACACCAGGATGCCAAGTCCATGTCATGGGTAATCAAAAGCATTCCCATTGAGTCGAGATTTTTTATAAGCATTTTCATCACTTCAAGCTGAATCACATTATCAAGTGCCGATGTCGGTTCATCCAGTAACAGAAGTTGCGGTTGCATAAGCATAGCTCTTATGATAGATGCACGCTGAAGCTGTCCGCCTGAGAGTTCATGCGGCAGTTTTAAAAGCAGATCATACTCAAAACTCATATTTTCCATCAAACTGTTGAGATTATCCAAGGACGCCACATCTTTTATTTGGTGTAATAATGTATAGCTCGGATGAAAGGAACTGTAAGGGTCTTGAAAAATTTCAGATACCCTTGAGACTTTAATCGTACCGTTTTGTGGTTTGAGATTTCCAAGTATAAGTTCAAAAAGTGTACTTTTACCGGCTCCGCTCTCTCCGACTATAGCCTTTAACTCTCCCTGTTTTAAACGCAGTGAAAAGTTTTCAAAAAGGGGTTTTTTCTTTGTATAGCCAAAGCTTAGATTTTTTATCTCTAAAACAGTATTTTGCAAAAATCAGCTCTCACTTTCTGCAGGATAGGCCTGTTCAAGTTTTTTATACAGCTCATCAGGCGTCACATCAGCGTGCTCTTCCCATATTCTTTTCATTACAACGTTATCTTCTTCACCCTTCCATATTTTTATATAACTGCCCTCTTTGTATCCGTGATCCTGACGGAACTGGTTAAGTATGTTTTTTCCTACATAAAGACGATAAAGCGTCTCTAGATTCAGACCGCTCATACTGACCAAATCAAAAAATTCTGATACCAGCTCTTCTAAATCAATGCTCTCTTTTGAGACAGCAATGCGTATAAGATTTTCAATTTTCTGCATCACATCCTCCTGCGATGCAAATGCTGCAGCATCGGATTCTATACCACTGAGTGCTTTCAAAGCTGATATGTCTATCGCTATATCTTCGATGCCGCCTTTTAAATTTTTACTGTACTCTTCTATTGCCAGGCTCATAATAAAATGCCAGACATCTATAACTTCAATCTGGTGATTTTGCCAGTCAGGCTCGACATCTATACTTTTCCAATGCTTCCAGCCAAAACTGTCCACCATCTCTGCGCACTCCATATATATACAGCGTTTCCAGTTAATAGACTTGCCGTTTTTTGTTATGCCTTTTGTCCACTCTTCACCATTGGTTGCATCGTTGAGCTGATTTTGCAGTTGCAGCATCAAAAAAATTTTATTATTCATCTGTTTCCTTTTAATCTGGAAGAAATTTATTTCTTTATTTTATCTAATATGCTAGAATTAGTTACTTAAAAAGAGAGATTTATGAAAAGAATTAATTGTAGAAAATGTGAATATTATTATGTAACATGGGAGGCATCAAAACCACATGGATGCAAAGCGTACGGATTTAAATCCGTACAGATTCCCTCTATGGTGGTTTTAAACAGCAGTGGGGCTGAATGTTCTTTGTTTAAAGAAAAACAGGTTCGTAAATAGTCTTTTTCCCAAAACCCAATTTATTTTCAGTTAATTTAAAATAGCTCACTTTAATCTGCCAAAGTTTTGGCATCATAGCCAAAGCATAGGGAAAGTGCTTAAAATAGAGTTTTTTTAAAGAGCTCTCCTGCAGCTCCTGCATCTCTCCTTGAAACTGCAAACCCTCAATTTTTCCGACTTCTTGTGTCTCCAGTAAAATATTGCCTGCAATTTTTGGATTTTGTAAAATATGCTTTACATGTAAAGTATCTTCACTACTTGCTACAACAAAAGAGAACTTCTCTGCATCATAAGCATAAAAAAGGCTACAAGCACTCACTTGTTTACCATTACATGTAGCTAGACTCATAACATGATGTTTCTCTATAAAAGTAGTAATTTTTTTCAGCTCTTGGCTCATTAGTGTCTCAATATGAAATTTTCTAGCTTTTGCGCATCTGTAATCTTACGCTTGTCTAGCATCATTTTGGCAGTTTCATCATTACTCAACATCTCAAAAACTTCAAAAACATTGCTGATATTATAATAACTTTTTATAAAGTCTAAAAGTATTTCAAAGTTATCTTGTTTTGTTGTATATTTTTTATGCTCTTTATATTCCGCCCAATTTATCTCAGCCAATCTCTCTCCTTTGCAATGCCCTCTCAAGGCGCTGAACTATCTCTCTCATTTTAGCAGAGCTTACAGCAAAATTCAAGCGCATATAGCCACTCCCTTCCCTGCCAAAACTGATACCTGCGTTAAGTCCGAGCTTTGCTTCATTGATAAAAAAGGCTCGTAGTTCTTTGTCTTTTATGCCCATTCCACGACAATCTAACCATGCCAAATAGGTTGCTTCAATCGGTGTAACTTTTATATATTTTGAATACTTTTTGGCAATTTCATTAAGCATCAAATAATTGTAATACAAATGTATTTTAAGTGCTTCTAACCACTCTTTTGCCTCTCTATAAGCAGTCTCAAATGCCACATGAGACAAAACACACCCTTGTGCAAAATGTACTTTTTCATATGCCTTTTTAAACTGCTTACGTAACTCTTCATTTGCAATAGCCACCGTGCTCATGGCAAATCCGGCCATATTAAATGTTTTTCCAACACCCAGCGCCGTTACTGTAATATCTTTCGCTCTTTCATCCAAAGAGGCAAAAACAGTATGCTTAAATGGTTTATAAACTAAATCAGAATGTATCTCATCTGCAAAAACAACAATATTATGTTCTATACAAACTTCTAAAATCTCTTTGAGTTCCTTTTTTTTCCATACTCTGCCTACCGGATTATGAGGAGAGCACAAGAGTAACAGTTTTGTATTTTCATCAATTTTTGCTTTAAAATCTTCAATATCAAAGCTATATTCCCCGTATTTGTCTACATGTAAAGAGTTTTTTATCAACTTTCGGTTGAGTTGTAATACACTGTGGAAAAAAGGAGGATAGACAGGTGTTTGCACTATAACCCCATCGCCCTCTTTTGTAAAGGCTTCTATTGCTGTATGCATTGATGCTACAACTGAATGTGAATACAACATATCGTCTAAATAAAACTCCATACCATGCTCATGTTTCACCCAATCAATTTGTGCTTGGTAAGCGGATGCAGGTACTTCTTCATAACCGATTATGGGATGCTGCAGCCTTTTTTTAACAGCATCCAAAACACATGATGGGGTATCTATATCCATATCAGCTACCCAGACAGGTAAAACATCATCCGTTCCAAAAAGCTGTTTTCTCAGCACATACTTTTCTGCATTGGTGCCTTCACGCTCACTGGCTGTTTCAAAACTGTACTTCTTCAACGCTTTTTCCATACACTCACCTGTGAAACAGTATGTTGGTATTTTCTGGCTGTCTCTTTTATGACAAACTCCAAATCTTCTACATGTAAAAGCTCAAATTTATCATGAAGAATATCTTTGAGCCGCTCTATTGTTCTGACTGCATTGCCGTTTTCGTCTTTGTATCCGCCAAGCCAAAACTCTTTTTTTGTAGAGCTTTCCTGCCATGTATAGGGAGAGGTAAGCATCAGTATACCGTCTGCATTGAGTCTTTTGTCTACCGTGTCCAAAAAGAGTCTTGGGTTGTAGAGTCTGTCTATCAGGTTCGTCGCCATTATCAAATCATACGCGGTGAAACTGGGCTTCAGGTTACAGGCATCTCCCTGCCAAAAAGAGACTTTTTGCGCAAGTTCTTCATATCCCAAATCCTGCAGAGTCACTTTTTTATTGATGCTGAGTTCACCCTCTTCTTTACATGTAAACGCGACATAGCCTGCTTCTTGTAATTTGGAACCGACCTGAATGAAACGTACAGAAAAATCTATACCCTCAACTCTGTCAAATCTCTTTGCAAGCTCGAAACTGGCTCTTCCTGTTGCGCAGCCTAAATCCAGTGCTTTTGTTGTGTTTATTGCATATTTTGCAGCAATTTTTGCACAGGCTATGGCAAAATTTTCAACACCAAAATGCGTGTCACCATACTGAAATTCACAATACTGCGAAACAAGTTCATCACTCTCATAGACATCACCACTCTCATCTTTGCTGTTTTGTGTAATAACATAGCGAAAACCGGCATTTTGAAAAAAGTGTTTTCTAAATGCATACCGAGAATGTTTCATGATTAGATTTCCACTGCTGGCCCATGAAGAACCAAGTATCAAAGCATGCTTGTCATCAAAAGTAGGTACGGAAAAGTCGTCATAGGCCGCATGCACTTCAAAACCTTTAAAAGGGCGTATCGGTGTTCTGCTCCACTGCCATACATTTCCTATAACATCATAAATCCCGTTAAAACCGAATTCATCAACAGGACAGGAGGAAGCATAATGATAAAAATTGATATTTGCACGACTCTCATGCAGGGCAGGAACATCTTTAAGATTCGCTCTCTTGTATATCAATTCATATTCTGCCTCACTTGGAAGGAGGTACTCTTTGTTCTCTTTTTTACTTTTGTATCTGCAAAATGCTTCGGCCTCAAGAGCATTCACATCCACAGGCCAATCTTGCGGCATATCTATAATCTTGCTCAGGGCTCTGTACTTAAAAACTCCATTTTCTTTGACCCAAAAATGGGGATGCTTTGCATTTGATTTTTGTAAAAACGCCAACCCTTCTTCGTCCCAGTACTCTTTTGTTTCATACCCGCCGTCATTGACAAACTCCATAAATTCGCCATTGCTGACAAGGAATTGAGAAACCTGAAAATCTTTAACAACTTCTTCATAGCTGCCATATTCATTATCCCATCCATACAGATGATGATTCTTGGATTTTCCCAGAGCAACTCTGTCACCTCTGACTGTTACCATCTCATTTTGAGGCGCCTCTGCAGAGTGTGTACAGATATTGAATTCAGGGACATCTTTGATATACTCCAGAGGCATTTGACGATGCAGCACCAAAGATGTCTCTATGTGAATACGCTCATGCTCTATCCCCATCAGTATAATCCACATAGCAGAATCCTCTCGAATCGGCAGTGTAAAATCCAGGCGCATAATCAACTCATCCACAAGTTTGCGTACAGCATTTCGATAATTTCTTACTGCTGAGACTTCAGGCCATCTGTAGCGTGACTCTTCCAGATCATCCCAGCGCATTTCATCCACACCTACAGCGAACAGAGACTCAAATTCAGGATTTATTCTTTCATAAATTATTTGCATACTCATGAGTCTGTTTACAAAAAAAGTCGCTGTATGTCCAAAATAAAATATCATCGGATGACGGGTCGGTTCGCTCTTCTTGTAAAATACAGACTCATCTTGCAGCAATTCAAAAACTTTTTCAAACAGATCAAAGGTATTATGGAAGTAATCACGTATCTCTTTACGTTTTTGTTCAATACTTTGACCCTCAAGTGTAACCGGGTACATACTTATCTTACTCAATATTTTTCCTCTTTTTAGTTATAATCATTATATGAAATTTTATCAAAGTAAATTATTAAACAACTTTGCAAAACTCACACATCTCTTTACATGTAAGGAAAGCGGGAATTTAGCCTTTCATGTTCAGGATAATCCAAAAGATGTACTGAAAAACCATAAATCTTTGGCAAAAGAACTCCATTATGATTATAAAACACTTGTACATATGGAACAGTTTCACTCAAATATTGTCAAAAGAGTTGATGAAAACGACAACTTTTACAATCCTCCAGCCTGTGACGCAGTAATTACAAACAAAAAAAGCACACCTCTTCTGGTAATGGTAGCTGACTGTTCTCCTGTCCTTTTTTATGATCCCAGACAAAATGTCATTGCTGCAGCACATGCCGGCAGAGCAGGAGCCTTTGAAAATATTGTTCAAAATGTAATTAGGTGTTTTGTCAGTGATTTTTCATCTGATGTTAAGGATTTGCTTGTCACCGTCGGACCTGCAATATGTCAGAAGTGTTATGAAATAAATGAGCAAATTTACCAAGAGGCAAGAGAGAGAAAAGTCAGTTATGCGGTTGAGAAAAAAGGAAAGAAATTCTACCTGGATATCCGAGCAATACTCAAAGAACAGTTCCGTACAGCAGGTGTTTTAGCCAAGAATATTGAGATATCAGATATTTGCAACCGTTGTAACAATGATACTTTTTATTCCTACAGACATACCCGTAAAACAGGGCGCTATGGAGGCATTATCATGCTTTAGATCTCATAAAAATATGTTGCATAGGCCTTGTCAAGTTCAGAGAGCTTTACATGAAAAACAGCACGGACTTTCTCCTGAATATCTTTCCAAAAAGAGTCCAGCACAACACTTGCTCCAACATTTTGCCCTACTGCGAAAAGTTCTCCTTCCAAGGCTTCTATAATATCAAGAACGATAATATTAGAAGCATCTCTGGCCAGTTTATAACCACCGTTGGCACCTCTTATACTTACAACAAAGCCGTGCTTTTTCAAGTTTGAAAGAATTTGTTCAAGGTAACCGTGCGAAATTTGCGTCATAGCAGCTATCTCTTTTATCTGCATCAGCTTGTTTCTGGGAGAGTTGTACAACGCATGCATTGCTGCAACGCCATACAGGCTTTTTGTAGATACTCCTACCATTACACAAATCTTTTATATAAATAGTACATTTTGCATCCCAGACAGTAGTTAAAAGCAACTTCTAAAAACAAACATACAAGAAGAACACCACTCATAATATAAAACAGCACTTCTGCATGCAAGAGATCAAATAATAATATGAATACTAAAAATATCAACCCAAAATATGTAGCCAGCCTTTTAGCCGCAGCATCTTCAAATTTACTCTTTACATGTAACAGTTCTTTGGTTCTTGCAGACAGGAAATACAAAGGGCTGTAGTTTTTATTGAAAAAAAGCCGTATCATAAAATCGGCTATTAAAAAAAGCAAAATAAACTTATTGAATGTATTGAGATACAGACCAAAAAGTAAAAGAATATAAGATGCATTAATTCTGACAATATTAGCATCAACTTTGATAAATGATATAGGACAGGACTTTTGACTCATGCCGACTCCTTGTATTGATTGTTGGAATAATAATAAAGAAGTCGTTTAAAGTCAAGTAAACATAGTAGTTTGCTAGGGATTGTGATTTATGACTTTTTCTGCAAGTTGTTCAGGCAAGAGTTCTAAAGACTCTTCTACGACTCTGGTATTGCCGTGTGTGATAAATGCATCTTCGTATTCAAAGGAAACAACAGATATATTTAAAATATTTTCCTTCGCTAAAAACTCTAAAATTGCAGAACCTACACCGCCATGCTTAGCTGTATCTGAAAAAACAAACCATTTGTTGTACTTGTCTGACAAATCTCTAAGCATCTCTCCATCAAGCGGTTTTACAAAACGAAGATCGAGAATACTTACATCTTCTTTCATACATTTTGCTGTTTGATATGCCCGTCCGACACCATTTCCGTAGCCGATAAAAAGAATATTACTCTTTGCCGTTTGTAAAAGCTGAGATTTTCCAAGTTCAAATGGTGCAGATTCAGGCAAATCTGTTGTTATAAAAGAGCCCCTCGGATAACGCAAAGAACACGGATGCTCATATTTTGCGGCAAAACCCATTGCCTGATGAAAACTCTTCTCATCTCTAGGTGCAAACAGTGTCATATTTGGAATGGCCCGTAAATAACTGACATCAAATACACCCTGGTGGGTTTCTCCGTCTTCTCCGACAATTCCGGCACGGTCAAGCGCAAATACAACCGGCAGATCCATCAAACAGGTATCGTGAATTACCTGATCATAGGCACGCTGCAAAAATGTAGAATAAATACTGCAAAAAGGCTTAAATCCCTCTTTTGCCATTGCTGCCATAGAGGTCACGGCATGCTGTTCTGCAATAGCCACATCCCAAAAACGTGTCGGATACTTTTCTATCAAAGTGCTTAAACCTGTGCCACTGGGCATTGCTGCTGTAACACCGACAATCTTTTCATTTTTTTCACATAAAGAAAGAAGAGACTCGGTATATATCTGTGTAGCGCTTTTTGTTGCGGTTTTTTTGGCGGAACTTCCACTTGAAAGGTCAAACGGACCGACACCATGCCATTTTTCCTCTTTGCCTTCTGCGATTTCATACCCTTTTCCTTTAAGAGTCTGTGCATGAATTATAACCGGTTCATTGAGTTTTCTGGCTGTTTTCATAATATCTACAAGTTGTGCGATATTATGCCCGTCTACAGGACCGATGTAATTAATTCCCATCTCTTCAAAAAGTATACCCGGGGTAATAAGCTTCAAAGATTCTTCCATGCGCTTTGCGATATATCTGGCACCGTCACCAAAGTTATCTACAAAACTCTCCGTATTTTTTTTAAATCTTTGATAAAAAGGAGAGGCCATGGCAGAGCTGAGCATTCTGCTGATTGCACCAATAGGTTTTGCTATGCTCATCTCATTATCATTTAAAATAATAATCATCGGGTACTTTCTCTCGCCCAACTCATTTAATGCCTCATACACCATGCCTGCCGTCATAGAACCGTCACCGATAAGCACCACGGGAATGCGTTCATTTTGCTCACCCTTGAGTGCTATGGCTTTTGCAGCCCCTACACCTAAAGATATTGAAGTGGAGCTGTGTCCTGCCACAAAATAATCATCGCTGCTTTCGCTTGGTTTTGTATAACCGCATATTCCGTTAAACTGTCTGAGTGTGTCAAACTCTTCCCATCTTCCTGTAAGCAGCTTGTGGGCATACGCCTGGTGTGATACATCAAAAATAAAAGGGTCTTTTTGAGAATCAAATACTTTATGCATAGCCACAATTATCTCTGTAGCACCGAGAGTGGAACTTAAATGTCCGCCGTTTTTACTGACAACCTCTAAAATTCTTTTTCTGATATCTTCACTGAGAGCCTCAAGCTCTTTAACATTTTTCTCTTTTATATTCATTCTACTCACTTAAAGCTGCCTTTTTTACTCTCTCAAATCTTTTTGATATTTGTGCATCAATATTGCCTGCATCACTCAAAACTATAACACCGCCTTCACTTACTGCACTTTCAGGTACAACTTTTACATGCTCAAGTTTGCTAAAATGTTCTGCGATAGCGCTGTAATCTTTTGGATTGACCTTCAGTGTTATTTTAGAAGCACTTTGTAGTTCCTCTATTAATTCATCACTGAGTTTTTGAGCAATCTGTGAGGAATTTTCACTTACTTCAATCTGTACAACCTCTTTTGCAATGTCTATGGCCGCATGCAGCAGTTCGTTTTTTATACCTTCTAAAGCTTTTTCAAATTCACTCGCACTCTCTTCAAGTTTTTGTATGGAGTTTGTCAAAAGCTCGAGTTTGCTGCGCAGTGTTTTGTCAATCTCTTCTCTTGCTTTTGCCTCTCCGGCCTTCAAGCCTTCGGCAAAAGCCTCTTCCTTGGCTTTTTTCAGTTCTTCTTGAAACTCTTCTTCTTTGGCTTCGAGTCTCATTTGCAGTTTTATAAAGTTTGATGACATTTCATCTGTTTTTTTCATTAAAGACTCTATAAGTGAATCTTTTGAACTCGTACTCAGAGCACTCGAATCAACATCCGAAGCTCTCGCTTTTGGATTGTCTTCCTGTGTAAATACCTTATTTTCTTTTTTTTGCTCTTCTTTTGAGCCCATTGCGATAACTTTAAAACTGTATTTTTGCACATTATGCTCATTAATTTCATTTTCAGATATTATACTTGCCATTTTTTACTCTATCATCTCTTCGCTCGATCCCATTTGGATAGTTCCCGCTTCAGCCAACTGATTGACCACTTCAACAATTTTTCTCTGAGCCGCCTCAACATCTTTCATTTTAACAGCTCCCAGGAACTGCATCTCTTCTTCAAAGGCTTCACGGGCCCGTTCACTCATTGCAGAGAAAAACTTCTCTTTTAACTCTTCGGGAGCAGATTTGAGTGCCAGCATCAGTTCTGCTTTGTCTACAGCCTTTAAAACCTCTGCAATAGAATTCTTGTCCAAAGTCACAATATCTTCAAAAGTAAACATCATCTCTTTAATCTGTGTTGCCAACTCTTCATCGACCTGCTCAATATTTGCCAAAGTTGCTTTAGAGCTTTTTGCACCAAGGCGGTTAAAGATATCTGCAACCGCACGCGTTCCGCCAACTTCTACTTTGTAAGAAGCAAGAGATTCAAGTTTTGATTCAAGAACAGCAGAAACCCGTTTAATCACAGAAGGAGAGATATCTCCGAGTTTTGCCATACGCATCGCAACTTCACTTCGCAAATCATCCGGAAAATACTGCAATGTGTCAGCAGCCTCTGTAGGGTCCATGTGTGCCAAAATCAAAGCAATGGTCTGTGGATGTTCATTGATAATAAAATCGGAAAGCTGTTGCGGCTTGATTTTTGACAGGTAGGCAAAATTTTGTGTGTTTTGCATGCTTTTTGAGAGTTTGTCCAGAATCTTTTTTGCCTCTTCCGGACCGAGTGTTCTATACAGTAACTCTCTTGCATACTCCATACCGCCTGAAGTCATATACTGACCTGACTGAAATATTGCATGAAACTCTTCTAAAACAGCAGTTGCTATTGCCTTGTCAATGGTTTTGTTTGCTGCAATATATTTTGATATTTCAGTAATAGCCTCAACACCCATATTTGAAAATATTGCCGCCGTTGCGTCTTCGCCCAACTGCAGCAGAAGTATGGCAATTTTTTCTGCCATACTCATTTCATCAAGTGCGGCCTGTTGCTGCTGTGTTAAAGTAGACATACTTACTTCCTCTCTTTTGCGGGGACTTCAGACTCTTCACTCAAAAGAGCCTCCAGCAAAGAAGCCACCTCTTCGGGTGTATCTTCCGCCATAGTTTTTACTTTTTCCAAGATAACCTCATGTTTGAGGTCATCTTCATTAAAATTACTTCCCATACCAAGTTGCTCTTCAACTTTTTTACGCATTTTTTGTACTTTTTCTACCAAATCATCGCCCTCTTCTTCATCCAGCTCCAGTGAAGGGGCAACAAGCTCTTCTTCTTCTTTTGACACTTCGAGCATCTTGTCCGCAAAGGGAGCAATGACTTTTTTGTACAAAACAAACAACAGAATAAACACAAACAGATATTTCAGCAAACCGGAAAATGGCGCCAGATATGTTTCACTGAATGCGATGGCTTTATTGACGCCCTGAGCACCTCTGCTTGCAGACGCTCTTTCAAACTGCAAATTTTGTACACTGATTTGATCGCCTCTGTTTTGATCAATACCGATAGAACGGCTGGCAAGAGAGGTTAAGGCATTTATGTCCGCAGCATCCAAAGGCACATACTCCATCTCATCAGTCGGATTCCCCTCTTTGTCCAGTTTTGGTTTGTATTTTCCGTCAACGACAACTGCAGCCGTTATCCTTTTGATTCTTGCAAACTGGCTCTTTGTGGTGCTGACGGTTTTTCCGACTTCATAATTCGTTGTACCGGAGTTTTTTGAATATTTCTCTACCATTTTATTTGAGGCAAGCCCCTGTACCGGGCCGATGTTACTCACAGTTCCCGGAACTCCTCCGACTTCTTTTGGTGCGCTTCCTTCCCTTTTTTCTTCATTAACCTGTTCGCTTCGTACAACATTTTCAGGATCATATTTTTCGGAAGTAGAGTTTTTTTGCGAAAAATCAAATTCTATGGTTACCTGTGCCACAACCTTGTCACTGCCGCCTACAAAAGGTGCAATAACATCAATGATTTTTTCCTGCTTTTTTTTCTCTTCTTTTATTTTATATTTTTGCTGGGCAATGGAGAGTTCACTCATCTGTGCCATTTCATCATCATCACCAAGTGTTACGCCGTCACTGTCAATCAGCATTACATTAGAAGGTTTTAATTTTGGCACAGCTGCTGCGACAAGATTTTTAATTCCCCTTATTTGCTTGGAAGTAAGCATCCTTCCCTCAACCAACTGCACCATTACAGAGGCTGTCGGATCAACCTGTTTGGATACAAAGAGCGTCTCTTTCGGCAAAGCAAGACTCACTGTTGCTTTTTCTACAGGGGAAAGTGCACTGATAGTACGGGAAAGTTCGCCTTCCAATGCACGCAGATGCTTGATTTTTTGATCAAAGCTTGTAGCACCGAATTCCTGTTTGTCAAAAAGTTCAAATCCTACACCTCTGTTTTTTGGAATACCCAAAGAGGCAATGGAAATCCTCTCTTTATACACAATGTCACGAGGCACTTTGATAACATTGTTTGCTTCGATCTTATAAGGAATATTGTCTTTTTCAAGCTGTTCTACAACTTTTGCAGCTTCTGAGGGTGTCAAAGAATCAAAAAGTACTTCATATCTGTCAAGTGAAGTTTTTTTGGCAGTAAAAACAACTAAAAAAATCAAAAAAGCAACAATACCTATTACAGCAGCTGCTATAATCATTTTTTGCTGTTTTGTAAGTTTTGCATACAAAACTGATAATTGCGAAAAAAGTACTTTAAAATCCATCAACTTCCCATCTTAAATTTTATAATAACAGTGATGCAAGTTCAAAAAAACGGCTGTTTTGCTCTTTTGTTCCGACAGTTACACGAATTGCATTCATTCCATAACCACTTAAATCCCGTACTATCATTCCTTTACGCAATAAAGCATTAGAAATTTCTGTCGAATTTTGTGTGTTATTCAGACATAAAGTAACAAAGTTTGTATAACTCTCTATTATATCTATTTTTTGCTCATTTGCAAACTCTTCATAGCGTTTCATCTCCTGGAAATTTAAAGCGATACAATTATTTACAAATTCCTCATCTTCAAGTGCAACACTCGCAGCTTCAAGTGACAATGTCGTTATGTTAAAAGGCGGTCTCAGTTTATAAAGTTCTTTTATAATATTTTCTGACGAAATACCATACCCGACACGCATGCCTCCAAGTCCGTAGGCTTTTGAAAAAGTACCCAGATAAATGACATTTTCAAATTTTTCAACCAACTCTTGAGGCATGATTTTTTTACTTTCATCTTTATATGCGGCATATTCCATATAGGCACCGTCTACAACAACCAACGTGTCATTGTCGATCTTTTCTATAAACTCCATCAATTTGTCTGTATCTATCGCATCCCCTGTCGGGTTATTCGGTGTACACAAAAAAATTATCGCAGGATTTGTCGCTTTATAAAGCCCGTAAAACTCATCCAAATCATGCTCCTGTGATGCAGTTCTCACAATCTCTGCCCCGACATGTTTTGCATAAATCTCATACATTGCGAAGGTCACACTGTTCATCAGTATTTTGGAATTTTCATCAGCTTTTGCATGCATAATAAATTCTATAACCTGATCACTGCCACTGCCGATAATAAGATTTTTGTGTTCCAGTGCATATTTTTTTGTTAATGCATTTTTAAGTTTAAGCATACTGTCATCAGGATAAAGTGCCATATTCGGTATAATTTTTGCCACGGCGCTTTGCACTTTGGGGGAGCATCCGTACGGATTTTCATTTGAAGCAAGTTTTACAATATCTTTTGGTTCTATGCCGAATTCACGTACGACAAGTTCTATAGGCTTGCCCGCCTCATAAGTCTTGATATTTTGCAGTTTTTTATTAAATTTCACTCTTCACCCTTTACGTAACTTCCAAGCCAAGTGACTTCGTCTTTATGTTTTTGTATAACTTTTTGAATCTTTTCCTCATCTATGTGACCATAAAAGTCTATATAAAACCAGTAGCCAAAACCACCTTTGTCTCTTGAGGGACGAGACTCAATTTTTGAAAGATTTATCTTCTCTTCTTCAAAATCCTGTAAAAAACGCACCAGAGAACCAGCTTCAACAGCGTCTTTTAATCGTACCAGTATCGAAGTTTTATCATTTTCACTGACAGCATTTTTAAAATCACTTAAAATGACGAAACGCGTTGTATTGTCTATGGCATCTTCAATGTTTTCAAACAGAGTAGGCAGTCCATACAGTTTTGCTGCAATATGAGAGCATATTGCAGCTGAATTTGGCTCACGTGCCGCCAAAATGGCTGCTTTTGCCGTCGATTCTACCGGAATCAGTTCAACATTGATCAAACCGTGTTCATTTAAAAATTCCCGACACTGTCCAAACCCTTTGTCTTTTGAGTAGATTTTTGTAATATCCTCAAGTTTTTCTGCCTTTGTTGCAAAAGACATATGAATCGGCATATAAAGTTCTGCAACAATTTTCATAGAACTTTTTGCCAGCAGATCAAGTGTCTCTCCGACAATTCCGTCACGGGAATTTTCAATAGGCACAACGGCAAACTTGGCACGGCCAGATTCAAGTGTTTTAAATACAGAAGCGATAGAGTTTAAAGAAAGATAGTCACTCATAGCCCCAAAACGGCTCTCAGCCGCCTGATGCGTAAAACTCCCTTCAGGCCCCAAATAGGCTATACGTTCCGGCAGTTCCAAGTTTCTTGCCACAGCAAAAATTTCTAGAAATATCGCTTCTATCGCTTTGTAATTTAACAGTCCGCCCTCTTTTTCATTCAAAGAAACCAGTCTGTCAATAATTGCTTTTTCACGTTCGGGTCTATAGATTGCGCCACCGGTCTCTTTTTTAATTTCTCCGACTCTCTGGACAACTTTCATACGCTTATTCAGCAGTGTAAGCATCTCATTGTCTATTTCATCTATCGCTTCTCTACAGTCATCTAAAGTTTTCATTATTGCTCCATCTTGTGGCGGATTAAAATATCCTGCATATTTTTATATATAAAATCGGGGATGTTTGCTTCTTTTAAAAAAGGGACAATTTCCTCGGCACTTTTATATTTTCCGCTTGTTACAAAGAGTGTTTTCATACCAAGCTCTTTTGCTCCGCCCAGGTCACCTTTGACATCATCACTGATGATAGTTATGTTTTGAAAATCTGCGGCAGGATTTTGTCTTTTAATTCTTTTGAGGGCTTCATTGTAAAATGCCTGACTCGGTTTGCCTACAACATCATAAGAACAGCTTGTCGCAAATTCAAGCATCTTCAAAATAGCACCTACTCCAGGGTAGCGCCTGTTGTTTTTTGCATAAATAGATGTCTCATGCATACCGACAAGTTTCGCACCATCAAGTAAAAAATCTATCATTTGCGCATATTCATCCGCAGAAAAATTCTCTTTTATGGCAATCAGTACTGTTTTGGGATTTGTGTAGTCAAGTTTGTATCCCATACTTTGCAGTGTCTGCAAAAACTCTTGTGCCCCATATGCGGCTACAGCCTCTTTTTCTACACGGGATTCCAGAAGCATTAAAGGGTCAAGGTACTTTGTCGCGTCAAACTCAAAACCCAGTCTGTTCAGATATGCCAAAAAATCCTGTGATGCTTTTTTTGTATTATTCGTTATAATCATATAAGGGATATGCTCACGGTTGAGCATTTGTATAAACTCCCTGCTTCCGTCTATTGGAGATTTGTCTTCATCACTGATAAGCGTTCCCTGCACATCTATAAAATACATTTTAATCTACTAAAAATTCTTGTTCTAGACAGATAAGATCTTCAAAGCACTCTCTTTTTCTGATAAGTCTTGCTTTGGAGTTTTCAACAGCGACTTCCGCACTTCGTCCACGTGTATTGTAATTGCTTCCCATGCCAAAGCCATAGGCACCTGCACTGTGAATCACAAGCAGATCATTTCTCTTTAGCTCCGGCAGAGGATAGTTTTTCGCAAAAAAGTCACCGCTTTCACACACCGGACCGACTATGTCTACTTCTCTCACCGGATCTTTGTTCTCTGTAATCGCTTCTATCTTATGATATGCATTGTAGAGTGCTGGCCGAAGCAGATCATTCATCGCACCGTCAACAACAACAAATTTTTTGTCACCGTTTTGTTTTTCATAAAGAACTCTCGTCACAAAGTACCCTGCATTTGCCGTCAAAAACCTGCCAGGTTCACAAAGAATCGTCAAATCCAGTGCCGTAAGTGTTCCTAAAATTGCCTGTGCATAATCATATGGATTTATTGTCTCTTCATTGTCATATTTTATGCCAAGTCCCCCACCGATATCAAAAAACTTCAACTCTATATCAATAGCCTGCAGTGAACGTACCAAATCTGCAACTATTTCGGCAGCTTCTCTTATCGGCTGCAGCTGTGTCAGTTGTGAACCTATATGAAAATGAATACCGACAGGATCCAGATACTGGGAATTTTTAGCCTTGATATACATACGTTTGGCACTTGAGAGATCTACACCAAATTTATTGTCATGCAGTCCTGTAGAAATATAAGGATGTGTCTGCGGGTCAATATTGGGATTTACTCTGATACTTATGCGTGAAGGCTTGTCCAGTCTCTTTGCAATAGCCTCAACCCGCTCAAGTTCCGCTTCGCTTTCAACATTGATATATAAAATGTCTTTTTCTAGCGCTTCACGTATCTCTTCATCACTTTTGCCGACACCGGAAAATATAATTTTATAAGCGGGGATTCCTGCCAAAAGAGCACGACGCACTTCTCCGATAGAAACACAGTCAGCACCACTGCCCATTTTTGCAAAATGACGCACAACGCTTAAATTTGAATTTGCTTTTACTGCATAGGCAATAATAGACTTACGTCCTCTGAATGCCTCTTTTAACTCTGTATACTGTGCGGACATATAATCAAAATCATATACGTACAAGGGTGTTCCATACTCATCTGCCAATGCTTTAAAATCAATCATAAAAATTCCAAATATTTTTTAGATGATTTTATCTAAAATGTGCTTAGAAGTGCCTAAGACAGTAGTGCTCTGTGTCTATACCACTGAAAAAAGGCCAACAGAGCCAATATTGCAACAGGAAGGACTATCCCGATTTCACTCGGTATCACTTTATTATTTGCAAGCTTTATCAGAAAAAAGAGAATCCCCCAGGTGAGCAAAGTTGCCAGGATTGCACCAAATGTAAAAAGCGAAACATTCAAAAACCGTACACTCATTGGGACAAAGAAAAATATTATAACAATCAGACAGGGAACAAAAAAAGGATAGATAAATATTTTATAAAGTGCTGATTTGATATTATCCGTATTAATGTTTTGTTTATTGAGTAAAAGCATAGCATCAACGGCATCTATAATTGTAAAATTCACTTTTCCCTCATAAACCTGGTCAAGCATTTTAGGACGAAACCCTTCTAAAATTTTCAAATCTTTTGCTTTTGTGACTTGAATACCGGGTGAGGCAAGAGATAAATCATCAGGCTTTGTAATAATGTCAGCCTGTCTGATAAACCAGTAGTTGTCTGTGTATCTGGCTGACTTGGCAACAACGACCTCTTTTAAAGACTCATTGGTAACACTAAACACACGAATATTCTTCGCAGTTTCCTGCAGAGGAAGCAGTTTTGAAAAATATATGTACTTTCCCCTGTAGGCAAAAAAAAGATCGCGTGTGGGACTTAAATATTGTGAATTCTTTTTAATATTTCTGGAAAACTCTTCTGCTCTGGCAAAATTCGACCAGGCATGCAGCGCTATAAAAAGCACGATAACAGCGGTAGAAACAAGAACAAAGGGACGCAAAACATCTACTCTTGAATATCCCAAAGAAAAGAATGAAACAAGTGCATTGGAGCGGATAAGATATATTTTTGTAGATATCATCCCAAATACCAGTGCGATTGGCAGTAAAATATCTATGGCAGAAAATGATTTGTACACCAGATAAATCAAAATAAGATTTGCCGATGACTTGGATAAATCCTGGGCACTGCCCATATAGTCAAATCCGACAACAAACAGGACCAAAGCTGTCAGTATAATCAAAAAATATTTTATATAGTGCCATGAAATATATCTGAATGCTAACATTCCATTGCCTTTTGGGAGTATTTGCATCGTGTCTCTTCCAATGAATGTGTCAGTAAAAACTCCACTGCATCACAACATTTATCTATCCATTCCGGCAGACATTTTTGTTCTGTTGCACTAAAAGGACTCAATACATAAGAGGCGACTTCTCCCTTATTCGCTGGTTTTGCTATGCCCATTCTTACTCTGACATATTCACGGGATATTTTTGAATCTATTGATTTGAGACCGTTATGCCCGCCATGTCCTCCGCCTTTTTTAAAACGCAAGGCACCAAAGGGAAGATCCAAATCATCATGTATCACAACAACATCTTCAATTTTGTAAAACTGCTTTACTTTTACAACAGATTCTCCGGAAAGATTCATATATGTCAACGGTTTTAATAAAAAATGATTTTGAAATTTATAGAGTTCACCTTGAAATGATGAGGAGGAGATTTTGCTGGCATTATGACGACGAATCAGTTCATCTATAACCATAAAGCCGATATTATGGCGTGTAGCTTTATAGTCGGATCCAGGGTTTCCCAGCCCAACTATAAGCATATTGCTACTACTTAGCTTTGATAATACTTAGTACGGCAACACGGTCAGCATCTGTAAATTGTACATTTTCAGTTACTTCGATGTCACGAATAAGCTTAGCGTCACCAATATCCATATCTGTTACATCAATTGTAATTGCTTTTGGTAAATCTTCAATCTTGGCTTTGACTCTTAAACGTCTTTTTGAAATATTTACAAGTCCTTTGTTTTTCACACCGATTGAATCACCGACCGCTTCAACAGGAACCATATAATGTGTTACAACACCTGGCTGTGCCACCATTAAATCTACATGTAAAAGTTTTCCTGTTACCGGATGAGACTCATATGCCTGAACAACAACCTGCATCTCTTTTCCATCAATTGAAACCGGAAATGCCAATGTGTTTTTATTACGAACAGTACGGATATACTCATTTTCTTTAAATGCGGCATTGATATTTTCAAGCCCTTTTCCGTAAATATTCGCAATTAGATAACCATCACGGCGAAGCGCTTTTGTGCCCTTTTTGCCAATACTCTCTCTAACTATACCTTCTAACATATGAAGTCCTTTGTCTTTTAAAATAGGCGCAATTATACAGTTTTATGGATTAAACTTTACTTTAAATCAAAAATATCATCATCGTCAGAAGATATTTCAACTTTTGGCAGTTCATTTTCTTCAGCCATATCTGCCATTGTTCCGCTTATAAGTCCGTTCATTTTCAGCTCTACATCAGAAGCACTCGTCGCATTGTTAAGCGCTTCTTCCTTGGAAATGACACCTTCATTGTAAAGATCCAGGATAGCCTGATCAAAACTTTGTGATTTGTAATGCTCTTTTCCTGCTTCAATTGCATCACGAATTTCGTAATCTCTGTTTTCCAAAATGAGTTTTTCAATTGTCGGAGTGCGTACTAATACTTCAAGAGCAGCACGACGCCCTTCATTAAGTGCAGGGATAAGCCTCTGGGATACGACTCCCTGCAAAACACCTGCAAGTGAAAGACGCACACGGTTTTGTTCCTCTGTCGGAAACTGCGCAATGATACGGTTAACAGTTTCTTTTGCATCAACAGTATGCAGTGTTGAAAAAACAAGGTGACCGGTGTCTGCCGCATGCAGTGCAAGGTTTATCGTCTCCTGATCCCGCATTTCCCCTACCAGAATAATATCAGGATCTTCACGAAGTGCTGCACGCAGAGCCGTTCCAAAAGAGAGTGTATCCTGTCCTACAGAACGCTGATTGATGATACAGTTTCTGTCCTTGTGTACAAATTCAATCGGATCTTCAATGGTAATGATGTGCTTTTTCTTCGTAAGATTAATCTCATTGATAAGTGCTGCAAGTGTTGTAGACTTACCGCTTCCGGTAACACCCGTCACAAGAACCAGGCCTCTTTCTCTTTGTGTAAAACTTTTGACAATATCCGGCAAATGAAGTTCTTCAAATGAAGGAATTTTGATAGGAATCACACGAAATACTGCCGATACTCCGTCCATCTGAAAAAATATATTGACACGGAAACGATTGTTTTCATCATAAGGATATACCAAATCGAGCTCTTTTTTTGCAACAAACTCAGCAAAACGCCCTTTTAAAAGTTCTTTTGCAAATATCAGAGCATCCTCTTTTGTTAAAATACCACCGGAAAACTGAACAATATTTCCATTAATCCTGGCCCGAATTACAGCATTGGCCTTTACATGTAAGTCACTGCCTCCTACCTCTATCATCTTTTTAAGGTGCAGGCGTATTTTTTTTAACTGCTCAAATGTTAACTTACTGACATCAACCTCTGTATTCATAATGCCTCCAATATCTCTTGGAATGCTTTTTTAAATGCTTCAAGACCATCATCTATTTGCTTTTGCAGCACTTCATCCATTTTAACGCCGGTATCTTCTATCTGTGTAAAATGTCTGTTAATGATTTTTTTATCAATCGGCAAAGCTGCTTTTTTAGAACCATTATGTGCATGGAAAGCTTTAATGGTATCTACAGGGGCTGTATTGACACTGTTATACGCCAACAGTTTTTCGATGTAATAATAAGGCGGCAGGGAGTCGTCTTTTACTCCGGTACTGGCAAAAAGAGCTCGGCATCCCTCTACATTCATACTCTGAATCTCTTCATAGATGACAGAAGTATTGTATATGCCAGTCAATCCTGTTTCTATACCGTTTTCTTTTAAGAGTGTATCAAGTGCCCGGTCGATTCTGCTGACAAAAATACTGATAACAGTAGGCACACTTTTGCCATATGTTTCACTCCCTTTTTCAAAAGCCTGTGCACAGTATATAGCCTGAGATTTTTTAAAAATCAATGTTGCATTGACAGGAATTCCCACAGATGTCAATACCTGCATCGCTTCATACCCAGCTTCTGTGGCAGGAACTTTTATCATAACATTTTCTCTGTTGATTGCCTTAAAAAGCCTTTTTCCCTCTGCAGCAGTTGCCTGTGCATCATCACACAAAAAAGGATCAACTTCTATACTGACATAGCCGTCATCCCCTTTCTCATACAAAGGTTTTAAAATATCTGCTGCTTTTCGTATGTCATATATTGCCACTGCTTCATATTTTTCTTTTGGAGAGAGCGCATCAAGTGATGCAAGTTGCTCTTTGTACGCAGGAGAACTTAAAATTGCATTCTTAAATATAGCCGGATTTGAAGTGGCTCCGTTGATTATTTTTTTGTCTATAAGTTCTTTAAACTCTTTGTCCAGGTAATCTCTTTCTATAAAATCAGCCCATAATGAAAACTTCAAATCTTCTATATACATTTTATCTCCGCTCTTTTGTAATTTTTTTCAAAAACACCTTCACTGCCCCATTAGGTTAAGAAAATTAATGCTTTCTCGGAACCGGTACTTCAGTGCCGGCTGAGAGTGGCAAGACTATTGCAATAGCCGGCACTGAAGTACCGGTTCCAGTAAATACTTAACCTAATGGCAGTGAAGGTGCCATTCATCTATTATAACCCAATCAATCTAAAATTAAGCTAGTTTCTTTGGTACTTTAAAATGAAAGCACCACAATCCTCTAAAAACTCAATTTTAATATTTGAGCGATAGAGTCATCCAAATCCCATCTATTGTTGATGAGTTGTTCTTGTATAGATTTTGCACCATTAAGGTGTAAAATATTCAAAATCATACTTCTAAGAATAGTCATTAAAAATGGATTTAAATGACAATTATGAGCATCTTCTAAAAGTGAATTATCTTTGTATTGATGCATGGTTTCCACTTTCCAATGGTGTAAAATTTTATTGTGAAAGAATTCTGCACTTTCATGAAAATTTGCAATACAGAATTGAATTCTAGTGCTATTAGTAATCTCGCCAGTTTTATGATTTGTTGACTCTACTTTTTTTATAACTTTTATTATTGAGCGAATATGAGTTATGCCATTATGATAAAAAGTAGTTGGTTGATATACAAACACCTTCCTATTAATCCATTCATTAGATTGTTGGACAGGTTTAGCCTTGTAAATATTTGTCGGTTTTATATCTCTTGAAATTTCATCTATTTTATCAAGTAAGGTTTTTTGATTATCTTTTACCTTGGCAATATATTTTGAACCACTATTTTCGATAGCATCAAGAGTTTTTTTGGGTATTCATTGCATCAAAAGTAAAGATAAATTCATCTCCCAATTCCCCTATCATAGCCTGAAGGGCAGGTATTTCATTCGACTTCTCTGCTATTTGTTGATGAGCAATTATTACCCCTATCTCAGATAAAACAGCACCAACTACTTCTATTGATCTCTTATCTTTGTATTTGCTGCCATTCATAACCTTGCCATCTACGCTCAGGTGCTTTCCTCTTGTATCGACATAGGTTCTTATCCATTTCCTAAAAACAACTTCAACTTCTTGGCTATCAACTTTCGCTAACACATCAGAAACCAAACTTTTCTTTGGTGTTAATATAAACTCTACACCTAATAATCTTTTAACTTGTTCTTTTTGAATATGCTTCTCTATCCAAATAGATATTTGCTTATAGTCAGTTGCTCCCATCAATCCAGCCAATACTGAAAGATATAAAATATGTTCTAGTCGGTGTCTTTTACCTTGAGGTTTCCGATAGTCTGTCACCTCTGAAAACAATTTTAAAAGTTGATTTGATTGGGCTTGATCTGCATACCCTCTTATAGAACGCTTTTTCGCTAATTTTTCTCTTGTTTTTGTTGCCATATGTAATCACTTTAGTTTTTTAGAGTTTAAGCAATTATTGTTCTTCTTTTAAATTCCTGTTTTTTTAGGATTGGGGTGAAATGAAATACAGTACTGTTTTTTTCACTCTTCACCTCAATTGTTGTATGAAACTGTTTTTGCATTATCATTTGTGACATGTAAAGGCCAAGTCCTGTACCATTCTTGCCTTTTGTGCTGAAATAAGGTTCAAAAATAGCATCAATATGCTCCTTTTTTATCCCTCCCGCATTATCTTCAATTTCTAACTGCAAAGCATCTCCCAGGTTTTGAACACGAATAATTATTTTCGGATCTTTGATCTCTCTTGCAATAAGTTCATCAACGGCGTTATTTAAAATATTCAGCAGTACCTGAATAAGTTCATTGGTATATGTATTGATAACTGCACTGTTTTTTTGCATATATACAATTTTTATATATGTTTCTTTGAGTCTCGGTTTAGTAAAATTAATCGCTTTTTGTATCAACTCGTTTATCTCTATGGTACTGATCTCTTTTTTTGGATGAAAATAGGTCTGAAAATCATCAATCGTGGCCGAGAGATAAGCAATAGTATTGTTGATATCTTCAAAAGTGGTTTCATACTCTTTTTCTCTGATCTCTTTTCTCAACAGACGTTTTACCTGTAAATTTGATATATTGAGAGTAACAGTTGAGAGTGGCTGACGCCATTGGTGGGCTATCATGCTTATCATCTCGCCCATAACCGCCTGCTTGGACTGCACAGACAATATTTTATCTTTTTTCGTCAGTTCATCCAGCTGCTTTTTCAGCATATTTTTCTGCTCAATGATTAAACTTGCCGCTTCATTCATACGCTTTTGATAAAAATAGATAATGATACTTACAAGAATAAGCACAAAAGAGATATACGTCACCTGAAACAGAGAATATGATACATGTACAAAAGGCTGTAGTGGTGCAATGAGCAAGAAAAACACCATTGCCGTAACCCAAAAAAACACATGTCTGTCATTTCCAAAATAGAGCAGAACAATAGGATAGGTAAAAATCCATATATGTTTTAATTCTTCAGGCTTGCTCATATAGACCAGGAGTAAAAACAGTATACTGTACTGCAGAGTCATCATAAAAGATATGACTTTAAAATACTTTTTATTGATACGTAAAGCCAACATGAGTGCAACAGCACTCAACAATAAAACAGTTTCTACAGGAATAAGTGTCGGTGTTGCTCTGAGAATATTTGCACTGATTCCAAAAATCAATCCGGCAAAGGAGAGTAAAAAAACAATATTCACCATTTGAAATTTATTTTTCAATTCACTTTCATCTTCTTTAAAATCCCAGCCACTGGTAAAAAAGTTGTCTAACAGTTTGTTTTTCATGGTAAATATATCTTATCCTGTAGTTCTTTATACTCACTTTGCACATCGCTGTCCAAAGTAATTCCACCACCGCTTTTATAAAGATACCCCTCGGCACTCTTTTGTATAAAACGTATCATCACACCGCTGTCCAGGCTGTTCCCGTCAAACACACCAAAAACTCCACTGAAAAATCCGCGGGCATACCCTTCAATATCTTCAATAATATTGACGGTACTTTTTTTGGGTGCACCGCTGATACTCCCTGCCGGAAGAAGTGTTTGTAATATTGTACCGAGTTCTTCCTGCCAGTTTACATGTAAAGAACCGCTTATATGGGAGCTTATCTGTAAAAGTTTCTTCTCCCCGGCTTCTATGGTCTGTATATAACGAAATCTCTCTACTCTAACATCAGAAGCGACCATGGAAAGATCATTTCTGAGTAAATCCACTATCATAATATGCTCAGCCATCTCTTTTTCATCGGCTAATATTTTTTTCTCGGCATTGACTTTGGCAGCGTCAATAGTGCCTTTCATCGGAAAGGTATGAATCGTATTGTCGACAATCTGTATAAATTTTTCAGGAGAAAAGCAGAGAAATTCATCTTTATAACGCAGTTTATAATGCGCATTTGCCATCTTGAACATCTCTTTTAAAGTAAGATCTGTTTTTACAGGTGTCTGTTGGGTTAGGTTGAGGATATAGGTCTCGCCTGATTTAATCTTTTCAATAACAGCATCAAATTTTTTTTTATACTCTGAAAACTTTATGGGATCAGCTTCAAGGGTATGCAAATGTTTTTTGAAACTGTACTTTTCGTTAATACAAAATTCTATATCTTCTTTTTCCAGATCTTCAAGAAGAACTACCTCAACATTTTCCCCTTTGAAGTCGCTTATAAACAAAAACGGCTTTTTCTGTTTTGCCAAAACATTTATTTTCTCAAAACTCATGCAATCAGTTTTTTGAGTATAGCCATTCGTATATTAACCCCGTTACTCACCTGCTCCAAGACCTTGCAACGCTTGTCTTCAAGCATTGCATCACTGATATCGATATTTCGATGAACCGGCCCAGGGTGCAGGAGTATAATATCTCTGTCACCGACCAACTCTTCTGTAATACAAAAATCACTTGCATAATCTTTGAGTGAGGCATAACTTTGCGAGGAGTGTCTCTCTGTCTGTGTACGCAGACTCATAACAGCATCAACCTCATCAATAATTTCCTGCAGATAATGTGTCGTTCTCAACTGTGTTTTTGGTAAAAAATGCGGCGGTGCCACCAAAATCACCTCCATTCCAAAACGTGTTAGGAGTTCTATGTTTGAATTGGCTACGCGGGAGTTTTTAATATCTCCGACAATCGCGATTTTTTTTCCTTCAAGTGAACCAAAATGCTCCATCAGTGTATACAAATCCAAAAACGCCTGAGAAGGATGTGCATGGGCGCCGTCACCGGCATTGACAATGCTTGCCTTGGTATGCTTTGAAAGGATCTGGGGCACACCCGCATTTTCATGACGGACTATGATGGCATGCGGTCCCATAGCATCAAGATTCATTGCAGTATCTACAAGTGTCTCCCCTTTTTTTGTAGAACTTTTTGCAACATCAAGATGCACTATTTCAGCACCGAGTCTTTTTGCGGCTATTTCAAACGAACTTTTTGTTCGTGTCGAATTTTCAAAAAAAAGTGTAATAATAATTTTATCTTCTAAAATTCTTTCAAAACGGCCGTCACTGAATTTTTTTGCATCTGCCAACAACTCTTGTATCTCTTCTTTTGTAAAATCATCAGTGCGTATTAAATGCTGCATTTTTATCCTAAATCATATAATTTACAAATTATACAAGAGTTGGCTTATAGTGTCAATATCCTCTTGAATTTTCAACACACCAAATCCGCTTTTGTCAAAATAAGGCCGACTGATTTTATCAAAACCGGCCTCTTGATCCCTGCAGTTAAATCCAACGACATGCGCAATATTTTTATCTTCCAAAGCTTTTTTACTCAGCAGGGTATCATTTATGCAGCCCAAAGAGCAGTGTGTTACCAGGAGTGCGGGTGCTTCAAACTCTGCTATCAGGTCAATAATCATATATTTTTCATCCACAGGCACATACAGTCCGCCCGCCCCCTCAATTATTAATACATCACACAGTTTTTCAAGTTTTTGTACAGTTACATGTAATCTGCTCATATCAAGTGCCGTACCGCCTGATGCGACAAAAGGAGCAGCCGGAAGCTCATAAGATACAGGCACTATATCTTCTACATGTAAACCCAAAAATTCAGGATTCAATTCCTGCACTGTTTTTAACAATTCACTGCCATCAGGGTAAAAGCCATCAACAACACCCGTTTCTATCGGCTTCATCACACCAACACGCAAACCGCGTGAAGCAAATGACTCCAATAATAGTTTTGTAGTGTATGTTTTGCCTATATCGGTATTGGTGGCTGTCACAAAAATACGTTTTGCCAAATGTATCTCCTTTTTTCAAATTATATCATAGAAAACAAAACTCTATATTGATAACAACTATCAATATTAATATATATTTAAGAAAAAGCATGCTACAATTTCAAAAATTGATACTTATTATCATTAAAAAGGTTTCTTATGTCAGATACAATACTAAAATCAAAAATACAGGCCCTGCTGCATCAATCTGCTTATGACAAAAGTGTTAAACTCATTTGTCCTATTGTTAAAATACTTTCCATGAGATATCCATATCTTTCAAAAAATAAAATTTATACACTCACAAAGTCTCTTGTATAACATGAAGATAAAAGAATATATAGGTTCTATTATAGCAAATGAAAGGTATGGTGTCTGTTATGAGCCGATAATAGAGCTAAAAAATATGGAAATATTTGCTTATGAGGCATTAAGCCGATTTAAATACGGAAATACTATTATATCTCCCTGTGAATTTTTTAAGAGTATTCATCAAAATATTGAACTTTTTTTTTATGTTGAAACAGTTTTGAAAAAATTTCAGTTGCACCATCAACCTCTTGGGAAAAAACTGTTTTTAAATCTGGACCCTGATGTTGCAATCAGTGATCATCATGTTGCATTTTGGATTGATTTTTTTCAAAATACCAACAATATTGTTGTGGAAATTATTGAAAATTCTGACGAAGAAAATGCTCAGGATGTTGAAAATTTTATGGACTGGATGAATGAATATGAAATATCCTATGCCTATGATGACTTTGCCAAACCAAACAGTATATATTTTACCTCTCTGTTATGCAGAGCGGATGTTATTAAACTGGATATAGACGTTTTAAAGAGAATCAAACAGCATCCCGCATATATAGAAGTGATGAAAGGTGTTGTCAACTATGCAAAAATTTCATCCAAAAAAACGATTTTGGAAGGTATTGAAAACAACAACGATTTAAAAATAGCACAGGAGATGGGTGTTGACTATATACAGGGATATCTTTTTAAAGAGAAGTTTATAAATATTTGGAAAAATGACGAAAACAGCTGTAAATAATTAGAACTTCACCCAAAGAGAAGATTTAAAAGTTTTCACTGAATAGAGTCTTAAAAAACTCTCATAAAAACTAAAGATTTTTGTTTAATGTGCTTTAGATTTGAATGTTTTTGTAAAAGAGTCTACTGAAGTAGCTGACTGCACAAATCATTCAAAGATGAAGTGCAGTAAGCAAAAAGATTAGTTTTTATCTTGGTCTACTATTTTGTTGGCTGATATCCACGGCATCATTTCGCGTAGTTTCACACCAGTCTGCTCGATCAATGAAGCACGGGCATTACTTCTTTCGGCATTCATACGAGGGTATCCTGCCTGACCTTCAAGTATAAAGTCTTTTGCAAATCTACCGTCTTGAATCTCTTTAAGAATCTCTTTCATTGCTTCTTTTGACTCTTTATTGATAACACGCTTACCAGAAACATAGTCACCATACTCAGCAGTGTTAGAGATAGAGTATCTCATATCGGCAATGCCACCCTCAAACATCAAGTCAACGATGAGTTTGAGTTCATGAAGACACTCAAAGTAAGCCATTTCAGGAGCATATCCGGCTTCTGTCAATGTTTCAAAACCGGCTTGCACCAAAGAAGTCACACCACCGCAAAGAACAGCCTGCTCTCCGAAAAGGTCAGTTTCTGTTTCGTCTTTGAAAGTTGTCTCGATGATAGCAGTACGCCCGCCACCGATTGCAGATGCATAAGAGAGTGCCAACTCTTTTGTAGTCCCTGAAGGATCATTCTCAATAGCAATAAGATCCGGAATACCACCGCCACGTACAAATTCTGAACGTACAGTATGTCCCGGAGCTTTTGGTGCAATCATCGTAACATTGATATCTCGTGCAGGAATAATACTCTTATAGTGAATGTTAAAACCATGACCAAAAGCAATCGTATCGCCCGCTTTGAGGTTTGGCTCGATCTCTTCTTTGTAAATTCTTGCCTGATCTTCATCCGGAAGAAGGATCATAACAACATCTGCTTTTGCAGTAGCTTCAGCAACTGTTAAGACCTCAAATCCTTTTGCTTCGGCTTTTGCCCAGCTAGCGCCGCCTTTACGAAGACCAACAACAACATCTACACCGCTGTCTCTTAGGTTTTCAGCGTGTGCGTGTCCCTGAGAACCAAATCCTATCATTGCAACTTTTTTGCTTCTGATTATATTAATATCACAATCTTTATCATAGTAAACATTTAATGCCATTACATTTCCTTGAGCTTCATGGGGTTATCCCTTGAAAAATTTGTCGCATTATACTCTATAAATAGTAAAACTTTTATTATACTAAACTTATAACTTCTGTTAAATTATCTGAGTTAATCTCATACTCTGTATAATATGAAAAAATTTGGAGAAAAAATGAAAAAATTCAACCTTTTTAATGAGATTATTACAGTTGACAAAACGGAACTCCTACAAGCAATAAATTCTGCTAAAGAGTATGGCATCAATATAAGAGGAGCAATCAAATATGCGCCTTTTGACGAAAAAGAGATTCTTATTTATCAAGGAAAATACACACCACAGCCTGCAAACGCCCTTGTCAAAGCACAAGCACCAACACTTGCAGAGATATTTGGAAGAAATTATCAAATTATAGAAAATAAAAACAAAGTTCTTATTAAGGCATTTTCCAATTGGCAGGAGTTGATTAGAGTTAATACACCCCGTGCCTCTTATGATGATACCACAGGCGACGGTGTTGACAAGTTTGCTGATGAAGCACTTGAAGAGATAGGCTGGAATGCAACAGAATTTGACATAAACTACAGAACGCTTGTTGATGTCCTTGAAAAAGAGTGTGAGGGAACACTGCTGTGTATAGAGCAGGAAGATCCGTATAAATTTAGCGGACTGGGTTTTTTGGATGATGACACACATGCAAAAGAAGTGCTTTTTTCCTACTGTCAAAATGAGATTAAAAAATTAATGCGCGAAGATCCTTTATACACAACAGAAAAACTTACTGACGATGAAAAAGAAGCAGCTGAGTATTTCAAATGTCTTTAAACAAACAAAAGATTACTATAGAGTATAAATACAGAGGATCGATAGAGTTCCCCGATACTCCTGAAGCAAAAGATATTTTTTTTAAAACAAAGCAGGCCTATGCAAATCATGAAAAGATGAGTATAAACCTTCTGTTTTGTGATGCAAAGCTGGCAAAACTAAAAAAGTATCAAAAAGGCGGCGCAGAAAAAGAGCTGCTGAACCTGGATTTTTATATACACCTGGGGGAAATTCTGGGTTTTTTCACAAATGACGCCCAACAGTTAAAAAAGCGTATTCAAATTATCAACGATACGGCACATTCAAGTTTCAATATTACAAAAAGGCTCAAACTTATCAACAAAAAACAAAAATCACAGGCCGAACAAAGTTATCTTTTTTGGGATATAGAAAACTTTTCAAGTATTGCCTCGATTTTCAATGATATTATCGAGCCTTACAAAATTTCTGATACCAATGTTTTTTTAGCAGCAAACCCTGATTCCCTCTATCTTAAAAGAGCAGAGTGGGAGGCAAATTTATACGATTACGGCAAAACACTCAACTCATTTAATTTTATAAAGTGTGATCATGGAAAAAATGTGGCAGATGATGTTTTACTGCAGAATTTTCAAGATGCCGGATTAAGAAATACAAATGTCTTTATTTTGACTTTTGACAGAGAACTAAAAGAACGTTTCAGCGAAATAGCCCATCCAAGCAATAATCTTTTCATAATGGCTCAATAAGCTTTTCCTGTGGTTCACCAAGGTAGTACCCCTGCGCATACTCTATACCGATTTCTCTGACAACATCCAACACCTCGGCAGAGTGCACAAACTCTGCTATGACTTTTTTCCCAAGTTTTTTTGCAAATACAACAATTGTTTCGACAATCAATCGCGAATTTTGATCCTGATGGATATTTTTAATCAGTGAACCGTCTATTTTCATATAATCACATGAAATATTTGTCATGTATTGAAAATTGGCAAATCCGCTTCCAAAATCATCAATGGCAATGGATGCGCCTGATGCATAGACTTCTTTTGTAAAATCGTTTACGATATTTTCGTTCGTATACTCCTGTGTTTCCAGAATTTCTATTGTTAACTGCTTTGCTATATCATACTCTTTGATTTTTTCAAAAAGAAAATTTCGCATTTTTTCGCTGAATATGTCACTGAAAGAGAGGTTGATGCTAAAGTCCAAACCGTTGCCGGCAAAAAAAGAAAATGTTTTTTCTATCATAATTTCGGTTATTCGAGGATAGAGTCGTATTTTTTCACTGATTTCAAGGAAAAAATAGGGAGAAAGAATTTTTCCGTCAGCTTTTCTCAGACGCACAAGTGCTTCATATTTTTCAATTTTTCCTGTTGCTATATTAAAAATAGGCTGATAGTACGGAATAATGTCATCATTCTCTATCGCTCTTTTAATCTCATTTGCCATTTGCAGATTTGACTCATATTTTTTTGCAAGTTCTAAAGATTTATTGAAAATCAGATAGGGTTTATGTGCTTTTTTTGCAGCTTTGAGCACCATATCGGCATTGGCAAGACCCGTTTTTTTCTCATTGATATATGCTGCAGAAACAGTCACCGAGACATGAATAACCTGATCTTTTACCAAAAACTCTTTTTTTTCTATAGTGCTTATAAGCTGTTGAATTGTATTTTCTATAACGCTGTAGGTTTGCTCCTGATTTGAAATAATCGCAAATTCATCCGAAGGCAACTTAAACAACTCCATTCCTGCATTTTGGGTAAATTCATGTAAATACTGCGACATTTTTACCAATACAGCGTCGCCTACAGCATGCCCGTAAAAATCATTTATAGTAGTAAAATCATCAATATTTACCAAAAAAACTGTTTCACCCACACACTCATCTATCCTGTGAAGCAGACTCAATCTGTTTGGCATCTCTGTCAATTTGTCAAAATATGCCTGTTTGTAGATAAACTCCGCACTTCTTTGCACTCTTTTTTCAAGTTCGGCATTTAACTCAGCCAACTCCTGTGATACGCTGTTTGCCAGGTTTGCAAGGGCATATTCTGTACTCACTGCAAAATCTTTTTTGTGTATAACACTTTTTCTGTGGACACTCTCAAGTGTTTTATTGCTTTCGCTGAGACCAAGCAGCGTAATGGATTCATTAAGCAAATCACTTTTTTGATTAGAAAAAAATTCTCCATAGGTAAAAAAACCACTTATGCCACCAAGCGTAGAGAGCCCTTCTAATTCATACTCTATATATTTTTCCATAAAACGTCTTCTTGCCATACAGGAGTAAATAAATACAGCTTCGGGCTGGAATTGAAGTCTGTCAAATATTTTATCCAGCTGATATTCACCGCTTTTTAGCAGATTGTCAACATTGCCTACACCAAAACGGACCTTCTCACCCTCTTGCAGATTGCCGGCAAAGGTTAATGAACCGTCTTCATGTTTAAAGAGTACTGCCCTGCCTATGTTCACCCCGTCTTTTTCAAATATAAGTGGAAATTCTATACCGATTTGAGGAAGGTTTTGAGCCAGTTCTTTGCCCATATATTTTGCATACATATCTACGGCACTTATACCGTCTATCTCATATACTCTGTTTTTTACCGCTTTTGTAATTGTAAGCTTCTTGCCTATAGGTGTCCAGTCAAAACTGTAGTGGGTAAAAACATTCAATACATCAGAATTCAAAGTAACACCGACTGCTCCATTCTCGGTAATATGAGTATTGTTAAATACAAAAGTTTTTTTGAGTTCTCCGTTGTCACCGGCCAACCCGCCTGAAACCACGATGTCTGGATTAATACTGTTGATGCCTTTTAAAAACTCTTCCCCGTTTGTGTGGAGTCCGTCAGCAAAACTGATGAGTGCTTTTGTATTGGGGCGAAGAATTTTTCTTAATAATTTTTTACCGCAGATATAGCTCATTTGTGTAGAATCGGTATGTTCTACAATGGTAGAGTGCAACTCTGTCTTTTCAAATTTTGTAAAGGTTGCGACATGCTTTGATGCAATGTAAATATCTGTATTGTGCAAGGCACCGTCTGTTGTTGTCCCGATAATTGTAGCCTGGGGATAAGTTGCTGTAAAATAGTTTTGTATCTCTTTTATCTCTTGAAGATTATTATCTGCACAAAATATCTGTATAAGTGTTTGGGAGTCTGAAGCAAAAGGCTTCATTTTTTTTAATTCTGATATATTTTTAAAAGTTATAGTTTTATTTATCATTCTTATATTTTAGTGAACTGAAGCTTTAATATCATTGATACCATAGCAAAGCAGTAGGAATATTGCTGTTTCAGGCTTACTTTGTGTTAAGTTGTAAAAATCTTTGTAAAATAATCATTGCTGAAAGAGAGTCCACCCGACCATCACGAATATATTTTATTTTACCTTTCATCATTTGCTCCGCTTCAAGTGAGCTGCCGGCTTCATCCTGATAAAAGATTTCTCCCTCAAAATCAACCAGATTCATAAAATGCTCAATCCGTCTGCGCATCTCATCTTCACTGCTTCCGCCAAGAGGAATGCCTATGACAACCGCATCAACTTCCCACTCTTTTATGGCTTTTTTCACTTCTAAAGAAGCCTGGTTGCGGTTTTTTCTTATAATGGCGGGAAGAGGCGTAACGATCTCTTTATGTGCTGAATATGCCAACCCGATACGTTTGAGCCCCAAATCTATTGCAATATATTTCAAAACTATTTTCCAAGACAAAAAGAGCCGAACATTTTATCAAGCATTTCATCATTTTCAAACGGACGGGTAATGCCTGCCATTGCTTTTACAGCTTCATTGAGATGAAAAGAAAATATTTCCAATTCCTGATCTTTGAGCGGTTCAAAAGCCTCTTGTATATTTTGCATTGTCGTTTCAACTGCAGAAATTTGACGCTCAGAGATAAGCATAATCTCATCACTTACATTGTTTCTGTCCATAATTTCTTCAAGTTTTTTGACCAAAGCCGTCACATCACTCTTGGAATTCAGTGCCAAATCAAAAGTCAAACCCGGCAAGTCAAATTTTTCTTCCAGATCTATTTTATTTTTAACAACAAGTATCTCTTTTTTTTCTTTGTTTGACGCAATAAGTTTTACTATCTCTTTGTCCTGTGCATCTGCAACGCGCGAAGCATCAAACAAAGCTATAACAATATCACTTTCATGAATTGCCTCAAGACTACGCTGTATTCCGATACGCTCTATTTCATCGTTTGATTCACGTATACCGGCAGTATCTACAATGCGTATAAGATGTGTGCCTATTCTGACCTGCTCTTCGATTGTGTCACGCGTTGTACCAGCTATATCACTGACTATCGCACGATTGTAATTGAGCAGGGCATTTAAAAGTGAACTTTTTCCGACATTTGGCTTGCCTATAATAGCCACCTTAAATCCTTGCATCAATCCCTCTCTTGACTTTGAAGCTATAAGGGTTTTTTCGAGCAGTGCATAGAGTTGCTTAAGTTTTGACTCTATCTGTACTACCAAATCCTGAGGCAAATCTTCTTCTGCATAATCTATAGTAACCTCACTGTATGCCAGTATATGGATAATCTCATCTCTGACCTGTTCTATAAATTCTTTCAAAGAACCTTTCATCTGAGAAGCAAGAATTTTTGCCGCGTCTTCACTTTTGGCCTCTATAAGCTGTGCTATGGCTTCTGCTTCACTCAAGTCAATTCTTCCGTTTAGAAAAGCCCGTTTTGAAAATTCACCGGCATTGGCAAGACGAGCTCCTGCTTTGAGTGCTGCTCTGAGAATACTCTGTGCAACTATAAAACCACCGTGACACTGAATCTCTACAACATCTTCAGCAGTAAAAGAGTATGGTCCCTGAAAGTAAATAACTATCGCTTCATCAATAAGCTCATTTTCGTTATTGTAAATATTTGTGAGTGTGGCATATCTGGGGGTGAAATTTTCTTTACATGTAAGCTGTTTTGCTATACTCAGAGCTTTTTCACCACTCAGACGAATAATAGCGATAGAGCCTATGCCATTGGCTGTTGCAATGGCAGCTATAGTCTCATTCATGGTCTAGTTGTTGTGGTAGTCATTAATGATTATGTATTTCAGACCGTCTTTTGTGGAACGGATGACTACGTATTTGTCCGGATAGCGTTCACGCAACTCTTTGAGTGCAATTTGTACCAGCACACCGTCAAGTATTTTTGTCTGTGCCCGTCCGTCTCTGTCAATATTTTCATAAACATTCGTTAAGTATCTGCCAACTGATTCTTCCTGGTTTTTTAAAAACTCTGCTATCTCAAGACGTATCTGCAAACCATATTTTGTATTAATCCAATTAAACAGCATATAAGAGAGTGCCTTGTACCTGTAACCCTCTTTCCCTATAAGAAGCGCGGCATCTTCACCCTTAAACTCAATCAAAAGTGTTTCTTTGTCATAGGCGGAAACTTCAATTTTTTCTATATCAAAACAGATAAGAGCAAAGAGTTGGTTAATATCTTTTTCAATCTCTGTAACAATTGTTTCTATGTTTGGTGTCTCACTCACTTCTTCTATTGCTATGTCATCATATTCATCATCATAGTCTGCCGTATATGCAAGCCCACTCGCCAGATCTTCTTCAAGTTCATCTTCATCCTGATCACTCACAAACGACGCGGGCATAATTGTATCGTTGAGCATTGTATGCTGCTGTATATCATCATTTTTATCTGGCAAAATCTCCTGAGCCTTTTGAGAAGTCTTTTGTGGTTCTTTTTCTTCTTTGGAAATCTCATTTTTTATCGTCGCAACAATTATGGCTTTCTTTTTAAAAAAGCCTAAAAAGCCACTGCTTGGAGCCTGTACAACTTCAACAGCCAACTGCGTCACAGAGCAGTCCAGCGCAGTAGCGGCATCTTTGAATGCACCTTCCAGGGTTACTGCCTCAATCTTAATCATTATTTTTTCTCACTGCTTTTTTCAATTGCCGCTTTTGCATCTTTGGCATTTTTGAACTGCTGATTTACAATATACTGCTGTGCAATTGAGAACAGGTTGTTTGTAAACCAGTACAGCACCAGTCCCGAAGGAAAAGTTACAAAGAAAAATGTAAATATGACAGGAAGATATTTAAATACTTTTTCCTGCATAGGGTCTGTAAAGTTGTTTGGTGTCATTCGTTGCTGTAAAAACATAGACGCACCCATTAAAATCGGCAGCACATAGTACGGATCCATACGGGAGAGATCGTTAATCCACAGAATCCATGGCGCACCCTGTAACTCAACAGCATTCAAAAGTGTTCTGTAGAGCGCGAAAAACACAGGAATCTGCAATATCATAGGAAGACATCCGCCCAATGGATTGGCACCGTGTTTCTTGTACATTTCCATCGTAGCCGCATTGAGACGCTGCGGATCTTTTTTGTATTTTTCTTTGAGCTCTTTGAGTTTCGGTGCCAGTTCTTTCATTTTTTGCATAGAAACCATACCTTTGTATGTCAAAGGATAGAGTACAATTCTGATAATAGCCGTCAATGCAATAATAGCCCATCCCCAGTTGCCAAAAATTCCGTGCAGCCATGAAAGCAGTGCAAAAAGAGGTTTGGCAGCAAAAGTAAACCAGCCATACTCTATAGCATTTGTCAGCATCGGATCAATTGATTTGAGGACTTTATGCTCTTTAGGCCCTATGTATCCATGAATATTTTCATCTTTGTCTGCTTCAAAGTAGACAACAGGATTATCATCTTTTCCGCGTTCAACAATTACATTGGTCTCTTTTTTAAATCCATAGAGTATAATCGCAGTGTACTGGTCAAACGCAGAGGCAAGTTTCACACCCTGAAATACTTTTCTGCCCTCGGCATCACCGTCTTCGATAATATGCACCACATCATCATCTGTATATATCAGTGCTCCGGCAACTGCCATAAGTTTTTTAGAAACCTGCGGTCTGTCTCCGAGATAAACATAATGTCTGATATCCTTCGATGTAGATATTTTTGCATCATAATGCCCATCTGCATAAAATGTCAATACTTTGGTAACAGTAAGATTTGACAACTTTTGTGTCAGCGTAACAGTAACCGGCTTATTAGACAGTTCCACACTGCTTACATTTGCACTGTATGCCACTTTTGTAGCTTCATCATTAAGAGCATCATCACTGAAACGGATATAGAGCGGTTTTGTTCCAAATTCCGGAATAACCTGTGCGTGAAGATTGTCATCATTTCTGAATTTCTCTTCAAGCAACTCTTTTGAAGATATACGTCCGAGCGTATCAATCTTTAAAATAAAATTTTTGTTTGTAATTGTAACAATAGTATTTGAGGTACCGTTGTTGACTTTTTCCTGCTGAGAAACAGCATGTCCCGAAGCCTCTTCTACGCGTGATGCAACATCTTTGTTCTGTGTATCTGTTAAAGATGCAGCATTCTCTGTTTTAGCATTTTCTGCTACCTTTTGTTCTTTTGGCGGAAATATCGCAGTATAGCCTACGAAAAAAATTATTGACAATAGTACGGCGACTATCAGTCTTTGGTTTGGTGACATTTTGTCTAACACAAATTACCCTTTATATAAAAAATTTTTTATGATGTAATAGCGGTTTTTTTTATTTGGAACCAACCAATATTTTACAGTACCAATTTCAAGTTTAGCGGGGTCTAAAGAAAGCTTGTCCAGGAGTGGATACTCTATTCCGCCATCAAAAAATTGATTGCAACGTAGTATTCTAGTAAAAGAGTGGTAAAAAGCACTTGAAATTGAATTATTTTCGAAATTTATTCGTGCATATTCGCTACATGTAGGATAATAGCGGCATGATCCATAGCCGATAAGTGTAAAAAATTTCTGATAGAGCCATAAAAGCTTAAGTAAAAGTTTTCGCACGGGTTAATACTTTATGGAAATCACTGGTGAGTTTTTCAAATGGTGCATCAAAGATTGCCGCTTTTGCAACAAAAACATAGATACCGTCTTTTAGAGAATGGGAGTATTCACAAAAAAGCGCACGAAGACGACGCTTCGCCCGATTACGTTTTACTGCATTGCCAAGTTTTTTGGTAGCAGTAAAACCTACTTTGCGTACTCCTGGTTGAGGAAGGAAAAAGAGGACAACACTCTGAGAGTGTTGGTTTTTTCCTTTGTTGTAAACATATTGAAACTCTTTATGGAGTTTTAATGTGTTGAATCCGCCTATACTGTCAATTTTTTACGACCTTTTGCACGACGACGGTTAATGATATTACGACCATTTTTAGTAGCCATTCTGGCTCTAAACCCGTGTGTTCGCTTTCTAGGTGTATTATGTGGCTGGTATGTTCTTTTCATTCGACATATCCTTATCTGATTTAAGTTCGGAAGTTTACAAAAACTTTACTTAAAGCGTGGTTAAGGTTCCTAGGAAACCTTAACTTCCACCTCTCCATTGACGACAGTAAATTCAACGTGAGATCCCTCTTTCACTGTACCTTCAAGAATCAAGTCAGCCAAACGGTCTTCAACAATTTCGTATAATGCACGTTTTAGCGGACGTGCTCCGTATACAGGATCAAATCCGGCTTCTGCAATATACTCTTTTGCCTCTTCACTAAGAACAAGCTCAATATTTCTCTCTTTGACTTTGTTCACAATTTCATTAAAGAATATGTCAACAATGCCTTTAATCTCTTCTTTGCCAAGTGCATTAAATATAACAACTTCATCCAGTCTGTTTAAGAACTCAGGTTTAAAAGCCTTTCTGAGTTCAGACATAACCATACCTTCAAGTTCAGGACTTCCTGCATGTGTCATAATCTTGTCACTTGCAATATTTGATGTCAAGATGATAATAGTATTGCTAAAATCAACTGTAACACCCTTGTTATCTGTCAAACGACCATCATCAAGTACTTGAAGCAGCATGTTAAAGACATCCGGGTGTGCCTTTTCTACTTCATCAAAAAGTACAACAGAATACGGTTTTCTTCGCACTGCCTCTGTAAGCTGTCCGCCCTCTTCGTAACCTACATACCCTGGTGCTGCCCCGACAAGACGTGAAACAGCATGTTTTTCCATGTACTCACTCATATCAATTCTGATGAGTGCATCTTCAGAGTCAAACAAAAACTTCGCCAAAGTTTTTGCAGTCTGTGTTTTACCGACCCCTGTAGGTCCAAGGAACATAAAACTGCCTATCGGTCTGTTCTTATCACTCAGACCCGCTTTGTTACGCTTGATGGCACGCGCTACTGCATGTGTAGCCTGTGATTGTCCTACAACAGTTTCATTGAGCACATCTTCTACATGTAAGATCTTGTCTTTCTCACTTTGAAGCATTTTGTTTACAGGAATACCTGTCCATCTGCTGACAATAGAAGCAATTGATTCTTCATCAACAGAATTTTTCAAGAGAGTACCCTCTGCCTGCATTCTGTTCCACTGCTCATTCAGGGCTTTTTCTTCTTCTATGAGTTTTGGAATTTCTCCATACTCAATTTCTGCAGCACGGTTAAATTCGGAACGGCTTTTTGCAAGTTCTGCTTCACGGCGTTTTGCTTCTATTTCTGCTTTTATTGCGGAAATTTTCTCAAACACCTCTTTTTCCGTTTGGAACTGAGACTCAAGCTTTCTTACTTTTTCTTCAATGTCAGCCAACTCTTTTTCTATCTCTTCAAGTCGCTTTTTATTTGCCGGTGTCTCTTCCATTTTCAGTGCTTCTTTTTCAACCATCAGCTCTGAAAGTTTGCGTTTTGCCGCACTGAGTTCATTTGGCTCAGACTCTATTTGCATTTTAAGTTCCGCTGCCGCTTCATCAATAAGGTCAATCGCTTTATCCGGCAAGAATCTGTCTGCAATATATCTGTCAGAGAGTTTTGCCGCAGCCACCAAGGCACTGTCTGCAATACTCACATTATGGTGTGCTTCAAGTCTCTCTTTGATTCCGCGAAGAATTTGCAGTGATTGATTCACACTCGGCTCATCCACAGAAATCGGCAGGAAACGACGTTGCAGTGCAGCATCTTTTTCAAAATATTTTCTGTACTCTTTGAGCGTCGTTGCACCGATTGTATGCAGTTCTCCACGGGCAAGCGCAGGTTTTAGGATGTTTGCCGCATCCATTGAACCTTCAGATGCTCCGGCGCCGACAATAGTATGAATTTCATCAATAAACAGAATAATATTTCCGTTTTCTTTGACTTCATCTATAACCGCTTTGAGTCTGTCTTCAAACTCACCACGGTATTTTGCACCGGCTATCAATGCCGACATATCAAGCGCAACCACACGCTTGTTTTGTAAAGAAGTTGGAACATTGCCACTTTGAATTCTCTGTGCAAGTCCTTCAACCAGTGCTGTTTTACCAACACCAGGCTCCCCTAAAAGCATTGGGTTGTTTTTCGTTTTACGAATCAGAATCTGCATTGTACGCGCTATCTCTTCATCACGCCCAATTACAGGTGCCAATTTTCCCTCGGCTGCTTCTTTTGTTAAGTCAATACCATACTTCGAAAGTGCTTCTAATGTTTCATCCGCTGTTTGCGAATCAATTTTAGCACCTCCTCGTGCAGCTTCAAGCTCTTTGCTCAACTGCATGACATCAACATATTTTGGCAGTATTGTTGAAAACGGCTCTGTATTCAAGTTTGCCAATATATATGTATCTACGGCAAGATAAGAATCTCCGTTTTTTGTCATCAGACCTATACCGTTTTCAAGTGTTCGTACAAAATCCTGGGAAAGCTTGATATTCTCTTTTGTCACACTTGAAGATTTTGGCAGTTTTTCTGCCATACTTTTAATGTCTAATTCCATTGCAACTTTATCTATACCCAACTTGTTGAACATTTGGTTCAGTACAGAATCCGAATTTGTTAAAAGTGCCCACAAAAAGTGTACCGGTGTCACTTCCTGATTTTTGTTATGTAAAGCTAAAGACAACGCACTCTCAATCGCCTCTGTCATATTATGTGTTAATTTCTCAAAAATGTTATTCATCTCTCAATCCTTTTTTTTTATTTATGCTGGAATTATATACTTATCATGAAATTAATTTTGCTACTTAAGTTGCAAAATCAATTATACCTACCTGAGTCTCTGTTTGTCAAGAAATCTTAGCACAATCACTCACAAATCTTTTTTTTCTATAACGTTTCAGCATACTTTCATTGCCGCTTACTCCGCCACTGTGAATATAGATCATCTTTTCACTTGTCTGTTCAAGCAGTGCCTGCCACATTGCAGGAGCATACAAAAGATCAAACTCAATCCCCTTTACATGTAAAGCCTTGTATATCTCATAAAACTCTTTATAGGGTTTTGCAAAATGGTACTTTCTTTTTGGTTCCAGGATAACAAGATTGTTCGGAATTTCCGCCAAAGCACGCATTTGCGTTTTGAGATAGCTGCTGTCTCCTATGCAGGGTGTTGTATAAACTCTGTACTCAGGTAAAGCAAGTGCTAAAAAAAGTGCTGTTGTTCCTGTACCAGAAGGTGTTGCGACTGCCTTTACATGTAAGCCTCTGCTTTGTTCTTGTATCTCCTGCGCTAAAACTTTCAATCCTGCTTTTGCTTCTTGTACTGCGCCACCCTGATCAACAAAACAGGTTTTTGCATTTACATGTAAGCGCAAAGAAGCAATAAACTCTTTATAAAAATCATTTTCTATCTCTATGTGCTGCATACCTAATTTCAGGGCATGCGCATAGTTTCCGCTACCTCGTTCTTTTTGTGTTGCAGAGAGTTTTTTTGTATAGTAAAGAAATTTCCATTTTTTTTTCTGACATAAGGCGGCCAATGCCAGCATAGCATTAGACTGTGTTCCACCGTAGGATATCAGCGTGTCATAAATATTGTCTGGAGTATTTAGGAGTGTGTAGAGTTTTCTGTATTTGTTCCCCGCCAAACAGGGATCAATAAGGTCATCGCGTTTGACAAAAAACTCTCTCTCTTCTAAAATAATCTTAGAAAGAGGAGAGTTTTGCATGCATAACTACTTAATAGATGCTTTTTTCTGCAGTTCATCCATTTTTTTCTTCATAACAGTTTTGAATTTTTCCATTTTCAGACGCTGTTCTATAAATGCTTTGACCTCATCAAAACTTCTTGTCATTGACGGTTTTTTATCTTCCACATAAATAACATGGTATCCAAACTGTGTTTTAACCGGCTCTGATGTCACTTCGCCTTTTTTCATAGAAAAGACCTTGTCATTAAAAGCAGGGACCATTTGCCCTTTACTGAAATACCCAAGATCTCCACCTTTTGGTCCACTTGGTCCAGTAGACTCTTTTTTCGCCAATGCTATAAACTTTTCTTTGAGTTTTTCTCCGCTTAAATGTTTTAACTGCGCAATGATTTTTTCTGCTTCCTCTTTGGTTTTTACTAAAATATGACGGGCATGCACGCTCTCTTTTTCATTAAATTCTTCTTTGTTTTTGTTATAGTAATCTTTTAACTCTTTTGTTGAAATTTTAATGCCGTCGAGCAGTTTCTTCTGCCAAACCTGAATAGCAAGCTCTTTTTTCATTCTCTGTTCAAGCTTCTTGTATTCACTCTTGTACTCCGCAGAGTTGATGATACCGGATTTTTTGGCATCATCATAAATCAACTCTTTGCCTATAAGCTGTTGTAAAACCTGTTGTCTGAATGCAGCCTGACGATCAGCCGGTACCTGATTAAAACGCCCCTGTGTTGCCTGCATAAGCTCCTGGTCGACTTCTTCCTGGGTAATCGGTTTTCCGTTTACTGTCACTAGTGTTTTTGCACAGACGACTGAACCTGTCAACAACAGGGCAGATAATAGCATTGTAATTTTATTCATTATAGAGTTCCTTACTAAATTGATAAAGAGAAGTTTAATAACAATATATTAATAGTTATTAAACAGATTCATTTTCATAGCTTATTTTAAGGTATTTGTCTAAAATATACTCCAGCTTCTCTCTTGTGAGCGGCTTTGAAAGGTAATCATCAAGTCCCTCTTCCAAAAGCATCTCCTTGTCTCCTTCCATTGCCATTGCTGTCAGAGCAACAATCGGTGCCTGTGATTTTAAGAGCATCATATCTTTAATCTCTTTGGTTGCAACAATCCCGTTCATATACGGCATATCTATATCCATAAATATAATGTCATATTTTTTCTCTTTATACATTTTTACCGCTTCAAGCCCGTTAGAGGCGGTAGAAACATCTATGTTATACTCTTCCAGGAGTATTTTTATCAGACGCTGATTGATAAGATTGTCTTCCACAACCAAAGCCTCGGTTTTATCTTTGAGCGTAAGTTCATTTTTATCTTCATTGGTATATTTGTAGCTGTTTGCCATATACAGATGTTTGGCTATCACACTGGCTAGCAATGGTTTTTCTATCACTTCATCAACAATATGTGTCATCTTTGTTTGCAGCTTTTCATCTTCATCCAAAAGAAAAACAACAGGTGCCTGCTTTTTGTATGTCGCCAGATCCAGTATCCACGATGAATCACCCTGATCACCTACCACATAGAGTTCATCTATATCTGTATAAATATCATCATTGAGTTCAGAAGATTTTGTCACATTAATAGCAAAAGAACGCAAATAGGTCGTTAAGAAATTGGCATCATCCACTTTTTCTTTATCCAGTAAAAGCACTTTTGCTTTTTTATTTGGCATCATTTTGTAGTTTTGCCCTCTTGAAGCTTTAAAATCCAGAACAAAATTCACATAGGTACCATTGTCTAATTCACTTTTTATACGTAATTCTGATCCCATCAACCGTACCAGACCGCTTGAGAGGCTCAATCCTATGCCGAGTCTCTCATCTGCATGACTGCCTGCGGTAAAAGGTTCATCCATAAGGGATATTTGTTCTTGAGACATCCCCTGACCATTGTCTTTGACACTAAAACCGACAGAACAGGCTCCGTTTTGGAGTCGTTTTAAAAGTTTTACTTCTATAATAACCTTACCGCCATGCGGTGTAAACTTAATGGCATTTTGAATGATAGAACGCATAACCTGCAAAATTTTGTTTGCATCACCCTCTAGTTCCTGTGGCAATTTCGGGTCTATAAAACTCATAACCTGTACCCCGTTGTTGCTTGCTTTGTCAAAACATGTATATATGAGTTTCTCCATTGCAACAAGAAGATTGAAAGGTTCTGACTCCACTGTAAGACGTCCGCTTTGTAACTGCGCCAAATCCAAGAGACTTTCAATATTATTCATCAGGTTTTTAGAAGAATAGTCAATCATATCAAGGTATTCATTCTGATGTTCGTTGAGACTGGTCTCTTTGAGCAGCTCTATAAACCCGAGAATTCCATTCATCGGAGTTCTAAATTCATGTCCTATATTGGCCAAAAATTTTGTTTTTAGCTTTTCAACCTCTTTCACCTGCAAACGTGCTTTTTCCAACTCTGTCACATCTTTTAATTCTAATATATACAGCTTCATGTTTTTTGAATACTTGTGACACTTTGCTTCAATACTGAGAAGTTGTCCCTTTGCATCGGTCATATTTACCCTGTAACCATCGCTTTTGTACTTTTTAATATAATCCAGCCAACTTTTGTCAGACTCGGTAAAGATCTCTTCACTCTCACTCAAAAACATATCACGAATACTTTCATTGGCTCTTTTAAAATCTTTTATATCAAAATAATTCATTGTAGTGAAAAAAGTTTTATTCGCACCTATCCACCCTTCGCCTTGTAAAAAATAGAGCATCATAGTATCACTGCTGTCTGCCGCTTCAATAAAAAAATCTTTGTCCAATTGTGAAAAAAGAGTCTCCTTTTTTTTGCCTGTATCATACACATGCGTGTTTTTTTGTTTTGAAAACAGTGAAAATATGCCCATATTTTACCCCTTTTAAAAAGTTATTGCTTTGATTATAACATATAAGTTGCTAAAATACATTTATGAAAAAAGCAACAAAAAAAGAGATCCAAGAGATCCAAAAACGTTTTGTGGAGCGCTACAGTGATGCGGTCACAGAACTGCATTATAAAAATGCCTATGAACTGGTCATTGCCGTAGCACTCTCAGCACAATGTACCGACAAACGAGTCAACCTTATTACTCCTGCCCTGTTTGAAAAATATCCCACACCTCAAGATTTGGCAGATGCTGATATAGAAGAGGTGAAAAAGCTTATTAACACCTGTTCTTTCTTTAACAACAAAGCAAAAAACCTCATAGCCATGGCAAAACGTGTAGTAGAAGTGTATGACGGTGAAATCCCGATGAATGAAAAAGAGTTGCAGACGCTGGCGGGTGTGGGGCAAAAAACGGCTAATGTTGTCATGATAGAATACACCGGTGCGAATCTTATGGCAGTAGACACCCATGTTTTTCGTGTCGCACACAGACTGGGACTGAGTGATGACAAAACGGCCAAGGCAACAGAAGCCACTTTGGTAAAAAAATTTAAAACCGACTTACATGTACTCCATCAGGCAATGGTTCTGTTTGGAAGATATATCTGCACTGCCAAAAATCCAAAGTGTGAAAAGTGCTTTTTAACAGAATTTTGTAAAACAAAAGAGAGTTTTAAAGTTTAGGTATGCAAAATGCTTGGAAATCAATATGATAAAAATATATTTACTGATACTCTTTACTCTGCTTTTTAACGGCTGTGTAAACAAACACGGAATTTCCGCAAAATATTACAGTGACTGTAAAGAGTACTACGATTTTCAGGGCTATTACCACAAAGAGTGCGGAGATGATGACATCATCACTTACGAAACAATGGACAAAGAGCTGCAAAAAGCTACAAAAAAAGTAAAAAGCCTTTTTGTCAAAGAGAAGCCGCCGGTAGAAAAAAACGTCTGGTAGTGCTTACTCTTTAACAGCTATAAAGGTGGCGAAGTTTGCCCATCGCAACAACACTTCGCAGTGAGAAAAACCTGCATTTAATGCCATTTTTATATTTTCTTCTTCACTGTAAGGCACCAGTACATTTTCCAAAGCTTCGCGTTTTTGCATAATTTCATACTCGGAATAGCCCTGCTCTTTTTTAAAATCATAATAGCATTCAATCAACTCTTTATTAAGCTTCGGATGATGCGAAATAACTTTTTCGCTAAATATAAATACACCCTCTTTTTTGAGTGAAACGGCTATTTTTTTGACCAGCTCCTCACGAACAAGAGGACGAATAAACTGCAGAGTATAGTTACTGATAAAAACATCTGCCTCTTTGTAATCATAACTCAGTATATCTGCATTGCAAACTTCTATGTCGGCACCATACGCTTCACATTTTTTTCTTGCACGCGTGAGCATTGCTTCAGAATTGTCAAGACCGATAAGTTCTGCCTTGTTTGAGAGTTTTCTGTGAATACTCAGCAGTGTGGATGCGGTTGAACAGCCAAGATCATAGATTCTGCCGTTTTCATTCAAATTTTTCAGTGCAAAAAACTCAGTAATTTTTTGAGCCTCTTTGTAAAAGGGAACACTGCGCTCAAGCATATCATCAAAGACTGCTGCCACTTCTTCATCAAATTCAAACTGTTTTTTTATCGGTTTTGTAAATACTTTATCATTCATAACTGGAATTTTATCAAAATAAGCCTATAATTGAGCAAAAAAAGGATATTGATGGAACTTTCACTCTCTTCTTGGATGATGATTGCTTTTTTAGTCGGTCTTGGTCTGAGTGCATGGAAAATGTATAAATTTATGCCGACAAAACAACTCAAAGATGATGATACAACCCCTCAGGCACAGACAGAGTTAATGGATTTGATTTTAAAAATCATAAAAGGCAGTCACGGAGAACTCACAGAAAAAGAGTTGCATGAAATGGTCACACAGCACGAAGATTTTGACAAAGAGCATTTTTGGAGATTTAACGAGAACAAACTGAGACAGCTGTTGCATATACACTATGCAAAAAATCCTGATACAAAAAGTATCAAGGATATTCACAAGAAACTACACTCTTAGTTTCTATCCATTGCATTCAAGTCTTTATAGGCTTGAATAACTCGCTCGACCAGACCTTCCTGCCCGGCGCGCAGCCATTTTCTCGGATCGTAGTATTTTTTGTTTGGTTTGTCTTCACCTTCCGGATTTCCGATTTGACTCTGGAGATAATCATGATACTTTTCAATATACTGACGCACACCGTTCCATGTTGCCCACTGTGTATCTGTATCGATATTCATTTTTATGACACCATAGCTGATTGCTTCACTGATTTCTGAAGGCAAAGATCCCGAACCGCCGTGAAACACAAAGTTGACAGGTTTTTCTTTTGTATGCAGTTTCTCTTGAATATATTTTTGTGAATTGTCTAGTATTTTAGGCGTCAACTGTACATTTCCAGGCTTATACACACCGTGTACATTTCCAAATGAAGCGGCTATGGTAAAGTTTGGAGAAATTTCACTCAACTCTTTATAGGCAAGAGCCACCTCTTCAGGTTGAGTATATAAAAGTGCATTGTCAATGTTTGTGTTGTCTACACCGTCTTCTTCTCCGCCTGTACACCCAAGCTCTATTTCAATGCTCATACCGATTTTGTTCATTCTTTCAAAATAGGCTTTACATGTACCGATGTTTTCATTTAAAGACTCTTCTGAGAGATCAAGCATATGGGAAGAAAACAGCGGTTTTCCCTGTGTTTTGTAATAACTCTCCCCTGCTTCAAGCAGAGCGTTAATCCACGGAAGCAGTTTTTTTGAAGCATGGTCAGTATGTAAAATCACGGCAACACCGTAAGCCTCCGCCATCATATGGGTATGAATTGCACCGGCCACCGCACCAATAATTGCAGCTTTTTCACCATCATTGCTTAAACCTTTGCCTGCATAGTAGGAAGCGCCCCCGTTACTGAACTGTATAATCACAGGAGAGTTGGCTTTAGCAGCAGCTTCCAATACACCGTTGACAGAGTCAGTATTTACAACATTGACAGCAGGTATGGCAAAACCATTTTCTTTTGCATATTCATAGACTTTTAAAACATCATCACCAAAAAGGACCCCGGGTTTAACAATATCCAATACACCATTACTCATAATAATTCCCTAAAAAATTTAATTTTGCAATTATAATATATAGTTCATTTAAAAGAACTTTATGCTAAAATCGTAGCTCTAAAGGATACTGAAAATGAGTAATGAAGCAGAAATCAATACTGACATTGTTTTGATAGATATCATTAATTTTTCAATGCTTACTATACAGCAGCAGTATGAAATCATCAATTTTTTGACACGCAGTTACAAAAAAATCATACAACGTCTGCTTGAAAGTGCAAAACTTCCTGTAGAAGAACTTGTTTTGGGTTATATCCCGACAGGAGACGGGTTTTACTGCATACTCACACCAAAGTTCAGAGGCTACGGAACAATTTTAGGGCTGAGCTTTCATCATTTTTCGGAGCAGCTTTCAAAGAAATTTTCCTATTTCCATGGCTTGCGTATAGCAGTGCATACAGGCAAAATCAATAAATTTACAGACATTTTGGGGCATCAGAATTTTATAGGCACCGGACTTAATGACTGTGCCCGATACCTGGAAATCAAAGACTTCAGTATTTCAACAGTAATGATCTCTGATGAAGCATATTACAATTTTAAACGTTTCATTACTGTGCACAAAGAGTACAACCAACTCCTGCAGGAAAGGGAATTTAAAAAGTCCACCCTCTTTGCTTTTAAGGACAAGCATGGCAATGAAAAAAAAGGATACCGTGTATGGCTGAGAAAATCAGGTATAATTATTCCTCCAATTTATAAATTTTAACACCCGGTGTTTAAGAAAGGACAGTATATGAAACTTACACTCGATGAATATTCAAAAAAATTTAAAATGTCAAAAGAGATGATCAGTTCAAAACTCCGCAGCAAAAAGTTAAATTATATCGTTGAAGATGACACTGTTTACATAATTGTTCCTGATGAAGCCTCACCACAACCGCAACAAAACACTTCGCCTGCAAAACCACGCACAACTGTTGCCATGGTTTTATCATTGTACCAAAAAGAGAACCTGCAGCTCAAAGCAAAAATTGTCCAACTCGAAGAAAAAATAGACAAACTCATCAATGACAAAGAGCAGATGCTCCGTGATGAGATGAGTAAAATAGAAAAAGTTTATGCCACCAAAGACGAGCAGTTAAAGCAGGTTTTAGAACTGCTCAACACAAAACTTCTTGCCCAAAACAGCAACACGGTCCATGATGTCGAACCTTTGCCCCAAACACAAAAAGCCATAGAGGTGGAAAAAGAAAACCAAATTGTTGAGCTGAAAACCTATTTGAAAACACTTGATCTGGAACCCTACCAGAGAAAAATCATCAAAAAAAGATTTTTAGCCGTATATGACAGTGATATCAGAGTCATTAAGCAAAACGGTAAACTGTACCTCGATTTTGCGAAGTATGATTACAGTGATTTGCTAGAGTATTAATGAATGCCAAAAAAAACAGAACACAAAATCATAAAAACCCGTCATATCAAAGAAGCATTACAAACCTTTGCACAGGAGAATTTTATTCTTCCCTCAGAGTGTGACTTTGTTATAAACAAAACACAAACATATATAAAAAGCAATACAAACGCTTCTTTTGAACTCTACAGCAAAGAGATACAGGAAAAATACAAAGATAAAGAAAAAATACTCAATGAGCATGTGGAATTTCATCAACTCTATACCATTACCCTTATGAAAAAAGAAAAAAAAGATCTTGAACTTGAATATACTATAGATTTTTCAAAATTTTTCACACATCCTTTTTTGATACTGTCGCCGGATTCAAAAATTCCCTATAAATCACACCAGCCTGTTGAGTTGTTAAAAATACTCTTTAGAGAATGCAACAAAATCAAAGCGTATCATAAAATACTTGTGAACATCTTTGATGAAGAGATGAAAAAAGCTCTGATACACCACAATCCTCTAAAAACTCAATTTTAATATTTGAGCGATAGAGTCATCCAAATCCCATCTATTGTTGATGAGTTGTTCTTGTATAGATTTTGCACCATTAAGGTGTAAAATATTCAAAATCATACTTCTAAGAATAGTCATTAAAAATGGATTTAAATGACAATTATGAGCATCTTCTAAAAGTGAATTATCTTTGTATTGATGCATGGTTTCCACTTTCCAATGGTGTAAAATTTTATTGTGAAAGAATTCTGCACTTTCATGAAAATTTGCAATACAGAATTGAATTCTAGTGCTATTAGTAATCTCGCCAGTTTTATGATTTGTTGACTCTACTTTTTTTATAACTTTTATTATTGAGCGAATATGAGTTATGCCATTATGATAAAAAGTAGTTGGTTGATATACAAACACCTTCCTATTAATCCATTCATTAGATTGTTGGACAGGTTTAGCCTTGTAAATATTTGTCGGTTTTATATCTCTTGAAATTTCATCTATTTTATCAAGTAAGGTTTTTTGATTATCTTTTACCTTGGCAATATATTTTGAACCACTATTTTCGATAGCATCAAGAGTTTTTTTGGGTATTCATTGCATCAAAAGTAAAGATAAATTCATCTCCCAATTCCCCTATCATAGCCTGAAGGGCAGGTATTTCATTCGACTTCTCTGCTATTTGTTGATGAGCAATTATTACCCCTATCTCAGATAAAACAGCACCAACTACTTCTATTGATCTCTTATCTTTGTATTTGCTGCCATTCATAACCTTGCCATCTACGCTCAGGTGCTTCCCTGTTGTATCGACATAGGTTCTTATCCATTTCCTAAAAACAACTTCAACTTCTTGGCTATCAACTTTCGCTAACACATCAGAAACCAAACTTTTCTTTGGTGTTAATATAAACTCTACACCTAATAATCTTTTAACTTGTTCTTTTTGAATATGCTTCTCTATCCAAATAGATATTTGCTTATAGTCAGTTGCTCCCATCAATCCAGCCAATACTGAAAGATATAAAATATGTTCTAGTCGGTGTCTTTTACCTTGAGGTTTCCGATAGTCTGTCACCTCTGAAAACAATTTTAAAAGTTGATTTGATTGGGCTTGATCTGCATACCCTCTTATAGAACGCTTTTTCGCTAATTTTTCTCTTGTTTTTGTTGCCATATGTAATCACTTTAGTTTTTTAGAGTTTAAGCAATTATTGTTCTTCTTTTAAATTCCTGTTTTTTTAGGATTGGGGTGGCTCTGATAGGTAAATCCCACGAAAAATAAAACAAATCTTAATCAATATAGTTTGATTCAATCAATTGAACACTAAAATCATCACGATAAAGAGCATTTCTTTTAATATCTGCCATTGTAGTTTTACCGGTTAGGAGTACCTTTTTATCTTTGTTCTCATTTAAAAACAACTGATAAAGATTAACAGTAAAACTTCTAAGAATAGCTATAGAGAAAGGCTCTTTATATGCTATATGGTCATCTTCTTCAGTAAGCATATCTAAGTGATAGTGATATGTTTCCACTCTCCAATGTTGCAGTATCTTTTGAAGAAACTCTTTTGCAGTTGTTTTAAAGTTAGCCATTAAATATTGAGTTGAAATTGTAACTTCACCAGTCTGTGCATTTGTTAATGTTTTCGTCACTTTAATGAGTGATTGAATATTTTGAAAGTTCTCATGATACATAACTAAATCAGCACTTTTATTTTGAAAAACTTCTACTTTTCGAGAGACTCTTTTGTTGTTTTCAGTTAAATAGCTATCTTCATCATCAACTCTATCTGTAGGCTGATTAAACTCTTCTATGGTCTTTATAGCTTTCTCTTTGAGGTGTTTCTGGTTATCTTTGAGTTTTGCTATATATCTGTTACCTTGCTCATCAATAGTGTTGAGAATCTCTGATTGAGTAAGCAGTGCATCAAAGGAAAATATCTGTCCTTCATTGCTAAAAATATTATCGTTTAAAACCTCTTTGAGTGCAGTAATTTCGCTACTCTTATTTTTATCTAAAAACTTGTGAGCAAACACTATTTTTATATCTTTATCCAAGATATTTAGTATTGCTTTATGTCTTTCCTGTGTGTATTGACCATTCACGTCGCTACCTCTCAGCCACTTCCCGTCAATAGCAATATTTTCTTGTGCAATGAATGGAAAAAAGAACTCTCTAAATACTTTTTCCAAAGCATTATTATCTGTGTTTATCAATAAACGATGATATGTTGATTTGGAAGGAATCGTTATCTCTTCTTTATCAAAAATCTCTTTGAGTATTGCATTGTCTTTGTTATATATCATCCATGAAAATATATCCTTAAAAGTTGTATTTCCTTTGATAAGTGCAAAAAGTGTCATGAAAAGAACTTCGTGCAATGGATATTCTATCTTCCCTGTATCTACTCTATAGTCTGGGATACTTTTTAGCGATTCAAGTAAGGCTTTTGTGCGTGTTAATTTGATGGTAAACTCCTTGTTTTAGGAGTCTAAGCAATATTTCTTCCAGTTCTTTTGAATCTATTGATTAAGATTTATTTTATTTTTCGTGGGATTTACCTAAAGCTCTGAAAATTTTAGTGAAATACATATATGCCGGCAAATTTGTCAAACGTGTCAAAATTCCTCTGTTTGAGGGAATAGAGCCTGTCCTCACACGTCCTGGTAAACTTATTTTTTGGTTTAAAGAAAAAGAACATACAGGCGAAGTTATCGAAGTCGAGGAAAACGAACTTCTTGTGGAGTATAAAAAGCCTGTATACGGACAAAACGGGCTCAATGCTTTTGGTGAATATCTAGACGCAAATTTTGCCAACAACATGGATGACCTGCAGGCAGATGTTGATGAAAAATCTATTGCAATACAGGAAAATGCAACATCAAAAAAATACATAAGCAAGATACGCGGATATGTCCATTATGACGGCAAAGAACTTCTTGTTGACAATCGCATAAAAGTCAGTGAAATCACAAAGCACAAAGATCTTGTAGAAGATCTCGAAGACAATAATATTGAAATAGTGGTGACGCAGCATGATACGGCAAGGGATACCATCAAAGAAGGGGTGACGCTTGTTTCAGAGAGAATACATGTAAACGGTTTTGTGGGAGCAAAAAGCCGTCTTGAAGCGATAACCCTTGAAATTGAGGGAGCTACCCACCAAGACTCACTCCAGTATGCGAAATATGCAACCATTAACAGGCATAAAGGTACATTACGATGCCATGAGGGGAAAATTTCTCTGCTTGAAGGTGGTGTGGTACACGCAACCGCTGTAGAAATTGACTCTTCCATAGGGGGTGCTGTTTATGCCCAGGATGTTACCATCAAGCATGTGAAAAACAATTTAAAAGTTTACGCTTCTAATTCTATTACTGTCCGGCTTGTATCCGGGGAAGACAACCTCTTTAAAATAAACTACCGTGATGTCCCGGTAGTGCAAAGCAAACTGCAGTTTATAGACAAAGATATCAAGGAGCTCAGATATAAATTAGAAGGAGCAAAAAGACACAGCTTAGGTAAAGTTGAAGAGTTGGAAAAAGAGATTACACGCCTTAAAAAAGAAAAAGAGGCAATACACAACTCCTACAAAAATGCAAAAATTACTGTCCAAGAACCTTTCAAAGGTTTAAACAACATTATCTTTACCATTGACAATGCGCATGAAATAGCCTACAAAACAGAGGCAAAATCCTATCCTCCTTTTTATCTTGAAATACAAGAAAACATCATCACCCTTCATCCTGTCGCAAAATCCATAGTTATCGAAGAAAAATAGTATTTTTTAATTTTCTTTGTCTATTCCTCAAAACTCTATACTCTTTTTATACGGAAAACCGTATATAAAATACATTAAACATATTTTTACAATATATATACAGCATATAATACACATTATTCAATATTTACCATACGATAATTATCAATTTATATTATAAAAAATGTATATTTAAGTATTTATTCCGTATAATATTTTTTATGCAAATAAATGATTTATTTAACATCCTACATAACTCAATAGAGTCTCAATACAATGGGAAAAAGATTTCCCTTAAAGATATGGCTAAAAGTCTGGGGATTTCTATGCGTACATATCAGGACTGGAAACTGGGACGTGCCAAACCGCAGGCTGCAGCAACGGTTATAAAAATGTTAGGTAAATTAGATGATGATGAAATTATCAGGGCTGTAAGAAAAATCAACAGATTAGAGGAGTAGCGGAATGGGGATACTGACTAAAAATGAAAGAGATGGTCTTGAAGATGTGTTTTTATCAATACATACATCAACAAATAAATACAAAAAAATTAAAGATTTATCAGCTTTAATTATGACGCATGAAACGACTCTAAATTTCAAAAAGCTCTTAAAACAGGCTAAATATGGACTAAAAGAAACAAAAATTTCAGATTTTCTTCTTAAATTCACCAAAAAGAAGAAAAATTTAAGCAAATAAACTATAAAGTATCTGTAGCTGAATTATTTCAGGGCAAATCTTAATCCAAGGGTAAATTTATGAATAAAGCACAATTCGTTGAGTTAGTACAAGAACACGGAAACTACAAAACTAAAGTGGAAGCTGAAAATGCAATTAAAGCTTTCACTGAAGCAGTAATCGAAGCCTTAGTAAAAGGGGAAGATGTTTCTCTCGTTGGTTTTGGTAGTTTTGCAGCAGTACTTCAAAAAGGTAAAACCGGCAAAGTTCCAGGTACAGACAAAACTTATACGACTCAAGATAAAATGGTTCCTAAGTTTAAAGCTGGTAAAGGTCTTAAAGACAGAGTGGCCGCAGGGAAATAATAGTTCCTTTGCACCTTTACCTACCGGCTTTGAATTGAACTATTAAACAGTTCAATTATTTTAGTTTATTTTACACCTAAATATTATTATTTTTAGGTGTAAAATTTAGCTTCATTTTTTGTTTAAATTCCATCTCGTAAAGTGCAGTTCTCAGTTCTTCATTACTAAAAGTTAATTCATTTACTTTATCTTTTAATTTTTTATTTCTCTCTTTTATTTTTTTCATTTCTAGCTCTTTTTTCTTTAACTCTTTTTTTATATTTAACAACTCATCTGCCATTGAACGCTCTTGCACCGATGATGATACTGCTATAGCTTCATATTTTCCAATTCTAAGCTCAATCATTAAAGATTGAATATGTACAAGTTCTTTATTTCTAAAAGTAGCCTCGCTTATTCCTTTGCCTGTCTCATCTATCTCTTTGGTCTTTGCAGCAACAGCCTTAATGCTTTTCATTTCAAAAGTATTTTCCAGCTGTCTAACAGCTTCTCTAATAAGATACTCTGTACGCTCTTTACGACTTTTAGCGATTTCGGAAAGTTTTGGATTGCCTACTTTTGCCATTATTCAATACTCCCATTGCTATGTAATTTATTATATAATACAGCAAACAGGGTCGCTCTATGATGAGAATCTTTAGCATTTGTATTATCACCTAGCTCATATTGTTTTTCTGTTATTTTTAAATACCTATCTACTTGCTCAAGATAATATTCTTCAAGTTCTTTGTCTGGCACAAGGTCATCACAATCTAAGCATTCATAATGATTACCGCAACCTGCTGTATTTGGACAGTATCCAAGATCTGATATCTTATGTGCCTTTGGATTTTCAAGTAATTTTTTCTCAAACGCATCATCCATACCATTCACTATTCTACCTTTGAACATATATCGTGAGGTAATATCTTTATTTTCTAATAGTATCTTACGCTGCTCTTCTATCATAAAGCTCTCTGATGGTGCAGTATATGAATCTAATGATTCATATGTGCGATGATTTGCAAAATTCTTTAGTTGTGGTGTGCTCCATCCAGCTTCTAGTCGCATTGTAATCCCTGTCTTTTTTAAATCTCTTGGTATGGCACGGGCTTTTTCTGGTATCTTCAATTCTTTTTGTAGCTTTCTAAAATACTTTGACAATCTTTGATTTGAAAAATATTGTATCTTTTTATTTTGCGTATGCCTATATGTGAATAAAAAATCTTTCTTATCACTATCTTCTTGTAATTCTTGGCTTACCTCCTGCTGTTTTTTAATTAATTTATACAACATTTTTTGCATAGGCTCTTTAAGGTTCAAATACTCTATTTTATAATCAATTCCTCTTGCACTCTTAGAATTCTTGACAATAGCATGCTTAATTGTTCCCATATCTTTTGATAGTTTTTTTACACAGTCTAATGGATAGTTTAACGTATCAGTCGGTCTTGTAGCATACATTCTCATAATCCAGTAAGCCACTCTTATGTGAAGGGGTGATTCATCGGTCATAAAATGTGTATCAAGTTTTTCTAAAATGTTTTCATCAATAACTTTATACTTATCACTATTATTATTTTTGCTATAGTGATTTTCTATAGACTCAATCCCTTGTATATAGACTAAAGAAGAATGCATATTCATATAAGTATGAAATGTTAAAGCACTATCTAATAACTTATTTTTATATACAGATGCATAGCCTTCTCCATCTTCTTTTTTTTGAGAATCAAGCCAATAGCTGTAATATGAGAATATTTTCTTATTGACTTGCAAAAGGCTTATGTTTTCTTCAGATAGAAATTTAATATATCTATGCAAATATCGTATATAAACATATGAGCTATCTCTTTCAAATAAAACAATAGCAAACAATTTTATGAGTCTAACAGCTTTATCTCCCATCTTTTTAAACATATGAAATCTCACTCGATCACTATGAGATTTATTAGTTCCTCTGTTAAGTACCCATGAGTTATCAGAGAATGGCGAAGATGAATATTTTGATAGTTTTTTTATCAACATATCCTCTGCTTTTTTTTCATTAGGCTGTTGTTCCAGCAGTCCTTGAAAAGTAACTTTTAGGGAGAATTTTGATTGCTCTAATGCTGACATGCACTCCCCTTTAAACTTGCTATCAAACGGTTAACTAAATTGTCATATGCGTCTAAACGGTTTTTTTGAATAATATATTCACTCCATGTTTCATATTCATTCTTAGGGCATCCTTCGCTTTCTACTTTCTCTATGAAGGCATTTAAAATAGACTTTTGATTGTTACGTAACCTTTGCCATGAGCTAAGATATTTACTATCCGTAATAAGTCTAGCGCAATTTGCACAACTGTCTGCAGTTTGGAGCTTTCCACATTCCCCCATTATTGGATGCCTAACACATTCACCGTACTCCATTTGACGCTTATGAATATAAAGTTCTACAAACATCTGTTCTTTGTCTTTTTTTGAATATCCACTTAGTAAATTATTATCAAACTGAACTTTAAAATGATCCCTAAAAAAATCGGTATTAAGCTCTTCAGCTTTTTTAGTTCTTACATATGCATATGCTTTTTCACTTGTGTTTAATGTAAGCCAGCCAAAAAATGATTTAATTTCTTCTGGACTATGTCCGTCTTCAACCATAGTTGTAGCTATCATCGCTCTCATCTGATATGGAGTGTAGTGCCATAGATTACTATCAATATCAGCGCGTATATCATATTTTTCTATTAGAGCACTTATCTCTCTAATTAGCTCCTTAGATGAAACAATATGATATTTGACTTGATGTGCATAGTTGAGACTTTTACGGACAAATATAGAGTCAATTTTAGATTCCTTTCTAATATTCTCACTAATTAGAATTTGATTTTCTATCGCTTTTATAACATCATTATCATATAAAGGTATTTTTCTTATCGCCTTTTTCCCCTTTTTAGCATAAGCTTTAGCTTGTTTCTCTATGCTCAAAATTAAAATATGGCAATTTAATTTTTTATCAAATATTAAAGAATTTTGATTTATTGAAGCTAACTCGGATGGTCTGCATCCTGTAGATGATATAACCAAAAAAGCATTTTTAACATCAACTGAAACTTCATCTATATGATATCTTATTTGTAAATACACTTCCTCTGGTAGGGGCAAGGTAGATTCTTCTTCATTATCTATTATAACAATTTCCGATGAAAGGGTTTTCTGTATAACTTTTAACTTCTCTATATTTGCAGAACCGTTAAGTATCGCTCTATTTATTAGATATTTATAAAATGAGCTTATATCATTCTTTACACCTTTTAATTTTTTATCTTTTGATCTCTTATCAAACCAAGTAACTATATCGTCATATTCGATATCTGAGGCTTTTAGATTGAAACTTTTTTTTCTAGTCTTAACATATTTAAAAAATGATAAAATTTCTCCTTTTACCGATGTACCTTTAGATACACTATATATCGCGAATTCTTTAATCTCTCTTGCAATTGCATCATCACTAACAATACCTAAGCTTATCGTGAAAGTTCTCCATATATTTTGCTTTATGTAGCCTATGATATACTTTTTAGAAACCTTTGAAATAACTATTTTATTAAATACATCAAAATGTTTCACTTGAGTTTCTTGGTATTTGAATACAATTTTTCTTAATTCCGCATAAGCTTCAAGATGGTACTTCTTTACCTTATGCAATAAATTTGTATCTTGAGCAATATGAAACTGTAATGCCTTACTAAGCGATATCTCCTCGTTGTTAAGCATTTGATTTCTTAATATTTTTTTTATAGAATTATTAAATAGTTTTGGATGTATTGCAAGGGCATACATAATTATTATACCTGTACTTACTTCAAAATCTTGAGTTATTGAAGACAATGGATTATGATTAAGCAACTGCTCTTTAATTTTTGCGAGAAGCTTTTTTGTTTTTTTTACATTTTTTTCAAGCTTAAAATTATGTTTGCCATCTAATGAAATATTTTTCCATCCATTATTATTAATATTTATTTTTAGATCATATCTTGTTTCTGGATATATTCGCAAGGGAAGAGAATCATCTTTTACTCCAAAACCGATTATATTTAATATGTGATATTTGACATTTTCCGGCAAAGTGTCTATTCTATCTAACTTTGTTCTAAAAAAAACACCCTTTGTAATATCAAAACCATGATACTCAAAATAGGCATACCGATGTATCCAGT